>JAZKES010000140.1:4826-14781 GCA_040386995.1 Pseudomonadota bacterium | reverse complement strand
CCGCGCTCCGTGAACGCGAGGATGTCTTTTCTATCTATGGCGTCAATGGTTTCGAGCACCGAATCCTGCATAGCCTGCAAGTTGATGATCCAGTTTTCCGGATCGTCGCGCAGCAATTGTTCGATCTCTTCAGGCGCGAACTGAAAATCGGGGCGATCCGGTGTCACACCTGCAGAATTCATCCCGCGGCCCGGCAGCATCAGCGCATTGCTGCCTTCGACCAGCGCAATTGCATTGGCTTTCAGACGATCCCAGTCTTCCTGTGTCTGCGGAAAAGTCTCTTCAACACCTTCTTCTGATTCCACATAACTCACGCCGCCCCACAACTGGCGCGCATTGGGATTGATAACCGAATTCATGATGTCCCTGACCGATATCGATGTGTTGAATATTGCGAACGCATTCGGTACGGCAGGTTCGGCGACTTGTGGAGCAGCCTGCCGAACACCGTCCTGAGCGACAATATTCTCTTCAGGAGTTGCAGGACCGGATCCAGACTCTTCAGATGCAGGTGAACAGCCCTGCAAAGTGGTCAGGGACACAAACAAAAGGATTAACAAACTACGATTCATATCGAGGCTCAAATAAATTTCGAAAACTGCACGCGGAGGTTGAATACCTGCTGTAATGTTTAAGACAGCAAGAGAATGTTAACCGGAAATCAACACGGCTTGCGCGTTTCATTTTTGGTTTTTCATACATAGGGAAAAGGGTTTCAATACAGAAAATTTGACCTGAAACAAGCACGATCCTAAAGCGGATCAGTCTTGCCAGCGATGCATTGATCAGAGCTGGACAGTAATTGGCCGTTACAACATTCTATCGTTACCAGTTGCCCAACCGCGTATCAAGGTACACATCCCGATGTTTATAGTTGTTCTACTCAATTGTTTGCTCGTCGCACTCGTGGTCGCTGTGCATTACGAATTTCTGTTTCACGCCACACGTCTTATTCCACGCCTCGGTATCAGGCCACGACTACGCATTATTTTCGGTGTATTCGTCGCGCTGGTTGCACATACAGTCGAAATCTGGATTTTCGCGTTTGCGTATTACTTCATGAATGGCAAGGATAACTGGGGTGGTCTTGTGGGCAATTTTGATGGCTCATTGCTGGACTGCGTTTACTTTTCATTCATCACCTACAGCACAGTCGGCTTCGGTGATATCCATCCGATAGGTGACCTGCGTTATCTCACTGGCATTGAATCGTTGACCGGGCTTGTGTTGATCACCTGGACCGCGTCATTTTTATATTACGAAATGCAAAACTCATGGAACGGCCAATAGCCAAGCAGTAGCCACCTATTTGCGGCTCACATTTTCGAGGCGAAAAAAAACCCGCGAACTTTGGCGGGGTTTTTTGATGCAATGATTTCCTAGTTGCCAGCCGGACGTGCTGCGATCGTAGCAGGGTCCCAATGTTCGTCGGCCTTGCCATCCACAATGCGCCACATATCAAACCATGTGGTGGAGTATTTTTCGCCAGGCTTGTTCGGATTGTCGTAAGAACGTGGGATGACCACGGTGACATAGTCGCCGTCAGCAAGTACGGCCACGATGGGAGTCGTCAGCTTGTCGCAGCTTTCAGACGGGGTGAATCGCGAGAAAAATGCAACAACACCTTCAAGGCCATTCCCTGCATTCGGGTTGTGCTGGATGTAACGATCTGTCAGCCAATTGCCGGCTTTTGACCATTGGTTACATTGCAGCAGCTCGCGCATGATATGCAGCGCAACTTGTTTGTTGGCATTCAGTTTTGGATCTGGATCGGTAAATAAGGCTTCATCAGGTGTGCCAGTGACAGGGTCCTGCGCGAGGGCCTGTGCGCCGAGGAAAGCCGAGAAAATACCGCCGAGGATAACGGACGTTTTTATTATACGTTTCATGAGTAATCCCTGTTGTTTTGGTTGTTATGCCAGTCTGGCAGATGGGGCGAGCAGAGATTATCCGATCAACAACAATTGCGCCAGTTTGGATTGTAAAACTGGCTTTGGCGAAATACCCCTCGCGCTGAAGTATAACCACGTACAACTGAATTGGAGAGTTAAAGACTAGAAGTAAAAACAGGATCGTTGCACATAAGGATGAAACAAAACTAACCCAGACCAAATGATCAGTACAACTTCGACTGTCTCACCCTTCGCTTTGTGGATCATCCCGCGGCGACTATTTACCGCCCGCAACCTGTGGTGCAGGTTTAAAAAAACGTCCCCTGAAAAACACCTCGTCCACCAGTTTTGCAATCTGCTTGAGCCTGAAACGATTCAGCTGTTTGTTGATTGCCCTGCACGCTTTCGGATTATTAACTTTTCTGGCGAGCTGCAAGTTGTCATCCCACTCCAGGAATTCACCAACGGTGCCCACATGTGCTCCGGCCAGCTCGGCATAGTTGGTCAATGGCGCAAAGTTGGATGTCTTTAAACCACACAGCGTCAACGCTATGCGGAAATGTAAACATTTGTCGCATTTTCCGCAGTTGAGACCTTTGTCCTGCCAGCACACACGAATGCGCTGCAACAGAAAATCATTCTTGCTCACAGCCAGCAACTTCTCATGTCTCCTCACCTCAGAGCCATCATGCAGAATCGTGACACTCTCAGTCGAGAATAGCGGATCAGTGAGTGGATGAGTGCCGTAAGGATGCAGGTTGTCGTAGGTATTACTCGAACTGATAAATACCGTCTGGTGCCCGAGTGCATACGCAATACTGGCCAGGCCACAACCTTGCGCCTTCGACCAGTTTATCTTCGTCTTCGATAATGACCTGATAAAAAACCGCACGTTACTTTCAATAGGCACAAGCGCCTTCGCGAAACTGTCGGCGATTTCGCGATTGGCATCCAGGCACTGCTTATACAAAGTGTCATCGCCTAGTTGCATGTCGATGCCTCTGACGTAAATCAGGTGTGTCAGCATGTCGCGGTTTTTTAGCAGCGTGAAACTGGCATCAAGCCCACCCGAAAAAAATGCCGCACATTCCTGGTTCGATCTAGCAGCATCAACTGCACCAGCTTTGCAGTGAATAGTTATCGGTTTGAGCTCTGGATACCAGAGTGAAAAAATTTCCTGTAATTTGATCAGGTTCAGCAGAAACTTTGGTGAGGCTGACAGATAATCAGGAATCGTTATGTCGCGACCCGCCTGCATCGCAGGCAGTAACATCGCCGCGATAAAGGGATCGGCAGATAAAACAAGGTCATGTTGTTTGTCTGTTTTGAAAAAAAGCTCGATCCCGTCTACATAACCAGACAGGATGTTGTGATCTGTAAGTTTTTCCAGCTTGCAGTTGTACAGGGAAAAAGAAAGTCGCGTCGTCATTGGTTCAGTTTTGTTGTTGTTTATTGGAATGATTCTCGGATATGCCGCCCAAGATTACTGCACTGCACATCAAGTTTTTACATAATATCGTTCCGGCATCGATTAAAAAGCCATTTTCTTTGGTACATCAGTGGCTCTGCCTTGATGTCTATTTTTTTTCGTCACCAGACAACGTGTCCGAAAAACTTCATTGTGCATTTCTCGGCATGAACGGCGGACGTGCGAGATGCTGGGGCAAGCGAGTTTGTGGCGATGATGCAATCGAAACGACTGGTGAGAAAATCTGGATCTGGCAGTTGGAATCTTATCTCGCAAAACACAAGCCCGAATGTCAGCTCGTCATGATCGAGACTAGCAAGCTCGGGGAAATTTTCCTGCGCAACAAAGACGGTTTTAAACTTCCGATGTGGATCCAGTTGGCGCTGGACAGCACGAAAACGCTGAAAGAACTAAACAAGGCCAGCTATCGCCTGGAAGGAGAAATTCCCAGGCTTATCCGTAAAAACAAACTGGGTCATGAACTGAGCACCAACCATGACGAGCTCGACGTATTCATCGATCAGATGCATCTCCCTTTCATAAGCGGGCGCCATGGCGATAGCGCTTTTTATTCTTCCCGCCAGGATATCCATAAAGTATTCGAACAATCTGAATTGATATACATCACCCAGGAAGGCAACCGGATTGCAGGAGTGATGCTTCATGCTGAAAACGGCATGGCTACCCTGAGGTTCAGTGGGGTCAAGGACGCGCGCCCCGAATATTATCGAAGCGGCAGCGTTGCATGTTTCTACTATTTTGGTCTGCTGCGGGCGATGGAAAAAGGAATGAGCTGTTTCAACTTTGGTGGCTCAAGCCCATTCCTCACGGACAACATCACGTATTTCAAGTTATCGTTCAAACCCTACGTGATGGAGAATACGCATCTGGCCGACCACTTCATCAAAATGATGTTTCGAAAACAGGACCTCGCACTTACGCGATTCCTGCAGACCCATCCCTTCATCGCGATGTCGGAAGAGAAAAAGTTTGAACGTCATGTTTTTGCTAACGCAGCCTTTATAGAAACAGCAGACCAGTTCGATGAGCTGTTCAAGAAAATCCAATGTGACAATCTTGCAAGTACGGTTGTTCACGTGCAGGGCGACCTCGAGAGAGTCGCCAACATTGCAAGTCAATCAGCGCAGTCACGCACTCCACTTGTCTGCGAAAAGTGGGACCTGTCTCAAATCGATTGAAAATTTTATCGCGTTAACCTCGCATAAATTACTAGTTCCTGCCTCTACACAATAACCACAAAAAATCAGTTTAGATCTATAAATATCGGGATTTTTTCCTGATATTTTTCCTTAAAATCATGAGCCATCAGGACTTTTTCCCGAAGTCGTTCCAGAATTAAAGTCGCTTTTGTCTGCTTTTTTTACAGAGCAAATTCTTCCGCGCCCACTGTTTTTTGTAGGGCCCTAAAATCGTTGCAATTTTTTTTTGGGCATAGAGATTGCAAAGTGCCAGCAATCACTTTGGGGTGCCTTTCAAAAAGCAGTAATGGAAGTAAAGGCAAGCAAGAGTTGAACTAAGGACAGCCGCTGTACTGAATTGTTGTATATCCCCTTCGCCTTACAGCAATCCCCACATGGAGTTACCAATGCGAAACCAAGCAGGGTTTCGCTCGTCCATAAAATTTAAAAATTAACAGCGAGAGGATACATATGAGTACATTTACGTTTCGAATCACGTCATCAGCCACTAACCCGGGTGGTCTTACATTTGGCCAACAGCCGGATGTTGGTGCTCCGAGTTACATGGACATGATAGTGACCAATAGTACCGATCCACTTATCGTCAACGGTACTTACGATGCGTACTGTCTCAATCCTTCGGCATCAATTTCAGTTAAAGGCGTTACGTACCAGGCGGATCAGCTACCGGGTGATGTGCTGAGCTCCTACCAGACAATCGGCCTCACCAATCTTACGCAGGCAAAAGTAGATCAGCTGTCCTGGCTGTTAGCGCAGAATTTTACGTCCGATGCAAAATACGGTGGCCAGTTCAACTACGGCGAAGTCCAGATGGCGATCTGGGAAATCGTGGGTTTCACTGCAGCGCAGATTGCTACTTATCATGCAGATCCACGTTATCTCAACGACAACAATCGCAATGTAATTGACCCTGCCGACATCACGTTCCTGAAAGCTGCCGCTGCGACCGCTATTGGCAGTGGCAATGGTGGCGAACCTACCGACACGTTCTTCTCGGCTGTAATCGATCCTGCTGGCAATATTCAGCCACTCATCGTGCAACTGCAGAATGCCAAGCTTGGTAACTTCGTGTGGCTCGATACAAATGCGAACGGAATCCAGGAATCAGGTGAAGCTGGTGTCGACCATGTCATCGTCCAGCTTTATGACAACAACGGCAATCTGATCTCCAGCACCACCACTGGCGACGACTACAGCACCGCACAAGTTGAATCCGGTTATTACCAGTTTACCGGCCTGAAGGCTGGCGATTATCAAGTCAAATTCCTTGCGCCTGCAGACATGGTGTTAACAACTACCGATGCCGGCAGCAATGCAAACGATGCAACAGATAGCGATGCTAGTCAGGTAACAGGCCTGAGCCATGTTGTGACCTTGAGCGCCGGCGAATCCGACCAGACTATCGATGCCGGCATTTACAAATTGGCCAGCCTCGGCGATTACGTGTGGGTCGATGGCAACAATGATGGCCAGCAAAACGATGGCGCTACCAGTGGTCTGAATGGCGTTACCGTCAATCTCTACAAAGGTGACGGCAGCTTCGTCGCAACAGCAGTTACTGCCAACGACACCAACGGCAATTCTGGTTACTACGCATTCACGAATCTCGTTCCGGGCGACTACAAAGTCGAATTCATCAAACCTGCCGGATATGCATTTGCGAGCCAGGATCAAGGCGCTGATGGCTCAGACAGCGACGCAAACATCAACACAGGCATGACCGTTGTCACGACACTTGTGTCAGGCGAAAACGACTTGAGTTGGGACGCTGGACTTGTGCAATTGGCAAGCCTCGGCGATTACGTGTGGGTTGACGGCAACAATGATGGCCAGCAAAACGATGGCGCTACCAGTGGTCTGAATGGCGTTACCGTCAATCTCTACAAAGGTGACGGCAGCTTCGTCGCAACAGCAGTTACTGCCGATGACACTAACGGCAATGCTGGTTATTACCATTTTGTTAATCTGTTGGCCGGTGATTACAAAGTCGAATTTATCAAACCCGCTGGTTACATTTTCGCCCAACAGAATGTAGGAGCAGATAACACCGATAGCGATGCTGATACGGCTTCTGGTATGGCCGCAGTTACCACTCTGGTACCTGGTGAAAATGATCTGAGCTGGGACGCAGGTCTCGTGAAACTTGCGAGCCTCGGCGATTACGTGTGGGTCGATGGCAACAACGATGGCCAGCAGAACGACGGTGCTTCCAGTGGTGTGAATGGCGTAACCGTTAATCTGTACAAAGGCGATGGCACTTTCGTCGCGACAGCTGTAACAGGCAACGACACCGGTGGTAATGCGGGTTATTACAACTTCGTTGATCTGATCCCCGGTGATTACAAAGTCGAATTCATCAAACCCGCTGGTTACATCTTTGCAAAACAGGATATCGGTGCCGATGGCAGCGACAGTGATGCCAACACAACAACCGGCATGACTGCAGTCACCACTCTGACATCCGGCGAAAACGACCTGACTCTCGATGCAGGTCTATTGCAGTTGGCGAGTCTCGGTGACTACGTCTGGTTAGACACCAACAATGATGGCCAGCAGAACGATGGTGCTGCCAGCGGCGTGAATGGCGTAACCGTTAATCTGTACAAAGGAGATGGTTCTTTCGTCGCGACTGCTGTAACAGGCAACGACACTGGTGGCAACGCTGGTTATTACAACTTCGTTGATCTGATACCAGGCGACTATAAAGTCGAGTTCGTCAAACCTGTTGGTTATGTTTTTGCAAAGCAGGATATCGGTGCTGATGGCAGCGACAGCGATGCGAACACCAGCACTGGCATGACTGCTGTAACAACGCTCAGTTCCGGTGAAAACGACCTGACTCTCGATGCAGGTCTGCTGCATCTTGCGAGTCTTGGCGATTACGTCTGGGTCGATGGTAACAATGATGGCCAACAAAACGATGGCGCGGCGAGTGGCTTGAATGGTGTCACCGTAAACTTGTATAAAGGTGATGGTACTTTTGTAGCGACTACTACCACTGCAAATGATACCGGTGGCAATTCCGGTTATTACAACTTCATTGAGCTGATCCCGGGCGACTACAAGGTCGAATTTGTTAAGCCAACGGGTTATGCATTTGCGAAGCAGGACATCGGTGCCGATGGCAGCGATAGCGATGCGAACACTACAACCGGCTTAACAGCAGTTACCACCTTAACCGCGGGCGAAAATGACCTCACGCTTGATGCTGGTCTTGTCCAATTAGCGAGCCTCGGTGATTACGTCTGGGAAGATATCAACAACGACGGCCAGCAGAACGACGGCGCAACCAGTGGTGTTAACGGTGTGACGGTCAAACTGTACAAAGGCGACGGCACTTTCGTTTCATCCACCACTACCGCCAATGACGGTACCGGCAAAGCGGGCTTCTACAAGTTTGCGGACCTGTTGCCCGGCGACTACAAAGTTGAATTTGTTAAACCGACCGGCTACGCGTTTGCCAAACAGGATATCGGTGCCGATGGCAGCGACAGCGATGCGAATACAACGACTGGTGTTACAGCAGTTACTACACTTGTATCCGGCGAAAATGATCTGACCTGGGATGCTGGTCTCGTCAAACTTGCAAGCCTCGGCGACTACGTGTGGGAAGACTGCAACAACGACGGCCAACAGAATGATGGTTCGACAAGCGGTGTGAACGGTGTAACGGTCAAACTGTACAAAGCTGACGGCACGTTTGTTTCATCAACCACTACAGCGAACGACGGCACCGGTAAAGCCGGCTACTATAAATTTATCAACCTCAATCCTGGCGATTACAAAGTCGAGTTCGTCAAACCCACCGGTTATACATTTGCCAAACAGGACGTTGGTGCAGATGGCAGCGACAGTGACGCGAACACCACAACCGGCATGACCACTGTCACCACACTCACATCCGGCGAAAATGATCTGACCTGGGACGCAGGCCTCATCAAACTCGCGAGCCTCGGCGATTACGTCTGGGAAGATTGCAACAACGATGGCCAGCAGAACGATGGCTCATCAAGCGGCATGAATGGTGTGACAGTCAAGTTGTACAAAGCTGATGGTACTTTTGTTGCTACCACTACCACAGCCAACGACAGCAACGGCAAAGCGGGTTTCTACAAATTCAGCAACCTGAATCCAGGCGACTATAAAGTCGAATTCGTTAAACCAGCTGGCTACGCATTTGCAAAACAGGATCTCGGCTCGAACAGCACCGACAGTGATGCAAACACAAGTACCGGCATGACAGCGATCACTACTCTCTCATCGGGCGAAAATGATTTGAGCTGGGATGCAGGTCTGGTCAAGGTCAAAGCAAGCATCGGCGATTTTGTCTGGGAAGATTCAAACATGAATGGAGTCCAGGACTCCGGCGAAAAAGGTATCGCCAACGTTACCGTCAAACTGCTCAACAGCGCGGGCACTGTCGTGGACACCACAACCACCAATTCAACAGGCAAATATCTGTTCGATGAATTAAATCCTGGTGACTACAAAATTCAGGTCGTCAAGCCGAGCGGCTTCTACATCACCAAGCAGAATCAGGGCAGTAACGATGGTCTCGATTCCGACATCAGCACAAGCACGGGTACAACCGCATTGACCACGCTGACCGCCGGCGAGAACGACCTGAGCTGGGATGCCGGCTTGTATCGTAAAGCGTCTGTCGGTGACAAAGTCTGGGACGACATGGATCACGACAACGTACAGGATCTCAATGAGCCCGGTATCGGCGGCATCACTGTAAAACTGATGACCACTGCCGGAGTGGTTCTCGAAACCACCAAGACCAACAGCAAAGGCAACTACCTGTTTGATGAACTGGACCCAGGCACTTACGTACTGCAATTCGAGAAAGGTGGCGTTCAGTATTACCAGTACAACACCTGGAACAACATGAGTAACTGGAAATGGGCAGTCAAGAATGCTGGCTCGAACGATTCCATCGACTCTGACGTAGCCGGCAACGCGATCTCGACAACCAACATCACCAAGACCGATGCGTTCACACTGGTGTCTGGCCAGAACGATATGACACGTGATGCGGGTATCACGCCGCTCGTTATCGACCTGAACGGCGACGGTATCCAGACGGTTAGTCGCGCTGACGCTGGCGGCACGTTTGACCTGTTCGGCAACGGTACCGCGGTAGCGTCAGGCTGGATCAGTGAAGAAGATGGTTTCCTCGCTGTGGACAGCAACAGCAACGGCAGTATCGATGATATTTCCGAACTGTTCGGAGGTCTCAATAAAGGTGACGGCTTCGCACGCCTGTCTTCATTCGACAGCAACAGTGACGGTCTCGTGAATGCAAACGACGCCAACTTCGGCAGCCTGCTGATCTGGCAAGACAGCAACGGCAACCACCAGACAGACGATGG
>JAZKES010000140.1:0-4726 GCA_040386995.1 Pseudomonadota bacterium | reverse complement strand
AGCAAGAACATTCAGTTCGACACTCGCAGGGATGAACAGGGAAGAGCAAGGACAAGGGTGTCGGGCTGAATTATTTTTACTCGCAAGCTGCTGCGTGGCGCTTGCGGGCGTAAATAGCATGATTGGTTATGATTGTGAATGGCTCCACGAGTGGGTCTAACCCGACTCGATTACGGATCCATTAGTAAGAACATTCAGCTCGGCACTCGCAGGGAAGTGGTGCCGGGCTGAACTTTTTTATATTCCTGAATTTTTCGTCTCCCCCCTACTTTTGCTTTACCCCACCCGGCAGAATCGTGTCCGTCTGCCAATATGTGCTACTTTTACTTTGCATGTATCGATTCTATTTATGCGATACAGAAACGCGGCGAACAAAAGTATTCGGACACAAAGAAAATTCAACTAAATTTCGGCAATGTCATAAAACTGCCGTATACAAACCGTAGAGGACACGAATTTTTTCGGCAAAACTGCGAGTTCTCATTAATTGCAGCGGAGAAATTCCAATGGAAATGCGCATCAATAAAGACACGATCAAAAAGTTAAGGCTCGAAAAATCCTGGTCACAGGAAAAACTTGCTGAAGCTGCGGGCATGAACCTGCGCACCATGCAACGCATCGAAAAAGATGGCGTGGGGTCGCTGCGGTCGTGCGCGTCGCTCGCAAGTGCTCTGGGTGTCGAGCCACAGGAATTACAAATCGGTGTCGACGCAGAAACTCTGCCTGACTATTCACGAGGAACCTACCAACAGCTTGTTCCTGCCATGGCGATACTCGCGGTTATATTGATGGCCTGGGGAATAACACAACCAGTAATTTCACTTTATGAATTCAGCACTTTGCAGAATTCGCTTGTGTCATTCATGTTCCTGTTCTTCGCGGCCTTTGTGCTGCTGGCTTTTTTTACGTCGATAGTCCAAAAACGTTTCTACATTCTGGCCGCCTGCGTATTACTCGGCATGCTGATGGCACCACCGGATATCATCGCATGGTTGAAAATGGCCGTGCCGCTCGTGATGTTATTTGAATTCAGCGTGCTGCTCGCGAAGCGGTTTGGCGTTACAGACGATTCTTTTTCGGATGCCGCTTAACTTTCGACGCTGCCGGGTTTGGTGAGACAGTCGAGCGCACACTTGCCATGTAGCGCAACATGTTCAAGAAGACTCGCAAACTCGTTGTGATGACAAGGCGCCCAGTAATGCAGAGTTGCCTTGTCACGCGGCCAGTCATCCCACTTGCCACCCAACGTCGCGTAATAATCGCCGTTCCAGCCATTTGATAGTGCCGGAGCGGCGTTGACGTTTATCCATGCAGTTGCGTTCGCCAATACACTGATACGTTTTCTCGCGACTGGATCGATCGTGATCACCTGATCGACCACGATGGCATTTTCAGCAAGTGTATTGGCGACTTCTATTGCGGTTATGGCGCCCCAGCTGTGGCCAATCAGATTAAATACACCAGCCGGATTTCCAACTTTCGCCGCCATAACAGCCGCAATGATTTGTTTATGCTGGTCGTACTCAAAATAGAAAGTAGTGTGATCCGCGTGTCTGATCTGGAAGCCCTTGCGATAGGAGGACACGATGCGTGAGTTTCTATCGAATAAGCCGCCAATAAAAATATCGACGACTCTCGAGGACGCAATGATGTCCTCGCGTGGTGTCTCGTATATGTTGGTGGCTTGAGTCATGTACACAATTACTCATGTGATGTGCCGCAATGGATCGACGCAGCCAGTCGGCTCTGATCATGTATTAACAGGCGAGGCGGCGCCATGCGATTTCGGATTTATTATTACATCTTCATGTGACAACCAGACTACTCTCTTACTGTTTTAACAGCGGCTGCCTTTTAGTTCTTCGAATGAATCAGGGCTTTTTCTGATCGCCTCGCTGCATCACACATCTCATTATTTTCACATTACATCCCACAGATAACCGCACTCCGCAAGTCTGGTCGTCTCGCGTATTTTTTGTCACAGTTGCGGCTCGCGAAAATATAGTCAGAGGAATTCACATGATCGACACACGCAAACTTCTCGAACAATTTCTCGGCGCCGGCAACATGCCCGGCCAGGCACGAAACCCGGTAGATCAGACAGGACAGCCACGTCAGGGCAATCAATCACCTCTGGAAGGTCTGTTTCCAGGCAATGGCAGTTTTGCTGGTGGCGCTGCAATGGGCGGTATTCTCGGCCTGTTATTAGGCAGCAAGAAAGTGCGCAAGATGACGGGCGGTTTAGTCGGGTACGGCGGCGCTGCCGCGATCGGCGCGCTCGCGCACAAGGCATATCAAAATTATCAGCAAGGCAATCAGGTTGCGAGTGCACCGGTTGCGAATGCAGCCGACCTTGCTCAAGTGGACCCACGCTTTGTGCCGGGCAGCACCACCAACGACGGCAACTTCAGCCTCTCACTTATCAGCGCAATGATCGGCGCAGCGAAAGCGGATGGCCACATCGATGCACGCGAACAAACCGCGATTTTTGAGCACGTGGAAAAACTGGGACTTGATGCAGAGAGCAAAGCGTTTGTGTTTGATGCGCTGAATAAACCTGCGGATATGGCCACCATCACTGCAGCCGTACAGGGTGTTGAACAGGCGACGGAGATGTATCTGGTTTCACGGCTGATTGCTGATGGTGATCATCCCGGTGAGCGGATGTATATGGAGGCGTTGGCACATCGGTTGAACCTGCCGAAGGATTTGGTGGCGCATTTGGAGCATCAGGTAGGAGCCTGAGAAAGTGTTGTAGAAGTGATTTATCTATCAAGCGTCTGCACGTCTTCGCATTCACGCAATGATGGACCCAGGCCGCCGCCCCGAACTTCCTGAGGGCGCCTCGCGGCGTCCTGCGCGGCACGAGATACTGCTGATACAGAAGTCTATTGAAGCTTACCGAAAAACCGCGCTCACAAAACAAATCGCAGACCAAATTGTATTAAATGATGGAAGCACAGACAGGAAAAATCGGTCCCTCAGTCGCTAGGGATAGTGGTATGAGTAAAACGATCCTCTCGAGGAGATCGACGATTTCTAACTTGATGCCGGAATCGGCGAACCTGGGACAGTGTGGATTTCGTGCGGTGTAGTTGTTTTATACCTAGATGTATTCGCGTTAGATGTGTACATGTTCTTGCGGTGACACCACATGAAAGAATAGATGTTCATGGCGCTATCACTGAGACCAATTGAAAAAAGATGTTACGATTTTTTTGCGGCCGAGCTTCCGCGATAAAGCACAGGAAAATATTGTTGTTAAAAAGGGATTTTTTATGAAGTTAACAATTGTGGTACTGCTTTCGTTTTTGACGTTGCACCCTGCGATCGCGCAACAAGTTATTCCGATAACTAACCACGATGAACATAAAGCAACTTCCACCTGGGGCCAACCATCATTTGGCTTTGGAACCTGGGCACCAACTCGCGCCGGCGAGTGCAGCACAGAACTTCATAACTCTTACAGTGGCGTTAATCCCGAGGATGGATATCGCTACCACATGTGGCATCCGGCTCGCGATCCAAGCGGATGCTCGTTCGGTCACGATCATGGGCATGATCCTTCCAACTCCGCACTTGAGCAAAGGTTCGGCTCAATCTATTTCAGTAAGGCAAATCAGCACGGGATGCTGAGCGGCATTCAAATGGTTCACACCTGTACAGATCAAGCAACGGACGCAATAGTGCGATGTGAAGATAATGTCGGGCAGAAAACGTTGGAAGGTGTTCGTGAATTTACTGATAGCAAAACCGACGTGGTGCAGCCTTGCGCAGCTCGCGTTCAATTCCATATGGGCGTTCATTCCATCGACGCGGCTACAAACAACTTGCACGGCGCCACGTATCAGATCGCGTGTGACGATGGGGTTTATGCAAATTTCACGGTGCTTGCTCAAATTGAAGCGCCCGGAGGATTCACGAATAAGTGTACCGGCGAGCGGGTTGAAATGGGTCCGGCTTGGCCGTTTAATTCACCAAAAGTGGTTAATCCGCTGACGAGAGGCAATTCTTTCGGCACACGTAATATCGTTGAGTCATCGTGCATCGAAGGTAAGGCCAGTCACACGATCAGCCTGCAATTCCATGAACTATGGCGCGTCGTGATGATCCTCAATTCACCCGTGCCTACGATCAAGTCGAGTTCATTCACAAGACCGAAAATACAGATCACTAATCCCAACTCCAAAGCGGGCCAGTGGAACTGGTACTGGAATGCAAGTAACGTCACACGTTATTTGGACGCAGAAACCAAACAATTGAAATATTCGATAAACACGTGCAATGAGACGACTGAAAACGGTGATTTTCTGGTCAAGAGTGGCCCGTGTGTCGCGCATCGCGCAGCGCAAGCAAAACTTGGTCGCGAGATAAAGTGGGACGACCCGGAGTCATTTGCTCGCGGCGATGCATTTTCGATGCGCCTTACCGGCTTCCACTTGAGCAATGGACCAGACCCAAAAACAAAACCAGAAGTCTGGTACACGGACAAAGAAGGCTTGAACCCGTCTCTTACCGAGTTTCCGGATTCACTGCGATGGGAAGGCCAGCCCACCGAATGGTATGTGAACGCACTTGGAGCAGATGCGCGCATGGTGCCTTTTACGGGATCCATCAAAGTGCAAATGTCAGCAGTGACGATTAACACGCGAGAGAACACCGATGAAACATTGTCATATGCCGCGCCAGGATCAGGCACCTCAATCAACCCTAACGGTACACACGC
>JAZKES010000139.1:26062-32024 GCA_040386995.1 Pseudomonadota bacterium | reverse complement strand
TGCACGCGCAAACGTCCGCTGACTTCGCTGCCAAGCCGCCACTGATTTCCGAGAGCGCGCCACCAAACGTGATGCTCGTGATGTCCGATGATCATGAGCTGTATAAAAAAGCCTACTCGGATTTCAGCGATATCGATGGCGATGGACTGGTTGATGCCGAATATAAAGATCAATTTACTTATAGCGGTTATTTTAATAGCAACTTTTGCTACAACTACGACACTACCGATACACGTTTCGAACCAGCAGCCGATATCACGGCCTTGCTTGCCAGTACTGGCCATAGCTGTGCAAGTGTTGCGGGCGACTGGAGCGGTAATTTCCTGAACTGGGCTGCGATGACACGCATGGATATCATTCGTGACGTGTTGTTCGGCGGTAAACGCATCGTCGACACCGCAACCTCTGGCGCAACACCTGGTGTGACAGAAATCGAGCGCGCGTTTCTTCCGGAAGACGTGCATTCCTTCGTCAAAGTTTTCGAAGGTACAACGCAGAATTTCACGCCGTTCACGGAAACCGCGATCAGTATCTGTAGTACCACCTTTGATGCCACCGCTAATGCGCCAGTTCTGCGTGTGGCAAACGGCAAATGGGCTCTGTGGGCATCATCCGAAGTTGTGCAGTGTCATTATCGAAGCGAGCAGGATAGTGGCCTGGACAACCAGCCCACCGCGACCGATCGTCCTGCGACCTACAGCTACGATGCGCAGATTCAGGTCTGTGTCCCCGGCATGGATGCGGCCAGTAGCAGTTGCAAGCCTTATACAACTGCAGCGGGCGTAGTCACGTACAAACCTTTTGGTTTGCTGCAGCAGTATGGCGACAACAAGTCCATCAACTTTGGCCTCATCACCGGCAGTTACACAAATAAGGTGCAAGGTGGTGTGCTGCGCAAAGACATTCTTCCGCTGACCGGTAACGCTATCGCCACACGAAATGAAATTGATCTCACCAATGGCAAGTTTATTAACCAGCTTGCTGGTGATGCGGGCATCATCAACACAATCAGCAGACTCAGGATTATCAACTGGAGCTACAGTTCCAATAAATACTCTGATTGTGCATCGCCAGGTATTACCAAGGCGGAATTCCTCGCGTCGACTGCCGCAATCAATCCTTCTTATCGCTGCCTGAACTGGGGCAACCCTTTGTCAGAGATCTATCTCGAAGCGCTTCGTTATTTCACGGGCGACCAGGTTGCAAGCGCGGCCGCCGGTCACGGAGTTCCGACGGCCGATTTCAACACATCCGACGCAACTCTCCTTCCATCACTGCCACAGCTGGCGTGGAATGATCCGCTTGATGTGGTTAATGCTTGTGCCTCGTGTTCGATCATTGTGTTATCGACGGGCCTCAACTCATTTGACAAAGACGGCTTGGGTTCGATAACTGACATTGGCCTCACGACCGCAACACTCGACGCGTTAGTCAATAAGGTCGGCGATCTCGAAAGTATAACCAACGGCAGCTATCTGATCGGAGACAACGGAGTCACGAACGATGGCAGCTGCACCGCCAAAACAATTCCTCATCTGGCAGCGGCGCGTGGCATATGCCCGGAGATCGGCAGCCTCGAAGGTGGTTTTGATATCGCTGGCCTTGCGTTCCACGCTTTCACTAAAGACATGCGTAACGATCTTTCAGGATTGCAGAACGTCAGCACTTATTCGGTGGCGCTCGCGCAGAACCTGCCGAGTTTTCAACTTGCAGTAAATGGCAAGACGGTAACCTTCGCACCGATCTGTCAGTCCAATAGTACGTCCGGCACAAAACTGGATGGAACCGGATGGACAAATTGCAGTTTCGTCGACGCGAAAATAGAGTCGCAGACTGCAACAGGGGGGCGTATGTACGTGGCCTGGGAAGATTCGTTGTGGGGCAATGATTTTGACATGGACGCGGTATCACGCATCGAGTGGTGTATTGGTACGGTCACCACTGCGTGTCCTGGTGTGGCGCCGAATGAAAATTATGGTACAGGCTACGCCTACGCGGACTTTGCGTGGAAAACTACCGGCTTGACCGCCAATACAATTCAGTTCAGGACGTCTACACCGCTTGCTAAAAGTGGTTATGCGATGCGAATGGGTTTCACAATCAGTGGCGTGGGCAACTCAGGTACCGTTACGCGCGTAACCAACACACCAACTGCTGCCGTGACTACCGCGCCAACTACCGCGAGCAGCAAGAATCTTGCGCGCGGCACGCAGGGCAATGGCGATCAGTATTTTTTGCTGAAGGATAGCAACTACGAGATCAAGAGACTGGTTAGCAATTCGGGTAACCGCATCATTTATCACGAACCGCTCGTCTACACGGCGGATGCGAACGTGACTGCGGGAAAAGTGTTGAAAAACCCGCTGTTTTTCACCGCAAAATACGGCAGCTTCAACGACCTCGACAAAGATGGCACGCCGCGCTTCAACAACAGCACAACGGATTCCCGCGAATGGGACACACGTAGCACCAATGGAAGCGAAGTGGCGGATGGCATACCCGACAATTATTTCCCGATCGCGAATCCGAATCAGTTGAACGACAGCCTCAGCGAAATTTTCCGGATCATCGCATCACGCGTTTCGTCAGGAACTGCTGCGGCGGTTGTGGCAAACAGCAGCTCGGGCCTCGGATCGGTGTATCAGGCTTATTATCATCCGGAATATTCCGACACGAGCAATGTAAAGATCAGCTGGGGCGGCGTGCTGCATTCGCTGTTCTTCGACGATTCCGGCCGTTTCCGCGAAGACAACGGTGTACGCGGCAAACTTGAAGATACCAGCACCGACTTCGTGGTCGACTTTTTCTATGACACCTCAGTCACACCTAACCGCACGCGTTACAGGCGATACGTGCAGAGCGGAAGTGTGTTGAACCAGGTAGCGGGAGCTCCGCGCGACCTCGAAGTATTTGGGTCGATATGGAATGCGCGCGACGTGCTCGCCGATATCAGCCAGACCGATATACTTCAACAGCGCACAGTGAATCAGGCAACCCGCGAGTATTCCGAGGATGCAGGCACCAAACGTTATATATTCACGTATCTGGATAACCCCAGTAGTGGTACGCCTGGAGTTGTCGACTCATCGGAAATTATTGATTTCAGCGCGGCCAATTTTAATCCGGCCAACGGCAATAACTACCGTTACCTTGGCCTCGGTAATTCAGCGGACGCGATGAATCTCGTAAACTACATTCGGGGTCAAGACAAATCCGGTTGGCGCTCACGCCTCGTTGATATACCGGGCGACAACAGTTCAACCCCAAAATACTGGGTGCTTGGCGACATCGTGCATTCCTCTCCGCTCGTCGTGAGTCCACCCGATATGCGTTATGACATTTCCAGTGGCGACGAAACTTACGCTGCGTTCAAGGAACACTATCAGCACAGACGCCAGATGGTATATGCGGGTGGCAACGATGGCATGTTGCATGCATTTAATGCGGGCGTGTGGGCTCCCGAGGCGAAAGAGTTCAAGACGCGCAATTACAATCCCGCAAACGGCAACTATGACCAAGGGCAGAGCCACGAGCTCGGTGCGGAGATGTGGGCCTATGTGCCAATGAACTTGCTGCCACATCTGCAATGGCTCAAAGAGGTGAACTATCCGCACGTTTATTATGTGGACGGCGCGCCGCAAGCTTTCGACGTCAACATTTTTCCAAAGGACGCAACTCACCCGAATGGGTGGGGCACAATCCTCGTCGTGGGAATGCGCCTGGGTGGTGGTGATCTCGCAGTCGACCTGAATGGAGACGCGATCAAGGAAACCACGATGCGTTCCGCGATTGTTATCCTCGATATTACCGATCCCGAACAAGTGCCGAAGTTGTTGGCTGAAGTGAATACGCCTGATCTGAACTTTACGACGAGTATGCCGACGCTCGCAAAAGTCCGCCTGCCAAACGGCAGCGGCAGTTATGTAACACCATCTCGCAATACCTGGATGCTGGTGTTTGGTTCAGGCCCGGATGATCTTCATAGCGCAGTGAGTCTTGGCCAGGATGCCAAGCTGTTTGCGTATGATCTTGTCGCGCGCTCCGTGGTCACGGTCAATGGTTCGGTGCAGGCACCGGCCTCAGATCCATTCGGCTTTTATGGTGACTTGAAGGCAGTGGACTGGAACGACGATCTTGCGGACGAAGCAATATTTGTTGGTACGGTGGAAGGTTCCGAAGCAGCTCCTGCTGGACGCATGAAACGCGTCGCGTTGAACCAGTCTTCATCCAACCTTGGCCTTGCCGATGGCAGTGCAACCATGCGGGATGTTATTAACATGGGGCAGCCCGTGGTCGCAGCCCCTAGTATCCAGCAATCAATCTCGAAGAAAGAAAACTGGCTGTTATTCGGTACTGGCAGACTGTTCACGTCCGTCGACAATCGCTCGACTACGCAGCAAAGTTTCTTCGGCATCAAGGAGCCGAAAACCTACAGCACCATGCCATCGACGTTGTCGCAAGGCCTGCTGGTAGATTCGACTCAGATCATCGTTGAGAAAAATGGCAACATCTCGCGGACGACATTGGGATCGAGTGTAACGATTGACTCCACAGTGCTGCCTGCTTTCAGCTCACTGTACGCATTCATGGATAACAAGCCGGGTTGGGTACACAAGCTGAAATATAGTGGCGGCACGAATCCCTCAGAGCGTGTGTTCAACTCAGCGGTGGGTATTGGCAGCAGCGTTATCTTTACGACTTATATACCGTCCGTGGATCTCTGTACGGTTGAAGGTAATAGTTTCCTTTACGCGTTGAATTTCCGGACTGGCACCGCAGAAAAATTCGCACCATTCGGCGCTGATCCGGCTTACCCCGGTGTTTCTTCGCAATCTGTTGACCTTGGTATCGGCGCGTCATCAGGAGCGGTAGCCATTGTTAGTACGGGTACTGACCCTGGCGTGGATGGACAGGGCGGTGGTGTATCCATCGTTACTACAGACAGTACGGGTGACAATGATGTCGATAACTACCAGCTGCCGCCCGATGAAAATGGCAGAATTTCCTGGGAACAACTGGATGTACCGTTTTAATTAATATTTAGCACAGGCGCTTTGGTCAGGACCAATTATGGGATTGCGAAAGCGCTGACCTGCAGCGGAGATCGCACAGGGTAGAGGTTTACCGATATGCAAAAACAACGTGGCTTCACCCTGATGGAACTGATGGTTGCGTGTGCAATTGTGGGTATAACGGCTGCAATAGCGCTGCCTTCGTATCGCGATTCAGTGTTAAAAACCAACAGGACTGACGCGCAGATCACGATGGCTGGTCTGGCAACGCAGCAGGAACGTTTTTACTTTACGCATAATCGTTACACCGGCGATTTTGCGGACATTGTCAAAAACGCGGTTTCGGGCAACCCGATAGTGAGTGAAAAAGGCCTGTATTCGATCGCCCTTGCGGTCACTGGAGGAGGAGCGGGTTGGACGATGGAAGCGACGGCTATCAACGAACAAGCCAAAGATCTCAATTGTGCGAAGATGTCTATCACGAGTCTCGGGGTGAAAATTTCTCACGATAGCGCTGAGGCAGTGAGTTCTGATTGCTGGCGCTGACGCTCTGACAAGTTTTGTGAAGGCGCTGAATTTTCAACCAAAAATATTCTGGCTGGATCCGTTAGTTAGTTTGGTCCTGTTGCTTCCTGTATTACAGGTAAGCCTTCTTCATACCAGCGTAACAATCCACCCTTGATACTCGCCACTTGTTTTCTGCCGGCTTCACGCAGAATGTTATAAGCGAGCACAGAACGTTTGCCGGATCGACAGATTGTCATGACGGGTTTGTTATCCGGCACCTCCGCAAGCCTCGCGCGTAACTCATTTACCGGAATCAGCATCGCTCCCGCAATACGTGCACTTTCCTCGTCCGTCTCCACCCGTGTGCGCACGTCCAGGATCAATACGTCGTCCATATGACCTGCTACCCATTGCGGGGAAATTTCCAGTATGCCGCTGTATGT
>JAZKES010000139.1:0-25962 GCA_040386995.1 Pseudomonadota bacterium | reverse complement strand
CGGAACAGCTTATGCGCTGAACCTTCCTGAAAATCAGTCCGCCCACAGCCGCGAATCAGCAAGCTGTCGCCCGTAAAAATCATGGACTGGTCGGCGAGCAGCAAACTGATGCAGCCGGCAGTATGGCCAGGTGTTTCTATAACAGTCAGCATGTGCACGCCAAACCGTATCGCGTCGTCTTGTTTCAGGCTGCGCTCAAGTAATTCGATTCCAGAATTTTGCGATGCAAAAATCTGGCAGCCCAGCGTATGTTTCAATAACCAAGCACCAGTGACATGATCCGCGTGGCAATGCGTTTCGATACAGGCGAGCAGCTGTAGATCGAGTTCGCGGATCAACGCAAGGTCACGCTCGTATTGCTCGTACACTGAGTCAATCAGCACTGCTTCACGTGTGTCGTGGTCAGCCAGCAGGTAGGACCACGTACCGGATGTCTGGTCGAACAGTTGTTTGAAAATTAGCACTGGGTTCATGGCTTGCACCTGCAAAAACCGCAATTTTGTCGCTATTTTGTGAATATATCGTCGCCAAAGCAATTAGGCTCAAAGGATCTGAGCTCATCATTACGACCATGCCGTGGAGCAGGCCGGCAAAAGACGAACCTGAATCTACACTGAAGCGCGCTTGAAAGTACGCAAGTGTATACAAACAAAAACGATATAAGTCTGTGGCGTCTTTACCTACAATGCCATCACCAGAGTAGTTATCAGAGGTAAAATTATGCAACGTTCCATGTCTTCTCCTGTACAGAAAAAAACATCCTTGTGTAGTGTTGTACTGTTGCTTGCTGCAGGCTTGTTTGGCGCAGACGCAGGGGCAATTGAAGTAAAACCCGGTAAGTGGGCCGTAAATTCGATAACCACGACTCCAATGAGCACTCAACCTGTAAACAACTACATGGAAGAGTGTGTTGAAGAAGCATTCGACCCTGTGGCGGAAATGGTAAAACAGGGTGAAGCGCAGCAGTGTACGATCACGAATGTACAAGACAGTGCCAACCAGCTCGATGCTGATTTGCAATGCACGATGCCAGGTGTAGGATCGGTACAGGGCAAGATGTCTTTTATCGTTAATGACAGCGCAGGCACCGGACAGCTGAACATGTCCATGAATCTGGGTGGCCAGGTGTTGCAGATGTCCACGTCGTGGACGGGTGAATATCTAGGCGAATCCTGCAACTAAACCCACCAACTCCGACTAATGCAAGCAGGCATCGACAAGTTGATCAGCGTGCACGGGTTCGAGGCGTCGACGCTATCAGTCCATCCCGGGCAAGGCGCCAGCAAGTTGTAAGCACGTTCGCCATGGAGGCCATCATGTTTAAACGCAAC
Source organism: Pseudomonadota bacterium (assembly GCA_040386995.1). GTDB lineage: Bacteria > Pseudomonadota > Gammaproteobacteria > Pseudomonadales > Pseudohongiellaceae > CAILUG01. The sequence continues at coordinate 24,631 of JAZKES010000139.1, read as the reverse complement.
TATTTTTCTTACCTCATCCTAGCCACGTTGGCAGCCACCTTAATCGTCGGCTGCTCAAAAAAAGCCCCCGAAATTCCTGCACCTGAACCGATTGCAAGTCAGGTAGAAACGTCTGTCTCCGCAAACCTGCAGGCATAGCTGGCTTCACTCAGTGCAGCGATGAAACAGCGCCGCTAACTGGATCATTCATAAAAGTTCAGTTGGTTGCGCAGTTTCGAACGATCTTTGTGCATAACTCGCGTGGCGAAAGACTTTGCGGTCTTGCGGTTTACGCAACGCTTAAACGGTAAATATTTCATCCGCATCGGAATAAATTTACCTGTATTGGTGCGTTTGTTGGTTGGTGTGCGTTCAAACCGCGGGGTTTGGCGCGTCCTGCCGATGGCATCAGTCTTGCTTTACTGACTGTTGAGGTCTGAACCCTCGCCTCGTAATGTCATAAGGTAAATGGAAGTCATGTTCGAACAATTCAGGGATGGGGCCGACAACAGAAATTCGGCCAACATGTTATTGCCCGTCATCACGTCGCTATCAACGCATTTCCCGCAGGACAATCAGCCATGAAGATATTGCCAGGAGTGCCTTATCCGCTTGGCGATTATTACCGTGGCAACGGCACAAATTTTTCGCTGTTTTCGAGAATCGCCGAGAAAGTCGAATTATGCCTGTTCGACGATGAGGGCAAGGAAACACGCGTAGCGATTCCGGAAGTGACGGGATATTGCTGGCACGTTTTTCTGCCGGATATCAAACCGGGCCAGCTGTATGGCTATCGCGTGTATGGACCGTGGAACCCTGCCGAGGGTCATCGCTGTAACCCCAACAAACTGTTACTGGATCCGTATGCTAAAGCGATAGACGGTCACGTCGCATGGGACGAAGCCGTATTCCCATACGTGTTCGACCAGGGTCCTGAGGTGATGAGTGAACTCGACAGCGGCCCATTCATGCCGAAATGTGTCGTGCATGATCCCGCTTTCGATTGGGAAGGTGACAAACGTATTCCGATGGCTTTGCACCAAACCATCATCTACGAAGTGCATGTAAAAGGGTTTAGTAAATTGAACAACGATGTGCCAGAGGAGCTGCGTGGCACGTATGCAGGTCTCGCGCATCCTGCAAGTATTGATTACCTCACGAAGCTCGGCGTAACCGCGGTTGAATTGATGCCGGTGCATCACTTTATTCACGACAATCATCTTATCGATAAGGGATTACGCAATTACTGGGGCTATAACTCGATCGGTTTCTTCGCACCGCATGACGAATATGCCTCGACAACTGCGCCAGCGGATGTGGTTACCGAATTCAAGTCGATGGTCAAAACACTTCATAAGGCCGGGATCGCGGTAATCCTCGATGTCGTTTACAACCATACTGCTGAAGGTAATGAGATGGGACCGATGCTGTCATTCAAAGGCATCGACAATAATTACTACTATCGCATCGCCGAAGACAGGCGTTACTACAAGGATTTTACCGGCACTGGCAACAGTCTCGATATGCGCAATGCTCATACCTTGCAGATGCTGATGGATTCGCTGCGCTACTGGGTGCTCGACATGCATGTCGATGGTTTCCGTTTTGATCTCGCAGCTGCGCTCGCGCGTGGCTTGCACGACATCGACAAACTCTCCGCGTTCTTTGATCTGATTCATCAGGATCCCGTAATCAGCCAGGTCATGCTGATTGCCGAACCCTGGGACATCGGCGAAGGTGGTTACCAAGTGGGCAACTTTCCGCCCGTGTGGAGCGAGTGGAATGGCCGCTATCGCGACTGCATTCGCGACTTCTGTCGTGGCCAGTCCCAGACGCTCGGCGAGATGGCATCACGTTTTACGGGCAGTTCAGATCTTTATGAATACACGACGCGGCGGCCGTCCGCGAGTATCAACTTCATCACGGCACACGACGGGTTTACGTTACGCGATCTCGTGTCGTACAACGAAAAACACAATGAGGCAAACGGTGACAACAACAATGACGGCGACAACAACAACCATTCATGGAATCACGGCGCAGAAGGCGAAACCGATGACATCGAAGTGTTGTTGTTACGCGGCAGGCAACAACGTAATTTCCTGACGTTATTAATGTTGTCGCAGGGTGTGCCGATGTTGCTGGGTGGTGATGAGTTCGGCCGCACGCAACATGGCAACAATAATGCGTATTGCCAGGACAATGAAATGTCGTGGTTCGACTGGAACAACATGGACGTCGAACTGCTCGAATTCACGCGCAAGTTAATTGCGTTGCGCAGGGCGCATCCCGTCTTCAGGCGACCACGCTGGTTCGAGGGTATTCCGCTGCATGGTTCCAAAATGGAGGAGATCCTGTGGTTCTCGCCGGATGGTGAACTCATGACAGAGGAACATTGGGGCGAAAGCAACGAAACCGTGCTCGCAATCTTTCTGAACGGTGACACCGACTTTCATATCGATCCTTTCTCTGATCCCGTGCGCGACAGCAGCTTTTTCCTGGTGATCAACGCTCATCATGAGAAAGTGATGGTGACCTTACCTGATATCTACGACAAAAAATGGGTGAAGGAATTCGACACTTGCGAAGGCTGGAGCGAAGCGGGCGAAAATTTTGTCGCTGGTAATGCGCTCGAGGTTAACGCAAGATCATGCTGGCTTCTGCGCAACGATAACTAGCAGGGTAGGGGAAACATCATGAACCCCACACCGATTGCAACTTACCGCATCCAGCTCTGCAAGGATTTCACCTTGCATGATGCTGCGGCTGTGGTTCCTTATCTTGCGCGGCTTGGCATCAGCCATCTGTATACCTCCCCGTGTCAGCAGGCCACAGCAGGAAGCTGTAGTGGCTATGATGTTGTGGACCCGGGTCTGGTTTCAAGCGAGCTCGGTGGCTCGGCAGGTCATGCGATGCTCGATGAAGCGCTGACCAGCAACCGTCTGCGCCACATGATCGATATCGTACCTAATCACATGTCGATTGCAGGCAGTGACAATCCGTGGTGGCGCGATGTGCTCAAGCATGGTCAGTCGAGTCACTATGCGGCGTGGTTCGATGTGGATTGGGACGCAACGGAATCACACTGGCCAAACCGCGTATTGTTGCCAGTGCTTGGTGATCAGTTCGGTCGTGTGCTCGATGCTGGTGGCTTCACACTCAATTACACGCAAGGCGAATTCACGCTGAAATATGCGGAAGGCGTTTATCCGCTCGAACCATCGAGCACTGCTGGTTTGCTCGCACTCGTCGGCGAACGTCTGCAACATGCAGAACTTGCGTTTGTTGCTCAGAACCTGCAACAGCTGCCACGTCCGAGCGCTTCTTTACATTCGTTGATCATGCGCAGGCATCAGGACTTCGCGGTGCTTAATGAGCTGCTGGTGCGTATCAACAGTGAAAATCCCGAACTTGCCAATGCCATTGCCACGGAAGTGGATCGACTCAATAACGCGCCTGAGGAATTGGGCGCACTCATCGAACTGCAAAATTATCGCCTTGCCCACTGGCGCGCTGCAGATCTCGACCTTGGTTACCGCCGGTTTTTTAATATCAATACCCTGGTTGGGTTACGTGTTGAGTTGCCAGAAGTTTTCAAGGCCGTCCATGAGCTTCCTTTGCAGTGGTTGAAGAGCGGCGCTGCGCATGCGCTGCGCGTCGATCACCCTGATGGACTGCGCGATCCGACACACTACATGCAGCGTTTGCGACAGTCAGCTCCGGAAGCATGGCTGGTTGTTGAGAAGATCCTTGCGCCCGATGAAAAGCTTCCAACTGATTGGCCTGTTGATGGCACGACGGGTTACGACTTTGTAAACCAGGTGCAGGGTTTGTTTGTTGATCCAGACGGCGAAGCTGCGTTGACCACGTGTTATGAAACATTTTCTAAAAGCAAAAAGACGTATGCGGAAGTGGCGCAGGAATCGAAACAATGTGTTCTGCGTGATGTGCTCGGTAGCGAGGTAACACGATTGACGTCACTGTTGCGCGCGATATGCGAACGGCACTGGCGTCATCGCGATCATACTCGCGCTGTACTGTCGCAAGCGTTGGTTGGCATTGCTGTGCAGTTCAGTGTGTACCGAACGTACGTGCGTTTCGGGGCTGATGCAAATCCTGAAGATCGCAAACAGATTGAACAGGCAGTAGCGGCGGCTCGTAATACAAATCCGCAACTCGATGAAGAGCTTCTGCAGTTTATTCAGCAACTGCTATTGATGGAAGTGGGCGGCACTCTCGAAGAAGAATTTGCACTACGTTTCCAGCAATTGACTGGACCCGCAATGGCGAAGGGCATCGAAGACACCGCTTTTTACCGCTATTTCCGGCTTATCGCGCTTAATGAAGTTGGCGGAGACCCTGCACGCTGGGGATGTTCCGTGCAGGAATTTCATAGGTGGTGCGCTGACGCGCAAGCGAGCAAGCCCTATTCGCTACTGGCAACCTCCACACATGACACCAAGCGCAGCGAGGACGTACGCGCACGGCTGCTCGTGTTGAGCGAAGTGCCGAAAATGTGGGCTGATACGAGCAAACACTGGTGCAATCTCAACGCGCGTCACCGGGGAGAGTTGGTGGATGCGAATACCGAATATCTCTATTACCAAACGTTGGTAGGAGCTTGGCCTGTTGATGTGAATCGCATTTCTGCATTCATGGAAAAAGCGGTGCGTGAAAGTAAGGTTCACACCAATTGGGCAACCGTTAATGAAGCTTATGAGACGGAGCTACGCAATTTTATAAGCCGAACGATGGCAGACCGGGTCTTCGTTCACGCCGTCGAAGTTTTTGTGCGCAAGATCCTATGTCCTGGTCGTCTTAACAGCCTGGCACAGACACTCATCAAACTCACAGCGCCCGGTGTACCTGATCTTTATCAGGGTTGCGAGCTGTGGGATCTGAGTCTTGTCGATCCCGATAACAGGCGACCAGTTGATTTTGCTCATCGCGTCAAATTGCTTGCAGAGCTTGAAGGATTAACACCTGGTGCAATAATTGAGCGCATTGACGAAGGTCTCCCAAAGTTATGGCTTATTACCGAGGCGCTGCGCGTTCGACAGGAACATCCAGACTGGTTCGGTGCTGAAGCAGCATATGAACCAATCGAAGCAGCCGGTGCGTATGCGGCGCATTTAGTGGCTTTTATGCGCGCAGGTAGCGCGATTACCGTCGTACCACGTTTGTACTGTCGCTTACCGGGTGAGCCTTCCGGAACTGGTAAAACTTGGGGCACCACAGTCATTCATTTGCCGCAAGGCAGTTGGAGTAATCGTTTTGAACCCGGCAGTATTTTTACCGGGGAAGTGCAGTTAACGCGGTTGTTGGCGGTTTTTCCGGTTGCGCTATTAGTAAAACTAACTGAACAAACGTGATGATGGTGTGGTCAAACAGTTAAGAGATTTTCACAAACGTTCAGCAACGGAAGGTTGAAGATGACTGAGCTGAAAATATGGGCGCCGTCAGCCACAAGCGTCGCTATTGAAATACATGGCAAACGCGAGCCAATGCACCCCGATGCCGATGGACACTGGATGCTCAACAGCGATGACCTGACACACGGGACGGATTACGCCGTGTGGTTGGACGACCAAGGTCCTTTTCCCGATCCGCGTTCTGCCTGGCAACCTGCCGGTGTGCATGGGCCTTCTCGTTGGATAGATCACGGTATTTTTGCGTGGAGCGACAGCAACTGGCATGCAAAGCCGTTTGCGGAAGCAATTCTTTACGAGCTCCACATAGGCACTTTTACTCCCGAAGGTACCTTCGCTGCGGCGATCAGCCGGCTCGACGAGCTCGTCGAACTCGGCATTACCCATATTGAAATCATGCCCGTCGCCGAATTCATCGGGACACGTGGCTGGGGTTATGACGGCGTAGATCTGTATGCTCCTCACCATAGCTACGGTGGGCCGGATGGTTTGAAGCAGCTGATCGATGCGTGCCACGCGCGTGGCGTCGGTGTTGTGCTGGACGTGGTTTACAACCATCTCGGCAAGGAAGGCAACTACGTCGAAAAATTTGGCCCGTATTTTCACGCGCTGTTCGACACGCCGTGGGGCAAGGCAGTTAATCTCGATGGCGCCCAGAGTGAACACGTGAGACGGTTTTTCATCGACAACGCGTTGATGTGGCTGCGCGACTATCACATCGATGGACTGCGCCTCGATGCGGTGCATACGTTTGTTGATCAGTCGCACGTACATTTCATGGCGCAACTGGTGGATGAAATAAAAACACTGGGCTTCTCACTGGGTCGTAATTTCACGTTAATCGCGGAAAGTGACCTCAATGATCCGAAAGTAGTAAAACCTGCAACAGAAGGCGGTTGGGGTTTTGATGCGCAAGGTAACGAAGATTTTCATCATGCGCTGCACACACTGCTGACAGGCGAAAACTTCGGGTATTACCGCGATTTTGGCAACGTGAACGACCTTGCGAAGGTGCTTGGTGAAAATTTCTGTATCGCTGATCGGTACTCGGAGCATCGGCAACGCCTGCATGGCCGTTCGGCAGCCGGCATCGAGAGTCATCGCTTCATCGCATTTGCGCAGAACCACGACCAGACCGGCAATCGCGCCACGGGTGAGCGTATTGGTCATCTGGTCGACAGTGGGCGCGTGAAACTTGCAGCCGCTGTCACGCTGTTGTCGCCATTTGTGCCGATGTTGTTCCAGGGCGAGGAATGGTCAGCGTCATCACCGTTCAACTATTTTGCGGATCTTCTCGATCCGGTTGTGATTGATGAGATGCGTCAAGGTCGTCGCGCGGAATTTGCCACATCTAACCACGATCCCGCGAGTATCCCTGACCCGCTGGATGAAGGTACGTTCAGACAGAGCCAACTCAACTGGGAAGAGCGCAGCGCGAAACAGCATCATGAAATTCTGGAGTGGTATAAAGATCTGATCCGTCTGCGCAAAGATGAGCCTGACTTTGCGCCTGGGCCACTCGACAGCGAAGGAGTGGAGTGTGATGAAGCTACGGGCACGCTGAGTTTTCGGCGCGGCAGGTATCGCGTAGTCTGCAATTTTTCGGCGCAGTCCCAGCAAGTCCTCTGCAGTGAGCAGGACGTGCTCGAACTTGTGATGGCATCCAGTAGCGCGGTGGAACTGTTTGACGTCGGTGAGGTATTCATGCCGATGCATAGCGTCGCCGTACTCGAAAATGTGGCGGAGATGTATGTGTCTTCGCAGGGCGGCTGAGACTCTCCCGATACAAATTTGTTCTTCCGCAAACTCGCGACGGTGCTCATTTTTTCGCCTCTTCACTTATTATCGATTCTACTTACGCCACCCGTGTCATTCTTTTTCAGTACCCACCAGTCATGTGGTGAATCGGCCAACTGAAGCAAGGTATGATGCATAATCGAGCAAGTTATTTTGTTAGCGAAGCCCGCAAGGAAACTGTATGTCTGGCGCAGCATGGGAAACCTGGAGAGAGCAACTCGGTATTTTGCGTTCACTCGCAATGTACTACGGCGTGCCTGGACGTTATGCACGCATGAGCAAGTTTTATGCGCAGTTCATCCCTCCCGGAGCGTTATGTTTTGATATTGGCGCACACGTTGGCAATCGGCTGCGCGTCTGGAGTGGTTTGGGCGCACGTATGGTGGCAGTAGAACCACAACCGCGTCTGATGCTGTGGTTGCGCCGCCTTTACGGCAGCCATTCGCGCGTCACGCTGCTTGAAGAGGCGATTGGTGCAGCACCGGGTTCAGCAACACTTTACATCAGCAGTCGGACGCCTACCGTGACGTCGATGTCACCCGAATGGATAAGTGCCGTGCAGCGTGATTCGTCTTTTAGACAGGTGGCGTGGGACAAATCGGTCACTGTGCCTGTCACGACACTTGATGCGTTGATCGCCACCTACGGCGTACCTGCGTTCTGCAAAATCGACGTGGAAGGTTTTGAACTCGAAGTATTACGCGGCCTGTCGAAGCCCATTAATGCACTGTCTTTCGAATATATTTCCGCCGCGATGGCGGTGGCAAACGGTTGCATCGAACGCCTTGAGCAGCTCGGTCGTTACGAATTCAACTATTCACCCGGTGAGCGCCACGAACTGCAGTTGCCGTTCTGGTTGTCCGCGGCGGAAATGAAAGTGGTATTGGCAAACTTTAAAGACGGAAGCGGAGATGTGTATGCCAGACTCGTCCCCTGAGGTGATCACGTTTCGTATCGAAAAAGACACGATGGGAGACGTGCAGGTTCCGGCCGACAAATACTGGGGCGCGCAAACGGAACGTTCGCGAACCAACTTCAGGATTGGTCCTCCAGCGAGTATGCCGCTCGATATTATTTATGGCTTCGCGTATCTCAAAAAAGCTGCGGCTATTACCAACAATGAACTGAACGTCCTCGATGCCAACAAACTCGCAGCCATCGCGGCAGTCTGCAATGAAATCCTCGCAGGCAATCTTGATGACCAGTTTCCACTCGTGATCTGGCAGACGGGTTCCGGCACGCAGAGCAACATGAACGTCAACGAGGTGATCGCCAATCGCGCGCACGTATTGGGTGGTGGCAAACTTGGCGTAGGTGCAACATTTTTGCATCCCAACGACGACGTGAACAAATCGCAATCCAGCAACGACACATTCCCCACAGCGATGCATATCGCAATTTACAAAATACTTGTTGAACACACGCTGCCTGCCGTTGCGCAGCTCAGAACTCTGCTTGAGCAAAAATCAGCGAGTTTCATGGATATCGTCAAAATTGGTCGCACCCATCTAATGGATGCAACACCTCTTACACTCGGCCAGGAATTTTCCGGCTTTGTTGCGCAACTCGACTACTGCGCAGGTGCGCTGCGTAACACGCTTGAACATCTGAGCGAACTTGCGCTCGGTGGCACTGCCGTTGGTACCGGCATCAATACGCCGCCCGGTTATGCGCCTCTTGTCGCAGCAAAAATCGCGGCGCTGACAGGGCACCCATTCAAGACTGCGCCCAATAAATTCGCGGTGCTTGCTGCACACGATGCACTTGTCGAAAGTCATGGCGCGTTAAAACAACTGGCAGTAACACTTAACAAGATTGCCAATGACATTCGGATGCTTGCCTCGGGCCCGCGCAGTGGCATCGGCGAAATTCTGCTGCCTGAAAACGAACCGGGTTCTTCGATTATGCCTGGCAAAGTGAATCCAACGCAGTGTGAAGCGATGACGATGGTATGCGCACAAGTTATCGGCAACGACGTAGCGGTCACGGCTGGTGGCATGCAGGGACATTACCAGTTGAATGTGTTCAAGCCGCTGATGGCTGCCAATGTATTGCAGTCGGCAACACTGCTTGGTGACGCGTGTAACTCGTTTGCAGAACATTGTGTGCAGGGTATCGAACCTGATTTGGCCGCGATCAAAAAACATCTCGATAACTCACTGATGCTCGTCACTGCGCTCAACACCCACATTGGTTACGAACAAGCTGCACGTATCGCGAAAGCCGCCCATAAAAACGGCACGACGTTGAAACACGAAGCCGTCAAACTGGGATTAGTTACCGCCGAACAATTTGATGCATGGGTAATTCCAGCATCGATGACCGGGCGCCCGAAGCCGGAATAATTGTTGCAACTCTGGATTGCTGATCATCAGCAGGAAGAGCGGCCACAGATTCACGTGAATACGTTAGAACCAACAGTGCGACAGTTAGAATATATCAGGCCACGGATAGGCCATTACTAACGCAAGGACAGCCACGATGAATCTCGCTACTCCCGCATCAGTCGATGACGCGATTTCAATTCAACAAGAGATGCGCCATCGCGTAATTCTCCAAGATGACTTCGCAGAGCTGCAAACAATCGTAGGTGTCGATGTGGGTTACGACCCAAGTCGCAACTTGAGCCGTGCTGCGCTTGTGGTGTTGCAGCAGGGTGAACTGACAGCATCGGTTATCGCATTTGATACAACACCATTTCCGTATGTGCCGGGTTTGCTTTCGTTTCGCGAAGTGCCTGTGGTTATGAAGGCGCTGGCTTGCCTTGCTGTGTTGCCCGATATGTTATTTGTCGACGGGCAGGGCATTGCGCATCCACGCAGGCTTGGCATCGCTGCGCATCTCGGTGTGCTCACAGGACTGCCAGCAATCGGCATCGCCAAAAAGCGTTTGTGCGGCGTTTATGAAGAACCCGACTTACACAAAGGTGCGCGCTCGGAGCTGATTCACAATAACGAAAAGATCGGCACTGTGTTGCGCAGCAAGGAAAGGGTAAAGCCGCTTTTTATCTCACCCGGACATCGCGTGTCGCATGAAACTGCTGTGAGGCTGGTGGAACAATATCTGGCTCACCATCGGCTGCCTGAGCCGACGCGTCTTGCGGATATTCTGAGCAAGACGCCTTCGAAAATACCAACAGGGATAAGCAAAAACCTATCTTTATTTTAGGGAAGCTATGATTAATTCATCATTCCTGAGGTTCTGAAAACTTCACTCCGCTAACGGGGTGGAATTCCTTGATCTGGTGCAGCATCGGCTGTCTGAACTGACACGTCTTGCAGATATTCTAAACAAGAAGCCTTCGAAAATAACAACAGGGACAAGCAGAAACCTATCCCTGTTTTGAGAAAACTCCGATTAGCTCGTCATTCCCGCGAAGGCGGGAATCCAGGTTAACGATTCGCCGGAAGCCTGTCCCTGTTTTCGCAGTTAATCAGAGATTTGCCCCGGACTATTTGCCAATCGTTGCCATCAATTCCGCTTTCGTTTGCGGCGCCGCTGCGGTATGCACTGCCCAGTACTGCTCGAAATCGAGACCCTGTGCATCGACGTAATTAGCCAGGTTAATCACAAACGGATTTGCCATTGCGCCAGGTTGTGGCAGCGTGAAATCTGCCTGGATCAAAATTTTCTGCGCGGGCAGTAAACCAACCAGCATGCCGTCACTGTGATCATTCGCGATGTGATGCAGTTCAATACGGTTGGTTGCATCTTCCAGAACGGTCACACCCTCAGCGGCCTGAAACTTTGGTGTCAGCGTTTCTTCACCAAGCAGGGTCCGTGGTGTGCTCAGGGCCATGTTCAGGAACTCCACGTTGTTTGCATGCGTGACGATGGTTGCGCCTTCACGCACAAACGGCACCATGCCACCTGTGTGGTCGGAGTGTGGGTGCGAATTGATCAGATACCGAATCGGTTTGGTCGGAAAGAGGCGTTTTACTTCGTCCAGTATCTGCTGGCCGCGCGCCTCTGATTGACCTGCCTCGAACACGGCGATGTGATCCGCAAACTCGACGGCAAGTGAGCCATAACCTCCACTGATGTAATAAACACCTTCGCCTAGTTGTTGCGCGAGTTCAGCGGGTGGTGCGGCCGGCGCAGCAGGTGGAGCACCCGGTGTGGGCGGGGGAGGTGGAGTTGTCAATTCGGCCAGATTCGTCGGATTGGCGCTGGCTGCCGTTACTGTGACGCCGAATATGCCGCCACCGCCGCGTTGTTGTTCCATTGTTGCGGGCACCAGCAGGCCGTTAAAATCTGTGTAGTCGGAATACAGCGCAACCACGTGCATGTCGCCGAGGAACGGATCTTCAACCCAGGTTTCAACACGCTCAACCTGATTCTGTGAATTGATATAACCAGTAACTGTGTACTGCAAGCCTGATGGCGATGTTTGTGATGCAGGCGACTTCCAGGTTACTGCGGTGACAGCATTGTTATCGAGTGTCTGGTCGACTTCTGTCGCGTCATAAGCGTCTGCAGCTTTCAGGAAACCCCAGGGCGTTAGCCAGACTTCAAGTTGTGGTCCCCACGCTTTCTGATCCGCCGCTACATATTGGTTATAGGTACCAGCCACAGGTGGAGCGAGGAACAGATTCTGCGCAAACGTTTCACCTTTTGCGTACGACACAGGCTGATTAATGTCGGTCAGGTTCAGAGTGCGAGTGTAATTGGTGATCGTGTCGCGTGATGGCCACGGCGCACTGGCGCTCGGTGTCTGCATGAAACTGTTTCTGATGCGCCAGGCGGTGCCTGAATAGGTGATCGAGTTGAGGTCGGCTATACCAAGTGCTGCAATTGCAGCATCGACTGCTGATTCATCAGGGCCAGCGGCAGCTGCTGCTGGTTCGGCTGCAGGCGCGTTAGTTGGCGCTGCATTTTCGGCGTCATTCGAACAAGCTGTGAATAACAGCGTCGTCGTGAATACCGTTAACATGTGTTTATTGAACATGAGTACCTCCTTGGTTGAAGTTAATTATTATTGGCTGGAGTGGTGAGTTTTGCTTGCAGCAAACGGGCTGAAGAATAGGCATAGCGATCATTAATGTCCATTGTAGAATTCTTGTTCACCCCTCTTTGCAAAATTCCAGGAGTGATATTTGCCGAGACCATTTCTTGCGCGTTTCGCCAGGATTTGTTGGCCATTGTTCGTTGCCCTCCAGGCTTTCGTTGAAGAGATAGACCCGCATAAACGAATCAAATTCCAGCTTTGCAAATATTTATGTCGTAGCCGCGCCGCCGCGATGTATTGCCGCAGCCAGCAAGTTGTCCTTGCGCCATCAAGGTGCCCGAACCCGTGATGGCTGTTGAGTGGTTGGGGCGCGCTATTACTGCGGTCTGAAATCATCCCGCGACATGGACAACAACGGGCATAACAAAGCAGGGTGCGGAATCGATTTTGCTGGCCCTGTGTTGTGGTCTTTGTGACTCGCGCGACCAACCCGTGTGCTGCGTGTTTACCTCCCGGGCGCGTTGCTGTTGCAACAGATGTTTCGGGGATTTTCGCTCTGGAATCTGCCATCCCCGGGGGCGTTTTTCGTCGCATTGCAGTCTTGTGAAGCCGGTACCCAGCTGGGCCAGCCTCATTCCGTTGACTAAGCAGGATGCCCCCTTTATTCTGGCTTCCTTCGTATATCCCCTCAAAAGAAGGTAACAAGCATGACTGTGCAATATCACAAGGAAGGCGAATGGTGGGTGAGCCCCTTTAACGTCAAGGAAGAGGTACGAGCGAAATTTGACCTGCCCGCAAAAGTGGAAATTCACGATGCGACTTTGCGTGATGGTGAACAGACTCCTGGCGTAGTGTTCAGCCCTGAAGACAAGATCGAAATGGCGGAAATGATGTCGGATGTGGGTATCGATCGTATCGAAGCCGGCATGCCTGCTGTTTCACCTGATGACTACAAGGCAATCAAAACCATCTGTGGCCTTGGCCTTAAATCAAAAATTTATACCTTCGCACGCGCGATGCAGACTGACATAGATTCTGCGATTGAATGTGGTGCTTATGGTGTGATCATCGAAGTACCCATTGGTTATCCCAAACTCAAATATCAGTTTGGCTGGACCTGGGAAGACGTATTCAAGAAAAGCAAAGAAGTTATCAACTACGCGAAACAACGTGGTTTACATGTCGTGTATTTTCCGTACGACACGACACGTGCGCGTGAAGAAGATCTCGTAAACCTGCTCGATGCAATCATGAACGAGTCGCCACCCGACTCCGTTGGTGTGGTTGATACGATGGGTTGTGCGTTGCCCGAAGCGATCAAATATATGGTGCGCCTGGTACGTAAACTGACCGGCCTGCCGGTGGAAATTCATACGCATAACGATTTTGGTATGGGTGTCGCTACCGAGCTCGCTGCGGTAGAAGCGGGTGCGACAGTCGTACATAGCTGCGTGAATGGCCTTGGCGAACGTACCGGTAATGCGGCGATGGAAGAACTCGTGCTCGCGCTCGAAGTGCTTTACGGCATTCCGATGAACTACAACATGAAGAAGTTCCCCGAGCTGTTTGCGCTCGTATCGAGAATGAGCAACATCCCGATTGCGGTTAACAAACCGGTTGGTGGCTCGCGCAATTTCACGCGTGAATCGGGCATTGGTGTTGATCTCGTCATCAAGGAACCACTGGCGATGTTTGGTACTCATCCTGCACTGACTGGCCGCACAGGCGACATCGTGCTTGGCAAGAAAAGTGGCAAACGTTCCGTGACCTTCAGTCTCGAACAGATGGGCATCAATGGTACGGCTGATGAAAAAGTGGCTGAAATCCTGCTCAAAGTGAAGGAGCTTGGCATTCAGAAGAAAACCATTATTACAGACGATGAGTTCAAGGCGATTGTTAAAGCTGTGCTTTAAGGTTGCTTTCACGCAATTAAAAAAGGGCTCTTCGGAGCCCTTTTTTTTCGGCAGTAACTTAGGTATCGGGAGTCCTATAGATTAAGCCAAGCGGCACCTTATTGGCGCGCGGTGACCTGATCAACATTCCGGTGTATCAGTATCGACAAGTCCCTTGACCAGTCCAGCCCGAGCCGCACTCGCGAGGGCTTCATATTTCAATTTGAATTCTTGCAGATTTTCTTCTTCGAGATCTTCGAGATCCATCAGGATGTTATGCGCACCTTTAGTCGCACGAATTAATTCATCGAGTTTCACGTGTATCGCCTGGGTGTCGCGGTTCTGGGTATTTTGTATTAAGAACACCATCAGAAACGTGATGATGGTTGTGGCCGTGTTGATTACGAGCTGCCATGTGTCGCTGAAACCAAATACAGGCCCTGTAACAATCCAGAGGGCGATTACTGCAACTGCGAGCGCAAACACGAGTGGGCGACCGCAAAAATGTGCAGCGCCTTTTGCAAATCTTGAGTACCAGCTAATGGTGTGCATAGTTTTCGTCCTGCGCAAATCCTGATAATGAGTGAAACATCCAGCTGGTCAAAATCCAGTACTGACTCCCGGCGGTAGCTAACCAGTTCACTATATATTTTTTGCTGGCTGCACTACAACGTTATCGGAAAGCAAGATGCAGTTCATCAATGATCGAGAAAGAAAATCACTGCAGGATTGGGTGAAGACAGCTGGGGTCGCGCGTCACGTTTAACGAGACGTCAACGCCAGTTTATTCTGGCATGCGTGAGGAATGATGATCCACGATCAGCCACTTATCGCCAACCTTGTGGTACACAAAGCTGTAGCGCAGCGTGAGTGGATCATTGGTGCCGATACGTGTGACGTAATTTCCAGTGTTGACCGCTGTATCGCCAAACACACGAATATGCATGGGTTCAACAAAACTCATGCTCGGTGGATTCGCCACCGTTGCTTGAAAATATTCGCGAATCAACTCTGGCCCCTGGCGCAGTACAGGTGAAACCGTGCCGTGCAAAATAGCGTCTTTGTCATACAGCGATACCATGTAGTCCGCATCACCTTTGCCTATACCTTCAACCCAGAGTTGCGCAGTCGCGCGCACTTCATCTTCAGGAGCAGCGAGGCAAAGAGCACTCGCGGGTAGCGCAAGCGCAAACAGAAACGCGCGGCATGCCGCGGCAATAGAGGGGACGTTGGTAAACAGCGAGTGGCTAAATCGTGAGTTGATAACGGTTGGCATTATTTGCTTACTCTTTTATTGTTGGTTCGAGACAAGTGGCGACCGCAAGTTCAGGCCAGTAATTTCTGGATGCCTGAAGAATAGATCATTTTGTTTTGATGTTCGTAGGCTTCGTGATTCATCGCTAGCGTTTGTTTGTCGTAAACGTAATTGACCATGAGCCCCGCTGATTGAGCGATGCCGTTATCCGAGCTATCCGCCATCCAGTTGATACGTTCCAGCCGCGCGCCATTACCGAGATGAAAACGCGCAACGGGATCCGCGGGTTTTTCGCGGCTTTTTGCCTTCACAAGATAATAAGCACAGAGACGCGGCAGCACCTTGTACAACAAACTATTGCTGTTGATGACGCTGCGCATGGATTTGGCTTCCAGCAAAGTAGAGACTGCCTGGACCTCGTCAGGCGTTAACAGTGTCGCGAGTTTGTCGAATGATTTAAGCCAGTGCATAAAGCCCGGAATAGGGGAAAGTGTGACGAAATTGGTGATGCCAGGCTGCGCAGTTGCAAGATGTTCGACAACTTGTTTGATCAAAAAATTGCCGAACGATACGCCACGCAAACCGAGCAGACAGTTGTTGATGGAATAGAACACTGCCGTATCAGCGGGAACTGGATCGCTACCCGGAGGATCCTGCTGCAACAGGTTTGCGATGTTGTTGCTGATCGCATCAGTGAGCGCCACTTCCACGAAGATGAGCGGCACGTCCTTGATCGCCGGATGAAAAAACCCATAACAGAAACGATCACTCTCGAGCCGACGGCGCAGATCAGCCCAACCCGTAATGGCATGTACCGATTCGTACTGGATAAGTTTTTCGAGAATCAGTGCGGGTGTTTGCCAGTCGATACGGCGTAGTTCCAGAAAACCGCGGTTAAACCACGCGCGAAACAGGCTAAGCAGTTCCTGATCGAGCAGGTTGAACTCAGGCTCTTTTGCCATGAGTTTGTAGAGATCTTCGCGCATGTCGATCAATGCCATCGTGCCATCGGGCGCGGTATTGAGCGTGCGAAACAGTTCCAGTCGCTGCGATTCAGTTGCAAGGGCGAGACTGTGTAGCGTTAATTGTGACGCTTTGGATTGATAGTCCGTTATCGCTTTATTGACGATCGCAGCGTCGGCACCCAGTTCGGAATACAGATAACGAAAAAATTGTTTCTTCTCTTCGTCGGAAGCGCGCTTGAATAAATGCAGGATTTCTTCCGCGATGGCTACTGATGACGCTTCGCCCTTGAGTTGCAGCAGTGTGCGGCACAAGTTGGTGACAATTTCGATAAAGCTCTGGCGCTTTTGTAATTTGAGCAGTTCGAGGGTTTCCACGCCGAGGGCGGTAAGACGCTGCCTGAGGGCTAGCAGTGAATAGGGGGTCTGCATGACAAGCTCCTTTTAGCCGCTCCAGGTTACAAACCAGAGTAGCAACATGCGATTTTTATAACCGATTCCTGCGCTATTCTGCCAGTTATGATAAAAGGATGACATGAGCATTTTTATGCACAAAGGTGGGATAATATTGTTCTTTTTTTATTCGCAGAAATTCGTATGAGTTATATCTTTCCGCCCCCGGCCATTTCGGCAATACCTGTCCATGCCAGCGCGCACTGGTTTCCCGTACATCGCATTTATTGTGTCGGCAAAAACTACGCGGCACACTCGCGTGAAATGGGCTCTGATCCTACCAAAGAGATACCGTGCTTTTTCCTGAAACCTGCTGACGCTATTGTGACGAGTGGGGCAATGCCTTACCCGCCAGTTACGCGCAACATGCACTACGAAGGTGAACTTGTTATTGCGATCGGAAAAGGCGGGGCAGATATTCCCGTTCATGATGCACTCGATCACGTATACGGTTACGCCGCAGGTCTTGATATGACACGCCGCGATTTGCAGACTGAAGCGGGTAAAAATGGGCAGCCCTGGGACACTGGCAAAGGCTTTGATTTTTCTGCACCCATATCAGCCGTTTACCCGGTGACCGAGGTCGGCCACATCAGCAAGGGCCGTATCCAGCTGTGGGTGAACGATCATCTGCGGCAAGATTCGGATATCAGTGATCTGATCTGGGACTGCCCGAAGATCATCAGTGAACTGTCGAAACTTTTTACGCTGCAGCCGGGCGATCTCGTGTTTACCGGCACACCTGCAGGAGTTGGTGCGGTAGTGGCGGGAGATGTGATCAAACTGAGCATAGAAAAACTCGGCTCACTTGTGACGCGTATCTGTTAAGTTCGCAACCTCGAGTAATTTTGCAACTTAACATGAATAATGGACTACCCGTATGTTTGCTTTCTTTCGTAAGGTAGCCGGGGAAATTGCTAGTGCCCACCCGTTGGAGGTGGCTCAGGCAATAAAGGCAGAACAGGAAATTCTCCCGAGTTTGCGGCCAGGCATCTGTTGCTGGTGCAAGTCATATCTGGTGGTGGAGTAGCCCCGAATGAGCTTGCGAACCAGACTCAGCTTGATCAGCAGTCTGCTGTTTCTTATCGGCATATCCCTCGGTGTCAGTTTCCAGATAATCAATGCGCGCGTGCGAGTTGCGCAGGAAATGGAGTCTGTCGCGACGTTGTCCTACCAGTTGTTGTCTGCGGTGCTGCGTAGTGTGGACGATTCACCTGAGGACAGCCGGGATAAAATTATTTCCAGTCTGCACTCCATCGTGGAGGTGCGGCATCTGGATATCAGCGTCAGGAAATCTGAAGACGTTTCAAAGCTCGGTTTTGCAAGGGTACACGATGTGCAGGCACCAGCATGGTTTGTATATCTCGTGCAAACCGACTCGGTAGAAATAGTCAAACCACTCGAAAATCCCGCCAATGAAGTGCTGGTAATCCGCACGAATCCTGCCGATGAAATCGCAGAAGTATGGGTCGAAACGAAGAGTTTTATTGTGACGCTGCTGCTTGTTCTACTGCCGCTTAATGGCTTGTTATTTGTCACGGTTGGCGCGTGGCTGAAGCCGGTGAAAGGAATCGTGGCAGGTCTCGAAAGTGTCGAGAAGGGTGACTTCACCGGCAAACTTCCGAAGGCATCTCTTCCAGAACTCAAAGTTATTGTGGAGAAACTCAATCACCTGACCAAGGTATTGCGAAACAGCAAGGCGGAGAATGATCGCCTGGTTCATCAGTCGCTGCAGATTCAGGAACGGGAAAGGCAGCACCTTGTGCGCGAGCTACACGATGAAATGGGGCAGTCCGTCAGCGCGATCAAGGCAATAGCGTTCTCGATAGCGGAGCGTACGCGCGCGATTGATGAGGCAAGTGCGAAGGGTGCCGTCAAGATCGGCAGCATCGCCAGTACGATGAGTGGTCATGTGCGCAACATGATGCACAGATTGCGACCACCTATTCTCGACGAATTAGGATTGATAGCTGCACTGCAACACATGACTGACGCCTGGAAAGAGAACCATCGTGATACCTATATCAGCTTCAGGGTTGCCGAAGAATTTGGTAGTCTCGCGGCGAGTCAGCAGATATACGTTTATCGTATCATTCAGGAAGCGCTGACCAATGTGGCCAAACATGCACGTGCCGACAGAGTGGATGTCGAGTTAACCTACGATGGCCGTTACGAGATCCTGATCACTGACAACGGCCGTGGTTTCGTAGTTAATAAAAGGCGTAAGGGCATAGGAATGACAGGTATCAGGGAAAGAGCCCAGGCCTTGAATGGCTATTGCAATATAACCAGTGATCCAAACAATGGAGTCCGGATAAGCATAAACTTCCCCGGCTTAGGAAAGGAATAACATGATGACCCCGATAAGAGTAATGCTCGTTGATGACCATGCCGTAGTAAGGGCAGGCTATCAATTCCTGCTGGAAAATGTTGAAGACGTCGTTGTGGTAGCCGAAGCTTCCAGTGGCGAAGAAGCAGTAAAACGTTTTCCCGAAGTTATGCCAGATGTGCTCGTTATGGATTTGAGTATGCCCGGCATTGGCGGGATCGAGGCTATTCGCCAGGTGTTGGAGTTGCACGGCGATGCAAAAATACTGGTGTTCAGCATGCATGAAAATTCTACCTTCGTTGATCATGCGTTACAGGCCGGCGTTTCAGGTTATATCAGTAAAAACAGCTCTCCCGACGTGCTTCTCACTGCGATACGCAAACTTGCATCAGGGCATGTCTATATCGATTCTGAACTCGCGCAGAGCCTGGTGATCCAGAAATCCAAAGACAAAGGTTCGCTACTCTCCAGCTTGTCCACACGTGAACTACAAATATTGTGCATGTTCGCTGAGGCGCAGAGTATCGAGGCAATCGCTGCTGCTCTGTCTTTGAGCATGAAAACAATCGCTAACTACATTACGCAGATAAAAGAAAAACTGCAGGTGAGTACCGGTCCTGAACTGGTGCGACTTGCTATCAGCCAAGGCCTCGTGACTATCTGATATAGCAGGACATATTCCTTCAGCTCAGTGAGGCTTTCCCTTTTTCCTTGCTATTTTGTTGACTAAAATGGAGTGGTATTCACCGCTCCATCGACGCGTCAGCATGGTTGAGCCACATCAACTACACCGAAGAGGAATCGCACTTGTTCCCCCTAAAACAGCGTATTTTGTTCATTCACGGCGCGGCTGCGCTGCTGATCATGAGCAAGGGTGTAACAGCCGCAGAAAGTGTTGAAGAGATCCGGGTAGTTGGCATTACACCGAACGGCACACAACAGGATCTCCGAAAAATTCCTTATGCTGTGCAAAGTGCTGTTGCTGCGGATATCGAAAGTGCGCAGGCGCTGGACCTTAGCGATTTCATGAACCAGCGCCTCGGCAGCGTCAACATCAATTCGGCACAGAACAATCCGCTGCAACCCGATGTGCAATACCGTGGTTTCACGGCATCACCGCTCTTGGGACTGCCCCAAGGTCTCGCGGTTTATCAGAATGGCGTACGCATCAATGAGCCCCTGGGTGATGCGGTGAACTGGGATCTGTTGCCCGAATCCGCAATTGCGCAGATCGAGCTGATCAGTGGCTCCAATCCTGTCTTTGGTTTGAACACACTCGGCGGCGCGTTGTCATTAACGATGAAAAATGGCTTCAATTTTACGGGCCAGCAAGCTGAAGCAACGGGTGGTTCATGGGGCCGCCGTACTGCGAATTTCGAAAGCGGTGCGAATAATGGTACGTGGGGTTACTACGCCAATCTCAGCTATTTCGAAGAAGACGGCTGGCGTGATTTGTCCGAATCGGACGCCCTCAATTTCTACAGCACACTGAGCTGGCGCGATGCCGACCGCTCATCCCTCGACTTCAATCTACAACTGGGGGGCAGCGAATTGACCGGCAATGGTACGTTGCCTGTTGGTTTGCTCGCAGAAGACAGGAGCGCGGTTTTTACGGCGCCGGACATTACCGAAAATGATATGACGATGGTTGCAATGAATGGCAGCCACACGTTTACGGACACAATCGAATTTTCCGCCAATGCATTCTGGCGCGACAACACCACGGATACCTTCAATGGTGATGGCTCCGATTTTGAAGTATGCAATTTCCACGGTGGTGGCCAGGCTCTATTCGATGAACTGGATGACCTGGAAGATGCGCTCGAAGATCAGCTCGACATCGAACTTGATGAGATCTGCGAAGGTGAAGAAGACGACATTCGTAATTATGATGATCTCGAAGAATTGATTGAAACCCGCGCACAATTCGCGGGTCTTGAGGCTGACGATTTTGAGCCGGAAAACCTGACCGATGAATTGAGTGGCACGGGTTTGCTGAGTGATCAGGCAGTGAACAACATCAGCAACCGGAAACAGAACAGTCGTGGTTTGCAAGGGCAGGTGCTCGTGACAGAAGATCTGTTCGCGCTGCCGAATCAATTCGTGGCGGGCTACAGTTATTTCCGCGGTGCTTCCGACTTCAATTCTGTACTTGAACTGGCCAAGCTTGATCCAGTCACACGTAGCACTCAGGGTCTTGGTGTCGGGACATTTGTCGACGAAGCTGCTACCGATATCGAAACACTGACCGAAACCTATAGCCTGTTTTTTACCAATACACTGGAAGTCACGCCCGAATTGGCGCTGACATTTGCGGGGCGTTTCAACGATACCGATATCACGTTGCGCGATCAATCAGGTGAGCGGCCTGAATTGAATGGCGACCATGCTTTTGCGCGCTTCAATCCTGCGGTTGGCTTTACTTTTAATCCGGGTGTGTCGACAACCTTGTATGGTTCCTACAGCGAAGCCAATCGTGTACCAACACCGATAGAACTTGCCTGTAATGAGGGTGTATTCGAACTTGCGCGGCAGTTTGCGATTGAAGAGGGCGAGGATCCCGATGACGTCGAATTCGAATGCCGGTTGCCCAATGCTTTTCTCGCTGATCCACCGCTTGATGATGTGGTCACACGCACGTACGAGTTTGGTTTGCGGGGCATGTGGGAAGCGATCAATTATCAGGTTGGTTATTTCACGAGTCGTAATGAAGACGACATTCTCTTCCAGACGACCGGGCGCGCAACCGGGCTATTTGCCAATGTTGACGAAACTGCGCGTGACGGCATTGAACTCGTGCTCAATGGCAGTCTTGGTCAGTTGAACTGGTTCGGTTCTTACTCCTGGATCGAAGCCACGTTTGGTGATGACTTCACCGTGTTGAGTCCCAACCACCCAAACGCCAATGAAGACGGTGAACTTGCAGTGGAATCCGGCGACAGAATTCCTGGTTTGCCGGAATACATAGGCAAGATCGGTGGCGACTATCGCGTGAGTGAACAGCTGTCGATTGGAGCTGAAGTCATGTACAACTCTGATCAGGTGTTGCGTGGAGATGAAGCAAATGAACTCGGAACGATCGGCGGTTATACCCTGATGAACCTAAGGGCAAACTTGTCGCTGACGCCCGGTTTAGTACTGTTTGCGCGTGTGAGTAACGTGTTCGACAGAAAATATGAGAACTTCGGGCTGCTTGGTGAAGACCCGAGCGAAATATTGCCGGACCTTGATGACACCACGCCGTATTTTCTTGGCGCTGGTGCGCCGCGTGCCGCCTGGGTTGGGGTGAAGTACAAATTCAAATAACTGCGCAGGGGCAGCGGCCCTCCAGGCAGGCTGTTTTGTCGAACTGTTTTCAATGTGCCGTCTCATTAGTCTGACAGTATGGATACGAGCCGCACGCAGAAGTTGTCCTCCAATCGATCAACATCTCGTTGCGAACTGGCAAGTTCTGCCGAGAAAAATGCAACGTAATAGTCATTCTCCATTTCGTCTCCGAAGTAGTACCATACGGTGCTAATTCTGACGACAGCCCCTTATGGTGTTGCTCCGATTTACAGCTAACAATAATTACATTTACAACGTGCCGATTGACTAAATACAGCACAAGGATTTTTCAGATGAAAACACACCTGCATATTCTGTTCGCATCCATAACGCTTTGTGCCTCAGCGCTTGTTTCAGCTCAGGACAGCGATGCCCTTGTTAACGCTGGCAGGAACAATGAATGGCTGACCTATGGCCATGATTATGCCGAGACCCGTTTTAGTACGATGGATCAAATTAATGATTCCAACGTAAGTCAGCTTGGTGTTGCGTGGACGTTTGATACCGATTCTTTTCGTGGCCTTGAAGCAACACCACTGATGATGGATGGCGTCGTCTATGCCACTCGCCCCTGGAGCAGTGTGTTTGCGGTGGATGCTCGCACAGGTGAACTCCTGTGGAACTATGATCCGCAAGTCGATAAAAGCAATGGTGGTAAAGCCTGCTGCGACGTCGTGAATCGTGGCGTGGCTCTGTATGAAGGCAAAGTGTATGTGGGCACGATTGATGGTCGGCTTATTGCGCTGGATGGAAAAACTGGCGAGGAAGTCTGGTCTGTAGTCACAGTCGATCAATCGCGTCCCTATACGATTACCGGTGCACCACGCGTGATGGATGGAAAGGTTGTGATCGGCAACGGTGGGTCGGAACTCGGCGTCAGGGGATACGTGACAGCCTATGATGCGAATACGGGTGAACAGGCGTGGCGCTTCTGGGTCGTGCCTGGTAATCCGGCTGATGGATTTGAAAACCCCGACATGGAATTTGCGGCCACCACCTGGTTTGGTAATTGGTGGGAAGTAGGCGGAGGCGGCACGTCGTGGGATTCGATGATCTACGATCCAGAAGCACGTCTTGTGTATATCGGCACTGGCAACGGTTCGCCATGGAGTCGTGAACTGCGTAGCAATGGTATGGGCGACAATCTTTTTCTGTCGTCTATCGTCGCGCTGGATGTCGATACGGGTCGCGTAGCCTGGTACTACCAGACCACACCAGGTGATGACTGGGACTACACCGCGGTACAACCCCTCATGCTGACTGAACTCGTGATCAATGGTCAGGAACGTAAAGTCATTATGCAAGCACCCAAGAATGGTTTCTTCTATGTGCTCGATCGCATCACGGGAGAGTTGTTAACCGCAGAACCTTATTCACTTGTTACCTGGGCGACTGGTGTAAGCAAGGAAACCGGGCGGCCGATTGAAACGCCGCAAGCGCGCTACAAAGATTTCATGTCCACTATTTCGCCAGGTCCCGGCGGCGCGCATAACTGGCATCCGATGTCTTACAGTCCACTGACCGGCCTCGTGTATCTGCCGAGTCAACAGGGCACACGTTTCGATTATGCAGTCGATCCCAACTACACATATAAACCCGGCACGTGGAATACAGGTACGCCATTTGGTTCTACAGACGGAATCGACAGGCGTCCAACTGATGAATACACAGCTGGTACTGGACCAGTGAATCCAACGCAGTCTGCACTACTGGCGTGGGATCCACTCACCAATGCACCACGCTGGCAGATCGATTATCCAACTGGTCCGAGCGGCGGCACTATGGCAACGGCAGGTAATCTGGTTTTCCAGGGCACTGCGGATGGTCACTTTGTTGCATACGCAGCCGACGATGGCGAGAAACTCTGGGATGTCGATTTAGGTACCGGCGTAATCGCAGCGCCAAGCACCTGGGAGCTCGATGGCAAGCAATATGTTTCCGTACTCGCAGGATGGGGTGGCAGCGGCGCGTTATTCGGCAGCAACCCCACCGGTAAATATAAAGTGGAAGGCAGGCTGTGGACCTTCGTTCTGAACGGCGACAAAAACATCGTGCCAGTTCAAGGCATCGAACGCCCCGAGCTCACGGCCATTCCATTTGATGCAGACCCAACACTACAAGCCAAGGGTGCAGACCTGTTCGGCCAACGCTGCGCAATGTGCCACGGTCGCAACGCAGCAAGCGGCGGCACGATCAACGACCTGCGTTATGCAGCACCCGCCACATACGACATCTTCCATAACATTGTCCGCCAGGGCGC
>JAZKES010000138.1:0-5596 GCA_040386995.1 Pseudomonadota bacterium | reverse complement strand
ATGATCGTAATGAAACACGCAATCGCTGCACACACATGACCAATGGCAAGCCAGATGCCGGCGAAAATGAACCAGATGATGTTGCCAATCAAACCCAGAGCGCCGGTGCCGATATCACCTCTGCTATTGAGTTCGTCACGACTGATCGCTTCCTGGCCAAACGGAAAAAACGTGAACTCACCAATCACAAAACACGCGCGTCCCCACGGTATGCCGATGATCGTGATGAACGCGAGCAGCCCGAAGAACCACCAGGCGAGTCCCATGAAAACACCGCCGAGCAGAAACCAGAGAAGATTCATTATTGCGCGGATCATAGGTATTCCTCGTTCTTGTTGCTGAAAAATAAAATCGCAATGCGCGGTGATTATTTAAACCGGGCTTAATGAAATCACAAATAGTGCAGAAGCGTTTTACTGGTTTTCATCTAACCATACGATCAAGCAACTATTGCTCGAAGCTACATTGACGCAGCCACGCCACCATCCACATTCAATATTTCGCCGTTTATAAAACTCGCTTCCTTGCTCAGCAAGAATGCAATTGCGTTTGAGTTGTCTTCCTCAGTGCCGTTGCGGCGAAGAGGAATTGATGCGGCACGTTTTTCGTAGACCTCTTTACTGTTGAGTCCGAGTGCGCCCGGTGTTGGTACAGAAGCGGGAGACACGGCGTTGACGCGAATGCCTTTCGGGCCGAGTTCTGCGCCGAGTACTTTGGTTAACACTGTGATTGCGCCCTTCACCGCACTATAGGCAGACGTGCCCGGATAGCCGCGATTGGCAACCGGAGATCCCATGTTGATGATGTTCGCGCCGCGTGTTTTATCGTAGTGTTTCAAGAGTGCCTGCGCCGACCAGAAGGGGGCCTTGATGCCGATGTCGAGCATGGCGGTAAGACGTTCGTCGGTGACATTTTCAATCGGGCAGTAGTGCAGCAGCATGGCGTTGTTGATGATTGCGTCGATACGACCACCCTTGTTGGCGAAGTCATCCGCAACCCGGAAGAATGTTTGCTGGTCGGACAAGTCTCCGACATACGACCAGGCGTCGTGCCCTTGCGCTTTGATCTCAGCTACGGTGTCGTTGCAGGTTTCAGCATCGAGATCGGCAACACCGATGAACGCACCACACGATGCAAGATGTAATGCTGCGTGGCGACCGAGGCCACGGCCCGCGCCTGTGATGAGAATGTATTGGTGGCTTAAATCCGGTTTCATTATTGTTGTTTTCCCTGGATGAAGTGCACGTAACGTAGCGGGGGAGGGTGCTTCATGCAAGTGTGTAATGCGCGATTGAATGGCTCTCGTCGCTAGAAGAATTACTCTCCCGATGCGAGCCGGGCAGGCAAGCTGATCGCATCAGGGGTTGGGGGCATACCGGCTTCGGCATCAAGCCTGCGCAACAGCTCTTTCATCGGCTGCGGCTTGCCGAACAACCAGCCCTGTCCATATTGAACGCCGAGTGTGCGCAGCGTATCGGCCTGTTCGGCGGTTTCAATTCCTTCGGCGATCATCTTGAGGTTAAGGTCCTTCGCCATCCGGATGATGTTCATTACAACGTTGCTGGTAGAGGTTTCCTTGCCGAGGGCGCTTACAAACGATTGATCGATTTTCAGTATGTCGATTTCCAGTTTTTCGAGAACGGACAGACTTGAAAAGCCGGTGCCAAAATCGTCAATGGCGACCATGATGCCGCTTTCGCGCAGCTTCTTGAGAACTGTGTTGGCGAGCTGATGATCAACGAAGCTGCCTTCTGTCGCTTCCACCAGAAAATTGCGCGGCTTGGCTCCGGTTGTATGGATGAGTTTATTCATAAGCTGGACAGTAGTGTCGGAATGACAATCTGTAGCGGAAATGTTCAGCGCGAGGTGGAAATTTTTGTGGCGCCGAAAAACGTCACGCGCGTCTACCTCGACAAGCTCAAGCACATGTGCAGTGATCTGTTGGATAAGTGCGGAGTCTTCTGCAACTCGAATGAACAAGTCAGTGCGAATCATGTCGCCGTTTGCGCGCTGCCAACGCAGTAGCGCTTCGGCTCCAATGGTTTTACCGGTGTGTAAATCAACCACCGGTTGATAGTGCAGAAAAAATTCGCCGCGCTTGAGGGCTGCTCTCATCATTGCCGGTAACGCAAGCCGTGTTTTAGTCATACGGTTCAGGAAAAACGACAACACTGTGCCCGCGACAAGGCCGATAGGAATCAGCAGAAGAGAAAAATTACGCGTACGGTTTGTCAGATATTGCAGCGGAATCGCGGCTACTGCGCCGATCAAATATTGCTCTGATAGAACGACACTCACGATATAACCATCGTCGATGAAAGTGGTGGCCCCATCCTTGATTTCTGCGCGCATCCATGTCGGACGGATGGCGCCCCTCGATGTCAGCTGTTGCAGGTTGCCGCGTGAATACACAGCGAGCATGACACCTTCCTGGTGCGTCGTCGTGTCGAGTGGAAGATCCTTGTGAATGATGCTCGCGTAGTTATCGGCAGACAGGACGATGAAATAATTGTCGGGTGCAAAAGGAAAAGATACGTCGCTGCGAATTGCCACGTTGTTTTCGGTGATATGGGTCACGGGACCAAGCGCGAGCCCAGGAGCTGGATGTCTGCCGAGTGATGAACAAATCAGATAATCACCCTGCACGTATCCGATTGTTTGCAGGTAACTGGAACTGAGGTCGATTTGCCGCATCAATTCGATGCTTTCGTCCGAGCACGGATCAGCAAAGCCGGCGGCAACCAATCGTGAAATGCCTTGCCCGGTCTGGGTCGCGGTGAGTTCCGAACGATGAAGAATATCGCGCGCATACAACAAGCCGCTGTTCGATTCTGCATCGAGGCTCAGGTTGCGTGCCATGGAGATAGCAATATAAACCGGCGCGGCGATCGCAATGAGCGCAACTATCACGGTCAGCCATGTGGCTGTGGATTGCTTCATCTATGGGTTCCGGAGCTTGTGGTTTTTAGGGTGAGTATGCGACAAGTCGCCTAAAGCCGCACTAGTTAGATGATATGAATGGTTGCGATCGGTCGAATAAGTTTGATGCGGTATCAACAGCGACACACTGGTCGCGCAAATCTTGATGAGATCAGGCTCAATGATTGGGTGTTATGGCGTTCCGTAATACTTCTGCGAAGCAGGGTAGAGGGACACGTCGACGGCCTGTTCCTGCAGAGCTGAAAAAAATCTGTCCTGTTGTATGATGCCTCACCGGTTCGATAACAATATCTCTGGTCACCAACTCAAGGAGAAACCCATGACCGATTCACGCAAGGCCCTACGCGAACAGGGCCTGAAAATCCGCACTGAAGTCCTCGGCAAAAAATATGTCGAAGCCGCACTTAATAACGTCAACGCATTTAATGGTGGCTTGCAGGAGCTGCTCAATGAATATTGCTGGGGCGCAGGCTGGGGTAGTGATGGCCTTACCCGCAAGGAGAGAAGTCTCGTAAACCTGGGCATGTTGACTGCGCTTGGTCGCACACACGAAGTTGCCGTACATGTGCGTGGCGCAAAGAACAATGGCCTGACTAACGAACAAATCGCAGCGGTGTTTCTACAGACCGCAATTTATTGTGGTGTGCCTGCGGCAGTTGATTCGTTCCGCGCGGCGAACCCGGTGATTGCAGAATGGGACGCTGAACATGGGGCGACCAAACCAGCTGCGCAGGCGCCAAATCAGGCTGCAAAAACAACTGCGAAAGTTCCAGACAAAGTATCTGCAAAAGTATCATCCGAACATTCGATTGCAAAACCCGCCGCATCCAGTGCTAAAAACAGCGGCAATAAAAATGCGAGTCTTTTCGCCAAAAAAGCGGCGCCTGCAAATTCTCAAGTCGCAGCAACAAAACCTGCGCAGACATCGGTGGCAAAAAATGGGAATAAAGCGGCCTCTGCAGACCGGCCTTCACAACCTCTCAGTAAAGTTAAGACCAACGCCGCATTTCCCAAAATGAAAGCGCCGAAGAAGTAGCCGCCGATGACTACCCAATCTTTAGCTCCACCCGCAACTATCGGTTTTGTTGGGCTCGGCAACATGGGCTACCCGATGGCCAAGCGCCTTGCTTCTGCAGGTTACACACTTGTTGTTGCAGATCTGAATAATGAGGCCGTAGAAAGTTTCTGTGCAGAAACTGGCAGTACGGAAGCGGAAAACCTGCAACAGCTCGGCAGTCAGAGTGATGTCGTGATAACGATGCTGCCTGAAGGCAAGGCAGTCAGGACAGTGCTGATGGATCCAAACGGGGTTGTCAGTAATTTGAAACCTGGCGCCATCCTGATCGACATGAGTTCATGTTCACCTGTCGATACACGCGTGTTATCAGCTGAGTTGAGGGAGCGTGGCTTCGACATGATCGATGCACCGGTTTCCGGTGGAGTCGTCAAGGCAGTGTCGGGCGGGCTAGCGATCATGGCAGGTGGTGTCGACGATGCAATCGCCGCGTGTCGCCCTCTGCTCGAAGTAATGGGCAAGGTGTTCGCAACCGGCAGTTCAGGAACGGGCCATGCGATGAAGGCCATGAATAATTTTCTGTCGGCGGCAACACTCGCGATTACGTCAGAAGCGCTCATTACAGGCACGAAGTTCGGGCTTGATCCTGCCGTGATGGTCGACATCATCAATGCGTCCACCGGGCGCAGCAACAGCAGCGAACATAAATTCCCTACCTTCATTTTGCCGCGCAAGTTCACGTCTGGTTTTTTTCTCGGCCTCATGGCGAAAGACCTGCGTTTCGCAAAAGCATTAAACGACGCGATGCACACACCAGGCGAACTACTCACTGCTGTGAGCACTATGTGGGACAAGGCAGAAGCCGAGCTTGGCTTTCATGCAGACAACACTGAAATCCACAAATACCTGGAACAGCTAAGTGACGACAACACCTGAACCATTCGCGGTTTATGCGATCCGTTATGCGACGGTAACGCGGCACAACCATGAAAACTTCATTGGTGGTGATCCGCACGAAGCTGGCATGGACATGGATTATTTCGTGTGGGTCGCGATCAGCCCAAGCAAGACCTGGGTCATCGATACGGGTTTTAACAAGGCTGCTGCAGACAGGCGCAAGCGGACGTTCCTGCGCTGCCCGACCGAAGGATTGAAGTTGCTCGATGTTGATGCAGCGACTGTGCAGGATGTAATCGTCACGCATCTGCATTACGACCACATCGGCAATTTCAACTTATTTCCTGCTGCGCGTTTTCATCTGCAAGACAGCGAAATGGCCTATGCGACGGGCCGCTACATGGGAACGAAATTTTTCTCGGGCGCCTATGAAGAAGACGATGTGGTTGCAATGGTGCGTAATGTCTACAACGGACGGGTCAGTTTTCATGATGGTGATGTCGTGCTTGCGCCAAACATTTCATTACACCTTGTGGGTGGCCACACACGTGGCTTGCAAGTCGTACGCCTGTGGACACAAAGCGGCTGGCTTGTACTCGCCTCGGACGCGACTCACTACCTCGCGAACATGCAGCAGCAACGACCGTTTCCGATTGTTGCCGAAGTCACCGCAATGGTGGACGGCTGGGACAAAATGAAAACGCTTGTAGATGATCCATCACAAATCATCCCGGGTCACGATCC
>JAZKES010000137.1:0-1436 GCA_040386995.1 Pseudomonadota bacterium | reverse complement strand
TAAATCGTGACTGGTTCATGATGCCCGGCACCGATGGAAACGTTGGCAAACTCGCTGCGTTCGATGTGCGCACTCTCGAACAATTGTGGTCAGTGGAACAGCCAGCCTCGTTCATGACGGGTGTGCTGACAACTGCTGGCGATGTCGTGCTTGCGGGTGATATGGATCGTCGCTTTCACGCGTTTGATGTAGAGAGTGGTAAGGAACTCTGGCAGACCCGCCTCGGCACTTCTGTGCAGGGTTTTCCCGTCACCTTTAGCGTAAATGGCCGGCAGTACATCGCTGTGTCAACGGGTCTTGGCGGCGGCAGTCCAAGAATTGTTCCGTCGCGGCTCACGCCTGAAATTCATTACCCGGATACGGGCAATGCGCTGTATGTGTTTGCGTTGCCGGAATAGAACTCGCTCAATGTAATGTCATCTGCGGATCGGAGCGTGGGGTTTGCCCGAGCTCCTTTCTGGCTCCTTTCTCGCTCGTTTTTTCGCTCTCGCTGCGTAGTGGCGAGCACATACTCAAGGCGTGCATCAGCTTGTGCCATCACTTGCGAATCTTGCCAGGCGACTTTAGGATCGCCCAATGAAAAGTTATGACGATAAGTTGTGCACTGCCATGGAGATAATAATGAAAATCGGGAGAATCAATTTTTTGCTCGTGTTGTGCCTGCTGTCATTCGGATCGAAGGCTCAGAGTGAAAACCCTTCGTATAACGCAGCAACCTCACAGCTTATCGTCCCTTCCGCTGATTCCGTGACCCAGCCAGGTATCTATCAGGATAACGTTTTTGAATTTTTGCCCAATGGTTACTGGCGACTTGTGAGCAACAACACTGGCGCCAAAATTCGCTGGATTGATCATGTTGAATTGATTAAAACCGCGACTTTTCCCGTGCAGATATTTTTGAAAGTCAGTGGCACGTTCCGGAGTGGATGCGAGCGCCTCGGGAAAATCAGTCAAAGGCGCGTCAACAACACGTTCGAAGTTTTTCTTTATTATCGGCCGATGGTGACCCACGAACCCGTCGCTTGCACTGCGAACGTAACGCTCTTCTCCGAGGTAGTGCCACTTTCCGTTTACGATTTGGTCGCCGGCGATTATGCGTACACGGTGAACGGCTCGCTGAACGGTACGTTTAACCTCGCGAGTGATAATAGTTTGTAGCGTCGGGACGTCTAAGTACGTTACAGGCTATCGGTGTGTGCCGGGTCTCTCTGTAAACAAGAATCCAGAGAGACCCGGCCGCAGATGGATGAGCTATGTCTTCAAGGAAAAAACAGATCGCTGTTGTTTTCCTTGTTCTCACCAGAAAAATTCAACCATGGCTTGTGTCCCCGATTGTTAGTCGACTGCACCCGACGCGCTCTCAGCTCCTGCCGCAGGTTGTGGCAGCACCCATGCCACGAGCCTCGCACCGTTGCCAGTGGTGCCCGGCGCGTTAC
>JAZKES010000136.1:0-3339 GCA_040386995.1 Pseudomonadota bacterium | reverse complement strand
CCAGATGCGGGATCTTTTTCAGGCGCTCGGGGTTGGCGGTCAGGTCGTTGAGGAACGCAGTGTCGAACGGACGATTGATCATGCCCGAACGCTCACCGTGAATCTGGTGCGACATACCACCGGTGCCGAAGATTACAACTTTCAGATCTTCAGGGAATGACTCAACTGCTTTACGAATCTGCTCACCCATGCGCCAGCAGCGGTCGCCACTTGGTACAGGGAACATAACCACGTTCACGAGGATCGGAATAACCTTGAAGGGCCATTCGTCAACCATACCAGCCGTGATGTTCAGCGGGATGGTGAGACCGTGGTCAACGTCGAGTTTGTTCATGATGGTCATGTCGAATTCGTTGATGATCAACGATTCCGCGATGTGCCATGCCAGTGCTGAATGACCTGGCACCGTTGGAACTTTACGTGGACCCCAGCCTTCGTCAGCCGGCTGGAACTCATCGGCAACACCAATGGCGAAAGTAGGAATGGTTTCGAGAGAAATGTAGCTGCCGTGATCGTTGTACACGACGATCACAACGTCGGGCTTGTGTTCCTTCATCCATTCACGCGCGGCGGGATAACCATCGAACAAGGGTTTCCAGTACGCATCCTGGGTGAGGCCCTGGTCCATGGCGGCGCCAATGGCGGGAACGTGGGAACAGCCGATACCTGCGGTAATTTTTGCCATTGGGTTATTCTGCCTTCTTGCTGAAATCGTGATTGTTGTTGGAAACGGTCAGCACCTTGCCGGCGTTATCTGTCTTGTTGAGATTGCCTTTCACGATGCGGCCACCGTCCATCATCATTGCGCGGTATTGGTCCTGACCCTGGCCAGTCATCTCGCCTGCCATGTACTGGAAAGACTTGCCGAGCGTCGCGCCGAACTTGGCCATGTAGTAAATGTTTGCGCCGCTCTTGATCATACCGAGCCAGTCGCGTTCCAGAATGCAACGGCGCTGTTCGGAGGTCATCAGAGGGAATCTGGTGTCGAGATAGTTTTCTTCTGCAGCGAGAAATGCCTTGCGGTTTTCGTCTTTCGCCATCGACATGCAGAACATGTTGATGTGGTAGCCGGCGCGGCAACGATCGGCATTAAACAGGTAGGTGCCGGGCACTTCTTCAAACTTCTGTTTGAGTTTCTGGATTTCTGCGTATTCCATAGTGGGCCTATTGGGTGATTGAAAATGGTTGATGACTATCGGTTATTTGATGTCTTCGAGGTTGTCGACGTACACGAGGCCAGCGGTCTTTAGACGCTCGCGCATGCTGTAGAGGTCGAGGCCGAGTTCGCCTTTCTGCAATTTTTCGCGCTTGGCAACTTCGGCTGCTTCGCGGTCACGGGATTTGTCGCGTACTTTTTCTGCGAACTGACGCTGTACTACACACACGCCATCTTCGTCAGCAACGATGATGTCGCCGGGATTGATGAGTGCGCCTGCGCAAACTATCGGAACGTTCACTGCGCCGAGGGTTTCCTTGACAGTGCCTTTGGCGTGAATTGCTTTTGACCAGACCGGGAAACCCATTTCGCGCAAATCGCGTACATCGCGAACACCGGCGTCGATGATTAAACCGCGTACGCCGCGTGCCATGCACGAATGCGCCAGAAGATCGCCGAAGAAACCGTCAGTGCTGTCGGCGGTTAGGCCAACTACCAGGATATCGCCGGGCTTGGCCAGTTCGATTGCAACATGCACCATCCAGTTGTCGCCGGGCTGCGCGAGAATCGTAATCGCGCTGCCTGCGATGCGGTTGGTGCCCCACACTGGTCGCATGTAAGGCGCCATCAGGCCAACGCGGCCCTGTGATTCATGGACGGTAGCAACGCCCATCTGTGCGAGATCATCGATGACTGCCTGGTCGGCACGGGGAATATTGCGTACGGCAACTGACTTGTGCATTGCGGGGTTCCTGAGGGCTTAAAAAAGGGGGCCATTATAAGCACGCGAACGCACCCGCTCAAACCTTAATTGCCCGGTAATTGCGCCAGAACAAGTGGTTCGGACGTCGAGCTTATACAGGCTATTTCGGCACTTCATGCAAGAAAAAAGGCTTTATGAATCACCTTGCTGTGGAGGCGAGGGCGGCGAGGTAAAGTTTCCATCTCTGGCCACCTTCACCGATAATGGCCGGCATTGCGCACTTGATGTGCATGGCAAAAAAAGAACTACTGAAATTACACGAGGACGATGATGCAAAACGCTATTCCCTGCATGTTGATACGCGGCGGCACTTCCAAAGGTGCGTATTTTCTGGCGAGTGATCTGCCTGTTGACGCAAAGGCACGTGATCGTGCGCTGCTCGGCATCATGGGTTCACCCGACAAGCGCCAGATCGATGGTGTAGGAGGCGCACATCCGCTGACCAGCAAGGTTGCGATTGTCAAAAAGTCCGAGCGTCCCGGCGTGGATATCGATTATTTATTTGTGCAGGTATTCGTTGAAGAAGCGAAGACCACTACAAGCCAGAACTGCGGCAACATTCTTGCGGGTGTTGGTCCGTTTGCAATCGAAAAAGGGCTGGTTGCGGCGCAGGAAGGTGAAACTTTCGTTACCGTCTACATGGAAAACACCGACAGCATCGCCAAGCAGCGCATACTCACGCCGGGCAAACAGGTGCAGTACAGCGGTGACGCAGCGATTGATGGTGTGCCAGGCACACACGCGCCGATCATGATCGAGTTTCTGGATGTAGCAGGTTCGAGCTGCGGGGCGCTGTTCCCGACGGGAAATTTTGCCGATGAAGTTAACGGCATCAAAGTCACCATGGTCGATAACGGCATGCCGGTTGTGATGATCGACGCCCGTTCA
The DNA here is from genome assembly GCA_040386995.1 of Pseudomonadota bacterium. GTDB lineage: Bacteria > Pseudomonadota > Gammaproteobacteria > Pseudomonadales > Pseudohongiellaceae > CAILUG01. The sequence continues at coordinate 532 of JAZKES010000136.1, read as the reverse complement.
CTTGGCTTGAAAGGCGATGAAAGCATTGATGAGCTTGAAGCCAATGAATCACTCAAGAAGACCATTGAAGAGTTGCGCCTGAAAGTTGGACCACTCATGAACCTTGGTGATGTGAAGGATAAAACCGTGCCGAAGATGACCATTGTGTCGCCTCCATTGAAGGGTGGGTTATTGAATACCCGCAGTTTTATTCCACATCGCGTTCATGACGCAGTTGGTGTGCTTGCTGCCGCAAGTGTCGCAACAGCTGCGAATATTCCTGGCGCAGTTGGTTACGATATTGCGAACATTCCGACGGGCCAGCGCCGCGTATGTGAAGTTGAACATCCGACAGGATCAATGGGCGTGGAAGTGGTACTCAACGATGATCCGAACAATATGATTCCAAAAAGCACGGCCATCATGCGTACCGCGCGATTGTTGTTTGCTGGCACCGCTTATTACCTCTGAAGAAGGTTCGAAGATCTGTCGCTCGTGATGGCGGCAGATGTTCGGGGTGCAGAAAGTGATAACAATATTGGGCATGGCAATA
>JAZKES010000135.1:13740-19623 GCA_040386995.1 Pseudomonadota bacterium | reverse complement strand
CGAAATACCATAGCAAGCTCGCAGATCATAAATCCCCGCGATGGAAAGATAATAACCTCAGTTACAGTATCTATCGGGCTGGCGGAGTTCTCCCCAGTTGATCGCCTGGAAACAGTTATAGGACGAGCCGATAACGCACTACATCGGGCTAAAGAAGCAGGTAGAAATAAGACAGCATTCGCCAAATAAGCTGCAGTAATTTTTAGATCGGGAATAGTGAATCTGAAGTATCTCTTTCTGTAGTGCTTGGCTCGACAACCCGGGTTAACTATCACTGTATTTTTCGCATCAGCGCTACTCAACACTCGCTCCCAATCCGTAAGCGTGTCAAAGAGTGTTTGGTTCGAACTTTCTCCCTTCTGTGCACAGCAAAATATCGACGATCAAGTCGTAGGCAACATATTCCCCGCAATTCATGGAAACTTAGCGGCCCGACTCTTCATGATGAAACGTATGCAATACACGATGAAAGAAGGGCATCAGTAGCAGGCCTGTTGCAGCCACGAGAAACAAACCACTGTAAATGGAATAGATGCTCGCGAAAATTTTCCCGGCTGTTGTATTGAGGTCATTGGCGGGGCCCATGCCAGACATAATCAGCGCGGCATTATAAAAAGCTTCAACCCAATCCATACTCTCAAGCTTGTGATAACCCGTCATACCCACCAACAACGAAACGAACAACAAAATAAGCAATACACCGGCGCCGCGAAAAACGCGTCGAATGAATTTGTCGAACGGAATAACAGGTTGACGATGGTGCTCAAACATAGTGTTGTTCCTCTGCTCTGTTCGTTCGAAAAAAATTTGGTTACTGAAATAATTGGCGTGAGTTTTCTTGTTGAAGGTCACAACATTGGCCCGGTCAACCTGCAGCCATTTTCAATGAAGCGACGCCAGGTCGGACGTTTGCGCCAGGCAGATAAATCCAGCAATGTGGATTGAGCCAGGTAGTTATCCTGTAGTGCGCGCAACTTGCGCGTGAATTCCTGATCGTAAATCAGCAGCGATATCTCGAAATTGAGCCAGAAGCTGCGCATGTCGAGATTAACTGAGCCAAACATGCTGATGATTCCATCGATCGCCAGACTCTTCGTATGCAGTAATCCACCATTGAAACAAGCAATTTTGACGCCGGCTAACATGAGGCTTTCATAATCGGCAGCACTGGCGAATCTAACGAGAACAGAATCGTTATGGGCAGGCACTATCAATGTGACTTGGACACCTCGCGCGGCCGCCGTGATCAGAGCGGTCAACATCGAATCGTCTGGCACGAAATACGGGGTGGTGAGTATGAGTTCTTCGCGTGCTGTATAAATTGCGGATAACAATAAATGATGTATCGCCTCTGGCCTTAGATCCGGCCCGGAAGGAACTATCTGAATCATTGTATCGGCAGGCGTCGGGCTTTGAACGGTACAGGCGGGCGCTTTAAAACTGTGTCCACTCTCATTGGCCCAGTCCAGTTGGAATACACCGCTAAGTCCGGTGGCAGCAGGACCGGTAATTCGTACCATCGCGTCCACCCATTCACCAACACCCGAACCCTGTTTAAAAAACTTTGGATCGACGAGATTCTGGCTTCCAGAATACGCTATGCAGTCGTCGATCACGGCGATTTTGCGATGATTCCGCAGATCGGCGCGTGCAACGAAAGTTCGTAAGAAACCCGTGGGAAGAGCTATTGTCAACTTAACTCGTGCTGTTTTTAATCTCTCTACAGCGTCACTCTTGAAAAACAATTTACTTCCCACTGCATCTGCGAGAGCGTAACAATCTACGCCTCGTTCGGCTGCCGCAATCAACGCGTTGATGATCTCATCGGTACGGCCGCCAGGTTGCCAGATGTAAAATCCCAGCAATACATTCGTATTGGCGTTGGCGATGTCCTTGAGCAGCTGATCAAAGAACAGGGGCGCTGAGGCTAAAAGTACGATTTGATTGCCCGACAAAACCGGAAATCCCCAAGCATTCTCCGCGTGACGCGCTAGTGGTCGAATTTGAGCGGCCATACTGGCAACATCCTGTTCACAGCTGACTTTTAACTCATGCTGCCAATGACAAAACTCAGGAAAACAGAGTGCCATGTTTTCAGCTCGACGCCAGCCAAGACGCTTTTCTCCCAGAAGCAGATAAAGCCCAGCGCCAATAAAAGGCACACTACAAATGACGGCAAGCCATGCCAGAGAGAATCCTACAGGAGGCCGCCGCAGCACGATCCGTGTAGCCAACCCAACTATGATTAGCCAGTGCGTAATTAATATCGTTGTAGAAACAATATGAGGATACATAGCTAAAGAGCGATTACCTCAATGTGGCAAACCCATTCGATGCGGGTTTATAAATGTTTGATGAATTTGGGTTATTACTTAAATGGATGATACTAACATCAGGCTTACGACGAAGAAGTTAAATGTTCAGCTAAGGAAGATGTGATGGGCGTGTGGGGAAAATCGGAAACTCTGACCACGCTTATCTATGTTGCGTCTTCTTTGGTGTTGCTCATTGCAATTGTGAGTGCAGGTGATGAGGTCTGGCGTCATATCAATACCCTTGAAAGCTGGGTCGCAAATTTAGGGCCTTGGTCTTTTGTGGTGTTCGTCCTGTTATTCGCCGTACTCAGTTCTCTCTTCTTCCCCGATACACTTCTTGGCATTGCTGCGGGCACGATGTTCGGTTTTCCTCAAGCGGTTGCCACGGTCACGTGTGGCAGTCTCGCGGGGGCATTGTTGCAGTACGTATTGTCTCGGCGCATATTGAAGCCGGTGATCAACAAGTTTCTACTGTCGAAACCTCGCTTATCGGCTATCCAGTCTGCGGTGTTGCGCCAAGAGTTGCGCTTGCAGTTCCTGATCCGTCTGACGCCTCTTAACCGAGCTTTGATCAGTTATGTGTTGGGCGCAGCCGGTGTCAGTCTGCCCCGCTTCATGCTGGCATACGCTGCCATTCTTCCTAACCTTTGCGTGGAAGTTTATTTTGGTTTTGCAGGCAAGCATCTTTCCCAAGTGGGCCAGCCGCAACACGTTGGATTTCTTCACGATGTAATGCTCGCGTTGCGATTCGTGGTGGCAATCTCCGTAATGGTGGCGGTATCCCGAATGGCGAAGCGCGCCGTTGAAGACTCAATCTAGATTGTCACTTCACCACGGTTGGTGGCTTCGTAGTAAATCGCGCCGCGTGCTCCTAGAAGTATTCGACGACCTGATACCCACTTGCGATGTGATCGCGGAGCTGACTCTTAAATACTATACGCTGGATATCTAAGCGGGCTGAGTCAATTTTTCTTTAGGCGACAGGATCCTTAGTGGACTCGCAGTTTTAGAGACGCGGAATGAGTTAGCTGATCTAGTGTGTACACGCACGAATATAGGAAGATGTTCGATAAACGGCCGTCGTGAATCGACTCCATTGATTGCTTGAAAATGTTTGATGTCACCGAGGAATCATCTTATTTGTTCCACAATTGTTTGGTTGGCGAGAGAAATAGTAAGGTTGTAAGCTTCGGGAAAAATTTCACCTTGAGCAATTTCTGATTCATGAGGGTCATTCCAAATGAATCGGAGAATAATAACTAGAATGCGAGCAAGGATGTAGTTTGTACGAGTAGATTCACGGCAATTCCTGCTCTCACGATTAGGGAACATATGGCGGACTGATTTTCAGATCAGCTCGTCAATAAACTTAACGTTTATCAGATGTTTTTTTAAGTCGAGGAGTTGCCATGGTCAAGTTTTCAAGAAAAGTTCCCTCCGTTGTTTTGCTGGCCGCACTATTGTCAGCGATCTCCAGTTCATCAATGTCGGATACCGTTACGGGCACTATAGATGCCAGGATTGCGCTGGTTGATGGGTGTCTGATAGAAAATACTGCCGCTCCTACCGGAGTAGATTTTGGGACTTTGGATTTTGGGTCTGAATCAACTCTCTTCACCCAGGCCGATGCTGAAGTAATCGGCGTAAATGGTAACGGAATATCAATACTTTGCTCTTCAGGTAACGATGCCACGTTGCAAGTGGTCAACGGAGCTAACGACGCCAACGCTGGTATACATACACACGCGATGGTTTTTTCTGCGCACTACGTCCCTTACGATCTTTACGATGCACCAGGTTACGCACCAAACGACAGGCTCAATAACAACGACTTGATCAGCGTGACCGGCGACGGCACATTAAAAACAATTCGGTTATACGGTCGAGCTGTTGGCGCGAGCGGGTTAATCGCCGGCTTGTACCAGGACACGTTAACCATGCAGGTCGACTTCTGATCATGGTCGTGGACTTGATTCGAAATCATTGTCTGCAAAAATTTATCCTGATGATGGGAATTTTGTTTCAGGCAAATTCCCATGCAGCAACTAGTACCAATTTCCAAATCAATGCGAACATAACTAACGGTTGTCTGATCAACAACACAGTGCTGACAAATGGCGCATCCGTCGGCAATTTAGGCGCTTTGGACTTTGGGTCCGACTCCGCGTTATCTACCTCTACCAAAGTCAGTACATTCCTGCCAGCAAATAACTTTTTGTTGAGCTGCACGCCTAATGTTGCTTTAACGATGCGAATCAATGGTGGACTAACATTCATGTCGACTAGACATTTGAAGCACCAGTCTACTAATACAACTATTCCTTATTACCTGTTTAGCGACAGTGCTCGCACGCAAAGCATCGGCTTGAATCAAGCTATAAGCGTTAACACAGTTATCAGTTCAGCCAATATAAATTTGCCGCTTTACGGCCGCCTGACACTCCCGGGAAATCTGATAGCCGGCAATTACCTCGATACGTTAACCGTTACGTTGGAATGGTAGGGGGAAAGATGAAAAAATATTCCGCGATTCTGCTCAAGACAATATTCTTGAATATCACCTTTCTTTCTGCGTTTGCTGAGGCGGGGTCACTCGCGATCTGGCCTATTGACCCGGTAATCGCACAAGGTGAACAAGCCACTGCGATCTGGATTGAGAACAAAGACACCGAGACCGCTGTTCTTCAACTGAGGATTTACGACTGGAGCCAGCAAAATGGTGAAGAGCTTCTGGAGCAACAGAACAACATAGTAGGTAGCCCACCCATAATGGAAATTGCCGCAGGTGACCGGCAATACATTCGCATCATAAGACAGGGACCGCACCCGACCGATACCGAGCTCGCCTTCAGAATTATCGTCGATGAAATCCCGGTCGTGCCAGAGGAAAACGCTAATGCCGAAACGGCTCCTGGAATAACGATGAAAATGCGTTACTCATTTCCTCTTTTCACTTATGGCGACGGCATGGAAGCCTTGGACACGAATGGTGGAACTGAAGACGGCAATCCCGTCGCTGATGGGCTGTCACATAAAGTAATCGTAGAAAATGGTCAGCGATTTCTCGAAATCACGAATTCCGGAAAATATCACGCTCAGCTCAAGCAGGTGTCGTTCATTCATGAAGATGCGCTCAGTGAGATGACCACGGGGCTTCTCGGCTATGTATTGGCAGGCAGTCGAAATCGCTGGCCTATACCAGACTCCGTATTAATTTCAGATGTGCTGGAAGCCACCGTTAATAACGATCTGGCGCAAAATGTTCCACACGAATTGTCCAGAGAAGTTGTCGAGAAATAACGTTAGTTTCACGGCGATCCAGCTGTGCATGCAGATCAGACCGATGTAAGAAAAGAGAAGTCAGCCGGTATGCAAATGAGCCGCAGTCGAATGCAGGGGCTGCTTTCCTGCCTTTTTTTTTCTCTATCATCGTCTCGCGCGGTTGCTCAGTTTTACGATGTTCCACAGGACTTCGAAAAAAGTGCGGCCACCCAGCTCTATCTCCAGTTGATCCTGAACAACCAGCCAACTCAAATAGTTGCACGCGTGATGATGGTTGATGATCGCT
>JAZKES010000135.1:0-13640 GCA_040386995.1 Pseudomonadota bacterium | reverse complement strand
CTGAACAACCAGCCAACTCAAATAGTTGCACGCGTGATGATGGTTGATGATCGCTTCGAAATTGCATCGAGTGATCTACGCGCTGCTGGTGTTATCAATTCACAACTCGACGCCCCCACTGTTGATCTCAATGAACTGGCCGGCGCTACCGTTGCTTATCTTTCCGTTACTCAGCAATTAGCTATAACAGTGCCAGCTGATTGGTTGCAACCTCAGGATCTGAATTTTCAGAATCCCGTGCCGTACCAGGAAGCCCGCGCGAGCCTTGGCGCTGCGTTTAACTACGATGTATATGCCAGCAAGGAAAATTTTGGCGGAGGTTCTCGTTCAGCATTTAATGAATTTCGTATTTTCGGCAACTCAGGAAGTTTTCGTTCGACGGGTCTTTATCGAAACGAAAGATCGGGCACTGGCGAAACGACCACAGGTTTTATTCGTTACGACAGTAGCTGGCAATACGTAGACCAGCAAAAATTGCTGACCTACGAAGTGGGGGATGTGGTCACCAACTCACTACCGTGGTCGAGTGTTGTGCGGCTTGGCGGTGTGCAGATCTCGCGCGAATACAGCATCCGGCCCGACATCATCACTTATCCGTTACCTGAGTTTTCAGGCAGCGCAGCAGTGCCATCCACTGTTGACGTTTTCATAAATGGATACAGGACCGACACAACAGATGTCCGGCCAGGTCCGTTCACGTTATCAGATTTACCGATAATCAATGGTGCAGGCGAGGCAACATTAGTGACTACCGATGTTCAGGGCAGGAGAGTAACTACTACAGCCCCGTTTTACGTTGCGCCACAATTGTTGAGGGAGGGTTTTTACAGTTACAGCGTAAGCGCCGGCGCGTTACGGGAAAACTTTGGCATATCGGGAAATTCCTATGGTGAAGCCGCAGGGAGTGCAACGCTTCGATACGGCTTCAATCAAAATCTTACGTTTGAAAGTCATATTGAAGCTGGACCATCAATAAAATCCGGTGGTTTGGGCGCGCTATTTTTACTGAGCCAGTTTGGCATAGTTAATCTCTCCACAAGTTTCAGCGATTCAAATGCAAAACAAGGTATGCAGCAAACTATTGGTTACCAATATGCAAATCGCAATTTCAACGTTTCGCTACAACATACAATTCGTAGCGAAAATTACCGAGATCTTTCATCGTTCGATATTTCTGATCAATCGCAGCAACGCAGTGGTACGCAATTGTTCGGTGGCACTAACTTAGGGAGGTTTGGCAATATCGGTGTGGGTTATCTTGACTTTGAATCTGGTGATCAGGAAAGAATTCGCTTGGTCAATTTCACCTGGAGTAAACCATTCCAGAGGAGCAGCTTTCTGGTTTCCGCACGACGCGAGCATGGAAAAGATTGGGCCTTGATAATGCAGTTCAATCGACGTCTCGGTAATGTCAGTAACGTCAATTTACAGCTTGAGAATGACGAGAAAGATGTGCTGAGTACCAGAGTGGCTTATCAGAAGACGACACCTATCAAAGGTGGTATGGGGTGGAACATTGCGCAAACAGAAGTTAAACATCAGGACAGCTATAGCCAGCTCGATTTGAGTTGGAGAGGTCGTAAGTTGATCGCACGCGCGGGCAATTATGGGCAAGCCAACGAAAATTCAAGTTGGGCAGAATTACAAGGCGGGTTGGTGTGGATGAAAGGCCAGGTTCTGGCATCGCCACCATTCAACGACAGCTTCGTGCTGGTTTCTACTTCGGGCGAGCCGAACGTTCCCGTCTCGTATGAGAATCAGCTTATCGGAGCGACCAACCACAAAGGCTTTTTGCTAGTTCCTTTCAGCGCATCTTTTTACGCGTCAAAATACAGCATCGATATACTCGGGCTTCCTGCAAATGTCACTGGCTCGCAGGTTGAACAAACTGCTGTGGTAAAACCCGGTGCCGGCTTACTACTCGAATTTTTAATCGAGAGATCGATCGCTGCCAAAATAATCGTAGTCGACGAAAACGGAAATTTTGTTAAACCCGGCTTGAGAGCAACTCTCGCGACCGGCGAGCAAACCTATGTCGGGTGGGATGGTGTGGTGTATTTCGAAAATCTCGCGGCGGCGAACAATCAGATTTCAATCGAATTGCCTGAAGGACAGAATTGCAGCGTTCAGTTTGATCTTGGGCCTTTGGCAGACACGGTCGAAAATATTGGTCCGCTAACATGCAAGTAAACCTGCTACTTGGTTTTGATACATTTGCCAGTGCGTGCAGGAATTTCGTTCATGACCACGATTTTTCGCAAACAACAAAAGAGTGCTGGAAAACGCTGATATTTATCGCGGTGTTGTTCAGTAGTGATGTGTATGCAGCCTGTGTTATTACTGGTCCATCAACCACGAGTTTCGGCAACGTCAGCTCGTTGGATGTCGCGGCAGTTGTAAAAAATACCTCTGCTCCGGATGCCGGCCTCGAATGTGGGCCGCCTACCATTCTCGGTTTGCTTGGTGCAGATATCGCGGAAGCTACTGTGCTGAGTACCAACAACGCCGGCTTGGTTAATGCATCTGGCGATCGCATTCCTTATCAAATATTCGCTGACTCTCCACTCACGCAGGCAATCACACCGGGAGTAGCCTACGACTATTACAATTCGTACATCTTGTCTTTGCTTGGCATCATCACCGTTGGCTCAACGAACAAAAAGATGCCAATGTATTTTCGCACTGTACCGACAGGATTGAATGTCAGTGCGGGCTTATACACCGATACGCTCACCATAAACTGGAACTGGTCCGTTTGTATCGTACGGGTTCTCAGCGCTTGTGTCGGCAAGAGCGAAGGCACTAACTCAGTAACGATGACTTTGAATCTCACCATCACCAACGACTGCCTGATCACAGCTCCAGCAGTAAATTTTGGTAGCTCACCCCTTGTCAGCGGATTTCCGGCGTTGACTCAAACGATAACCATCCGCTGCACAAGAAATTCTGCGTTCAATGTGGGACTAGATAACGGCAGCAATTTTCTGACAACGCAGCGCCGCATGAAAAGCGGCAGCAACTTTTTGAACTACGAACTTTATAAAGGCAGCGCTGTCGGTTCGCGCTGGGGCATGAATGGGCTGGAGCGGCGATCTTCAGGTGACGCTGAAATAAATCCAGGTATTTACGATGGTGTAACCGGCCTCGGATTCAGATATCACGCAGTGATTCCTGCTCAACAGACTACGCCGCCAGCCGGTGCCTACACGGACACCATAATTCTGGATGTGCAGTTTTAAACGCAGGTATTCGTAGATCGAGGCGTGTGCTCACGTGTCCTTAATGATCAGGCAAGCGTCGTGTCGCCTTCTTGCGAATGTATTCAGCCGCTGATCGTTGGCTCACCAATGTTGGCTAGAATTTTCAGCAGGTGGCTGAATTCTGCGGGTTTGACGAGGTGATGATCAAAACCGGCTTTTTGCGTCATCGCACGATCCATCTCGCGACCGTAGCCAGTGAGCGCAATCAGTACAACGTGTTCGAGTCCTTCCTGTTGCCTGATAAGTTTCGCGGCTTCATAACCGTCGATTTCCGGCAAGCCAATGTCGAGAAGAATTACATCGGGCACGTATTCGATACTCGCATCGACCGCTGATGCGCCATCAAATGTGATTTGGGTGTCGTGTCCAACCATTTGCAGCAACATCGACAACGTGTGTGCTGCATCGACGTTGTCGTCGACCACGAGAATGCGAAAATGTTTTTCCGCCGATTTTTTTTCGCCACCCTCTATATCTATTGTCTGCAGTTGCGAATTGTCGAGAGTCTTCAGGCGAACCGTAAACTCACTGCCTTGCCCAAGCACACTCGATGCATCCACAGTTCCACCATGCAGCTCCAGCAGCTGTCGTACCAGGCACAAACCAATGCCGAGGCCACCTTGAGAGCGGTCAAGCGAACGTTCCGCCTGGGTGAACAAATCGAATATATGCGGAAGCTGCTCGGCAGAAATGCCGATGCCATTGTCGCGTACCGTCAACACCGCTTCATCTTGTTGCTCCGCAAGCACCACCTCGATGCGGCCGCCTTCATCAGTGAACTTCGATGCATTGGTGAGCAGGTTCACTATGACTTGTTCGAGCCTTGCAGGATCCGCTCGTAACCAGATCGGTGAAGAAGGTATCTCGGCTACCAGATGCTGGTTACGTTGCATGAAGAGTGGGCGAGTTGTTTCGAGCGCGCGTTCGAGTACACCGTTTGCTGTTGTCTGTTTGAGCCTGAGCAGCACTCTGCCCGTAGTGATACGGGAAATTTCCAGCAAGTCGTCAATCAAATGTTTCAGCTGGCTGACCTGCCGTTCGATGATGTCACGCGCCTGGCGTTGGAGCGCTTCATCATGCTGCTGCAATTGCATGAGTTGCACAGCATTGGCAAGTGGAGCGAGTGGGTTGCGTAATTCGTGGCTCAGCATCGCCAGAAATTCATTCTTGCGGCGATTCAGTTCTGCAAGTTCTTCGGCCTGCAGAGACAGTTTGCGTTCTGCCTCGCGCCGTTCTGTAACATTGCTCAGAATAACCGCAACTTTTCGACTGTCATGATCACCAACCCGGAATGCCTGCACGCTTAACCAACGCTTCAAGGCTTGTGCTTCCGCTTCTATGCGTGCTGTTGCACCGGTTAATGCCACCTGTCCGAGCATTGGCAGCCAGAATTCTTCATGGTCATGAACAAGTTCGCGTATGCGTTTTCCAACCACATCATACATGCCGGTTTGCTGTGCGAAGGCAGGATTCACTTCTTCAAAAAGGAAATCCACGGCAACGTTGTCCTCATCAAAAATCATCTCGATGATGCCGAAGCCTTCGTCGATGGAGTTAAACAAACTGCGATAAAGTACTTCTGATGCGCGCAGTGCGTCCTCGGCATTTTTTTGTTGCGTAATGTCCTTGAATAACACCGCTACTTTGCGGCTGCTGCTTTCGCCTACCTTAAACGCATTTACATCGAACCAGTGATTTTCGAGTGAAGCGGCCTTGTTGATAAAACGCACCGGTTCTCCTGTAAGCGCGACTTTTCCGAAAATCTCGAACCAGTAGGCCTCAGGCTTAACTGCCAGTTCGGATATATGTTTGCCCACCGCATTTCGCATGCCAGTTAGTTCGGCGAACGCCGGATTAACTTCAAGCAGCGTGTAATCAAGCGCGTTGTTTGCATCATCAAATAGCAAATCGATGATGCAATAACCTTCGTCCATGGAATTAAACAAATTGCGATAACGTTCTTCTGAGTTACGCAGTGCATCAGCTGTCTTGCGTCGCTCTGTTACATCGTAGCCCGAACCGATCCATTCGATTATCTCGCCATTGGCATCCAGGCGCGGAACCGCGCGCGAGTACGACCATGCTACGTCGCCGTCCACGCGACGAACGCGGCTTTCGATCTCGATTATGTTCTTGGTCCTGAGGCCTTCTTCAATTACGTTTCGTACATAGTCGTGGTCGGAGGGATCAACGTAATCTTCCAACCAGTTCTGGTTCGGTTCATCTACGTCGTTGATGAGGTTACGGCCGATCAACTGGTGTAATTCGGTCCAATCGTGATTCATACGATAGACGATATCGGAACTCGCCGTCACATAACTGCGAAAGCGTTCTTCACTTTCCTTGAGTTCGGCCTGAGTGGCTATTACCTGATAAGCGGCTGAGGCGAATTCCGCGAGGCTTTGAAGTAAACGAAGGTCTTCGGTGTCGAACTTGCGCACGTCATCGTGAGCAATAATCCAGATTGTGCCTACAGGTATTCCCTCAACGTGAAATGGAACCACAAGGCATTCCACCGGTGTTGCGACCGCCTCCGCAAGATAGTGATAACGTCTTTCGGGATGCTGGAATAGAAGCGGGGTGTTGGCATCCAGTACGTCGCCACTTGCGCCAAAGTTACGCGGCGTAACTCCGCCGGCGTGTTGCGCCCACTGACCAGAGATCGCGCGCCAGGTGAGGTTTTTTTTATCTTTGCTGAGAAGGCATATACCGGCAGAACCAACGCCGCTTGCGTCGAGTGTTATGTCAGTCACTATTTGCAGAATATCCTGCGGAGAACTTGCGAGTGCTTTTACAAGCTTTGCCAGCGCGCTGCTTTCTTTTGCAAAGTCGGGTGCACGTGTCGGGCGTTTGAATAATTCTTCAGTCGCGAGCACTGCCTTTAATGGCAGTGAATCCTGTGTTGCAGAATTGGCTGAATTTTGTGTTTGATCTTTGCTCACTGCGGCTTCTTGATCCATGTGAAGGTCAACCATTTATCCCTAAAACCGACCGGTTCGCCAATCGCATAGGCGAGCACTGTCGTGATTCATCACTAGTTGCTGTAACAAAACAGCATTGACGTTAAATTGCCTGAATCGAGCCCGGAAAGCACGATTTGCGTAACAAGGTAGATAGACGTCCGGATTGAAACACATCAATGTCGGTACGCGCCACACGTTCAATGACGGTAGGCAAGTCACTGAACCTCATGAATACATGAGCCTGACTGTCACCGAGCTGAGGCTCGAATATGACAGGCCGGCAATGAACAATGAAGCGGATCTCAATCAGGAAATTTTCCCTGATTTAAAGTAACACGCCGTACGAGCAAGTATCGTGATGTCCATCGCGGAACATTTGCGAGTAATGATTTCTCCAACTGTTGCGGATCGTATCTTCTTCAGAATGGTCTTTCATGAAACGCGCTTACAGCAGGTCCGCTTCCTTGCCAAAAAAGTCTTCAAACATTTTCATCATGGTGTCCATGGTGAGGGGTTTCACCAGATGACGGTTGAAGCCGGCAGCTTGCGATTTCGTTTTGTGTTCGATCTGTCCCCAGCCGGTCAACGCTACGAATATGGTATCGCCGCCGACATCCAGGTTTTTCAGTCGATAACAAAGTTCGTAACCATCGATGCCAGGCATGCCGATATCGAGCAACGCAAGATCGGGTTTGATCTCCGAAAAATCCTTGATCGCATCATGTCCCGCAATTCTTACAAATACTTCATGACCCATAGTCTTCAGCAGCAACTGCAATGAGTTCGCCGCATCAACGTTGTCGTCAACAACCAATATTCTAAGAGACCCCACCTCTGTATCAGCTCTTTCCGGTTCAGCTTGTAATAATGCGGCCTTGATGTGTGTTGTCGCGGGCAAAGACACAGAAAAACTGCTACCCATTCCTACACCGCGGCTTTTGACAGAAATTCGCCCGCCATGCAGAGCGACGAGACTTTTCACAAGCGTCAAACCGATACCCAAGCCTCCACGCGTTTGCGTTGAGTTTGCATCCACCTGCGTAAACATATCGAAAATTCTCGATAGATAATGCTTTGGAATGCCCATCCCGTTGTCGCTGACACTGACTACACCCTCACCATCTTCATGCTTGATGTCGACGGAAATCACCCCATTTGGATCTGTGTATTTGACTGCGTTATGTATGATGTTCGCAAAAATCTGGGTCAATCTGTTGAAGTCACCGTTTACATAAAGCAGTTGTTCTGAATTGAAATGCAGCTTGTGGTTTTTTTCCTGCAGGATTAGCGCATTCGTTTCGATGGCACTTTCAACCACGCGATTCAGCGCAATTGGTTTTTTCACGAGACGAATCTTGCCACGTGTAATGCGCGAGACGTCGAGCAGATCGTCGACCAGAGTGACCATGAGTTTCAGCTGACGATCGATGATCTGGTGTGCCTTGCTGCGAATCTCCTCATCCGTCGAGTTCTTGAGAAGTGTTATCGAACTTGTGATCGGTGCAAGCGGGTTGCGCAGTTCATGAGCCAGCGTGGCGAGAAATTCATCCTTGGTTTTATCTTTCTCACGCAGCATTGAGATATTCGCTTGCATCTCGATATTGCGCTGAAATGCATGACGTAAAAACAGCTTGTTGAAACGATCAGCGATCTCGGTGTCTTCTTCCTTCCATGGCAAACTTTCGCCAGTGACTTCTTCAGTATGAATCACAAAAGAAGTGCGTGGCGATAAGCGCGCCTGTTTATCGGACGCAACCGATTTTTCCTCGGGTTTCCCGGCCCACTTTATAACGTGCTGGTGCTCTGCTCTGAACCACGCAGTGAAATAATTTTTCTGACTCAGAATCGGAATGACCAATGCACCGCAAATGCCGTTCAAGTCGGCGGTATCGCCCAACAGCTTCGGAAGGTTATGACTACTGTAAATGTTCTCGGGGCTGGTTTTTCGCGCGAGACTGATGATTTCGTCAATCTTCGTTTCTGCCGGCGTTTCGCCAATACTAACGGTGTCGCTCCCTGCAAAGAATATGAAGCCACACGCACCCATCAACTTGAGTATCTGCTGCTGATTGTCCTGGAAAATCTCGATGATCGTGCGTTCATGCGATAACTTTTCGAGTAAATCATCAAAGGTCCGCTCCAGTTTCACTTTTTTGTTGTACTGGATTTCTTCCTGCTTCGCATAAATCTGCCAGCCAAACAGATGGCCAAGGCTTTCGCATTCGAGGCGAATGTTCTGCGGAATATAGTGAGCCGTGCGATGGTGGCACGACACAAGGCCCCACAGGCGTCCTTGCTGAATCAGCGAAATCGACATCGACGATTTGAGACCCTGGTTGCGAATGTATTGCACATGGATTGGCGACATCGACCTCAGTAGTGAACGCGTCATATCGAGCGGTGCTCTGCGGGCTGTCCGCAAATCCGGCAGTAGAGGCACAGGTGCAATATCCACGTTCGGATTTATGCGAATCCAGTTTTTCTCGTACAGTTTGCGTGCCTGCGGAGGAATGTCCGTCGATGGATAATAAAAATTCAGGTACGACTCGATTTCGTCATCTTTCGCCTCGCCTACCACTGTGCCCGAACCATCATCGTTGAAGCGGTAAACCACTACACGTTCGAAAGAAGTCAGATCCTTGATAATGCGAGCGATGGCGTCCGTCACACCTTCTACTGTTTCAAGTGACTGGAACGTCGGGGCGATATTCATCGCATAGATTGTGCCGAACTGCCGCGCCTTGATCATACTCTTGAAGCCGGGCGCGGGTTCTATCTCGATGATCATCAGGTCATCGCTGCAGAAAATTACCGCGTGGTAATCCTTGTGCTCGGCGTCTGCGAGCATGTCCTGTTTAAAACGCAGTTGAAGAGGCAGTCGTAAATCTTCGCAGCGCGCTCGCTCGAAAGATTCCTGGATAAAATCGATGGTGATTGCATCTGTGTCGAGGAAGTCAAAAAAAATCTTGTCTTGCAAATCACTTGGCTGGTTCAGGCGGAATATGCCGTCGACGTTTGCACTATGGATTTTTACCGAGCCGGTTGTCGGATCCAGCGCAAATAGATAACCGTAACCCTGGATTGCTTCTGGTATGTGAATCGGTTCGTCTTCACACTTGTCGAAATTGAGTTTTGTGGTGTCGAGTGCCATTGTTGTTATTAAACCTTTCCATGTTGATTTATCCCTGATGACCACCTATTTTATGCCGGCAATGGAAAAGATTGAAGACAGAATTCCCCTGTCACTTCGGATACGTCAGGACCTCAGTGCCATGCATACCATGGTGGAGGCTCATCCACGGTTGGCAATCCTCATATCACCGAACTTGATGTCGGCCGATTATATTGGCGTGCTTGCGCGCCTGTACGGTTTCTATCTTCCGCTTGAGGAGGCGCTACTGGCCAATCAGACATGGATTCCTGATGTCTTGCGCAGTGCGCCCCGATGGCCGCGCCTTGTAGCGGATCTGTCGTGGTGGGGGGTAAACACATCGAGCCTGCCGGTCGCACCGGCCGCCAAACTGCCCTCTGTTCACACCGCCGAAGCAGCTGTTGGCGTGGCTTATGTCTTGGAGGGGGCGGCGTTGGGTGGCAGGCTTATCGCGCAGCATGTGCAAAAGACACTCAAACTCGAATTGCCACGCGGCATAAGTTTTCACGCAGAAGGCAACAAGGCAGCTTCTCACTGGAACAGGGTACGCGAAGCACTCGATGACTATCCCGACCATAGCCATGAAGCCATTATCGCTTCGGCCGCGCGCACTTATCAGGCGTTGCATGACTGGGTGTAAATGAACTGAGATCCAAAGCCCGCGGCTATACGTCGTGGCTGCGCGGAAAACGTAAAAGCTTTGGTTAATCAGAGTCCTCCCGGTGCTGTTGCAGCGTTTCAGCGCGCATTTACCATCCTGTGCTCAGCTAATCCCGATAACAATATTCTTCCTGATTTCTTGCACGGCGCTGATATATCGCTAAACCTTTTTGTAGGGGAAAATGTCAATAAATTGCGAGATGGGTACGGTTGCCGTTTCGTGGTGTGCGAAGCACAATGTTGGCAGCGCTAGCTCAACAATTCAGCAATGAATCCTCAACTACACCATCATATTTGTTCTTTCGACCGCACAGGAGTGCAGACTATGAAAACCTTGAATCTATTGATCATTACAAGTGGTTTATTCACATGCCATGCGTTGTTCGCCCAGGCTCCGCCACCCGCCTTCACTGCTGCGAATAATCCGTTGGAGGTCGACGCCGAGGAGTACCTCGCAAAAATTCAATTGCCTGCCGGCTTTAAAATCGAATTGTATGCATCAGGACTTGAAGCCGCCCGTTCGATGGCACTGGCCGACGATGGCACACTTTACGTCGGGTCATTTGGGCCGCAGGGTGGGCCAGCCGTTGGCAAGGTATACGCAATCCAGGACAAAAACGGTGACAACAAAGGTGACGAAGTCATCACGATTCTTGAAGGGCTGAACTTTCCGAACGGCGTGGCATTACATGAAGGTGATCTGTACGTGGCCGAGTTGGGTCGCATCCTCAAGTATGAAAATGTCGCTGCCAATCTGCGTTCAATGCCTGAGCCGATAGTCATCAACGATGAACTTCCGGACGATTACCATCACGGCTGGAAATACATCAACATCGGCCCCGACAACAAACTTTATGTACCGCAAGGCGCGCCGTGTAATACCTGTGAACCACAAGGGCTTGCGGGCACGATCACACGTATGGATCTCGACGGCAAAAATCTCGAAGTCTATGCCAAAGGCGTTCGTAACAGCGTGGGCTTCGACTGGCATCCGGTCACTGGTGAGTTGTGGTTCAGCGACAACGGTCGTGACTTGCTCGGCGATAACATTCCACCGGAAGAATTGAATAACGTGACTGAGGCGGGTCAACATTTCGGCTTCCCTTATCGTTATGGCAAGGACCTCGTGGACAACGAGTTTAGTACGACAATGAAGGATGATGAATTCACACCAGCCAGCGTCGAATTGCCTGCACACAACGCAGGACTTGGTATCGAGTTTTACACGGGTGAGCAGTTTCCTGACAGTTACGAAAATCAGTTGTTTGCTGCGTATCACGGTTCATGGAATCGTGATCCTATCGATGGCTACAAAATCCGGTTGATTCGTTTTGAAGACAACAAGCCCGTCGGTTTCGAGGACTTCGCAACAGGTTGGGCGCAAGACAACAAATACTGGGGACGTCCGGTGGATGTTGAACAGGCGAGTGATGGTTCGCTGCTGGTATCCGATGACTTCAATGGTGTGGTCTACCGTATTTCCTATTCCGAGTAAGCAGTTCCAGAATCTGGCGTTGCGTCGGGTAACGTCAGAAATGTTTTTGCCAGGATAAATCATTCGATGATAAAGCTGCGCGACCTTGAGTACCTCGATGCCATAGAAACCCATCGTCATTTTGGCAAGGCCGCGGAAGCCTGCCATGTCAGCCAGCCGACGCTCAGCGGCCAGATCATGAAACTCGAAGAGCAGCTCGGTGTCAGTCTTGTCGAACGGCACACACGCAACATCATGCTCACGCCGGCTGGTGAACAGCTGCTGGAAAAAGCCAGGAAAGTACTTACCGCTGCGCGCGATCTGGAAATGACCGCCAAGACCTTGGGCGATCCACTGTCTGGTGAATTTCATCTGGGCCTGATTCCAACACTCGCGCCGTATCTGTTGCCACTCATCATGCCCGAGCTCGGCACCAGGTTGCCGAACATGGAGTTGTACCTTCACGAACGTAAAACCTCCGACCTGCTCAAGCAACTCAATGAAGGCAAGCTTGATGCACTCGTATTGCCGTGGCTCGACGAAATGGAAGGCTTCGAAGCTTACGATCTGTTTGAAGAACCGTTTGTACTTGCTGTCAGTAAAAAACATGAGCTGGCGAATCGTAAACGTATCAAGCTCGAATATCTGGAAGGTCACAAGGTGCTCACACTTGAAGACGGTCACTGTCTGCGCGAACAGGCGCTCGGTTATTGTTTCAGCGCCGGTGCTGACGAAGACAAACATTTCCAGGCGACGAGCCTCGAAACCTTGCGCTACATGGTAGCGGCGAATCTCGGCATTACGCTGCTGCCGCAACTGGCAGTGAAGGGACACCCGGAGGACGGGGATATCCGTTATGTCGATTTTCAGCAACCCGCGCCATCGCGTCGTATCGTCATGTTGGTCAGGAAAAACTACACCCGCCTCGAATGTGTGCGTGTCATGGTGACGGTGATTCGCAGCCTGATTAAGTAAGTTATTCCGTCTTCGTTAAACAAACCTGCCGCTCTGCAAAAAATCCGCAATTCTTTCACGAACTAACGGCGGCGTTTTTCGCTCAAAATCCGTGTAGAAACTATTGAAATGAAATTTCACTGACCTTATTCATCAGGTGTTTTCGGCATTTTGTAGAATTTTCATCGTTGTTAATTTTCTAAAATGGAGGACATATGCAACACAAAGTGACAGTGGCAATTGCGGCTGTTGTACTTTTTTCATGCGCAGGTGTAGTGGGCTGGCAAGCCCGGTCGATGGCGCAAATGCGCGAGCAGATCACCGCCCTGCAACAGCAAGTTGGCAATAACAATACGAACGTTTTGCCGGGTATTGTTCAAGCCCCTAATCTTCAGACGCAGCCAGTCAATCCACCCATCTCGCCGTTCGGCGGTAATAGTCCCAGCAACAATCCGCAAAACCTCTTGGGCAATCAGAACGATCCATTTGCGGACTTCGATCGGCTTCAGCAAGAGATGATGGACCACATGCAGCAGCTGATGGCTGGTGGTATGCCGAACAGTTTGTTCGACAACGACAGTTTTGGTTTTGGCAGCAGCTTGAGCGCGCAGCAACCAGACGTAAACCTGAGCGAGAACGATGAGGCGTACGTGATCATCATTGATATTCCGCAAGACAGTGATGCGGAAGTCAGCGCATCGGTCGACGGTAACGAACTTAACATCGAAGGAAAAATCACGGTTAAAAATGCTAGCTCAAGCAATGGCTCATCATTCACGAGCAGCCAGAGCAGTCAGTTTGCGCGCAGCATGCCGTTGCCGGCAGACGCTGATCCGGATGGTCTTACCAACGTGACTGAAGAAAATCAGGTTGTTATTACGATTCCCAAACAGGCGTGATGTGACCATACCGGGGGGAAGTTCTGATTAATTCGGTTTACGTCTTACCTGTGGTTTTTTAAGTTTGTTCGCCCGAACGTGGGGAGGGTATCCAGCGAAACAGGCAGTCTGGATTCCCGCCTTCGCGGGAATGACGGATTACTCAGGTTATTCGGATTACTCAGGTTATTCGGATTACTCGGATTACTCGGATTATTCGGATTACTCGGATTACTCGGATTACTCGGATTACTCGGATTACTCGGATTACTCAGATTATTCGGATTATTCAGATTATTC
>JAZKES010000134.1:8063-11300 GCA_040386995.1 Pseudomonadota bacterium | reverse complement strand
ATACTGGGGCTCGTAGTGACCGAGCAGGGAAAATTCAGCATCGCGCGCGGCGATGTTTTCGTTGAGTTCCATGGAATCTGCCTTTTTTTATTTTTATTAAGACTTTGGTGATGCTATGCGAAGACTATGAAATATCTGCTCAATTGTGAATAGGCAATGCTCGCCGCCTTTAGGGCTTGTCGTTCGCGAAGGCTGAGACGGAGATCCAGCGAAACCGACAACATGGATCCCGTTCCCGCCTTCGCGGGAACATGCCTTAAAGGCCGCGGGAATGACGAAAGTGATCGGAACTATGCGCAACTCGCATGTGCTGCCCGCATTCTAGCGCCAGCAATTTTTGATACAACCCGTTCATCACACGTTTGCCACCGATAGAGCAACTAAGGCTATACTCATCTTAAGAAGCTCAATAACAAAAACAACGAACAGAAGTCTCGATGTCTAACTCGCCCGCAACAATCACTCCTTACGATTTCATCATCATCGGTGCCGGCACTGCAGGTTGTGTGCTCGCGGCGCGGTTGTCGAAAAATCCTGCACATCGCGTTTGTTTGATCGAAGCCGGTGGTTCAGAACAACATCCTTACATTCGTATTCCGGCGGCAGTCGGTGCTGCGATCATGAGTGAACGGTTCGGCTGGGGCCTGACCACGACGCCACAACCCGCGCTGAATAATCGCACGATCATGTTGCCGCGTGGCAAAGTGCTCGGCGGCAGTGGCTCGATCAACGGCATGGCTTATTATCGCGGCAACGCGCGTGACTATGACGACTGGGCCGCAACCGGCAATCCCGGCTGGAGTTACGCAGATATGTTGCCCTACTTCCTGCGCTCCGAAGACAATCCCGAATTCGCGAGTTCGCCGTATCACAACGTCGGTGGTCCGATGGGCGTGAGTTTTATGCCGCGCACGAATGTGTTGTGTGAGGCATTTAATACTGCAATCGATGCGCTTGGTTTTCCACTCTGTGCCGACTTCAACGTTCCAGAACCCGAAGGTTATGGTTATCGTCAGGGCACCATTCGTAATGGGCGGCGTGTGTCGACTGCGAGCGCGTATTTGCGGCCTGCAATAAAACGTCCGAACCTCACAGTGCTCAGCAACACCGCAACACGCAGAATTATTATCGAGAACAACCGTGCGACCGGCGTCGAAATCCAGACCAGCAAGGGCATCGAGATTCTGCACGCGAGCAAGGAAGTCATACTAAGCGCCGGTGCATTTCATTCACCCCATATTCTTTTACACTCCGGCATTGGCGATAGCGCAGAACTCAATGCCGCTGGCATCACACCCGTACATCATCTACCAGGTGTCGGCCGCAACCTGCATGACCATCCCGCAACGTTTGTTGCGATGGACATGCACAACAGCACCTCTTACGGTCTCTCGTGGCAAGCTGCACCACGCAACTTGTGGAACGGCATCGAATACCTGCTCGCGCGCAAAGGGCCACTCGCGAGCAACCTGTTTGAAACCAACGCATACATTCGCTCGCAACCCGGCCTCGACCGACCCGACATGCAGATTGTGTTTCAACCCGCGCGCCGCAACATCAAACCGTTTCCACTACCACTCGGTCATGGTTATGCAATCAGTGTCGTGATGCTTTATCCACAGAGTCGCGGCAGCGTAAAAGTGCGCGGTGCAGATCCGCTAAGCGCACCACTGATAGACCCGCAACTTGGTAGCACGCAGCACGATATCGACACGTTGGTACGCGGCCTTATCCTCGCGCGCCGCATCTTCGCGCATTCCGCATTCAGTTCTTACAAAGCACACGAACGTATGCCCGGCGCTGAAGTGCAAAGCGACGCAGAACTAATCGAGTACGTACGCAATACACTCGGCACCGTGCACCACCCAGGCAGCACTTGTCGCATGGGTCTCGATGGCGGCGCAGTGGTCAATCACAAACTAAAAGTTCACGGCATATCCGGCTTGCGTGTCGCCGATGCATCCATCTATCCCCGCGTAGTGGGCGGCAATACCAATGCAAGCGTAGTAGCAATCGCCGAAAAAGCGGCAGACATGATATTGTCGAAGCCAGCACCGGAGCCGTTGGTGTATTTGCGGAGTTTAACGAACACGTAATTAATCTGTTATCGTCTACGAGGCCGCCGAGAGAAAACACGTGATTATTTGCCTGGAAAGCGTTTTTTTTGAGCCGTAAAACTTATGGAGAGAGAATTAGTCATCCATTACGGAAACTCTGATTAATTCAAATTTCGTCATACCCGCGAAGGCGGGTATCCAGAAAATTCAACAACCTGGATTCCCGCCTTCGCGGGAATGACGACTTAATCAGAGGTTTCCTAAAAACGCTTATGACTCTACGGTTAACCAGTTAAACAAACAAAAGAGTTATTCTTCGTCACGAAAACTTGCAAAACAAACAGCTGCTGGCGTCACTGAGGCTTCAACGAGCCTCCAAGACCGTCTAGCATCTTCTTCAGTTTGCTCAAGTGCTAGAGCTATAGAAGCTCATATAAGGAACTCACATGACCATAGAAACCCAGGCAGATATCGACGGCCTCAAACGCATCGGCCGAATAGTCTCGCTGATTTTGCAACGTATGCTTGATGCAGCAGAACCCGGTATGACCACACGCGAGCTCGACGCGCTCGGTGCAAATTTGCTCGCCGAATATGGCGCGCGTTCTGCGCCGCAACTTACTTACAACTTTCCTGGTGCAACCTGTATCAGCATCAACGAACAGGCAGCCCATGGAATTCCGGGTGATCGCGTCATTCAGGCCGGTGATGTGTTGAATGTTGATGTATCAGCAGAGCTTGATGGCTACTTCGCTGATACCGGCGGCACCACGGTAATTCCCCCCACCACTGCATTGAAAACCCGTCTCTGCCATGCAACACGTACCGCGCTGCTCGAAGCAATGAAACGCGCCAGAGCGGGTCAACCGCTCAATGGCATTGGCGCAGCGATCGAACGCACCGCTAAGACCTATGGTTTCAGGATCATTGAAAATCTTGGCAGTCACGGTGTCGGCCGCGCGTTGCACGAAGAACCCGGCCACATCGCTGGTTACTTCGATCGCAAAGACAAACGTATTCTGAAAGAAGGCATGGTCATCACCATCGAACCATTCCTGTCGACAAAAAGTCGCTATGTGACGGAAGAGTCCGACGGCTGGACACTGTCGGGCGTAAGCGGAAACCTGTCTGCGCAATATGAACACACAATGATCATCACGAAGGGAGCGCCCATCATTGT
>JAZKES010000134.1:5926-7963 GCA_040386995.1 Pseudomonadota bacterium | reverse complement strand
CAACAATAACAACAGGAGAAACTCCAATGACAATCGAAACGATGCGCACCTGGCAGATCGGCGATGTGGAAATCACACGGATCGTGGAGGTCAACAACTGGGTGGACGACATCACGATGTTGTTGCCTGATGCGACCCCCGCCACCGTTCAGGCCTATCCGTGGCTCGTGCCACACTTCGCAACACCTGAAGGCAAAATGATCCTCTCGTTCCAGTGTTTCGTGATGCGCACGAAGACACGCCAGATTATGCTCGACACGTGCATCGGCAACGATCGCCAGCGCGAGTTCGGCATCTTCACCAACATGCAAACCAGTTTCATCAATGACCTGGCTCATGCTGGTTACAAGCCTGACGAGATCGATACCGTACTTTGCACACACTTGCATTTCGATCACGTCGGCTGGAACACTCACCTCGTCGACGGCAAATGGATCCCGACTTTTCCGAACGCGCGATACCTCTTCGGCAAACAGGAATACGAACACTGGCTGATGTTACAAGCCACGCACGGCTATCACGACCTCAACCACATGACGGACGCAGTACAACCCGTCGTGGACGCAGGCCTCGTCGACCTGATCGACAACAACCACAGAATCTGCGAAGAACTCAGCATCTTCCCGACCCCCGGTCACACACCGGGCCATTGCAGCATCCTCATCGAATCCAGGGGCCAACGCGCCGTCATCACCGGCGACATGATGCATCACCCAATCCAACTCGAACGCGCCGCCGACGAAGGACGCTTCGACATGCTCAAACAAGTGGGTTGCCAGACACGACTAAAATTTATTGATGAGTTCGCGAACACCGATACGTTTGTGATTGGCAGTCACTTCAGCGATCCTACGGGTGGGTATGTGGTGCGGGATGCGAAGGGGTGTAGGTTTGAGCAGAAATGATTTGCGTAGAGGGGGCGATGCTCGAATAGCAGCCTGGGTGACGACGAGCGCCTTAACAACATTTGTTCGACAGTGCTGAAACACTGTAATTCTTTGCAATTTTGTCGGTGTGCAAAACTAGTTACCTTCACTTGTTGACCTTACGATCAAATTAATGGAGTTGCCTAAGTCCAAAAAGGGTGTGAGTGCTCCTCGGGACGTGCACATAAAACTGTTTTCTAATGTCATAAAAAGTCTGCACGCGAATGGCACTTGTTTAAGCGGAATTCCTCAGATTCGTCATTCCCGCGGCTTTAAAGCTTGTCCCCGCCAAGGCGGGGATTGGAATCCAGATGATTATGCGCTCAACCCCCTGGATTCCCGCTTTCGCGGGAATGACGTTGATAGAGATAGCAGATTACGAGCCTTACATAAGTGTCATGCGCGTGCAGACTTTTTATGAACATTAGACACACAAACAAGAGGGTGACGAGATGGTTTCATCAAAATTGAAATTTATCGTTTTAGCGGCAACCGTGTTTCTTCATACATCTGTTATTGCAGAAATCGATTGGACTGGTGCACCGGGTTTGTCGGAGTCAGATAAAGCAGACATTGCGAAGCTTGCGCAGAATTTGAGTTTGCATAACCCAAGTAGTGCTTTAGAACGTTGGCGTCGACCGAGTGATGATCGATTAGTTCTTGTCAAAAGTGAGGTCTTCTCCCGCGGCCTACGTCTAGCTTGGCGCGAATTTTACACCCGCAATTCAATACAGGGTTCTTGTGCATCACCGTGTACAGAAAGGGTCGGAGACTGGAGTATAGACGGAGAGGTTAGTGCTCAAGAGCGTTGGCGATTCTCGGATGGCGATTGGTTTGTCGATGTGCAACTCGATACTGGAATTTCTTACGCAGAAGCTGAGTCTATCGTTATGGCAGTTCATCGCAACGCTCTGGTAAACACGCCAGAATCAAACGCGCCTAAACGAAGTTTTGACGCCTCCGAAATTTCGCGAATTCAGACAATTGATCCAATCAACAGAGAGTTTGAGTTTACTATTGACCAAGGTATTACTACATGGCAGTTACGTGTGCGATTGAACGGCGATGAAGTTCAAATTTATGAAGGTGGTGGTGTCTCAAGAGCTTAATA
>JAZKES010000134.1:0-5826 GCA_040386995.1 Pseudomonadota bacterium | reverse complement strand
GTCACCGCTGTTAAATACCATTGAGCCTTCAGAGTATCTCCCATGCAAACCCGCAAAGTTACGCTGAGTGAGTTGGATGGTGTCCTGGACTTGATTGATCAGTTTGATCGACCAGTATCACCAAGGCCTGACGACGCAACACTTGAAGAAATATTCAGAAAAATTCAACAAGCAGGTGGCACCGTTGTCGGTGCATTTCTGGACGACAAAGTCATCGGCACGTGTACGGTTAATGTATGTGCGAATCTGAGTTGGACGGGTAGACCATACGCGATAATTGAAAATGTAATTGTCGCGCCGGACTATCGACGACAGGGTGTCGGGAAGGCGCTGTTGAGCTTCGCGCAGAAATTCGCGCAAGAGTCAGGGTGTTATAAAGTGGCGCTTATGACTGGTTCGAAGAAACCTGAAACGCTGAAGTTTTATGAGGCGGCGGGATTTAGTGGAAACAAAATTGGGTTTCAGAAAAGGTTCGGCGCTTGACGATTCGAGGTGTAAAGAAACCACTTCGTTATTTTGCCATTGCGACGTAAATTATATTTGCTCACCAACGCTCCAGCAGTCTGTTCGTAACATTGCATCCGCGAGGCTCACATGAAGCGAAATAGCAAAACTGTGTGGACATTAGCCCTGGCCCTCCTGTTTTTCTCAAGTGCGTTAGCAGCGCATCACTCGACAAGTGTGTTTGACATCACTACACCTATCCGCGTGAAGGGCATCGTTAATCGTGTCGAGTTCATGAATCCGCATGCCGTCATTTTTCTTGATCAGGAAACCGCGGATGGCACGATTGTGACGTGGGCGCTGGAAAGCTCGGCGACGCTGCTGATGTTGGAGCGCAGAGGTTTTACGGAAGACACAGTAAAAGTGGGCGATATCGTTGACGCGTGCGGCTTCGCGCCGAAACGGCAATTCAAGTCGAGTAATGCGTCGCCGGAATCCGGAGATCTTCCGCCGCTCTGGATGGACAATACCGACAAGGTCATCACCGCGCGCCTGCTGTTGTTACCGAATGGGCCCGATGTGCATTGGTCTCATTACGGACCACTTGAGGATTGCATCAGTGCTGAAGAGCTGGAAGTTTTAACCGCCAAATCACTGAGCCAATAGACTTCGATAAAACAGTCGCAATATTCTCTGGAGTATTAACGTCGGGAAGTTTGGTTCAGGTCCGCTGTCCGGTTCCTTGTATTGAGGTACATATGAACGTTCCGAAAAATGCCGTGCGAAAGCCTTTAATAGTGCTGCCCGACCACGGCCGCAAATACGACATGGGCAGGATGCGCGCGATCTTCTTCGCGGATGGCGAAGAAACCGACTCACGTTATTCGATTTCTGAATGGTGGCTCGAGCCGCGCACACCCGGACCTGGCACACACTCGCATACTGACGATCACATCTTCTACGTATTGGCGGGAGCCCTCAGCCTCTACATTGAGGATAAGTGGACGGACGCACCACGCGGCACCTATGCCCTTATCCCGGGAGGAATCGCTCACAACTTCGAGAATCGCGGCACCAGCGAATGCGGATTCATCAGCATCAATACACCGGCAGGATTTGAAAAGATGATGCCCGCGATAGTGAATTGGTTCGCTGAGAATCCGCTGGGTGTTGTGACCTGAGAAGCCGATTTTTCGCGGCGTCCGCTTCGAACCCGTTTTTTATCCCGCTTGCAAACATGTGAAGAGAGCGCCTGCATAAGACACCAGCTCAAGGATTTGTCAGCGGGTATCTCCTCGTAACCGTCTGTGCGAAAAATTCATCGCGAACGCAGCGCGTCCTTCGCTTCCAGCAGTTCAGGCCTGTCGGTGTCCGCTGAACTCGCGACCTGTAGTAGCTGCTCAAAGTAGCGGTGCGCCTTGTCTTCATCGCCGCTGGCCAATGCAGCGCGCGCGGCGCTGTAGATCGGCAGGAAGCGGTTGGGTTCTTTTGCCATCGCAGTCTCAAGAGCGGTCAGAGCAACATCGGGCTGGCCGGCTTCCAGCAACATCATGCCCAGCAGCTCCCGCGCCGGTGCCAGAGGGCCCGGAGAAATGGCAGATTTGTCGGTGGCATCTTCTGCATCTGCAGCGGTACGCAGTGCGGCTATGGCTGCTTCCTGATTTCCATTAGCAAATGCCACCCAGGCGCGCGCTACCTGCCACTGTATGTCCACTTGTTCTGTCCAGTAGGCATCCTGTCGGTCGCGCAGCGTATCGCGCAAGCTGGCGAGCATGTCGATATCCTCGGCCGCGGCGTCAGGCTGACCACTGCGAGCTGCACCCAATGCACGCGCGAAATGGGTAATGGCCTGGGTTTGAGGTGCGGCATCAACAGGAGTGACGGTCAGGTTGGCGGCCGCAGCGAAATCACCACGTTCCAGTGCATAACGAGCCGGAATGGCGGCAAGTGCATAAGCGCCGGCCTGGTTACCGGTCACGCCGGACACCCCTGCGGATCCGAGCAATTCCCCGACACGCTCGACGACAGCTAGAGCCTTCTGGTCTTGAGCCATCTGCAGGTAGCCATAGGCCTGATAGTCGAGGGCGTGGAACTCTTCGCCAACAATGCCATTTGCGCGCGCGGTGTCAGCCGACTTTTGGTTGGTAGCAATGGAGTCCTGCCACATACCGAGCCGCGTAAAAGTGTGCGACGGCATGTGCAGGGCATGTGGAACTGCCGGGGCGAGGGACGCATAACGCGTGGCCGCATCGAGTGCCCTTGCCGCAAGCGGCGGATGGTCATAGGCGTGGATGATGTAATGCGCCAGCCCGGGGTGCGCGGGGTAAGTCATGTACATCGGTTCGAGTATCTGCGCGGCTTTAAGTTGTTGCGAGTAGGTCTTGTCGTTGGGCGATGCTGTCTGGTTCACCGCCAGCGCATAGAAAATCCTGGCTTCAATGTCGTCGGGAAAGTCCACGGTAAGTTGTTCCATCGCGCGTTCATACGCTTTGGTCCGTGCACCCTGCGTGCCTGGCTGATTGTCAGAAAACAGCTCCGCAGCAGCCTGTATGTAGGCAAGTTCGCGCGGTGAAGGAGAACCCGTTTTTAGTGCAGCTTCGATCGCTTCCCGTCCGCCTGCCAGTTGCGCGGCATTACGTTGGCCAGCAAAAGGATTGTTCCAGTTACCCAGCGCGATTCCCCAGTAAGCCATGGCGCATTGAGGGTCCTGCTCCAACACCTCACCAAAGGTAGCAATCGCTTCCGGAAACCAGAACGAATGAAGCAATGCAACACCCCGGTTGAAGAGGTCAGTGGTACTGGCATCACAAGACGTGAGGAACGTTACATTTTCGCTGCCTACCTCGCTGGCCGGCGTGGCGGCTTCATGGTCGGCGTGCTGGGCAAACGTAACTGGGCATAGCATCACGGAGCAGAGGGCGAGCAGAGATGGGAATCGGGTCTTCATGGCATACCTCCGTCAGATGTTCACATAGGAATAAATCACAAGGCGTAACGAAAATTAAAACCAGGCTTTTCTGTTCTTGATCAAACGGACAATATGGCAGGCGCCGGCTAACAATAATTCAGTGAGATACCCCAGAACAAGCTTCCATTTTTGAACATCTATGCCGTCTCATCCAAAGGCCCGCGAACTTTTACCGCCGCCGTCCGCAAGATATTACTCAGAATTTGGATAACGTGAAGAGCTCCCGGCGCGTTTGAATTTCTTTTGCGTATTATTAATGGAAAAATAATCTGCACAGATACAGACACACTGGAATTGCTGGTGGTTCAAGGCCGGGGCATGCGTCTTGTATAAGACGTCATATATGAGACGTCCATTTTTTATTTTTTTAAAAGTGGATCATATGCCGTCTCTACCAGGCATCTCTTCGCAGCACCGCATCCCATCCCTCCCGACTCAGCAATCCGCGATGATGGAAAAACACCAGCTGAGCGAACCGTCTGAACAGTGTGTTGCCGAACGCAAACTCGATGAGTGGATTCGGCATCCCGAAATTTGCCACACGGCGCAGTTGGCGTTTGAATTGATAGTGCGGTGATGCGGCGAGTAATGCGTGTTCAGGTGGTAAGCCGTCGTCCATGAGGTAGTCGGCTACTGCGCGTCCGGTTAAACCGCCGAGTTCAAGCGCTTTGTGAATGCCGCCCGCAGTGAGTGGCGAAACCATTCCTGCAGCATCACCTACAAGCAAGACATGATCGTTGGCGATACGATCTACAACACCGCCAACCGGAATGAGACCTCCGCGTTTTTCGAGTGGCACGAGTGTGGAGAAATCGAATACCGGTTTTATTTTTTCAATGAGTTTATCAATCGCGAGATGCGCGGGATGACGACACGCGAGACCCACCTGCGTAATGCCGACACCCGGCACGACCCACGCGATATAACCCGGTGCGACCAGGGAATCGACAAACACATGCAGGAAACGTTCGTCGAGATGATCATGGCCGGCAAATTCCATTTCCATGCCGATCAGAAATTCGCGGTTCGCACCAAGATTGAAATGTTTCGCGACGGATGAACGTGCGCCGTCTGCGCCGACGAGATAACGCGTGAACAAATCCTGCGCGGGTAGATACAAGCCATCGGATTTTTGTTCAGCACCTTGAAAACGTGAGCGGGTTTTCAACGTGACGTTGCCGTTTTTAAGAAGTTCTTGCGCCATCCAGCGCAACAGGCTTGGTGTATCTGCGGCAAGGAATGCATAACCATCCGAGTAAAGATCGAAGCTGCTGAGCTTTGGCGAATACAAACGTACGCCGCGAATCGGACGAACAAGCGAACGCGGAATTTCCGGCAACTGCGCAACCGCTTCCTCCACCAGTATGCCAGTGGTGTGAGGGCGATAACCAATTCCTGGCTTGGCTTCGAGAACGGTTACATCAAGGCCACAAGCGCTCGCACTCGCGGCACATGCGAGGCCTGCGTATGAGGCGCCAACGACACATAGATCTGTTTTATGCACACTATTCTCCTTGATGAACTCGAATTGGGACGGCCACTTTGACTCACCGCCGAGGGACTACTCTGGTGGTTGCTTTATTCACTTTTGAAATTGCGGGTCCTCAACTGAGCTACTCTGCTGCCGCGCAGCGCGCTGAAACAACAATCCAGAGCCAACGAACAACGCGACGAAAACTGCATTCAACACAAACACTCCCACCACCCCCGGTGAGAAATCCGGCTCGCGAACAAGCAGTGCAATTACCGGGATCAGGGCTTGAGTGAACGCGGCCGCAAACAACGCGCGTGCCATGCCGAGTGGCCGGAACTGGGCGATCAGCGCGCCGGCAATGCCAACCATCGGCACAAGCAGGTAAAGCATGTTCACGTCGCTATCACCGATGATGCCGACAGCACCGTTTATCCAGATGAGCACAAACGTTGTCGCAAGAGAGAGCCCGACGGCAACCCGATACGTGGAGTCAGGCGTCATGCGAACTGCGAGTTGATATAGCAGGCCCGTCCCGAAGATCAGCGTGCCTGCGAATACAAAATCGCTGACAGTCCAGACCACCTCACTGCTGAATTGCATCGCTAGTAGCGGCACCAGCAAGAGTGAGGCAGTTATTAGCGCAAGGCGGACGACGTTGCTGTTTTGTTTAGTCATATAGTTCTCCTTAAAGGTCATGCGAATGCTGAGTTTCTTGCCATTGCCAAGTCTGCATTCATAATTGGAGCGCAAATCTAGCTTGCGCCCGGGGTGAGCGGCATGAGCAAGTTATGAGGAATTCGTGAATGGCTTCGAGTCGTTATCTTTTTGAGCGTTTTTCGCTGGATCCCGCTGAACGTCAGCTCTGGATGGACGCCGCGCCCGTGGAATTAAATGCTCGCTACCTCGACGCACTGATCCTGCTGTTGCGTGAACAAGGGAC
>JAZKES010000133.1:1833-5745 GCA_040386995.1 Pseudomonadota bacterium | reverse complement strand
GAGAAATCACAACACCCCAAAAAAAACCGGGGCAAGATTTTCATCCTGCCCCGGCTCAAGGGGGATCATTTACGAGAGCGGCATTGTTGCCGCATCACGTTAGAAGGTGTAACGCACTGTTGCGCCGTAGGTTCGTGGGTCACCCAGTACTGCTGCGTAGTGACCAGCGTTACCTGCACCAGGCAGCAGCTGTTCGAAGTAGTCTTTGTCGGTCAGGTTGCGTGACCAGATAAAGGCTGACCATGCGCCCTCAGTACGGAAACCCAAGCGAGCGTTAAGCAGCGTGTAGCCCTCGACGTTCAGATAACGTGAAGGTGATGGGCTGGACGAAAACTCGGAACGGTAATACGCATCGAGACCTGCGAACAATTCGCCACTGGTGCCGAACAGATTCCAGGGCTGCACGTATTCACCACCGAGCGACACTGCGTTTTTCGAAATGCCTGGCAATCTGCCACCGGAAGCATCGATGAACGCTACAGGTGCGCCTACATCTTCAAGTGGCAACGGTGCGTTGGTGAATGACACGTATTCGCCGTCAGTCCATGCATAGGCACCTTGTATCGAGAAGTTACCAAGTATTACCCGGCCATCAACTTCGAAACCTCTTACCTGCACTTCTTCAGCATTGGCCAGATAGCCACGGTTTACTGCGATGTCTGCGGTTTGAACCTGCGCTTGATAATCTTCAATGTCCGTTTGGTAAGCGACGAAGTTCAGCCACGCGTTTGGCAACGGCGACGTTTTCACGCCAAGTTCGTAGTGTTTAACAGCTTCAGGTTTGATTACGGACAGCTCGGTCATGACGCGACCTGCGTCGGTCGGCAAGCCGCCAAGGTTCAAGCCAACTGGTTTGAAACCGGTGCTGTAGGTACCGTATACGTTAACGGTATCGAGCAAGGCATAGTTCAGGGTCAAGGTGCCCGTCACGTTGTCATCAGTAATGTCTGCCTTGAACGCCTGGTTGCTATATTGAGCTGATCGGATGGCTCTCAACGCAGGGTCAGTAAGTGGCGCACCACCAGAGACCGTACGAGTAAAGTCCACTTTTTTCTCGTCCTGGTTAAAACGCAAACCGGTCAGCAGGTTCAGTCGATCGGTAAGCGCCCAGTCCAACTGGCCAAACAGAGCCGCGCTGAAAGTTTCGAGGCCAGGACTGCTGTCGGTACCAAAACCCTGCAGTAAGCCTGGGGTGCGATACTGCGCTTCGCTCGCCGCATTGGGCGATATAAAACGCCACTGGTCTGGACCAAGCTCTTCGCGATGGTAAGGATCGGATTCAAGTTCCTGTTTGATTGCAAAGAGGCCGAACACACCATTGACGCGCTCGCTAATATCGCCAGCCCAACGGAATTCCTGGGAAAGTTGCTCATGGTCTGAAGGTGCTTCAGATAATTGCAACGCGTTCAAACCGAGAAAATCGCGGTCGTTGGATGGTCTCCAGTCCCAGTAGTACCAGGCTGAAGTCGAGGTAAAGGTGCCGCCTAAAATTTCGGTATCGAGGCTCAGCGAGAGACCACCGATATCATTGCCTGAGCGCCAGGTAGTATTCTGATCGATCTGACGCGCAAACGGATCACGCGGCGGATTGTAGCCAAGGTCCGCGATGATGGCTTCAAACTGACGGTAAGCTGAGCGACGGTTCGGTACTGATCCTGCAAAAACCTGCGAATAACCGACAGGATCCTGGCGCGAGGTTTCAGCGATCAGGCGTACTTCAGTGGTTTCACCGAGGTCCCACAGCAACTGACCACGCAGCGACCAGTTTTCCAGCGTGTTTACATCTTCGCCGGTCCGGATATTGGTCAGCGTGCCGTCACGTTCTGTAGACGAGAAAGAGATTCGGCCAGCAACGGATTCGGTCAATGGACCTGTCACGGTGCCTTTAAGTTGGGCGTAATCGTAGTTACCGGTGCTGAGCTCAAAGCGAGCATCCGTTTCGAAATATGGCTTGCTGGTAGTTACGTTGAACGCGCCAGCGGTCGTGTTTTTGCCGTACAAGGTGCCCTGTGGACCGCGCAATACTTCGATGCGGTCGACATCGATGAAGTCGAGCGTGGTGATCGCAGGACGCGCGAAATACACACCATCAACGTAGTAGCCAACACCCGGGTCGATACCATCATTGGTCAAACCGAATGTAGTGCCTTGACCACGAATACTGATCGCGGTGTTGCGTGGGTTTGATGAATACAACTGGATAGAAGGAATCAGCTCTTTAATGCGGTTTACGTTGAAACCACCGGTATCGGCTACGAGTGTGCCGTCAACTACGGTCACTGGAATCGGCACTTCCTGGGCAAGCTCTTCGCGACGTCGTGAGGTAACACGAATCTCTTCGATGGCGACGCTGTTAGCGGCAAGCAGAATAGGAGCAGCGCCATTGCCAGCGGCATTCGCTGGTGCGCCAGTCTGCGCAAAAGCATTCAATGCAAAGCCGGAAGCAAATGCGAGGGCAGCGAGACGATATGTGTGTTTCATGTTAATTCCCTGGTAATTACTGATGAATATTTGAGACGCGCCATTCTGCCTACGGGTCTTATGCATCAGAACCAAGAAAAACTGCGATGCTTATAACGATTAATTGCTAACGTAAGATTAGAAAATGCTTTGCTTATGAAGATTTGTGCATAGGAAAGTCACTCGCAACTCACTGGCTTTGGGTTAAAAAGGCATGGCTAGGCATCATTAGGCAGCTCGCTGAAGGCTGTTCTGTATGGACTGATCACGCTGCAGGGCAAGCCTTGCAATCTGCATTCATGCTTGTTGGACAACGGCGAGATACAACGCTACAGTTTCCGTAACAGCACGTAGAGGCTGCAAGTCTGGATTTTCTTCTTCGCCTCCACACCATATTCCATACACAACACCTGAGGCAGGAAAATCATGTTGAATCGTCGACGTTTGCTGGGCAGCGCATTGACCTTGTCCGCGGGCTCCGCAGTTCCTTCATCACTGTGGGCTGCCGAGCAACCAACCTTCAAAATCTACGATACCCACGCACACTTCTACACGAATGACGTGAGTCGTTATCCGCTCAATACCAGCGGCGCGCGTAATGGTGCGGACACCATGATTGCCAAAGCGATGGCGAATCCGATGACACCTGATGCCGTGTTCAAATTATGGGATGACGCGGGCGTCGAGCTTGGATGCGGCGTGCAATACAACAGCACCTATGGCACCGATAACAGCTACCTGCTGGATGTGGCGAAACAACATCCGGATCGCATCATGCCGGTTGTTATTCTTTCTCCGATAGCTCCCGAAACACCTCAGACGCTGATTCGCATGGCTAAGGAAAATCAGATCAGTGGTGTACGTTTCACAGGATCTCCCAATGCCGAAGGAGAATATGTTTTCCTGAGTGCGGCTGCAGAAGGAGCCTGGCAAGCTGCGAATGAATTGGGCCTTGCAGTGATATTAATGCCAGGCAGTGAGCAGGCGCCGTCGGCTATGGCCCGTATCGCGCAGTTTGCTGAGCGTTATCCCAACGTCAAGATTGTTCTTGATCATATCGGCTTCCCACGCGCGGAAGTCAGCGACACCTTTGGCCTCAGTCCGGAACATCTGGCGCTCGCCGCCCACAAAAACGTTTACTACAAATACACCACGCTGTTGATCGAACGTTTGCAGGAGGCAGCATTACCAGCCAATGATTTTCTGCATTATGTAGTTGAGGTTTATGGTGCCGATCATCTCGTGTGGGGATCTGACGTTGGCAATAGTGAAGGCGACTTCCTGACGTTTGTTCATCACGCGCTGGACTCAGCCAGCGGGTTGTCCCTCGATCAGCAAAAAGCGATCTTTTACGACACAGCTAAGACCGTGTTCATTCCGGGCGGGCGTGGTCTGGCTTGATGAATCTTTGAAAACAGGGAGGTGGCTGCAATTCAACATCGCGCCTTATCC
>JAZKES010000133.1:0-1733 GCA_040386995.1 Pseudomonadota bacterium | reverse complement strand
GGATGCGCAATACTATTCCAGCGATTCAATTATTGCAGGTGGGCGTGCAAGCGAAATGAAGCTGAATAAGCAACGCGTAACCACGTTTTAAACGTCGCCAGATTACCGGCAAATCTTTTATCAAATAAAAAACGCTTGCTTTCTGTTTCCACTGTACCCATTATATGGATACAGTAAAGGAGAGGCGCATGCTGCTCAACATCTCACAACATTCTTCGCTCACGCTTCAGGAGCAGATTATCGGACAGATCCGTGCCCGTATCCTGACCGGTGATCTGCAGCCGGAAACGCCGCTGAGTTCCATCCGCGCGCTGTCTCAGCAGTTACGCGTCGGCATCAACACCGTGCAGCGTGCCTACGATCAATTGCTCAGAGAGGAATTGATTTACGTGCGAGCCGGCAAAGGGTTTTTCGTGGCGCCTCTGAACCAACAGGATAAATCAGCTTATGCCAGGGAGCGATTTGCGGCATCCCTTCATGCGCTGATTACCGAAGCCCAGCAGGAAGGTCTGTCACGCAAGGATCTGAAACAGGTTTTTACCCAGATACTGAAGGAGATAGACGATGGCCAGGAGTGAATTCAATCGGCGTTATCTTACCTGTCAGGAATTGTCCCTCGGATCCTTGCGATGGCGCAGCACTTCAGTACAGGAATCTGCAGAGTTGGCCGATAACCATGGCGGCAACGCTCTATCAGCGTTTGTTGAACGTCTGCAGTTACTTATTGAGCAAGCTCGCACGGAAGGCTGCACTGCCGAAGAGCTGAACACCATACTTCGCAAGCACACACCTGGAGATCACGATGTCGACGCTTGAAATTATCAACCTGTGTAAACGCCACACAGACTTTTCTCTGGGCCCCATCGACTTCAAGCTGGAAGCTGGCACTGTCCATGGCCTGATTGGCGCCAATGGCGCCGGTAAAACTACGTTGTATCGCTGCCTGATGGGTACCGTCAGAAAAGACCAGGGCATTATCAAGCTTAATGGTCAAACGGTGGACGCGAATTCCGCGCGCTGGAAACAAGCGATTGGATATGTGGGCGATTACACGCCGCTGTTCGAGAACTGGTCGGGTGCACGCAACCTGCACACCTTTGCCCGCTTCTATGAAAATTATGACGAAGAGCTGGTGCAAAGCCTTGCATCAAAATTCGATTTGAATCTGGACCAGATCGCGCGCAACTACTCCACGGGTCAGCGAACCAAACTCGCGATCATTCATGCGCTTTCGCACGGCGCAAATTTTCTGCTGCTGGATGAACCAACTACGGGGCTCGATCCAGTCTCGCGCGATACGTTCATGGAAATTATTTACGAACAGATGGACAGGCAGGAACTTACCATTCTGTACGCCACGCATTATGTGACGGAGATTGAACAGATCGCTGATCAACTACTCATCATCGATAAGGGAAAAATGCTAGGCCATAAGGTGAAGGAAGATCTCGCGCAGCACTGGCGCAAAATAACTTTCCGTATCGGCCGCGAACTTGGGGAGCTTCCCAATCAAGTGGCGCTGAAGGTTTTTGAAAATTCCTATAGCAATAGCGGCGGCAATGATTTGCAGCCAAACTTCATCAAGGAGTGTGAGGTTATCTCCAGTAATCAGGAGAGCACACGGATGTTTCTTGAACACGCCGGCGCGCAAAACATACAGAGCAGCCGGCTTACCATCGAACAGATATGCGTACAAATCCTGAAAACACAGGCGGGGAGATAAGCCATGATCA
>JAZKES010000132.1:0-7992 GCA_040386995.1 Pseudomonadota bacterium | reverse complement strand
GGTATTCCCGTGGATAGTGAATACGTCATTTTCATCATTGATACTTCCGGCAGTATGTTCAACTATAGCTGGGACAAGATGATGGAAGTGGTGGCTGACACGCTGAAGATCTATCCCGAAGTAAAAGGCATCCAGGTCATGAGTGACCAGGGCGATTACATGTTTTCAACTTTCCGCGGCACATGGATTCCCGATACTCCCGCGCGTCGCACCGCAATCATGCAGCGGCTACGTACCTGGAATCCTTTTAGTACCTCGAGTCCTACAAAAGGTATCCTCAATGCAATTCAAACCTTTTACGACCCGGGAAAAAAGATTAGCCTGTATGTGCTCGGCGATGAATTTACCGGTGACTCAATCGCACAAGTAGTAGATACAGTAGACAGAATTAATGTTGCGAATGAGACAGGTGAGCGTTTGGTGCGTATACATGGTATCGGCTTTCCGGTGATGTTTTCCCAGCCACGCCGTTATCAGACGACCGGTATACGTTTTGCAACATTGATGCGCGAGCTCGCGCGAAAGAACGGTGGAACGTTTGTTGGTTTGAATGATTTTTATTAATGCGCCGCTCTTGATGCAAAACAAAAGAGGGGTAAGATGGATTCCCCTAGAGGGAATTTGCTAAATGTAAGTGTGCTGATGTCGGATCTCTTATGACCAAGTCAAAGCAACAGCAAAACTTTTTAAGTGAGAGCTTCTTAAGTGAAAGATGCTCACTTATAAGTAACGTAGTTGCGGGACGTTGGTTTACAAGAATTGGTTCAACTTGTGTGATCTGCCTATTAAGCGCGTGTGCGGCAAACACAATTACTCTCAGCGGTACTTTTCCTTCCCCTCTCGTTCGCAAGCTTCCTCTTACTGTCGGCGTTTATTATCCCGACGAACTCAAAAATTATTCTTTCATCGAATTCGATGACAACACTGGCAAAGATCAATACATAATCCAGAGTGGCACCTCGCAGGTTGAACTATTCAATACTTTATTGCCGGCGCTGTTCCAGAACGTAGTAATGCTCGAGACACTCGACAATGTGCAGAGCAATACAACCCTCGATGCTGTGTTTGTGCCTGCTATTGAAGAGTTCCAGCTTGGCTTGCCATCCAAGACACGTCTGAACGTGTATGAGATCTGGGTGAAATACAACATGCGCCTGTCCAGTGCCAATGGTGACTACATCGCCGACTGGGTAATGACCGCGTACGGAAAAGCACCTGAAGAAACTTTCAAATCCGTTGACTCCGGTGTACAAGATGCAGCAACAGTTGCGATGCGTGATCTGGCCGCAAGTTTTACGATCGGATTTTCCGGAATTCCAGAAGTAAACGAATGGCTCAAATCCAACGACTATCTAACTGAATGATCACCTAGCAACGCATTTGAGGAATGCAGCCATGAACAACAAGAAAACCGAAAACTTTTATGGCCTCGTTCTACTCCTTATAACCATTTCCCTGTCTGCGTGTACCACTACCGAAATTGACGAATTCCGCCAAGGTGCTACGAATATTTCGTCGGATGAAAAAATTGTCATTTTGGGTCGTCGTCAGAATAACAACTACGAAACCGAAGGCAGCTTTGTGGATTGTGTTGCCGGTATCGTGTCATCGGGGTCGGACGGCATTCAGGTAATTGCGGAACAGGATTTCCTCGACGCGATGTTTCCGTTTTTTGAACCCCGCACCGCGCCAATGCGAACATCACACCTGCAAGAGTTGATGCGCCTTGAAGTTGCTGCGCAGAAAATTGAAGAGTTTGGCGTTGAATACATTGTCTGGCTTGATGGTTTCACCGAACGCAGCGATGGCGGCGGTTCAATGTCATGTGTCATTGGCCCTGGTGGCGGCGGGTGTTTCGGTTTCGGCACGTGGACAGATGACTCCAATTTCGAAGCGGAAGTCTGGGATCTCGATACCCTCAATTCGGTTGGCTCGATCAGCACTGATGCCAATGGTCAGTCATATATGCCAGCAGTAGTCATTCCTATTCCCCTGTTGGCGCGTGTTGAAGCCAATGCCTGCAATGGCCTGGGCAATCAGCTCAAGCAATTTATCAAGGGCAGTTGAGCAATTGCCAATGACAGGCAATTGCTTCCTTCGATCTTCACTAACGAGATGATTTACTTCAGTTTCCATTCAGAAAGTCAGGAGTAAACTGGGGATTATGAAAATCAGAATTAGAACACTCCCGCTTATGTCTCTGCGTCTTTTACCGGCCTTGATTATTCTCAGCACCTTGTCCGGCTGCGCCGTCAATCCGACTGGCGGCGCCGACTTTGTACTGATGAGCGAAAACAGCGAAATCAAAAGAGGCAAGGAAGAACATGCCAAAATTCTGGAGAGTCAGCCGGTATACAAAGATGCCGAATTACAGGCCTATGTTGATAGCGTAGGCAAGAAGATGGCGGCGATATCGCATCGTCCTGAACTCGAGTATGTATTCACCATAATCGACAGCTCCGATATCAACGCGTTTGCATTGCCCGGCGGCTACGTTTACATCAACCGTGGCCTGCTGGCTTACCTCACGACAGAAGCGCAGCTGGCAGCGGTGCTTGGTCATGAAATCGGCCACATCACTGCCCGGCATGCAGTTCGTCAACAAGCGGCTGGCAAAACAGCCAACATCCTTTCTACGGCAGTGGTAATCGCCACAGGCGTTTCAACCCTGGGTGAAACCGCGAGTCTATTCGGCGGTGCACTTGTCAGTGGTTATGGCAGGGACATGGAACTGGAGGCAGACGGACTTGGCGCCGAATACCTCATCAAGGCGGGTTATGATCCCAATGCAATGGTCGAAGTGATTAGTGTGTTGAAAAATCACGAAGACTTTACCAAGAAAACTTCGCAGCGCGCAGCGGCCTATCACGGCCTGTTTGCTTCTCACCCACGCAGCGATACTCGTTTGCAGGAGGCCGTCAGGCAGGCAGATGATGTGCACGATAACCCCGCCGCTGCACCGGTTGATCCCGCAGTATTCAGAGCATCCACAACCGGATTGGCGCTAGGGCCTTCGCTGCAAAATCTGGCTGGCAGCGACGCGCGTAATCGTTATTACCAAAACCTGCTCAATTACACCATCGTGTTTCCCGACGCCTGGACCTTTGCGGAAACACCAACTACGGTGACGGCGAGTGCGGCCGAAAATGAAGGATCGTTGAAGGTCGAAGTTGAGCTGTTGAAAGAAGCAAAAGAGCCGCGCCTTTTCGTTCGCGAGAATCTGAAGATACCCGATCTCCAACAAGCAGAAACACTGGCGCAGTTTGGGCTCGCCGGTTACACGGGCATCCATCCTGATACCGGCGACCGCGTTGCAGTTGTTTATTACGGCCGTCGCGCTTTTGTGTTTACGGGCGCAGCCGATACTGAGCCGATGAAGCTGGCGATTCTGGAGAGCATCAAATCCTTCCGCCCCATCGCTCGTAATGAAGGCGTGTTCGCCGATCCGATAAAAATAGCGTGGATTCAGGCGGATGGTCGCGTCACTTATGCGGATCTTGCGAAGGAGAGTCGCCTCCCGGAATTTCCTGAAGAGACCTTACGGTTGATGAATGGTGACTATCCGGTTGGTGAACCTAAAGCAGGTACGTGGATAAAAATTGCTGAGTGATTCAGCGCACTATCTTCAACACAGCGTCTTCAACACAGCGTCCTCAACAGAGTGTCCTCAACAGAGCATCCTGAAAACAGCTTGCGCTCGACCTGGCTCTCAGGGCTCCGCGCTGAACAAGTGGTATAAAAAATCATAGTCTGGCATATGGGTGATGCCTTCGGTAGGAACCTCAGGCTTAAAAACTTCATGACAACTTTCACACGCATCAACTAGGTCGTTTCCTGCACTGATCAGTTTTTCCCTGTCTTGGTTCGCTGCTGCATCGAGTGCAAGCATTGCTCCTTCACTCATCTTACGAGCCATATCAGTCCATTGTGGTGCTGCTGCCCATCCTTCATCTGAAGGCCCGCTTCCGCCCAGCGTGATCAAGGGTCCCGACCCAGCCAACTGAATCGCGTAGTACTGCACGGTGCGCCACTCATCTGCCGAAATTTCTCGCGGCATAGAACCATAGTCCCAGATATAGTGGGCCGAATGGTCAATAAGTGTCACCATCAGCGCGTTTATGCTAACCGGGACCGGGAGCTTATTTTCTTCTGCAGCATGAGCTGATTTACCTAATGTTATGCTCAGCACGATTAGAAAAATCAGAACGCCTGTGAGCGTAATCATCAGCCTGGTGAAATTGCGGCTGAGAGATGACATAAATTTCTCCTGTGGAATGTCGGCAATGTGTGGCTGCCAGTATTTCTCCAATCCGGAGATCACTCGTTGACTCAGGTCAAACAGTCCTCCATTCCCAAGTCTTGCTCTATAATCCAGCCTCATCCATTAAATTAGTTGTTATGTACCTTTGTCCTCACTGTAAAAAACCTGGCATCTCCGGCTGGCAAAAACTGTGTTCTGTGTCCTACACGCCAGCAGTCTGTTCTTTATGTCAGCGTCGTTCTTACTTGCATATAAACACGGCAATTCGCGCGCTGATCACTTGGGCAGTTCTCACGTGGATTTTTATTGGCGTGGCGCTATACGAGCAAATGGCAATTTATATGATAGGAACAATTCCAGCGTTGCTACTAGCCGTGGATAAACACATGCTGAGAGCACAGCTGCACTGTCTGGAATGAGTGGCGAGCGATTTTGTTAACAGACTGAATACGTTTATTCAGTCTGTTATCGCTATTGAAACTACTGCTGTTGTTCCAGCTCTTCCCAACGTTGGTATAACTGTTCCAGTTTTTGCTGGGTTTTGCCGAGGCTTTTTATTACCGGCTCAGTTTCATTCAATGGGCGCTGAAAGAAGCCAGTGCTTGCGACTGTTTCTTCAAGCTTCTTGATTTCATTTTCAGCAGTTTCTATTTGCAACGGCAATTGTTCGAGTTCCTTTTGGAACTTATAGGACAATTTTGCCTTTGCAGCCGGCTGCTGTTGTTGCGGTTTCGCCGCAGTTACGATTGGGGCGACAGGAGCAGCGGTTTTCTTCTCGAACGTGCCGCCATGTTTCAGCCAGTCGCGATAACCACCGACGTATTGCTTAACCTTGCCATCACCTTCAAACACGATGCAGCTCGTGACCACGTTATCCAGAAACTCCCTGTCATGGCTGACAAGCAGTAACGTGCCTTCGTAGTTGAGCAACAACTCTTCGAGCAACTCCAGAGTTTCGAGATCGAGATCGTTCGTCGGCTCATCGAGCACCAGCAGGTTTGCAGGTTTACTGAACAAACGAGCCAGAATCAGCCGGTTCTGTTCACCACCTGATAATGCTTTTACCGGCTGGCGCAGACGATCGGGAGAAAACAGGAAATCCTGCAGATAGGAGATCACATGACGCGAACGGCCATTAACTTCAATATATTCACTACCTTCTGCAATGTTATCGATGACAGTTTTTTCCAGCTGAAGTTCGCCGCGAAACTGATCGAAGTAGGCCAGTTCCAGTTTGGTGCCAACTTTGATTTTACCGTGTTCCGGCTCAAGCTGTTCCAGCAGGATTTTTAGCAGAGTTGTTTTGCCGCAGCCATTGGGGCCAATCAAACCGATCTTGTCGCCACGCATAATTCGCGTGGAGAAATTCTTGATGACTTGTTTATTCTCGAAACTATGGCTGATTTTTTCTGCTTCGATAACTATCTTGCCAGACTGCTCGGCAACATTGACCTGCATGCTGGCCTTGCCTTCGACATGACGACGCGCGCCGAATTCCGCACGCATGGACTCAAGTGCACGAACCCGGCCTTCATTACGCGTGCGGCGCGCTTTGATACCCTGACGGATCCAGACTTCTTCCTGCGCGAGTTTTTTGTCGAATTCCATGTTCGATTTCGCTTCAGCTTCGAGCTGCTGATCGCGGAACACAAGGAATCGCTGATAATCGTGTTGCCAGACGCGGAGTTTTCCGCGATCAAGTTCCAGAATGCGGTTTGCAACCTGCTGCAAGAAGCTACGATCGTGAGTGATGACCACTACTGCGCCGCGAAATTCCTGTAGCTGTTTTTCAAGCCATTGAATTGCGGGAATGTCGAGATGGTTGGTTGGCTCATCCAGCAGCAGCACATCGGGATTTGATACCAGCGCACGACCAAGCGCTACACGCCTGGCCCAGCCACCTGAAAGTTCGGCCATGGTTTTATCGTTAGGCAGATCGAGCATCGTCATGACGCTTTCAACCTGTTGCTGCAAATTCCACGCGCCTTTGACTTCAATTTCGCGCTGTACTTCTTCCATCTGCTGCATCACCTGATCCGTAGGTTCTTGTTCAATCAGGTGATGGAATTTTTTGATCAGCGCTGCGGATTCGGCAAGGCCATCAGCGACATAATCGAATACAGTCATTTCACTGGTGTTCGGCAGTTCCTGATCCAGGTATGCGACGCGCAGTTCTGGCTCTTGCCAAAGTTCACCGCCATCCGCTTTGATGCTGCCATTGAGCAACTTCAGGAATGTAGACTTGCCCGTGCCATTACGACCAAGCAAACCCCAGCGTTCATTCGGCTGAATTGTCAGGTTCACCTTGTCGAGCAGCACCTGAGTGCCATAAGCAAGATAGATATCAGTAAGACGAAAAAGAGGCATACGGAGAGGGTGGGGTAACTGCGTTACAATGGCGTGATTTTAAGAAGCGGCGAGTCTACATGAATTCAGTCCCTGAGTCCTTTAAACGTTTGATCGTCGGCATCAGCGGCGCGTCTGGAATTGTTTATGGCATTGAAGCGCTGAAACAGTTGCGTCTCTTAGGTATCGAAACTCATCTTGTCGTGAGCAAGTCGGCGATTCTGACTCTCACTCATGAGACCGATATGAAATACGCCGAACTCTGTGCACTGGCAGACGTGCATTATCAGAACACCGATATTGGCGCTGCGATTGCCAGTGGTAGTTTCAGGACGTTGGGAATGTTAGTTGCGCCGTGTTCTATCAGAAGCCTCTCGGAAATTGCGACCGGAGTAACGTCGTCGCTGCTGAGCCGTGCTGCCGATGTTGTGCTCAAGGAACGACGACGCCTGGTGCTCATGGTGCGCGAAAGCCCATTACACGCGGGGCATCTGCAGAGCATGTTGAATGTGACGAATATGGGAGCAGTGATCGTTCCGCCAGTGCCGGCGTTTTATACACGTCCG
This sequence comes from Pseudomonadota bacterium, assembly GCA_040386995.1. Classification (GTDB taxonomy): domain Bacteria; phylum Pseudomonadota; class Gammaproteobacteria; order Pseudomonadales; family Pseudohongiellaceae; genus CAILUG01. Next base: position 819 of record JAZKES010000132.1, on the reverse strand, counting down.
CAAACTGTGCAGGATCTCGTGCGACAAAGTATTGGTCGCGCACTGGATCTGTTTGGTCTGGATAGCGGGATCATTCGCTGGGGCGAAGAAATTATCAACCATCCGGACGAAGCTGCCGAATAGCCAGATTTGCGATGAAGAACGTGCAACGGGATGGGAACGCGCGAACTAAGAAAGTACTTGGGATCGAGCGGATTACAAAGTTGAGTGTGCGATCACTGGACTAGAACGACGCTTATCTTGAAACTACCTTCAAAACGCCTTTGAAACCTTGCAACGACTTTGAATTCCAGAGCTCCGTTTCGAGCCCTTTGAAGTGCATGCTGATAGCGAACGATATCGCTATCAGTGTTCCAACAATTCTTACTTGATCTTGGCTTCTGAATACATCACGTGTTTGCGAACAACGGGATCAAACTTTTTGATCTGCATTTTGTCCGGCATGTTGCGTTTGTTTTTGTCGGTGGTATAGAAGTGGCCAGTGCCTGCACTTGATACCAAACGGATTTTATCTCTCATGATCGCGTCCTTTATCGGATAAGGATCGGGCAATGCCGATCCGGTTAAAATTTAGATATTTTCGCCGCGGGCACGAATATCACCCAGCACCTGATCAATACCAACTTTATCAATAATGCGCATACCTTTGCTGGTAAGACGCAGTTTTATAAAGCGTTTTTCGGATTCAACCCAGAACCGATGCGTATGCAGGTTCGGGATGAAACGGCGTTTGGTGCGATTTTTTGCGTGAGACACGTTGTTGCCGACCTGAGGGCTTTTGCCGGTAACCATACATACTCTTGACATGGGATTGCCTCG
>JAZKES010000131.1:14536-19956 GCA_040386995.1 Pseudomonadota bacterium | reverse complement strand
GGTGGTTTCGTCGGCGCAGCGATGATCGCCGCGATGCGTTATGGCGTAGCGCGCGGCGTGTTCGCCAATGAAGCCGGACTTGGTACGGCCGGCATCGCGCAAGCAGCAGGTGCCAGCAACAATGTCATCAAGAGCGGCCTGATTGGCATGATGGGCACTTTCCTGGACACCTTTGTCATCTGCACCGTCACCGGCCTTGCCATCGTGATCAGCGGCGTATGGACTACAGGCGAAAACGGCGCAGCACTCACACAACTGGCTTTCGACAGTGCCATGCCGGGCTTTGGTCATATCTACGTCGCGATCATTCTGACGGTATTCGCACTGACCACTATCTTCGGCTGGGCCTACTACGGCGAACGCTGCTGGCAGTTCCTGTTCGGCAAACGGGTCATTACGCCGTATCGCATCCTGTGGACCATAGGTGTGCTGATCGGCGCGACAGTCCAGATGGAAACTGTTTGGCTCGTCGCCGACATTCTCAATGCACTGATGGCCATACCGAACCTGATATCGCTGCTGGTGCTCGCACCGTTGGTGGTGAGGCTGACCAATACACATTTGCGCAGAGTGATTAGAGAGGAGACCGGTGAGGAAGCCGCGCTTGCTATTCGGTCTACAACGCCGCTTTGATTACTGGAGGTCATGGAAAGGGGGCGTCACTTGCACACCTCAAGGGCAATTAGATTGGGATAGCTGTTCGTATACGAAACGCGATAGTCGCTTGTAGCCGCTTATAGTCTTTACGCAGCGATCGATGCAGGGAATTACCCGTGGACTCAGTCGACCTGATGTATTCGTCAACTGCGAAAGATTCCCGGTTATTCGGACGTGGCCTGGTATTGATGAAACACTGATCAGAAGCATGTGCTGCTGATGATTGTTCCGGACACGCGAACGAAGTCGGATCGGCTGATCTCAAGTGGTTAAGGGTAACCTGCGATTCCCTTAACCGCTCCACGTTCTGGTCTGAAGACTCAAGCCACTATTTCAACCAGCTATTTCTCAACCAACTACGCATCGAGTTCCAGCCACCAGCGCTGGCCAGAATGCGGCGAGTGTAACGACAGTTGTTCTCCCATCGATGGCGTCGCCAGTTTTACGCCACGCTCCGTTGCTAATGTGTGAATGCGATCGAAAGGATCTGTCCACGCGTGCATCGCGAGATCGAAGGTGCCGTTGTGAACAGGCAGCAACCAGTCACCCTTGAGATCAAGGTGTGCTTGTAGTGTCTCCTCGGGTTGCATGTGTACGTCCGCCCATTGCGCGTCGTAGGCGCCGGTCTCGAGCAACGTAACATCGAACGGACCGAAGCGTTCGCCAATGGCTTTGAAGCCCTCGTGATAACCAGTATCGCCGCTGAAGAAAACCGTTAAATCTCCGGCCATGATGACCCACGAAGCCCATAACGTACGGTCGCCGTCACTTACGCCACGTCCCGAGAAATGCTGAGCCGGCGTAGCCACCAGGCGCATATCGCCAACCTGCGTGTGTTGCCACCAGTCGAGCTGACGCACCCTCGACGCATCGATGCCCCACGCGATCAATCTGTCGCCTACCCCTAGTGGTGTAACGAATATTTCAACCTTCGGTGCGAGCTGCATGATCGCGGCGCGGTCGAGATGATCGTAATGGTCGTGCGAAAGAATCACACCTTTGATCGGTGGCAGTTGCTCGATATCGATAGGCGGCGCGTGGAAACGTTTTGGTCCCATCCATTGCACTGGTGAAGCGCGCTCCGAAAATACCGGGTCGGTGAGCCAGAACTCGCCATTGAGCTTGAGCAATATCGTCGAGTGCCCGAGACGGAACAGGCTTGCATCGGGCGCATCGAGCAACACCGCAGTAGTCAGCTGCTGAACCGGAATCGGCGCACGCGGAACGCTGGTGTCAGGCTTCTGTGTAAGAGCGCGCCAGACAATCGAAAGTGTGTCGAGGAACCCAATGCGTTTACGCGGCACGACATTCTGGAATTTACCCTCGTGCTGCTGTGGTGACTCTGCGTAGGTAACAGGTGTATAGCTAGTGTGTGTACAGGTAATGGCCATGATAGTGATAACTCCTTAACAAGAAGATGATGTGGTGTGCCGCACCATTAAACTTTGCGCGCTCCACGCGAGGGTGATGGGCGAGCATCGGCTGACGCACGGCAGACAAGGCGAACGGCGACTTGCATGCGATCTGTGTATTCGGCCAACGTACGCACCTGATGTTTGATGCCATACGATGCTGCGTACAGGTTCTGCGCAATGTCTCTGGCCGTAAGCCCGGCAGCGCGCCATTTGACAGCGATGCCGCTTGATTGCAAAAACTGGGTCAAATCGCCGACGACTGCTTGCTCGAGCTCCGCGAAAGCGGGACCAACTAGCTGGTTTGCGGTCAAGAGCAATTCGTCCATGTGTTCGCGCGGCATATCGCCACCCGAGGTATGCGATTTGAACGCAACGAATGCGCCGAGTAGCCGTTCCTCGATCGTCAAGTCATCGCGTTTCAATGTGTTGCGCATCGCGAGCCGGCCCTGCGCCGTCAGGTGAATGACCGCTTCCTTGAACAGTTCCTCCTTGGTGGCGAAATGCAGATAGAGACCCTGGCGCGACAGATCTGCAGCGCGCGCGAGATCGTCCATGGATGTTTTCTTATAGCCATAACGCAGAAAAACACCGATGGCGGCCTGTAACAAGGTCTCGCGACGGGTATCGTTCTGGTCGACTGTTTCGGTTGTCATTTGAGGACGCTCACTAAAATTCAATATGGGCTAACTTTACAACATGATTACAATCTGTCAAGTAAGTCTAATTTGTTAATTAGATGTGAATCACCAATCCAGACCTTTGCCTGCGAAGATTATGTGTGACGTGGTTCGGAAAGACGGTTCTTTAATGACGTCATCAAGCGCCGCATCTGTAACGCAAACTGTTGTCACATCGGTAAAGGCGAACGATGAGTGTTACGAGGGTGCCGCGAGTGTTTGATATCAGCTTATTAGCGAGTCGGTAACAGGGAATGGCAATCGTGCGAACTGAGGTCACACCACAGATCATCGTCTGTGCTTATCTACCGGAATCATCAGCGCCGCAAAGCAGCGGTAGTCGGAAGTGCTTGTGTGCTCTGGAGTTTGAGCCTGCGCATATCGAGAATGAGATCGACTGACAATCCTGGTGGCAACGATCCTGTGTCGAGCACATAACGCGCGCCTTGTGGTAAACCCGCAGGGAAACGTTCGCGTATCGCTGTTTTGAACATCTCCTCCGCAGCCCACTCCGCATCGCTGGTAAGCGAGCCGAACTCGTCGGCGTAGATACGTTCGGTAGAGCGATCGCCGATTTTCGGTAGCACGACAAAAACCTGGGTGTCAGCATCGAAACGCAAACGTTCGGCTGCCGATTTCACGAGCTGCCATTCTCGCCCTTGCGGCTCGGCAATTAACGAGAATGTGTTGTGCTGGGCCTGCCATGCAGCAATGACGAGGACGCCGCTGAATATTGTTGTTTTAACCGCTTGCCGCAAATTGAATCGTGCCATGAGTGCGCGTAGTCCGAACATGGCGAGCACAAGAAACAGCCCGGACAGCGGCAGCAACGTCCGGTATCCAATCGCTTGCGAACTCGCTGCCAGGCTCACGCTGTGAGCCACGAATGGGAGCGCTAACGCCGCGAACAGCCAACGCCGCCGCTGCGAGGTGTCCTTCGCACCGTAGAAAAAGCCGAGCACGATCACGAGCAAAACTGCAGCGAGCACCAGATAGAAAGAAACAGGAGTCGCAAAATCATCGCGCAGCGCAAACAACGCGAGCGAATTGGGCAGCGGATTGTGCGCAAACCACAGCAGCTTGCTCAGTGGTGCTGATTCGAAATGCATTCGCTCTGCTTCGAGCACTGCACCAGTGGTAAACATGGCGTTCATCAGCAACCAGCCGCTGAAGAGGCTCACGAACAATACGCCGATATGAACAGTCACCCACCAAGCGTCATCGCGGATTTCGGTAGTTTTTCTCATCAGTAACACTGCCGCGAGTGGCATTACTGCGAACAGCGCACATGTTTGATAGGTCAGGCCTGCGATGAAATAAAGCAGACCACCCGCAAATACCACACCCACGCGCTGCCAGCCTTTTTGTGAGAGACCTCGGTCGACGAGTGCGAACCCCGCAACCGCAGCAACGAGGCCAAGCGCAATCGGCCATGCAATTGCCCAACCCGCAACCACCTGGACGCCGGGCAGCAAGGTCACTGCAGCACCAATGACTGCTGCCTCTAAGTTGGACCACCCTGAGCGGCGCAAATGGGTCCACAGCAATAAACCAACGATGGAAAAGAGCAGGGTGCTTACAAGGCGAAGTAGCGACAAATCTGCGACGGTTTGCACAGACTTGAGCGACGCTTCGAGCACGTAACCGTAAACAGGACGGCCGTTCGATGAGGTGAGCTCCGTGAGCCAGCCCGGTACTTCGCGCACTTCGCGCAGGTGTGCGTAGTCGTCGCGAAAGCCGTACTCATGCGACACCGTTGGCCAATAAACTGCGATCGGGATCAGCACCAACGCTACGACGATCAACCATGGTCGCGTCATAAGCTGAGTGTCCTGTACGTAAATAACACAAACATAAAACATTCCTTCGTTTTTGAGTCAGCATCGGTTGCTCACGTTCGCCGTTCTTGTCATGTCGGCCCTCGCTTAAGTTATCCGTCCGACCACGCTCTTGAATCGTCCCTGAATATCCGCATTTTCTACGTTTGTTGGTTAATGCAACCGCGCAAGCAGTTCCTGCACCGCTAGTAGTATTGCCTCAACAATGCATGCAGTGCGAAATAATGCTCGGCGTGCTGCAGTATTCCTTGCCGAATGTCGTGCCAACTTTCTGGTTTGCTGAATTGTTGTACGAAGCCATCAAGCATCCGCGCGTACGGATCTTCGCGTTTTACCTCAAGCGTAGACTTCTTGCCTTGACCATCTTCAATAACGACATTGCATGCCCGCGAGGCCGGTTTCGTGAACGCCGATTCCACCAGTATCCGTCCGCGGTCGCCGACAAACTGGATCTCATTGATGTAGGTGCCGCCAAACCCCCAATTCAGATTGGCGATAACACCATCCGTTTCGCGGCGTAGTTGCGCAGCACCCGAAACATCCACGACATATTGCGCATAATCCATGCAGCCGCCCAGAACAGTCCATTCCCCACCGAGATAGACGTGCAGTGCCTTGACCAGATAACACGCATGATCGAGAAATGCGCCACCGCCCAGCGCAGGGTCATAACGAAAATTCTCCGGAGCCAGATGTGGAAAACAGAAGGTGAGTGTCACATGGCGCAGTTTGCCGATGCTTTCGTCAGCCAGCGCCTGCCTGATCACAGCACTCTGCACATGCCACGGAAACATAAACGCTTCAGTGAGCATGCGTTTGCCGGACTCCGCCAT
>JAZKES010000131.1:12682-14436 GCA_040386995.1 Pseudomonadota bacterium | reverse complement strand
TCAGCTTCGATGATTGGCAAGATGCGCCCAAGTGCATGATTGCCAAAGCCCGCTATGCCGATTGTGATTGTCACGGTTACTCCGCCTTTGCCAACGCTTCTTTCAACACTTTGCATGTCTGCATGGCTTCCTCATCCTTGAGTGATGGAAACATAGGTAGCGAAAAAATTTCCTTCGCAGCCTTTTCAGTTTCGGGTAACTCACCTGCTTGATAACCGAGGTGTTCGTAGGCCGGCATGATATGTATGGGCCACGGATAACTGATATTCAGAAAGATGTCGCGCTCTCGTAAATACTGCAGGATGAAATCGCGCTTCGGATGACGACAGACGAACAGGTAGTAGCTGTGAAAGTTGTTATCACCTACGGCCGGCAGTATGTATTCCGTATCGCCGAGTTCGCGGTAATACAGTTCCGCAAGTTGGCGCCGCCTTGCGATGTAGTCGTCCAGATGTTTCAACTTGCGCAGCAGAATCGCAGCATGTAATTCATCCAGCCGCGAGTTGTATCCTTGTTCGAGTGAGTAGTACTGCTTGTCCATGCCATAGAAGCGCAGGCGCCGACATCGCGACTCGAGTTCCTGCGTCGAGGTCAGGATCATGCCGCCATCTCCGTACCCGCCGAGAATTTTGGTCGGGTAAAACGAAAACGCCGACAAGTCACTCATGCTGCCAGCCACGCGATTTTTCTGCTTTGCGCCATGTGCCTGCGCGCAATCCTCAACAACGTGGAGCGAATGCCGCTCTGCAACTTCGTTCACCTTGTCCATGTCTACACATTGGCCGAACAAATGAACGGGCAGGATGCAGCGGGTGTTGTCCGTGACGGCGGCTTCAAGCTGATCCACGTTCATCAGGTAAGTGTGCGGATCGATATCGACAAAACGCGCCGTTGCACCCGTCGCGTGTATCGCGCTGACCGTCGGCACCGCAGTGTTCGATACGGTGATCACCTCATCACCTGGCCCGATGTCGAGCGCGCGCAGCGCGATAAATAGCGCATCAGTGCCACTGTTCACTCCCACGCCGTGCCTGCAACCGGAATACGCGGAGAAAGCAGACTCGAAGTTCCTCACGTTCTCGCCAAGAATCAGCATGCCCGATTCCATGACCTGGCTGATCGCTTCATCTACTTCGTGTTTTTCCGCGTGATATTCACGCAGGTAATCCCATACCTTGATCATCTGTTTGTCCCGCTAACCACGTCCATCAATGAAAATATTGCAAACACGAAAGCAAGGTTCTGGCTTCCGAATTCACCATACTTCCGCCCTGCGAAAATCTCTGTAGCTGTTCGAGTGTCATCCATTCATAACGTTCCGGTCGGCGTATTGCGTTGTGATCCGGCACTTTAAGAACGAGAAAATGATTGCACAGATTCCAGAACCGACCGCCTTCTTCCGACTGTATTGAGGAGTGCAAGACCTGGGTGCCGGCCGGATCCAGGAAATATTCGAGAAACGGAATATGATCGACAGCATCGGCACGCGCGCGATAATCGAAAATGGGAACCGTGGGGCCGAGCTCGACATTACCGACAATGCCAGGCTCGGACTTTGCCTGTACGAGAAAGTGCAAAATTCCGCCGATATCCGCGCACAGAAATCCGGCTAGCCCGAGGCCCTCGTGTTTTAGCAGCGGCTGGCTCCACGAAGAAACTTCGCGCTCTGCCGCCTCCACCCGTACGCCAGTGACAGTAAAATAATTTTTGAAGGCATGATGAATTCCTGATTCATCGCGCACCCAGTCTTTCTC
>JAZKES010000131.1:0-12582 GCA_040386995.1 Pseudomonadota bacterium | reverse complement strand
AATAATTTTTGAAGGCATGATGAATTCCTGATTCATCGCGCACCCAGTCTTTCTCCGCACGCAGTGGAATTTGCGTAGTGTCTATTACAAACTTGTTGCGCATCGCAGCGAGCCAGTCGCGTAATTCTTCCTGGCTCTTGTGCGCCGCGCCGGGATCACAACTGACCGAGCGAAAAAACTCCGTTGCGCCAACATCCGAGCCGAGATCTGTGCCGCTGTAAGACACATTGGATAACACACTACGCGAATCCATGTTGATCGCATTGTCGAGCGCCATCATTGATTGAATTTCATAAAGTGTGAGCCACCTGAACCCAGGCAGCACTTCAACCTCAGTCGTGACATCCAGCAGAACGTTGCGGTTAAACTTTCTGAAAAAACGGCTGCCCGTTTCCGATTGCAACTGGCTCCGAATGACCTTTGCATTTGCGTCGAGGAAATATTCGAGATACGCGGGAGTTTTGCCTTTGTGGGTCTGCGTGTAGTTGCTGTACGTTGCCTGCAGGGTCGGCGAAATCTGTACTTTATTGATGTTGCCAGGCTCCATTTTTGCCTGCATCAGAAAATAACGGACGCCGTCAAACTCCCTGGAGATAATGCCCAGTATGCCAACTTCCGGTTGGCAGATAATCGGCTGCTGCCACGGCGCCGCGTCATAAGCAGGCTTGCAGTCGAGGCCCACAATGCTGAAAAATTTGCCGCTGCTGTGTTTCAGATTTCCAGTGTCAGTTTCGAAATACCAGTGGTCGAGTTCTTCAAGCGGGATCTGTTCCACTTTGTAGTCAGTTTTTTCCTGCAGTGATTTGAGCCAGCTCTTTGTATCATCGAGATCATGAAACATATTGTTTCGTGCCTGCGCAGATTCGATGAAACTGTACGTGTAATTGTCTTCCATACCTGTCCCCTCCCTGGAGATCCCTCTGAATAACAATGCGTGCTGCGGATTCTGAATATCCTCCATGCAAGGCGCAGCTCACTGGTAATACGTGTGGCGCTTGGCAACAACGGCAACATCGGAGATTGTGCCTTTACGACGCAGTCACACTTTTAACACTGACGTATGTTTGCTGCATTTGTTTTGCCTGTCTGATGCAAGCCTTCGCAAACGCGCCACGACTCCGGCAGTTTCTGATGGTCGAAAAATTGTCGAGCTTATTAATCCTCCCGCAACGCCGCGAGATAATCCTCGAACGTACGCAGCGATCTGGTTCGGTCGTAATGAGTACTCGCGAGCACCAGTGCAACAGCACCTTCGGAAAACGCTTTCAGATTCGTGAACGTCATCCTCGGCAGATATAGACCTCTGTTGGGATCATCCAGCACAAACGTCAGGGAGGTATCGCCATCTTTCACTTCGATCTCGTGCCTGCCGGCGATACCAATCACCACCTGCTCGGTGTCGCGATGCGCATGGCCACCTCTATCCGCTGATATGTGGTGCATGTAAAAGATGCGCCGGATGTCGAAAGGTATGTCGATTGCACCTTCAATTGCGGTCAACGTCCCGCGGTCATCTGCGGCGGCCGGAAGTTCGATCCATCTGACCTCACTTAGTCCTGACTTCATTGTCTACATCTCCCTTTGAAATCAATATCTGCAAGGAAGTTCCAAATGGCCTGAACAATAACCAGCGGTCTTCCATGCGCTGTAAAAGAAATAGCAGTGTGTTCACGATTCGTGATGGCATTTTTACGTCGGACTCAATCGCGACATCCTTGCCAAGTTTTAACCTCATCCGTTGCATTGCACGAACCATGAATATCACTGGCGTTAGTACCATCAGACGATAACCCAGGTTGTAGTGCGCAATATCTGCTTGCCTCAACACGTCACGTATTTCACTTTTTGTGTATCGCTTGTTCACCCCAACGGCCATGTCATGAATACCGCCGAGGGAAGCGAATGCAGGCGTCTGGATAATCATCAGGCCATCGTCATTCAACAAACGTTCGGCTTCTCTGAAGAAAACCACGCGTTGTTCTTCACTCGGCAGCGAACAGATGACGTCCATCGACACGATGACATCGACCTTGCCGATGCGTTTAAGCACAGCGGCATCCGCGATGGAACCCTTGTTAACGTCAAAGCCTTGTCTTCTGCTGAATTCAACAGCGATATCTGAAATGTCGAGACCGATGCTGTTTGCGTAACCCTGGCGCTGCAGATAACGCAGGAAACCGCCTGTGCCACATCCTGCATCGAGGATGCGAATCTGCTTGTTCTCACCAAAAAATTTCCGAATGGTTTCGACGAGGTGTAAATGCAGGCTTGTGTACCACCACATTTCTGCCTCCACGTCCGCCATCCGGAAATATTCGGCTGCGAGCATTTCGGATGATGCTGATGTTCCGCTCACTATGCTGGGTGTCATGTCATCCTTCCTGGACCGAGGTTTTGTCGCGGCCTTTTCGTGAGTCAAAAACACCGAACACCAGAAATTTCAGCAGCAGAAAATTCATGATCGCCAACAACAGCATGATCACAACTTGCGCGTACACAACGTTGAATGTGTATATCTCGACCGCCACGGACAGCAGCAACACATTCAGGGAAAACGTCACGACGTAAGTCAACACAGTCACCAGCAGCGGTACGACATCATTTTTGACTTTTACTCTGAACGTAAATTTCTTGTTCATGAAATACGAAAACACGATTCCGGCTGCATAGTCGCCAACCAGTGCAGGGACATAACCAAAACCCGCTGCCACCATGCCGAGAAACACCGCGGTGCCGACCAGCAGAGTACCCACGCCAACCAGATGGAAGCGCAGCAGCTCGGCTACAAGTGTTCTTCCTTGACTACCCATTGAGGTGACCCGTTGGAGTGCAAATAATGTTTGCCGATGTATTCGCCTATCAGCCCGAGGAAAAGAATTTGAACGCCGGAAAAAAACAGGATCGAAACCATCACCGACGTCCAGCCAATCTGCAACTCGGGGTTAAGCAGCTTCTCGATGATAAACGCGACCGCCGCAACAAAACTGAACAAGATGACGATGACGCCAAACAGTGAAAACAGTCTGAGTGGCATGATCGAAAAATTGATAAACATGTTCAGCCACAGAGCCATCAGTTTCGTGAGGGTATAATTCGATTCGCCTTCCTTGCGCGCATCATGTTTAACCTCCACGGAAGAAATGCTGCGTGTTTCGCGCAATATCAACCCATCGATGTACGGTGAAGGTCCCGTGTAGCGAATGATCTTCTTGACCATGTCGCTGTTAATTGCCTTGAAGCTGGAAAGGTACAAATCAGGTGGTTTTTCGAGTAGCCAGGTGGCTACCCGATCATTGAAGCGGCTGCCGATATTGCGAAATTTGCCGTGCTGCTTTTTTTTGTAGGACGAATAAACAACGTCGAAACCCTTGCGCGCTTCTTCGACAAGCGCATGTATTTCACTCGGCGGATTCTGGAAATCGTCGTCGATAATGACGACGTAGTCACCCGTGGCGTAATTCAGCGCACACATCACTGCGTTGTGTTCACCAAAGTTTTTGCGCAGCGAAATGTATTTGACGAAGGTATTGTCGCGCGCAAGCGCCTTGCACACGTCGTCACTGTTATCACGACTGTAGTCGTTGACGAGCACAATTTCGATTTTGTAGCGGGAAGAAAGTTCTTTGACGATTTCCGCGACCAGCGCCGCGATTGTCTTCGCACCGTTATAAACCGGAATACATATTGAGACTGCAGGTGAGTACTCATCCATAAGCTATATCCGTGAAGCGGGAAGAAGCGACGTCTAATCCATTGACCGCCGTATTGGACTCCAAATATTCGCACTACTCAAGAGCGCCAAGCTGGCGCCCTGCACAATTTAATTTTCAGCTCCGATAAGCCGAGCAAAAGCAACTGAGTTAATGTTCAGTTCTTTTAAAACTTTTAAACGTTTTCATGAATTCACTGAAATGCGGATCGAGCTCTTTAAATATTTCACTGTCCCGATGATGCAACATCACTTCCCGAAACAGTTTTAGCCCAATTGCGCAGGCAGCAGCCTCCTCGTCATCGAATAAACCCTTGGCTTTGACGCGTTCCACGATGGCGTAAAGATCATCGTGATTTTTTACTTCGAATTGCAAAGGAGGTTTTTCGACCGGGTTGCCTTTGGGGTCTTCGAGGTGTTCGAGGGTGATTCGGTACAAATGTCCTTTCATCGGAAATTCTTCTCTGAGTTATTTATGTGAGACGCTCTGGGCGGCGCTAGGTCGCCGCATTATGCCGTAGTTTTTCTATTGGGATGCAGGGTATGAAAAACAACTGCGACCTGGGCCTTCGGCAAGATCTATTGTTTGCCTTATAAAGAATGGTTGGGTCATTCCTCCCCCTGCGTCATCAAACTCGCATTGCCACCCGCTGCAGTGGTGTTGACGCTAACCGTCTTCTCCACCGCGAACCTCCGCAGATAATCCGGTCCACCAGCCTTCGGTCCCGTACCAGACAGTCCCATGCCACCAAACGGATGTACACCAACCACCGCGCCGATGATGTTGCGATTCACGTAGATGTTGCCGGCGCGAATGCGCTTACTTATGTGTTCCACCGTGCTGTCGATGCGACTTTGTATGCCAAATGTGAGTCCGTAACCAAGCGTGTTCAAGGCGTCGATCAGCGCATCAAGTTCACTCGCGCGATAACGCAGTACGTGCAGGATGGGACCGAACACTTCGCCGGGAAGTTGGTCGAGTGATTTTAGCTCGAAGGCCATTGGTGGAAAAAATGTACCATGGTCGATGTTTGCAGGGAGCTCGCATGCGTAAAGACACGTGGCTTCGGCTTCCATGCGAGCGGCGTGTTGTTGCAGGCGTGTGAGTGCATCGTTGTCGATGACGGGGCCGATGTCGGTAGCGAGAGAGGCTGGATCACCGATGACGAGTTCTGCCATTGCGCCGGCGATCATCCGTGTGATGGTCGGAGCCACTTCTTCCTGAACGAGTAACAGACGCAACGCTGAGCAGCGTTGACCGGCACTCTGGAATGCCGAGCTCAGTACATCGCCTGTTACCTGTTCGGGTAATGCCGAAGAATCTACCAGCATCGCGTTGAGCCCGCCGGTTTCGGCGATGAAGGTTGCGATGGGCGCAGCGCGTGCAGCGAGTGCGCGATTGATGGTCCACGCTGTATCGATGCCGCCCGTGAAAGCTACGCCTGCGATGCGTGGATCACTCACCAACACTGAGCCTACGTCTTCTCCGCTGCCCGGCAGAAACTGTAATACATCTTTCGGAATACCGGCTTCGTGTAACAGCTGTACAGCTTGCGCGGCGATGAGAGGTGTTTGCTCTGCGGGTTTGGCGATAACGCAGTTGCCACCGAGTAGCGCTGCGGCGATCTGGCCCATAAAAATCGCGAGTGGAAAATTCCACGGACTGATACACGCAAATACACCGCGGCCTTCGAGACAGAGCTGATTATTTTCGCCTGTCGGGCCGGGCAGAGTTTGTGACGCGAAGTCGATGCGCGCGCGCTCGGCGTAATAACGACAAAAGTCGACTGCTTCGCGTACTTCCGATACCGCATCCGCGAGAGTTTTGCCGGCTTCCGCCTGACACAACATGATGAACATCGGCATGCGTGTTTCGAGCAGGTCTGCCGCACGTTCGAGGCATGCAGCGCGTGTATCTACGGGAGTCGAGTTCCATGCGGCAAATGCAATGACGGCCTGCGCAATTGCACGTTCGATATCGTCGGAAGTACTGCGCGTTACGTGGCCAACCACGTGGCGACGATCGGCGGGATTCGTCACGGCTTCTGTTTTGCCTGTTCCCGTACTGCCTGTCACGAGTGGCGCTGCTCTGTATGACACTGCACTTGCTTCGTGAATAACTGGCTGCAGTTTTTCCAATTCACGGGTGTCGCTCAGGTCGAGTCCTTGTGCATTGTCGCGATGCTGGTACAGGTGACGTGGCAACGGAATGTGCGGATTGCGGAGAGGCGTGGTGGCGGCGAGTACGTCACGTGGATCCTTGATGATGTGTTCGATTGGTGTTTGGTCATCGGCTATGCGATTAACGAAAGAACTGTTCGCGCCGTTTTCAAGCAGCCGTCGCACGAGATAGGGCAGCAGTTCTTCGTGGCTTCCTACTGGCGAGTAGATGCGACAGGGTATGCCGGTTTCAGATAACAGTTGTTCGTGTAATGGCACACCCATGCCGTGGAGGCGCTGAAATTCCATGCCGGTGTCGTCTATGCCGGCCGCGTTTGCGAGTTCGAGAATCGTTGCTGCGGTGTGTGCGTTGTGCGTGGCAAATTGCGGATAAAACAGTGCGGGTTTTGCGAGTAACTCTTTCGCACAGGCGAGGTAGGAGAGGTCGGTGGCAGCCTTGCGCGTGAACACGGGATAGTCGTCGAGACCCCGTTCCTGCGCACGTTTGATTTCAGTATCCCAATACGCGCCTTTCACGAGACGCACCATCAACCTGCGATTATTGGTCGTGGCTTGTTCACCGAGCCATGCAATGAAATCGTAAGTACGTTTTTGATAAGCCTGTACTGCCAGGCCCAACCCTTGCCAGCTACGCAGATTATTACTGCGCATCAGTTCCTGTAGCAGCATGAGTGATGGTTCGAAACGTTCGGCTTCTTCGGCATCGATGGTCAGGCTGACATCCGCATCACGCGCGGCTTCTGCAAGTTGCAACAGGCGCGGATACAACTCCTTCATCACACGTTCGCCTTGCGCATATTCGTAACGCGGGTGTAATGCGGATAATTTGATGGAAATGCCGGATGAACGCAGCGGGCCGTTGTGTGCGACTTTGCCGATGGCAGAGATCGCATGGAGATACGCGCTGAGATAACGTTCGCTGTCGGCTTGCGTGCGCGCGGCTTCGCCGAGCATGTCATAGGAATGTAGAAATCCTTTTGTTTCGTTCTCGCGTGCCCGTTCCAGCGCCGCGTCGATATTGCGGCCCATTACGAATTGATTGGCCAAAATTTTCATCGCATGTCGCAGCATGCTGCGAATGAGTGATTCGCTGCTGCGCTGCAGCAGAGAACTCAGGATGTTGTAGCCGCTGTTGCCGAGCAACGTGTCGGCGCGAATCACCCGACCCGCCACCATCAATCCGAACGTAGACGCATTAACAAACAACGACTCGCTGTTGCCGAGATGTTTTTCCCAGTCTTCCTTCGCAAGTTTGTCGCGGATCAGGCTGTCGGCAGTGGCTTCATCGGGGATACGTAGCAGTGCTTCTGCGAGGCACATCAGCACGACGCCCTCAGGTGTCGACAACTGATATTCATGCATCAGTGCATCAATGCCATTGCCTTCGCGACGTTGCTCGCGAACGGTTTGCACGAGTGAGCGTGCCTTCGCCTGAATACGCGCGAGCGCGGCAGGGTGCTGCTCCGTGGCGACAAGCAGTCGTCGAACTTGCGCGCTTTCGTCGCAGCGGTAGGCGCGGCGCAGGGCGTCGAGTGTGGTTGAGTTGTGTAAGGGTGGGTAGAAGAAGTTCATTGGGCCTCCTGTTCGCATGATACTGCAGCGCTTTTTGTCAGGCGCAGATTATCTCTAATGAAAATCCCTGCTCCCAACCTCCAGACTTCCGAGCAGATGACTGTGATCAAACAATTTCCCCGCAATCAGATGCACAACCCCATCCTTACATTCAACAATGCCATGTACACCCAGCAGGCTTGAGCCGAGTAGTTCGCGGCGCTGGCGTGTGACGAGACTGTTCCAGACGACAACGTTAATTGTCCCTGTTTCATCTTCCATCGTCACAAACACAACACCGGCCGCAGTGCCGGGTCGTTGTCGACAGGTGACGATGCCGGCTGCATAAATGGGTTGTTGGTGATTGGCGTTGTTTACATCTTCTGCGCTCGAAATACGCATCGCAGTAAGTTTGTTGCGTAGTAGTGCGAGTGGATGTCTTCCTAATGTAAGGCCCATGCGGTGGTAGTCAGCGACGATGTTTTCGCCTTCGGTGGGTGGTAACAATTCGGGCTGGCTTTCTACACGTTCGTTGACCGCAAGTGGCACATCGTCCGGCGCACGGCCGAGTGTTTGCCACAGTGCCTTGCGCCGATGACCTGCGAGTGTGACGAGTGCGTTTGCTTCAGAGAGGCAATTAAGCGCGCGCCTGTCGAGTTGGGTGCGGCGGAAGAAATCTTCGCTGTCGGTAAACGGTCGGACCTGGCGTGTTTGCATGATGCGGAGTGCGCAAGTTTCCTGGAGACCCTTGATCATGCGAAGACCGAGTCGTACTGCGGGATCGCCATTTGTTCCGGGTTCGAGCGTCGAATCCCAGTCACTTACAGTGACGTCAGCTGGTCGCACTTCCACGCCGTGACGCCTGGCATCCTGGACAAGCTGCGCGGGCGCATAAAAACCGAGCGGCTGGCTGTTAAGTAAACCTGCACAGAACGCGGCGGGTTCGTGGCATTTGATCCAGGATGAAAAATAAACCAGCAGCGCAAAACTCGCTGAGTGACTTTCGGGGAAACCGTATTCGCCGAAGCCCTTTGTCATCTGATAGATCTGCTCGGCGTATTCCGCTGTATAACCACGTTCCAGCATGCCATCGACCAGACGCTGCCGGAACGGCGAAAGCCCGCCCTTACGTTTCCATGCGGCCATTGCGCGTCGCAGTTGATCGGCTTCGCCAGCAGTGAAGCCCGCAGCAGTGATCGCAATTTGCATCACCTGTTCCTGAAAAATGGCGACGCCGAGTGTGCGTTTTAATACCTCCTTAATTTCCTCGGACGGATAAATTACCTCTTCGCGTCCGGCCCTGCGCCGTAAGTAGGGATGAACCATTCCGCCCGTAATTGGCCCAGGCCGCACGATCGCGACCTGAATAACGAGGTCGTAATATTCACGCGGTTGCAGGCGTGGCAACATCGACATCTGCGCGCGCGATTCAACCTGAAACACACCCACACTATCGGCACGACAGAGCATGTCATATACGAGCGGATCTTCTTTCGGAATGTCGTGTATGCCGAAATTTTCGCCATATTTACGCATGTTCCGGGTTCCAGGATTTTTTTCGTAATATCTGTTGATGTGATCAATTGAGCGGCGAATACAACTGAGCATGCCGAGTGCAAGCACATCCACTTTCAACAGGCCGAGTGCGTCGAGATCATCCTTATCCCATTGGATGACAGTACGATTTTCCATCGATGCATTTTCAATTGGCACAAGACGCGACAGTCTGCGGTTGTCTATGATGAAACCACCGACGTGCTGCGATAAATGGCGCGGGAAACCAACCACTTCGCGGACAAGCGTCAGCATTTTTTTTACGACGGAATTGTCAGGATCAAAACCTGCTTCAACCAGACGATCTTTTATGTTGTTTCCATCCCACCACGCCAGCGAGCCGGCGAGTTTATCGACTTGGTCGAGTGAAAAGCCGAGCGCCTTGCCAACATCGCGCAACGCACTTTTCGCGCGATAGGAAATGACGGTAGCGGCGATTGCGGCGCGATCCCGACCATACTGATTGAAGATGTACTGCATAACTTCTTCGCGGCGCTGGTGTTCGAAGTCGACGTCGATGTCGGGTGGTTCTCCACGTTCCTTTGAAATAAAACGGCCGAACAACATTTGAATGCAGTCGGGATTGACCTCGGTTATGTGAAGGCAATAACACACGGCGGAGTTGGCGGCTGACCCGCGGCCCTGACAAAGAATATCCTTGCTGCGCGCGTAACGGACGATGTCTTCGATGGTTAGAAAAAAAGATTCATAGCGCATCTCTGTGATGAGTACGAGTTCATGTTCAATGAGATCGCGAACTTTTTTGGGAAGCCCTTCTGGATAACGTTTTGCTGCGCCTTCGTAAGTAATTTTGCGTAAATGACTGGCAGGGGTTTCACCTTCTGGGACCAGTTCTTCTGGATATTCATATTTAATTTCGTCGAGTGAAAACTGGCAACGATCTGCAATCGTGAGCGTTTCGATCAGCAGCTCAGGTGGATAAATATTCGCAAGCCTCCCGAGTGCGCGCAGGTGACGCTCGCCATTCTGATAAAGTGCTGAACCCGCGTTGGCTACCGTCGAACCGATGCGGATAGAGGTGAGCACATCCTGCAACGGCTGGCGTTTGCGTACATGCATGTGGACATCGCCGGCCGCAACTAACGGCAGACCGGTTGCAGCACTGATAACGTTGAGTTGCGCGAGCTGATGTTCATCGTCTGGACCGCGATGTAGTTCCACGGCGATCCAGGCGCGGCCCATAAAGTTTTCGGCAATCCAGTTTGCTTGTTCGATGGCTGGTTGTTCTGTTTTTACAGATGTATTTTTTTTAACGGGTTTGGAAATATGCTGAACATTATCTTCCTGTGAAGGTTGTGAAACTGTGAAAGGAGGAGGAAGCCACAACAGGAGGCAATCGCTGAGGCCGATCAAATCAGTGCGCAAAAGTTGATATTCACCTTTTGTTGCACGTCTGCGCGCGAGTGTTATCAGTTCGCTGAGATTACTGTAGCCGTTGAGATTTTCGGCAAGTAGTACAAGGCGTAATCCGTCTTCAAACCGGAACTCGCTGCCGATGATAAGTTTCATGCCGATGTTCTTCGCTTCGACATGTGCTCGCACGACACCCGCCAATGAACACTCATCCGTAATCGCCAGTGCGGCATAACCAAGCTTCGATGCCTGCGCAACCAGCTCCTGTGCATGTGATGCGCCGCGCAGGAAAGTGAAGTTGCTGATGCAGTGGAGCTCGGCGTAGGCAGGGAGCATGGTTATTTAACGCTACCTGTGTGATGCGAATTCCTGACGCAAAAATAGTGGCAAATCATATTCAGGCTTCCCTAGGAAAAAATGCCATGCAAATACCAAAGAGGACTACGTTGGTGCTCGCGGTAAATCCAGAATGTTTCACCTTTTGGATTACGCGCAACGAAATAGTCACGGCGCGCCGTGTTACCGTCCCACCAGCCGGATTCGATGCGCTCAGGTCCAGCCAGTAATCGCAAGCGGCCCTGGCAGAGTGGGTCACCTTCATCAGTCGATAACACGCGTGGTGTCTTGAGTAGAAATAGTGGGCGTGGTGAAGTGATGCGTGGTGTCGACGATTTTTTTGCGACAGCGGCGGTGTTTTGTTGCCACGCATGTTCGGGACGATGATCGTCCAGCGCGCGCAAGCGATAAACTTTTTCATTGCCCAGGCGCGTAGTGAGTTTATCGACGAGATGCCCCCACCCGATCGCGCGAGTACGCGGATCGGGAATAAAGCTGCGATTACTTTCTTCGAATATCAGCAGCTGATCGGCTGCGATACCCAGTGCTAGCACTGGGCCGATCAAGGTCATTTGTGTGAGGCGTTCACGCGCAAGTGCGAGGAAACGTTCGGCGTTGCGTTCGGGTGAAATTACGCCCATCACAATATGAGTTTTGCCTTTGTTCATATGGTCGAGCAAGAGGTGCCACTCCTGCACACCGGCACCGCGGCCGCGCAGAAAGCCAGCCAGTTCCTGCAGCAGACGCTTGAGTGGAAACAGCAGCATGAGTGCATCGTTTATTTCAAAACCAAACTCGATGCGGTTGGCGAATTTTTCGGGCGGCAAGAAACACGGGCGTGGATCGGGAGCGATGCCGAGCATTTTGTCGAGTTCAAGTTGGCGGGCATAGCCAAACCGCCGGATGAAACCATCACGCGGTAATTGCAGGCATTGCCCGATACGCAGAATGCCGAGTGTTTGCAGCGGCTTCATTATTTCATCGGGCCAATCGAGCAGCGCGAGTGGCAGCGTGCTGAGGCGTTCGCGCAAGAGGGTAATGTCGGTACACATGCGTACGCGTATTCCAGTGCAGCGCGCCTTCGCGAGCAGCCAGGCGGCGAGTGGTGTGGGTGCCACACCTGGCTCTGCGTGATAACCAAGCTCTGTCAAACTTTGATGAATACGTGTGATGAGTTTTTTCAAGCCGCCGTGTAGTTTTAGCGTCGAACCAACATCGAGGATCAACCCTTCACCCGTTTGCAGAACTATGCCTGGTGTGAACTGATACGCCCAGCAGCCGAGATTGTGCAACGCGTGTGCCTCGGCAGCTTCATCGCGCTGGAATACGATAAATTCACCCGCAATTGCGCGCGCGGCAGCAACCGGCATACCTGGCAACACACCAAGTTCACGCGCGGCGTGATTCGCACAGAGCACAAGTGGGCGTAATGCTGGGCCATCGGAAACCACACACGGATTTATCGTTTGTTGCGCGCGCTGCGCAAGTTGCAGAGGCAATTGGGGTAGGTAGAGTGCGATCCACAGCATAACCGCACCTCAGGCTACGCTTGTTTGGGAATGAACGGCTGGGAATAGCGACGTTTCAGAAATCGATAACGAGCCGGCACTTGCTACACCGCCTGCAATCCTTTGCGGCCCGGTAGCAACAAGTGCCGGTTCGAGAAAAACTTGTAGATCGTTTGGGTTACAGTGCATTGCATCTGCAGACATGGATTCAGGCAGCATGAATTCAGAAAGAGTAGCGATGCTGGATAAATTACGATTGGGTGCCATCGTGGACGCAATTTTTGCATCGACTACATTCAAGTGAATCGCGATTTGAGTCATATTCTCTGACGAGATTTCTGCACCTGATTTTTCATGCGCGATGTTTGC
>JAZKES010000130.1:0-9408 GCA_040386995.1 Pseudomonadota bacterium | reverse complement strand
AAGGGGATACCAATGACAAGACCTGCACTCCGCAGATCCAGAAGCAAACTTTATCTAGCCATTACTGCCACTCTCGCTACCTTCACTACTTCATTCGTCATCGCGCAACAGAACGTTGGCGCCGATGTTGAAGAAATCCAGATCACCGGTTCGAGGGTTCGTCTCCTCGACGGCATGACAGCGCCAACCCCGGTGACTGCAATTACCACTAACGAACTCAAAGATTTCGATCCGGGCACTACAGTTGCTGCCCAGCTCGATAATCTGCCGCAATTCTTCGACACCCCTAACGCACAGCGCGGCGGTAACGCTATCAGCAGTAACGCTGGTGGTTCTTATCTAAACCTGCGTGGCATGGGTTTGAATCGTACTCTGGTTCTGCTCGATGGAACTCGCGTTTCACCTGCTGACGCACAAGGCGCGGTTAACGTGGATTTGTTTCCTAGCGCACTCGTGCAACGCATCGACGTTGTAACCGGTGGTGCTTCTGCAGCGTATGGCGCCGATGCCGTGGCTGGTGTAGTCAACTTCATTCTGGACCGAGAGTTCGAAGGCCTGCGTGCCAACGTATCGACCGGTATCACCGAAGAAATGAATGGCGAGAACTACAACTTCAGTCTCGTTGGCGGTAAAGCCTTTATGGACGATCGCCTGAACGTGATTGCGTCTGTTGAAGCGCGCCAGATCGACCAGATTGGTCCGCAAAGCAAAGACCGTCTCGACAACTGGCAGGATTGGGGCCAGGTGCGGAACCCTGCGTGGGTTTCTGCAACTGCGACGCCCGGCGTGCCGCAACGTATCACGGTGCCGTATGTATTCAGCGCACAGTCCGCGCCACAAGGTTTGATCATCGAAACGACACCCGGCTTCGCGTATCGCAACTGGACATTCACCGACGACGGCACTGGAATCAGGCCGTACGATTTCGGTGATTACGCTTCCATCAGCGGCGCAGGCGCACAGAACAACCAATCCGGTGGCCAGGAATACAAATATTACGATCAATCAGTGTTTCGTGGTCCGCGCGCAAATGACGTCGGCCAACGCTCCGGCTTTGTGGGTCTCAAATTCAAGGCAACTGATCGTCTGACGCTTACCGCGCAAATGGCGGCGGGACGCAGCGAATCGAGCCTGTATGGTCAACATTCCAACGTATCCATCGCAGGCTCGGTTTATGCCTGGAAAATTTTCCGCGAGAACCCCTACCTGCCCTCGCAGGTGGCTACCGAGATGGATCGTCTCGGCCTCAACATGATCAAACTCTCCACCACCGGCATGATCGACGGTCCGGGCCTCATCAATATCTACGACAACCGCGGCGACCGCAGCATCCAGCAGCAACAGATGTATACGGTCGGTTTCGATTTCAACATCGACGACAACTGGAATTTGAACGGAGCGTACCAATACGGCGAATCCGAGATCGCCACCGGCATCATCAACGTGCCACGTACCGACAAATTTTTCATGGCGATGGATGCCGTGCGCGATCCAGCCACTGGCCAGATCGTGTGTAACATTGCACTACGTAATCCGTCGGCTGCCGAACTTGCCGATTTCATGAAAGGCAAGTTGATTTCCAGCCCGCTCGATCCGTTCGGCGTGCCCGCAGATTCGCCTATCGGCCCGATGAACCCGAAAGAATGTGTGCCGTTTAATCCGTTTGGTCTCGGCAACGCGAATCAGGCAGCCAAAGACTGGATCCTGGAACCTGAGAAAAAACAGCTGCGCACACTTGAACAGGATTTTGCTGAAATTCTGCTCACCGGTAAGTTGTTTGAAGGTTGGGGCGCAGGTCCAATCTCGTTGGCTGCTGGTCTGACATGGCGCGATGAATCGTTTGACCAATACAACCTTCCTGCGTTTGGTGAGCGCGGCATATTAAACGTGCCTGCGCTTGGCATTCGCGCTGTTCCTGATGGCTTCGCGAACGACGGCAACCGCGAATTACATCCGTTCTCCGGAATTGGCGCGGGTGGCGGCAGCAAGAACGTCTGGGAGTGGTACACCGAATTCAACGTGCCGCTCTGGGAGTGGGAATCCGGACAGACTCTCGGCTCATCTGTGTCCTATCGTAGTTCCGATTATTCACTGTCGGGCCGCCAGGAAAGCTGGAAGATCGGTCTTGATGCACAGCTGGTTGACTCACTGCGCTGGCGCATCACCAAGTCGAGCGACATTCGTGAACCAAACTTCGCCGAAACCTTCCTCACTGGTACTGGTGGCGGCGCAGTTACGGATCCGTTCCGCGGGAATGAAAACAGCAATGGCCTGACGGTACTCGCAACGTCCAACCCAACACTCGGCGCGGAAATCGGCGATACCATCACGACTGGTTTCGTGTGGCAGCCGACGTTCGCTGAATGGATCGACGGACTGTCGGTATCGGTCGACTGGTATGAGATCAACCTCGAAGGCGCAGTTACGCTTTATGGTGCACAGCGCATCGTGGACGATTGCTTCGCTGGTCTTGCCCCGGCTTGTGACCTGACCAAACGTCTACCAAGCACAGACGGTGGTGTTACGGTTGGTCCGCTTTCGCGCATTCTCAACCAGAACATCAACGCCAACCTTGCGCAAACACGCGGCGTCGATCTAGAGGCGGGCTACCGTTTCGAACCCAACTTCTTCGGCAACCAGGAAGAGTCACTCTCCCTGCGAGCGCTGGTTGGTTATCTCGGCGAAAACTCCACCACGACTGCAGCTGGCATTACGCAGGACAGTGCGGCCAGCCAGACACGTCCGGAAATTTCTGGCGTGTTCACGGGCACGTACGGTCTCGGCGCGTGGGGTCTGATGTTGCAGGCGCGTTACTACGACAGCGTGATGAACAACAACACGTGGATAGAAGGGCGCGATGTCGATGACAACTGGATTGCGTCTCAGACGACGTTCAACACCGCGTTGTCCTACCAGGGTGAACTGCAACGCGGTTCCACCTGGCGCGCGTCGTTCAACATCACCAACTTGTTCAACAGAGACCCGTCTATTGTGGCAGGTGCGAACGGTCAGAGTGTTATCGCAAGTCATGACATTCTGGGACGTCGTTATCAGTTAAGCCTGAACATGGATTTCTAAGTTCAGTAAACGTTCGACCAGTTAGATAAAGCGCCGCGGTGAAAGCCTCGGCGTTTTTTTTTGAATGGAAAATCGTGTTTCATGAAATGGCGCTGATTACGTTTCGATGTGCGTTCCATGTGATTTCGAATGTCAACGCGATTGGGCTGCGCTGATTTTTGCGGGTGTGTCACATGAATCCTGATTTTTTCAGGTGCCCCATGATGTATTGCGATTCTCTCGCCGATAGACAACTCGCGATTACCTGCTCTATTCTGCGCGCACCTACCTTGTCCTGAGGAAACGATGATGTTTCGACTCGTCAGTTTCGTGCTCTCCCTATTCGCGATCGCTCCGGTGTTTGCTCAACTCCTGCAGCCTGAGAGCGACACGACTTCTTCCATCGAAGCCGCCATCGAAAACATCACGATCACCGGCCAGCGACCAGAAGGCTGGAGTATTCAGGACTACATGCTGGATTTCGTTGGCGAGATCGGTGACCCGGCATCCGACAGCCATGGGTATGCGCGGTGGCGCGACAAGATCTGCGTAAGTGTGCACAACCTGCGCAACGCGCAAACAGCACAGTATGTCGCGGATCGCGTGTCTGCTGTCGCACTTGAAGTTGGACTCAGACCCGAAGAACCCGGCTGCACTCCGGATCTCAGTATTATTTTTACGTCTGACGGAGCTGCTCTTGCCACTTCAATGGTATCGACAAAACGCAGCGCGTTCCGTCCCTATGGCGGTGCGGGCGGAACCACGCAAGGACTCGACGCGCTCGAAAAATTTGCGACCTCCGATGCGCCCGTCCGTTGGTGGCAGGTCACGATGCCGGTTGATCGCCTCGGTAATATTGCGGTCAACGTGAATCGCGCGGATCAAGGTATACCAGTCGTGTGGTCGTCAGGATTTCTGATCACCAAATCTATAAGCGACGAGGTATGGGCAACGTATGTGATCGTCGATATCACGAAGATCGGCAATGCGGGTTGGGAGGCGTTGGCTGATTATGTTGCGATGGTGTCGTTGGCTCAGGTTGATCCAAAGGGAGTTCCAGCCAATTACAACTCGATTCTGAATCTGTTCAAAACGACTAATCCGGCCAAAGGCCTGACTGAACTGGATTGGACCTATCTACGCGCGCTTTATGCGATGGACACACGCCGCACGCCACGTATGCAGCGCAGCTTGCTTGCCAGCACAATGGTGCTCGAACAGGATCGTGCAGCAGAGAAAACAGTCGAGCCGGAATGATCAGGTAGTTCTGAAAAAGTGATGCTCGCCTTCAACGCGCAGTAGACCATCGAACACTGTCTCTTGCGCGTTTACTACACATGCTGATGCTACGGTAAGAAGCGTACTTTTTAATGAAGAGTGTATGCAGAGAAGGGTAGGGGCATCGTCGACTGCACTAGCCCCAATTTATCGAACGGCGATACAAAATTAATGCATCGCTTCGCCAGGACCTGGCGCCAATACATCATGTTTCTTTTGTTGAAAGATGTACTCGTCGTCCCATCTTTCCAGCAAGACATCCAAACGGTCCGCCAGTTCTATGGCAGTTTCTTCGGGCAAGCTGTTGGCAGGAATCAAGGCGAAATCATTGCCCAGATAAAAATGCTGCTCGACAAGATGTATCCAGTATTCGGGTGTGTTCCTTTGACCTTTCATGATCGCCTCCTGCGTGGGTTCATAATTGAAACAAGAGAGTATCAAATAGTCGCTAAAGGCAAATGTGATGCTCGTCACTTTCTAAAATGTCTGTGTAATTTGCCTGCAAATATTGCGCTTTTAGCGGCTAAAAAATGCAGGAAAGAAAATGCCTGAGTGCCGGTTCCTGTATTTATAACTTGTATACAGGCTTGTAATTTCCATATCGATATCACTACTATCCACATAGATTCATATTGCCATCAACACTCATTGAACAGCTTTATAGTGGAGTGATTAAGGAAAGTTTATGAAACGTCATTTGCCAAATTTCAAATTCACTTCGTTGGTGTTGTCGGTCGCAGTAGCGATGCAGGTTCAAGCGCAAGCGCCTGAGCCCACCGTGGCCGATGCCGAAGCGTTTATCGCGAGTGCTGAAAAAGTGTTGTTCGACTTTTCAGTGGATGCGTCTCGCGTCGCGTGGATCAACAACACTTTTATCACTGAAGACACCGATGCGCTCGCAGCCAAGTACGGTGCAGAAGGCACCGAGCTATCAGTGAAATATGCGCTGGAAGCTGCGAAATATCGTGATGTGGATGATCTTTCCGCCGACAGCAAACGCAAACTCGATGTACTACGCGGCGGCCTCGTGTTGCCGGCGCCCACCACACCAGGCGCCGCAATAGAACTCAACGAAATCGCAACCAAACTCAACAGCGACTACGGCAAGGGCAAAGGCACCTTGCAAGGAAAAGAAATCAGCGGCTCAGACATCGAAGCCGCGATGGGCAGCAATCGTAATCCTGCCGAGTTACAGGAGATGTGGACGAGCTGGCACGATCAGGTTGGCGCACCGATGAAAGACGATTATGCGCGCATGGTCGCCATTGCGAACGAAGGTGCAAAAGAGCTTGGCTTTGCCGATGTCGGCGCGATGTGGCGATCCAACTACGACATGCCGGCCGATGACTTTGCGAAGCTCATCGACAAATTATGGCAAGACGTCCAACCGCTCTACGCCGAACTGCATACCTACGTGCGCAACAAACTCAATCAACATTACGGTGATGCGATTCAAAGCAAGACCGGCCCTATTCGCGCGGACCTGCTCGGCAATATGTGGGCGCAGGAGTGGGCCGAAATTTATGATCTCGTCGCGCCGCCCGGCACCGGTGAATTGGGCTTCGACATCGGTGCGTTGCTGGAAGAAAAAAATATCGACGAACAAGGCATGGTCAAAATCGGTGAAGGGTTTTTCTCATCGCTGGGGTTTGCTCCGTTACCCGAAACATTCTGGACTCGTTCGCAATTTCTCAAACCGCAAGACCGCGAAGTGGTGTGTCATGCGTCCGCCTGGGATGTCGATCAAGTCGATGACCTGCGCATCAAGATGTGTATCAAGGTGAATAGCGCCGACTTCGTCACGATTCATCACGAGCTTGGCCACAACTATTATCAGCGCGCGTACAACAATCTGAGTTACCTGCATCTGAACGGTGCCAACGATGGTTTCCACGAAGCGATAGGCGACACCATCGCGTTATCGATCACGCCTGAATATCTCGTACAAATCGGTTTGCTTGATCGCAGCAAAGTGCCGAGCGCCGATAAAGACATTGGCCTCTTGCTGCGCCAGGCGATGGACAAGATTGCGTTCCTGCCGTTTGGCTTGCTTGTTGATAAATGGCGCTGGGGTGTGTTCGATGGGTCTATTCCGCCCGAACGTTACAACCAGGCCTGGACCGATCTACGTTTGCAGTATCAAGGCATCGTGCCGCCCGTAACACGCAGCGAAGCCAACTTTGATCCGGGTGCCAAATATCACATTCCGGGCAACACGCCTTACGCGCGCTATTTCCTGTCGTTCATTCTGCAGTTCCAGTTTTATCAGGCTGCTTGCGAGATGGCTGGCTGGGAAGGGCCGTTGCATCGCTGTTCGTTTTACGACAACAAGGAAGTCGGCGAACGTTTGGATGCGATGCTGAAAATGGGTGCATCAAAACCGTGGCCGGAAGCACTCGAAGCATTCACAGGCAGTCGCGAGATTTCGGGCGAAGCGATCAACGAATATTTCGCGCCATTGTTGGTGTGGCTCAAGGAACAGAACAAGGATGCAGTGCGCGGTTGGTAAGGTTCCAATCAAAAGGAGCAGCGTAATTTGCTTGTGAGGTGACATCCCGCAAATTAGAGGTTTTCGGGAATCAATAATCACACGTATACACAAATTTCGGACCTCGCTCCGGATAGAACGGCGCGGGGACGCACGCCGAGAGTGGACATTTCAGGACTGCTTGCTTAGTCTTCAGCCCATCATCTATCTGATTTGCGAGCGCAAACGGGAGTGTTATATGAGACTTACACGCGACGTTATTCTGACTTTGACTGTTCTGGGGCTCGTCGCCTGCACACCTGCCGAAGAGGAAACTGTTGTACGTGTTGATGACGTAGCAGTGGTAGCCGAGACTGCTGCTGCCGAGATCGCGTGGCGCAAGGAGGATGTGCTCGAAGCTTTTGCTGATGCTGCTGCAACAGGGCATCCGATCCTGCTCTACTGGGGGGCTGAATGGTGTCCGCCGTGTCATCGGCTGCGCGCCGGCTTGTTCATGGATCCAGAGTTCGTCGCGCGTACGCAAGATTTCGTACCCGTATACCTCGACGGTGATACCGAAGGTGCGCAGCGCTGGGGTGAACACTTCGCCATCGCGGGTTACCCAACGATCATTCTGTTACGTCCGGACGGTACGGAGATGACGCGGCTGTCCGGCAGCGAAGATCCCGATGAAATCGACAACGCACTACGCGCCGCGCAGGAAAACCGCGCCGGCGCTGCCGAACTGTTTGCACGCGCAAAAGAAGCTCCGGCCAGCCTCGACGCCGAAGACTGGACGCTGATTGCGTCCTACGGCTGGGAGGTAGACATAAGTGGACTGTTTGCCGACGACGAAAAAGCGCCTTTGCTGCGCAGCCTTGCCGCAGCAGCGCCAGACGCTGCGTTGCAACGTCGTTTCATGTTACTGGCACTGGCGGATGACATCGCGCGCGATGCGCCTCTGCCGGCCGAGGCTAGTCAGCAAGAAATACGCGCACTGCTCAGCGCGGTGTTCGCCAATACCGCAGAAGTGAAACGCAGCCGCTGGCCGCTTATGTATGACGGCGCTGCGCTGATCGAACGCGCGGGCGGCACGGCTGATGAGCGCAAAACACTTGAAGACGCCCTTGTTGCAGCGCTCGACCAACTTTATACCGATGAAAGCCTGCCGATCGTTGATCGCGTTCTGTTAGTCAAAGCCGACATAGGGATCCATCAGTTGAACATGGGTGAGGGTGCCGCGCCGCCAGCATTACTCGAGAAGGTGAGGGCACGCGCGGCGTGGGCTGACTCTGTGGCAAAAACACCCCAGGAGCGTCAATCAGCAATCTACTACGCAGCGGGCCTGCTGCAAGACGCCGGAGATGCAGAAGGTGCCGAGCGCCTGCTGACCGCGGAACTCGAACGCAGCGCCACGCCTTACTACTACATGCCGAGCCTTGCCGAAATCGCCGAAGCGCGCGGCGACAACCAACAGGCCATCGACTGGCTGAAGCAGGGTTATGAAACGTCTTCAGGCCTGGCCACACGTGTGCAGTGGGGCGTGCTTTACGCTTCCGGAGTATTGCGTCTGACGCCCGATGACAAAGCCGGCGTCGAAAGTGCTGTCGATCGCATCATCGAAGAACTCGGAAATCCGGATTCGTATCACCAGCGCACGCGCGATCGCCTGACCGGACTCGCGATGGAACTGGAAGAGTGGAGCCAGGCACAAGCCGGAACAGAGGAAGTACTCGAGCGACTGCGCACACACATGCATGAAGTCTGTGCACCTGCGCAAAGCGAAGAAGATGCACGCGCCGCCTGCCTTTCGTGGCTCGCTACGCAAGCCTGAGGTTAACAGCGCGCTTGGTTTCAAGCCGCTCAACGTAACGCCCGAATTTGTGCGTAAAAGCAGTGTGATTCTATTAGAGCGCGGTTTTGAAGTAGGGAAGTGAGCAGGCCTACCGTGTTTCTGACCTGCGCAATACTCGGCAGGTTGCTGATCGTTACTGTCTCGCGTCCGCGAAGTTCACTCACTCAATGCTTTCTACGATGCACCGATAACAGCGAGATTTGCAGGGTGACGATATCAGCCAATATTACGCGCTACCATTGGCGTGATTTATGGAACAAAATAAATTTGCAGCACGGGGTTTGTAAACAGCACAAAAAAGGCGAAGATAGACTCTCAGTTCGGATCAACAACCATAACTAAACATAAGAGGCGCGATCATCATGTTCAACAAGGCACCCAATACGTTATTCCTGGTTCTGCTGTTAACAAGCGCGGTAGTCCAGGCAACAGAGGCTCCGGTAGCGAAAGAACAGACTGATGTCGCTGCCCTGCGCGCCGAGACGCGCCAGCTCGAGCAAAACATGTACAACCTGTTCAACAAATTCAACAGCAATGATGATCTCGACGTTGCGTGCGGCGACAAAGCCGTAACTGGCAGCACAATTCCCGTCTGGCAATGTGATGCAGCGTTCATGAGAGATGCCGGTGCCCAGGATGTAGGACGCCGATTTGACAACAATTATTCCAGGGATTCCGCGTTTGGTAACGCACCCCAAAGCACCAAACAATTGTCCTTTTCATTGCGCGAAAAAACCCAACAGCTCAACGA
>JAZKES010000129.1:0-4010 GCA_040386995.1 Pseudomonadota bacterium | reverse complement strand
CTTCCAGTTGTCTCTCGTCCGGCCACGCCAGATAACGGGCAACTGTACCACAACTCATAGATCTTTCATTCTTTTTCGCTTTTTTTTTTGAGCTGGCGCCCTCACTTTCTCTTCTGTGGTCCACTTTGCTCCTGCGTGCGAAGCCCGTTCAAGATTCAAGACGATACCGACGGAGACTTGAAGTTTTATTTCTGCTTTGTTGCCTGATGAAGAAGTGTGGTGCTCATTTCAGTTTGATGCATTTAGTTACTCGAACTGCTGCTCTCGCGGTCTTCGTCGGCACGTTATACACGCTACATCATGCAATGAATGAGCTGACAAGGACGAAGGATTGTGAGAAAGTTGTTCAACCTGGAGTTCTCGGACTGTCTTCATTCAGATCGTGTGTTAAGGATTTCACACATATGAGTCAGCTCTCACGCCTTGATACCGATGTGAATAACGTGTATGTGGCTGATATGCGTTTCCCAACGTTGTTCTCAAAGGACCAGAAGGCGATGTTGGTTGACGTTGCCATGCCAAAAAAGATTGTTGTTGTTCCAGGCTCTGTGTTGTGGTACGTTGGCGGAAATACAAACTGTGTTGTGGGAAGACAGATTCTGGACACCAACCCTGAGTTCAAGAAGATGTTGGTGTTCGAACCAATGAAAGACTTCGTGAAAGTTCTCAAGCCTGTTTTGGAGAAAAGAAAGGAACAAATAGTCATTCACAATTTCGGAATAGGAAGCAAAAATTTTATTGCATATGTTCAAAATCAAGGTCCAAGTACAACTGCATTGAACTCTGCTTGTACAGAGTCGAGAACTTGCCACAAAATTGTGGTCCGCGAAATCAATTCTGTTTTACAAGAAAACTCTTTCGTTACGTCCTCAGCAGTTGATAATATGCTCTACACAAATTGTGAAGGTTGCGAAATCGATTTATTAGAGGCTCTTCTTCAATCTGGTCTTATTAAACATTTCGCTTATGTTCATTTTGCCACACACTACGTTGACTCCACTTACGTTGCCAGGCTGTGTAATGTTCGCCTGCTTCTATCAACGACTCATGACTATTTGTTTGGATTTCCCTATGCTCAAGAGAGGTGGAAGCGAAAAAAAAACGGCCATTGAAATGAATCTTCTTTTGCTGCTGGAGCAAAAGCGCCTCTTATGCCCGCTCGCCATTCGATTGCTTCGATTTTTGCTGCTTCAGAATAATTATGAGCTTGGCAGGCGCCTGATAATAGTTTGCAATCCGTCTGGAGTGAATAAAGACACAGCCGGACGGCCATATCAAAACCCAGCTCATGAATGGCACGATCTGTCTGGTAGGCCGGCGCTCGATCTTCCGTGCTCATTTTTTACCAATTTTTTATTCGACACAAGGTGTCTCATTCTATTAGGACTTTCGCCCCAGGTTTTGGAGACTGGAATTT
Organism: Pseudomonadota bacterium; assembly: GCA_040386995.1. Taxonomy (GTDB): domain Bacteria; phylum Pseudomonadota; class Gammaproteobacteria; order Pseudomonadales; family Pseudohongiellaceae; genus CAILUG01. The sequence goes on along the minus strand of JAZKES010000129.1, from coordinate 2,593 downwards.
ATTTTGCTTTATACCAAGAATGAGTGCGGGCATGGATGGAGCACGGTTTTGTTCCCTTTCCAGCCGTTCACACAGTAGCTCTCGGAGCTGAAGCTTATTCGGCAGAGATTTAGCATTGATGGCAACTCGTAGGACCGTGCAAGTTCGTAGGCGAAGCAGTTTCATTTTTGTGTGCTTTTCGTTGTTTGTGCGACAACGACACCATCAGATTGATTTAGCGATCGAAAAGCTGTTCCGCGGCATTAACGGGATACCGTGAAGAACTTCTATCTCTCAGGCTCAATAACATCAGCGGCTGTGCGTTTTGTGTTGGTGTGAAAATGTGACAGTTTGCCGCATCATGTCTTCCGGTTGGTTTTGAAAGAGCGCGAGCGCGTCTTTAAATTGGATAAATAGCAATGATGTGTTCTGCACGTCGGTGTGTCTCGGAGTGGCTCGGTCCGGGAGATACAAGTTATTTTCCAAGAAGACAACCAACGGACAACCAACGGAGTGTTATTTGGTTTTGTAATTGGTAGTACATATCACGGTAACAGCAGTACTGAGTGCCTGGAACGCCTCACACCAAAAGACGAATGCAGAATCAGAAACAAAATTGCGATTTCCTTGCAGAGCACATCGCTTCTTTTAAAGGAAACGAGTCTACGAAAACGTTGCAGAGCGATTTTCAGTAAACTGGCTGTATCTTGAGGGGCTTGAGATTGCGAGGTAAACGAAAGAGACCGACCCCCAGGTCCGTTTCGAGCTGCATCTGACCTTACCTTTTTTGAAAAAAGTTGGGCGCCTCGACTTTTCGCGATGCTGGTGACCATCGCGGTGCAGCTCCCGCGTCGGGAAAAGGCGATCGAGCTCGTTGTGGTGCGGCATGTCGAGGGGAACGGCCGCGGCGACCTTTTTTTCTGGCGCTGTCCTCTGTGCTGCGAGCGGGTGGATGCGAACCGCAGAACATGAAGCACAAGAAACTGGTAGAGTGGGTGACCAGACCGCTGCGCGTGACCGTTGGAAAGAAGAACGTTGATCGCCCGTCCTTTCAGTCGCGCTTTCCTGGCGAGGAGCTGTTCCTGAAGCTTGGGCAGGTGATGGGCGATGCCGCGCGGATGCGAATGGCACGTGGTTTGTTCCACTTTCAGTGGCTGTTTTTGTCTACTTGCGCGCAGCTTGCTCCACATGGTCAGGTACGCCGACGCCAATGATCTCGTGTGTGCGTCGTGGGAGGCTCTTCTAGAGAAAAGACTGCAGCGGCGTTTGCTCTCGAATGTGCTCGTGGCGCTGCACCAGCAGAGTAGTCGACGCCACACCGGCGGCCCATCAATTGCGCCAGCCCGTTTCTGCGCCGGCCGTGCTCGGCCGCAGCGCAGTGCCGCCCCATGATCCCGTCGGAACACCTATGAGGCCCGAAGCACGTGTGCGGTGGATTGGCTACAACTGCCACAGAAATCGACACGGCGGCAGCACTTCAGGCACTTGCGCCTGGCGTTCTGGAGGAGGACGAAGCGGCGGCGGAGCGTGCAGAGAGCGGCAGTCAGCGCCTGCTGCTGCAGGCCAAGGCCACTTTACGCAGCAGCAGCTGCAAGAGTATCTGGCGCAGACTTTTCAGAACCGCAGCTGCCGGACGAGTATGAGGGCGTCGTGCCGCTAACGGCGTCATTGGAGGCGTCGCGCGTTGTGACGACTGAAATTCTGTATCCACGAAAGGAGGAAATTGAGCGTCGATTGGCATTGTGCGGACACGCCATGGTGTTGCTACTGTTTGCAAAATATTGATCGCACATGCGATATTTATTGCCAATATGGGCCATCCAGCTCATCATCTACCAGGTCACCTTCGTAGACCAACTCAACTTCATCATGATCTTGTAACCAGATCCGAGTATTGCTGATCGTAGCGGTCAGCGAGCTCCTGTCGAACAGGTAGCCGTCCATTTGACCCTTCAAGCGTTTTTCTACCGCGGCCAGCGTCAGGTGAGGAACGTTCAGGAGGTAGTTGAAGGTCCACCAGGATGATATCGACTCCTGATCTACACGGTGGAGCTCGACAAACAATAAAAACGCGTCCCATGAAAAATCGGCATTGTGGCGTTCCTGACGCCACTTTGTCTTCGCCACAGCGTTGAGCTTGTTGTCCAGGACGGACAGCTCACCGTGCTGTTCAGTCGGGAAGGGAATAACCTTCTCAGATCGCTCATCGAGAATAAATTTGGGATCCTTTTTGAACGCTCCGCCAAGATCATGCAAAACGCGAGCTCCGGTGAGGACCTTGCGATTGCGCCTCTCAAACTCTACCACTTGGTCCCGGGACTCCTTACAATACTTGCTAGCGGACTTCTCGTTGTAGATCTGGTCACGACGAATTTTGTTTGCGTCACACCAACTTTGCACCTCGTTCCGGCGTGGCCCGTTTGGATCAAATGCTGGATCACAGGTGAACATGAGGACAATATATCCAGACCGCCACCGAGGGACACACCGACGATGTAACTGTTCGTATACAGTGGCGCGGCGCGGGAAATCTTTTTTTGTTTTCCGCCAATTATTGACAAAGTTTTCTCATACTCTCTCCGCTGGCTGGCTGTTGGTCACGAAATCGATGCAG
>JAZKES010000128.1:3451-5324 GCA_040386995.1 Pseudomonadota bacterium | reverse complement strand
CGGTGATTATTCGTGTTTATTAGTACGATGAAACCGGGTGGGCAAGGAGACTCATGCTGGTCTTGATGTACAAAAAGAAACGCCTGATTTCTCAGGCGTTTGGTCTATTGAGTTTTCTATCGGAAATTCGTGCTATTCAGATCGAACCACTAAACGTCGCGAGCTCTCGCTGCCTCGATGTGGTAATGGAATTTCGCACCGTCGACCCGTTTTAGCTCAAGCCCAATTCGCGGTTCACTATTGCTGCTCCCTGGGCGAGCGCATGTAACTTCGCACGCGCCGAAGCACGTGGCAGGTACTTGAGGCCACAATCAGGAGCGGCAATGAGGCGATCAGGAGAAATGTACTTCAGCGCCTTGCGAATTCTTTCTGCCACGATTTCTGGTGTTTCCGGCGTTTCATCACCCAGGTTGATTACGCCAACCATAATTGTTTTCGTGGCCAGTGCATCAAGCGCAGCCTTGAGGTTAAGCGATGTTGGTTGTGCCGCTTCAATCGAAACCTGTTTTACATTGATCTGTTCCACAAGCGGCAAACAGGCGTAACCGTCGGCGTTTTTATCCGAGACCATGGATGCATATCCAAAACAAACATGCAGCGCCGTTTCGCCAATAACACCTTCAAGCGCTTTATTGACAGAACGCACGCCGTATTGAGCTGCTTCGTCCTGTTTGGCCTGCAAGTAAGGCTCATCGAGCTGTACGATATCTGCACCGGCCGCAAACAGTGCGCGCATTTCGGCATTTACACATTCAGCGTAAGCCATCGCGAGCTCTTCGGTAGTCTTGTAATAATCACTCACGGCCAATTGCGATAAGGTGAAGGGTCCTGGAATGGTAATTTTGATGGTGCGTTTGGTATGCGCGCGCAGAAATTTGACGTCATCAACATGAACAGGCTTGATGAGCCTCAGTGGGCCGGAAATCAACGGCACCTTGTTGGGCTTGCCAGCACGGCCGACGAGTATTTCATTTTTTTCGCGATTCACGCCTTCGGGCGCATTCGCCATCGGCGCGGAATAACTTTCACGGCGTACTTCACCATCGGTAACGATATCGATGCCTGCCTCTTCCTGATCCTGCAACACACTCAACACAGCATCGTCCATGGCCTCTTGCAGCAGCTCAGGTGCAATGCGCCACATCTCATTGGAGATGATGCGGGCAGGAAGCCGTGTCTTGAGTGCATGACGATCAATTAACCATTCGGGCTGGGTATAGCTGCCTACGAGGGCGGTTCTTATTTTATTGGCCATGTTTATATTCTTCTGGTTGGAGGGTTGAAACTGGCTGGGATTATACAGAGGTTCGTCATACTGAGAACTCTTGGCAATCGTCGATAAAATCATTCATGCGTGTAACGACAAACTGCGAAAACAGATACCGCTATGCTGCAGATAAATCATGAGTTCTGCAGTAATCAAGGCTTGCGTGGGACCCATAAACTTGTGTGACTTTAGTCGGCAGCGGGGGCCGTCTCGCCGCAGCTGAGAAAAGTTAGCGTTAATTTTTCCAGCACGAATGTATGACGACTGGGTCTTTGAATCCCACCGATAAATTCATATCGTAAATCTGGAACTCATGTGAATTCGCAGTTTGCGTACTCAAAAAATTCCGTAATCAATAATCTCATCAAAGTAGCCGGTCACAGTCAGCGTGATTGTGACTGGAAATTCGTTGTAGTTAAGCCAGAACCAGCCATGTTCGCCAGCAAACGGCGCAGTCAGCGAGCCGCTGTTGCCGGTACCTTCCTGCTGTTCTTTATATCGTACCCAGAAGTCAGCGCTGATGGCCGGATCATGGCCGTGGTAGTCAACGTAAACGTCACCTTGATCGGTCTGCCAGGAGAACACAATGACCTTGCCGGTCTGCAT
>JAZKES010000128.1:0-3351 GCA_040386995.1 Pseudomonadota bacterium | reverse complement strand
ACATCGATACCGTATTCCGCAGGGAGCACAAACAACACAAGCACAATCAGCGCAACAACAGCTGCGAGGCCGATGCCCGGCCATAGATTTTTTTGCGGTGCCAGGTGATTGGAGGATTCAGTATTCATAATTCAATCTCATGTGTGATCGTGAAAATCAGGCGTACAAATAGCCCGTCAACTGGTAGCCAAACAGCACAAAACCCGCCGTCATGATGACCATATTGGTTAGATAGGCGCGCTTCAGAAACGAAGGACTGCGCCGCCATAGCTGAAATGCCAACAAGATAAAGGCAAGGGCGGTGAACTGACCAATCTCCACGCCGATGTTGAAGCCGATCATGTTGCCGACCAATCCTTCCTGCGAAAGGCTTAGATCCTGCAGTTTGGTCGAGAGCCCGAAGCCATGGACAAGACCGAATAGAAACACCGCAACTTTTGTGTTGATACTAAAGCCCAGTTGTTGAAAACCGCCGATATTCTCGAAGGCTTTGTAAACGACGGACAATCCTATAATCGCATCGACCAGATAGGGATTCACGCGAATACCACCGAGCACGCCTATCAATAACGTTGTACTGTGCCCTATCGCAAACAGGCTTACGTAAATCGCCACATCGCGCAGTCGAAACAGGAAAAATATAACACCCGCCAGAAACAGCAAGTGGTCGTACCCGGTAACCATGTGTTTGGCACCGAGATAGAGGTAAGGAATGAATTGCAGGCCGGTTACACTTTCCAGATAACGGGCATCACCTTCTGCTACTCCGTGCGCAAACACAGGTTGGGATAAGACACCGACTGCCATAAGAAGGATCATCGCAAGTAGCACTGCGATACGCTTCATTACGCGCGTCGTTTCGGGGATTCTTGTCACGGCCATAAAATGTAATTCGCAATCATCGTTAGTTGGGGCGAGGGCAAGTATAAGTGCAATCTACCCCAATGATACAAGTTATGATGTGCCGCTAGAACCCGGCTTCTCAGTCGCGCAACAATTTAAGTTTTTGCCTCAAAGCCTGCCTGGGCCTCCCGAGTTGAAGATAGAAATATAAACGACATGAAATTTCGCCAGGATCACATGCGTGAAGACTGATGGCTATCGCAGTGGATTTTTAAAACGCACACTTTTGTCTGGTCTGAACAAGCGTAGTAAGGCCGAACTGCTTCCTTTCATACCGCTTGGCAGTGCGATTCCAAAAATCATTCATCAGACCTATCCCAACAGAACATTACCAGCCGCGATAGACGAAAATATCAAGCGTATTCGGGAGCGAAACCCGGAATGGGAATATCGCTTCTATGATGACGACGATATCGTTGCGTTTATTGCCGATCATTATGGTACGCAAGTTCTTCGCTATTACGAGAGGCTCAATCCACGTTATGGCGCCGCGCGAGCTGATCTGTTTCGTTACTTGCTGATCTACAAGGTAGGAGGCATGTATCTCGATATAAAAAGTTCCCTCGAATATAAGCTCGATAAAGTTATCAGAGACGACGACCTGTTTTTACTTTCGAACTGGAACATCAAGCCAGAAGAGAATTTCTACGGTGGCGGGATCCATTTTGAGCTCGCGCATATTGCAGAGGGGGAGTATCAACAGTGGCATATCGCAGCCGCGCAGGGGCATCCGTTTCTGCGCGCAGTAATTGGCAATGTGTTGGCAAACATCGACACCTACAATCCGGGCTTGCACGGAGTCGGCAAGGGCGGGGTGTTACGGTTGACTGGACCAATAGCCTACACGCTCGCAATCCATCCATTGCTGCCACATCACAAACATCGTTTTGTGCATTCCCGCGATGAGCTTGGTTTGAGGTATAGCATTTATGCTGGCAACCCGGCCGCAAGCCACAAAACAATTTTCAAAACTCACTACAGCAATCTCGACGAATCCATAGCCATCTTGGGGTTTAGTGGGAGAGTGATCGCATCGCTGCTGTTTGTCGTTAAAAAGCTTTACAAGTTGCTGTCCGGAAATGCGTAACAACAATCGTTGCGAACACGCTCGTGTTCGATACATGTAAGGCGCGGTATCTCGGCACCCCCGTTACTACTCCCACTACCTGGCATCACAATCGTCTCGGTGCTTCCAATAAAAGCGATTGGTTGTTTATTGCTGTGTGCATATTTAAAAACGTGACGGGGCTTGTCTTGCTCGGGACCTCCATTCTCACATCCACTTTTCACTATGAATCTCAAAATTAGAGGGAGCTGGAACAAGGTTCATGTCTGTTCATTACACCGGGCGGTAATTTAATCTGAAAGAAGGTGCTGATTGTCAGCAGCAATTACTGCTGGAAATATTTGCGGGAAATTTTCCCTGAACAGCAAGAAATAATCCTGATAATCAAGGCGAAATTCCCGATATTTTTTGTTATTAAATTTTTCAAAAAATAATTACAAAAGCAAGCTTGATGCATGTCACAATCTTCGTGATGAGTTGTTGTAAACCAAATATGCCCCGCTATATTCCCTCTCACACGTTGAACATGCAGTCAAAAGCTATTCGGCACGCAGGAATTATTCAGCATTTTATTTCGACTCAAAGCCAGTTGCATGGATGCATCAAGTTGAAAAAGCACGCAAGTTTTTTATCGTCGTGCCGTAGTAGTTTCTACCTGCATCCAGATACGTAATGGGACTCGGCGACACAAACTGAAATGAAAAACGCCACAATTAAATTTCGCAAAAATTATGCTGCGGGTTACACCTTGCTGGAGCTGATGGTTGTGCTGAGCATTGTGGCTATTCTGACCCTCACGGTTGTGCCAGGGATGCAAGACACCATGCGGCGAAATGCGAAGGACGGCACAATGCTGGATCTGATGTCTGCTATTGCGCTCGCGCGATCTGAAGCGGTAACCCAGTCGCGTAGTGTATCGATATGCCGGTCGGCCAATCACGCTGCTTGCGCGATTACTGGCGGTGCTGACTGGAGCGAAGGCTGGCTTGTGTTCACTGATGCAGGCGCCGCAGGAGCCGTTGATGGCACAGATACATTACTGAAGGCAGGCAATGCGGCCAATACGCTTTCAATAATCACGTTGAAAACTTTCCTCAATAACAATTTTCCGCTGGATTTTCTGCAGTTTGATCGAGATGGTTTTCTCAAAAATTCGTCTACTGGCGCGTACCTGAAATTTTGCGATGTGAGCAACGATACAGCGAATGCGCGCGCGGTATTAGTGAGCAACACGGGAAGAACAATCATGTCCACAAGTGACGTAGATGGCGTTCACAATAATCTTGCAGGGGCTAATCTTGTATGTCCCTGAAGCCATCGCAAATAAAATCCATAAATGCCAACAAGGGCTTCACACTCATCGAAGTGATGGTAGCGCTGTT
>JAZKES010000127.1:0-29314 GCA_040386995.1 Pseudomonadota bacterium | reverse complement strand
GTTTCCACCGGCTCGAGCAGACGTTCTTCTAATACCCAGGGCAGTGTTTTACGCAACAGACGGCTTTCATGTTTAGTGACGGGCACACTTGTGAGTAAACATCGATGTGCGGGGATGGTGAGAATGTAATCCGTATTGCCCTCAGCTGCGTTCTTGCCGCGCACAGATGACAATAACTTTCCATGCATCGCGGCAAGATCGGCAGTATTCACTGTCTGGCCGTTGGGCAACTTAAAAATGCCGATATCAATGCAGCGCAGCAGCACAGGTTTCATCCATATTAAAAACAGCAGTGCCAATCTGGCGTGAACGAACTGAAACGATGGGCTCTCCGGTTGCACTCACTTCTCGTTGCAACACACTCTGGAGTTGATAGTGACGAGCCTGCACCAGCATGTCCGCAGTCAGCAGGAAATATTCACTTTTTACATCAAGCCCTTCGAGCTCCCACACTTGCGCGTTGAGAACTCCGGAGTTGAAGACATCAAGATTCTGTATCCACCCGCCGTTACCGCTACGTATGCTTGCAAGCAAGTTGGCGCCCTCGGCACTTAAAGGCAGCAAACTTTCGGCATTGTTAAGTGTGCGTAGCAACATGGGTTGAGGAGTTTCTGAGAGCCCGGAATCGCTATCTGCATCTCTGAATGCTTCAGGGCGATCAGAACCGGTAATGCTGCCATCGAGGGTATTAAGATTCATATTTCCATTACCCCATACGCTTACATAGGGAGTCAATGCTGCCACGAGTTCGTTTGTCATGCCCTCGATCAGCAATAGCTCGGTAGTACTTGCGAAGGCCTGGTTAGCCGGCCGATACGGCGGTTGCATCTGTAGATAATCAAGCTCTTCGGCGCCGCCTGGGTAACGCGCGGCATCATCTTCATCAATCCAGTCAAATACGGCATTGGCAAGTTCCACCGCAGTCTGCTGATCTGGCGTCGTTTCCATATTCAGCACCTGCAGCAAACGAATAAAACGTTTTTGCGCAGGGTTATATCCTTCCGCGTCCGTTGCACCGAGATCGTTAAGATTCAAGCGCCCTTGAAGGTCGACGATGCAGGCATCCATGTTGCCCTCCGGCAGCGGAATTTGTATTCGCCGCGACCATAAGTCCTGCACACTATCTATTTCCGCACCGAGTTGCAGATCCTGTAGCAGCGCTTCGCGAGCCACGGATTCAGCACCGCGCAGATACGCACGCGCTTGTTGCAAGGAGTTCTGATTTTCTATCGTGCGAAACAGCACAAGGTAATCACCGCTGATTCTTGTCGCTAACATGACCACAAGCAGCACAACAACCAACGCCACAACGAGGGTAGCGCCGCGCTGCCTGAATCGGGCCGGCGCTTGTGTCCTTGAAAATTGATGATCACGGCAGTTCAACGATCCGCTCCACGACACCAAAGTCCGCAACATTAAAAGACACTTTTATCGCCACAGGCAGCGGCGAAACTTCGTCGGTCGCAATCTGTACACTATTCCAGTCGTTCTCCCAGTAGCCTGCATTTCCCGCGAGGCCATAATAATCAGGAGAAGCACTTCCACCCGCCGTTGCGGATAAAAATGCAAAATTGATATCCGATATTTGTTCGAGCAGCAGAACTGATTGCGGAGATTTATTTTCATCAGCACGGTCAAGCTCAGACCAGCTCTGTCTCCACAAAGCACCTTCGGCCAGCACATAACGCACACGCAGCAATTCACTGCGCGTTAGAGCAAGCGGATTGGCGACGCCGCCACGCGTCAGTTGCAGCAATACGTCCTGACTATTTCCACCAAGCAATGCGGCCTCCTGACTCCCATAACCGTTCGTGATGGGCCTCGCTCTGATCTGTAATAAGTCCTCAGTCATTATGTCGAGTGTTCTCTGCACATCCCTCAGCTGCTTCACTTGGGATTGCATCGCGCTGCTCGAATCGATCGCAGTCGCGATTCCAGCGTAAGCAATAACAGCAACCAGAGCACTGATGCTCATTGCTAACAGCAACTCGATTAACGTAAAACCTCTAGAGTCCATGCCAGGCATCGGTCACTCCAGTCAAGGATACGAGTGGTGAGCTGCGCGCAGCTTCGGTGTTTTCGGCGCTGACATTAATCAGAACAGTTGCAGGACTCGTCAGCGCAGCAGCTCCCAGTTCGGTTGTTGCTGTTACTTGCGGCGTAATCATCCAGTACCAGGTACGCCCTGCCATGACGGCCGTTCCACTTAACGGTTGTTGCGGTGGCGCATTACCAAACCGAGTTGCAATGCGCAGTAGTTCGAGCTGATTGATGGCGACCCATTGTGCAATTGTTTTGTCGCGCAAATACGCTGCGCTGTCGAGTGTCTGGCCGATGCGTAGTTGCAGCGCAGACATCGCAACCGCGAGTACCAGTAGGGCAACCAGCACTTCGATGAGCGTAAATCCCTTGTTTTGATTATGGCGGAGTCGGCGCATCTTCATTCACTCGCACTCTGCCCATGATGTCTGCTGATATGTTGCTAACTAAATCATCTTCGGTGCTCAGACTGAGAACAAAAGGAGTTATCTCGCGGCTTGGCAGAAATAACAGCTCCGGCGAAAATGTCACAACCTCATCTTCGGCGGCCGCGATAATCTCTAAATCGCGTTTTTCTTCAGGAATAAGGGCATTTCCGTCGACTTCGAGTTGTAGCTCCATTTCACTGGCAAACAATATTTCGCCTTGTTCACCGGTTTCTCCTATATCGGCAGGAACCCAGAGTTCACCGTCTTGGCGCAACCAACGCATGCCAGCGGTTTGACGGCCATTGTCAGGCGCGATAAAAAAATCGAGGCCCATAATCGCGCCGCTTAATACAGCTTCTTGCGCCAACAGCTCGGTGATGTTGGCGACTTGTCGCGTTTGTTGCTCAAGACGTTGCGGACTGCTGCTGAAGTCGAGCGTTAAACTCACGCCGAGCCCGAGGCCGATCAGCAGAACAACAACCATCAGCTCGATCAGCGTGAAGCCCGTTGCACGCGGTTTACCGCACGATGTCTGCATCCTGTCCTCCGCCGCCGGTTTTTCCGTCGGCGCCCAGGGTGTACAGATCGTATTCACGCTCCGCGTCACGTGCTGGATATAAATACAGATAAGTCCTGCCCCACGGATCGAGTGGCAGATCATTGATGTAGCCACCGCTTTTATATCGCAGCGGAACAGGATCAAGCTCTGGTTTGACAACCAGCGCAGCGAGTCCCTGACCAGTGGTTGGGAGCGTTGCGTTGTCGAGCTTATAAAGACTCAGAGCGGTTGCGATGGTACTGAAGTCCGCGGTTGCTTTTTGCACACGCGCTGCATCGGCACGACCCAGATATGTGGGCACCGCGATTGCAGCGAGTACACCAAGCAATACAAGAACGATCATCAGCTCGAGCAAGGTAAAACCTCGATGCGCTGATTGTGCTTTTTTCGGTATCGAGAAACGGTAGGGATGTATTGGATAAAACAAGGTCAGCCCACCAAAGTATTCATTTGCATGATCGGCAACAGCACCGCCATTACAATCCCGCCAACCACAACAGCCATGACAACAATAATCATGGGCTCCATTATTTTCATCAAACCAGTGAGCGTATTGTCGAGTTCCCGCTCCTGGGTTTGCGCTGCGCGCTTGAGCATTGTTTCGAGTGTGCCGCTGCTTTCACCACTCGCCACCATCTGGGTCAGCATGGGCGGGAAAAATCCGGTGTTGTCGAGTGCGCGCGCCAGGCTGCCGCCTTCCTGTACGGAAATTGCAACATTGCGCGTGGCCATCCGCAGTTTGAGATTACTCATCACACTTGCGGCAATACCTATTGCTTCAACCAGCGCGACACCGCTGCTGACGAGAATACTCAGCGTCGCTGCAAAACGAGCAGTATCCGCAGTGACCAACAGGCGTGAGGCGACAGGGAGTTGTAATAACACTTCGTGCCAGCGTGTGCGCCAAGTCATCAATTGAAGCAGGCGCCTGACAAGAGCAACGCCGGCTATTATTACCAGCAACAGCAGCCACCAATAGCTCGCGACAAAATCGCTGACGACGATCAGGCCTTGCGTGAGCAATGGCAACTGCGTTTGCGTGCGCACGAACAAATCAACAAGTTTTGGCATTACAAACACCATCAAAATGATGATGACTGAAACTGCCACGAACAATAAGGCGAGTGGATATATCAGAGCCATCTGCAATTTCTGCTGCATCTGCTGCCGGTTTTCAATGTGGTCGGCGAGTTGATCCAGCACTTCACCTAATTTGCCCGCATGTTCTCCTGCACGCACCATTGCCTGATAGAGTTCCGAAAACGCCTGTGGAAATTCTGCGAGTGAACCAGCCAGACTATGCCCTGCGACCACTTTGCTGCGCAGCTGCAACAACAGGCTCTTTAATTTCGGCTGTGGTGTTTGTTTGGCGGTAGCAGCGATGGCTTCATCGAGAGGAACTCCTGCTTGCACCAGGGTTGCAAGCTGGCGCGTGAACAGCGCTAGATCCGCCATACCCAGTTTAAAGTAGCGATCGGGAGAACCTTCAACGGTATTCTCCGTGGTGGTTCTAGTCAGGATAACTTCAATGGGCTTGAGCTGACGCTGGCGTAACAGGTTACGAACCTGGCGTTCTGATTCGCCCTCAACAATACCCTTGTTGATTCGGCCGTCAGCAGCGAGCGCCTTGTAGGAATATGCAGCCATCTAGGAAATCCGCATTAACTTGCGCAACTGCTTTGCGATGACCGAAGCGGACATCCGAGATGATCTGATAACAAGTGGTTTCTCATGCCGCAGTTACTCTCAGCACTTCGGCCAGGCTAGTGGAACCATTACGAACACAGCGGAAGCCATCTTCCTGCAAGCTGACACTGTTCATCCTTGCATGACGCACTAATTCTTCTTCGCTCGCGCCCCCGTGAATCAGGCGCCGCAAATCCGCATCGACTCGTATACATTCAAAAATGCCACGTCGCTGCTGGTAGCCTGAGTTTTTGCACTGCACACAACCCACCGCACGATACAATGTTGGTGGCGCAGCTGCGTCTATTCCAAGCAGATCACACTCAGCACTGTCTGGTGAATATGCTTCCCGACAATGCGGGCACAGAAGACGCACAAGTCGCTGTGAAATCACCGCCACAACACTGGAGGCCAGCAAGAAGGATTCGATCCCCATGTCCTGCAGCCGCGTGATCGCACCTACAGCAGTGTTGGTGTGCAAGGTCGACAACACCAGATGGCCAGTAAGACTTGCCTGCACCGCGATACGCGCAGTTTCGGCGTCACGAATTTCGCCAAGCATCACTACATCAGGATCCTGGCGCAGAATCGAGCGCAGTCCGCTCGCAAACGTCATACCGACTTTGGTATTGACCTGGGTTTGGCCAACTCCCGGCAGCGTATATTCGATTGGATCCTCAATCGTCAGAATATTCTGACGCTTGGTGTTGATCTGCATGAGGCCCGCATAAAGTGTTGTCGTCTTGCCTGAGCCCGTTGGACCCGTAACCAGAATAATGCCATGGGGTATATGCAAAGCTTCGCGATAACTGTTCAACACCGCCAATGGCATGTGCAGCTGCTGCAGTTCCATTTGCCCGGCTTGTTTGTCGAGCAAACGTAATACCACACGTTCACCATGCGCTGAGGGCAGCGTTGAAACACGTATATCCAAGGCGTGTCCTGCAAGTCGCACACTGATGCGGCCATCCTGCGGCAAGCGTTTTTCGGCGATATCGAGCCGCGCCATCACCTTGATGCGTGAGACCAGCAATGGAGCAAGCAAACGTTTTGGTGCGAGCACTTCTGATAACACACCATCCATGCGAAAACGTACGCTGAGACTGTCTTCGTAAGTCTCGATGTGAATGTCGGATGCGCGCTCACGCACGGCTTGCGAAATCAGCGCATTGATAAGTTTGATGACTGGCGCGCTTTCCTCACCTTCCATCAAATCGCCCGTGGCCGGAATTTCTTCAGCCAGCCGCGCCAGATTGATGTCAGCGCCGAGATCTTCGGCAACCTGAACTGCTTCACTGTTGTCACGCGCGAACGCTCGGCTCAGGCGCTGCTGGAATTCGACATCAGAAACTTGTTGCAGTTGAAAATCGGGACCCAGCCAGCGCGTGAGTTCAGCAATCACATTAACCATCAAACCCTGGCGGTATAAAACGCGATAGCCGCTGCCCGCATCATCCAGCAACACGCCGTGCTGGCGCGCAAAAGTAAACGGAACTTGTTGCAGGCGAGACAAGGAAGAATCGATCGAAGGTAACTGGGCAATTGAGCTAGCCACAAGGTTCACCACTGATGACTGTTACACAGCAGATTTGCAAAGCAGACATAAAGTCGAATTACACACATGGCAGTTTTTCCACTCACGGTGCTGGTGGCGCTGCAGACTCGCGCGTCTGTTGTAACTTCTGCAAAAGCTCCTGCCACTCCGGTAACAGCGGATACGCTTCATCTGGAATCAGGCTATCGCCAGTTGCGGCGCGCTGCGCCTGTTCATCGCGAATAAAGGTGTACTTTTCAGCAGTCGCGGCTTCGAGCGCACGTTCTTCGCGCATGATGGTTGCGCGCAGAAACACGACAAGATGAGTCTTGCTTTGCGTGCTCGAATTGTTGCGAAACAAACGACCAAGTCCGGGAATATCGCCAAGGAACGGCACTTTTTGATTGGTTTCCGATAAGCCATCTTCAATCAAGCCACCAAGGATTACTGTCTGGCCGTTATCGGTGAGCACAGTTGTTTCGATAATACGTTCGTTGGTAATCGGGTTGCCGTTGAGCAGTACGCTGCCAGAACCAAGCAGGCTTGAAACTTCCTGCGACAACTCGAGCACAAGTGAATCACCTTCGTTGATATGCGGAACTACGCGGAGTGTTACACCAACGTTCTGTCGCTCAACTGTCTGGAACGGATTGTCAGGATTCGAGGAACCGTTGCCCGTACTTGTGAAAGAGCCCGTAACAAACGGTACGTTGCGACCAACGGTGATCGTCGCTTCCTGATTGTCGAGAGTGAGTAGTGATGGCGTAGAAAGAATGTTAGCGGCATCGTCAGCCTGCAATGCATTGATCAGCACGTTGAAGCTCAAATCATCATCAAGGCGCCCGATACCAAGCAGTTGTCCAGGTGTACCTGCCAAAGCCTTCGCAAGCGGCCCACGGATATCCACCACATTGCCATTCGCGTCGGTAGTCTGGCCACTCAGCGCCGCACCTGCAATTGCCGCAGACGTTGGACTGCCCGTGCTTGAACTGCCATAAGAACCGTTATCGTTCAAAAACAGCCACTGCACACCGAGATCCTGGCCACGTTCGCCGCTGAGTTCAACGATGATTGCTTCGACCAGAACCTGCGCTCTGCGTATGTCGAGCCGTGCAATCACATTACGTAATGACTGCAGAACATCTGCATCGGCCGTGATGATCAGTGCATTGGTATCGGGATCAGCTTGAATGCTTGTTGCAGCCGCAGGACTTGGCGCAGCGCCCTCGGCAGCAGCAGGTGCTGCATCACGTAAAATACCGTTGAGCAGAGGTGCTAGTTGTTCTGCGCTCGCATACTGCAGGTAGATGACGTTGACTTTGCCGTCCTGCGTCAATGGACTATCAAGCTGGTTGATCAACGGCAGCAGACGCGCAATCTGCACTTCGTCGCCACTCAACAGAATGCTGTTGGTGCGCGCATCCGCGACGATCTGCATCGGATTGGTTTCGGGAATTTCGGTCTCGCCTTGCAGTTGTTGCAAGAGACTGACAACGTCGGGAGCAAGTGCATTTTGCAGCACGACAACTTCGGTCTGTTTGACGGATGACGTGTCGATGTACTCAATCATCGCGCGAATACGTTCAATATTGGCCGCTGAGTCAGTAATGATGATGGAATTGCTCGCGGCATAAGCGGTCATCTGTGATTCCTGCGCTGCGAGTGGGCGCAACACCGGCACCAGTTGCACGGCTGATACATTGTTCACCTGTATGACTTCAGTCACTACACCACTGCCACTGCCAGCAGCCTGATCGAGAATGAGCGGCAATGGCTGCATTGCTGCGCCCTGGATTGGCACTATACGCACGACATCTCCGGACTCGACTGCAGCAAAACCATGCACTTCGAGAATGGATAGAAACAGCTCGTACAACTCTTCGCTATTAACAGGATTGGTTGAAATAACCTGCACGGTACCCGTCACGTTCGGATCGACAATAAGCGTCTTGCCAGTTGCGTCTGCAACAAAACGAATCAGTTCACCGATATCAGCGCCACGAAAATTGACAGTCCAGCTATCCTGGGTTGGGGCGGCCTCAGGCTCCTGCGCCATAAGTTGGACACTGCCGGCTGATGCCAGACATAACGCTGCAATCTTGAATGCCTGATTCAGGCGGAAGGAACTTCTGCGCTGCAGGAATAAACGGGTAAGTAGGATCAAAACCGGTTTCCGCTGTTATTGTGTAGAGTAAAGACTCGGGAGTAATTCTGGTAAAAATATGATCTCAAGGCGTTCCGGTAAGGCTGATTTGCAGAGTCTGCGGCTGCCCATTCCGTAACAGTGAAAATGATACTTCAGTTGCTTCATTCATCAAGCTGTAAAGTTGTGGAAGATTCCGCATATCGTTAAGCGCGATGCCGTTCACCGATGTCACGATATCGTTCTGCTGAAAACCGAGTTGGACGAACTCCTTTAGTTTGACGCCCGGCGATAATCGATAACCCAGAAGTTCGCCATTCGCCTGCGCAGGTGCGACCTGGATAATTTCACCGAGTGTGGCTGCAACTGCAGGTGCATTAGCACGCTGGGCGCGCAGCCGATTGATGACATCAGTGGTGGTTCCTGAAACGACGCTGGCTGCCGGAGAACCTTGAGTACCCGGTGCATCGGTTTTACCGTCATAAAGCCAGAGCGACTCGGTTGCACCATCGTTGTCGATGATCACATGGTCATTGTGAACACTTGCGAGTTTCACCTGATTGCCGACCGGCAACGTTTCCCCTACCCGAAAAGTAGCCTGCTTGCCGCCAACCACAATTATTGCCGCACTGCGATTTGCGTCTATCGCAAGCACAACACCTTCAAGCCGAAGATTCAGCGACGTCTGACTTGCATTTATTGCCACCGATTGGGATGAGGGTGCGCCCGAGATCGGTGCCGCGCCGAAAAGATTGAGAGCCTGCACACGCGCCAAATCAACGTCTGATCGTGTTGTGTTGTTTTCACCCAGATCCACTGATGGGGCTACGGCGGCATTCTCTTCAGTAAGCGCCTTGCCTGCCATGCCGACGCGAAACGTAATGGCCAGCACGAGCAATAACGCAATGATTACGGACAACATGATCTTGCCCGTCATGGTTGTGGGTAGATTTGCCGGGGCGTGTTTCTTATTGGTGGAGATCACAAAAATCATCGGGAAATTCACTGCATCGTCGCTGCCTGAAGCTTACCACAAGCCCCCAGTCGCCGGTGCAAACGAAGCCCCATCCGGTGTGACATAATTCCCGTGAATCAGAACTGACTGGGCACCCGAGCGGCCGGTTACCATCATTGATGAAGCCACCAGCTTTTACATTTTCCACCGGCAATCCCGCTATAGTTCCAGTCAGCATACAAATACGCAGCCCCGCTTTTTTTCGATAGTTATGTCAGGACATAAGCTGGCGAGACAACAATGACCAGAGTTCAAAGCTTCTCTCCAATCGCCGACAAAAACGCCAGGATATTGATTCTTGGCAGTATGCCCGGACGCGCTTCACTCGCGGCGCACAGGTATTACGCCCATCCTCAGAACAGTTTCTGGCGCATCATGGCGCAGCTTCTGCAGATGGATCCGGAAGCGTCGTACGAACAGCGCATCAAGTTCGTTAAAAGCGCGGGAATTGCGGTATGGGACGTGCTGCAGTCCTGCATCAGGGAAGGAAGTCTCGACGCAAAAATAGAACGCGACAGCTTGATTGCCAACGATTTTCCGAGCTTCTTCCAGACGCACAAAAAGATCACCCATGTATTCTTTAACGGCGCAAAAGCGGAAACTTGCTTCAAACAGAATGTAGTCCCGCTAATCAACCATATGGACCTGACTTTCCGCCGCCTGCCGTCAACCAGCCCGGCAAATGCCGCCACTACGTTTGCGCACAAACTGCAGGAATGGCGCGAGATATTGCCGCCCCTTAAAGCCTCGAACATTCAGTTGCAATAACTACGGCATATGTTGGTATGTCGTTTGTGGACATTGAATTACATGTATTAGCAAACTGCTTTCTTTTAACGGAGCCCGCGTCGAGTTGGTTTTCCCTGCATTAACCAGAAATGAAGAGTATTGTTTTCGCAAGCCGATATCGGGTCCTTGATCTCGCGTATGATTAACCCAAGATATGTTGCGCCTGGTGTACTCTCGTCTAGCTGGTCAGCGTTACCTTGAATTTGTATACTGTGTCCCTGTCCGGAAAGTTGGTCAGTGCATTTAAAAAGCCTATGGAAAGGCAATTAAAATCCCTGAGGGAGAATTATTACAAATGCCGAGACAACAGAGTCAGCAGCTGTTTTCGTATGAAGATAACCCCGCATCACTGAATTTCAGTTATGTTGGTCCCTATTTATTGCTGCGGAATAACACCGGGCCATGAGTAAAACCAAAAAACTCCTGGCGCTTCAGTTTCCCGCACGTTCCGAGAACATGTGTAGTGTGAGACAGAAACTTCGTGAAGTATTGGCCTCATACAGCGATTCCGAAACATTGACCAACTGCATCGTTTTGGCTGTTGGTGAGGCTTGTATGAATATCATTCAGCATGCCTATGGGAAGGAAGAACAAGGCGACATCATTCTGGAAGTGGAAAAACGCGGCGAAGACATGACTTTTCGCCTGACAGATTTTGCTCATCACAAAACCCGCGCAGAACAATTGAAGTCAAGGCCTCTGGATGAGATCCGCCCCGGCGGCCTTGGTTGTCACATAATTAACGAGATTATGGACGACGTGCAGTTGGTCGAATGCAAAGGTGACTGCGGCAATGTGCTGCAAATGAAAAAATGTCTGCATCAGCAGACGGAATCAAATTAGTAAGGACGTAGTATGGAATGCAGTATCAAGCCTGAAGCAGGTTATGACCTGTTGCAGCTCAGCGGCGAAGTGGATATGCACTTCTCTCCGGAGCTCAGGGAAACTATCCTCGACAAGATCAAGGATGGCAGCCCCCTGTTAATCGACATGGGCAACGTTAGTTATATTGACAGCTCCGGCATCGCTTCGCTGGTTGAAGGTTACCAGACCGCCAAAACGGCCAACCTGCCCTTTGGCCTCTTGAACATCAGCGGAGCCGCGATGCAGGTGTTGACCCTGACCCGCCTCGACAAGATTTTTTCGCTTTACACTAATGCGGAACAGTTCCGGCAGGAATTGTAAGTTACATGACGGATACTTCTGCAGTCGAAAACGCCATTACGATTCGCGACCTGGTGGTGGATTACGGCACTCGCCGCATTCTGGACGGCGTTAACCTGACCATCCCTTCGGGCCAGATCATGGTCATCATGGGCGGCAGCGGCGCGGGCAAAAGCACCTTGCTGCGCTGTATTCTTGGCCTGAAAAAGCCAACCTCCGGAAGTATCAATATTCTGGGCACTGAAGTTAATGGCGCCAGCACGCGTCAAATGCAGGCGTTACGCAAACAGATGGGTGTTGCGTTTCAGGGCGGCGCGCTGTTTTCCTCGATGTCGGTAGCAGAGAACATTCAATTGCCACTTCGCGAACATACGCGACTCGACGACAGCACAATCGAGATCATGACCCGTATAAAACTGGACATGGTCAATATGCTTCCACACGAGCATCTCATGCCCGCCGAACTTTCAGGAGGCATGACCAAACGCACGGCATTGGCAAGAGCCATCATCATGGACCCGAAACTGCTGTTCTTTGATGAACCCTCTTCCGGGCTTGATCCAAGCACGTCGGCCGAACTGGATGACCTGATTATCCTGCTGAAAAATTCTATGCGAATGACCATTATCGTGGTGACCCATGAGCTCGATAGTGTGTTCAAGATCGCCGACCACATTGCGGTTATAGGCGAAGGTCGCATACTCGAAACTGGCACACCTGAGCAGATCAAAATGTCTACCAACGTCGAGATTCAGGATCTTCTCCACCGTAAACCCCGCGAAAACGTGGTGGATGCGGATGCCCATTTGAGACGCCTGGTGGGTGAAGAAGAATGAACGTGAATTCAGCTCCCGCACCGAAAAAACCCGCCAGAACTGTGCAGTCTGCAAGGACAAGGTTGTTCGCCTTATGCTGAAAATGCTGGAAAATATCGGCGCATATACGCTGACTGGACTCGAACAAACCGGCCGTACGTTGAATCTGCTATTGCTAGTCCTGTGGGAACTGGTACAGCCGCCGTACCGTTTTTATACGATAGTGCGGCAGATTTATTTTATTGGTGGACGCTCATTGTCTCTGATCGTGATCTCAGGCATTACGATCGGAATGGTATTGGGGCTACAGTTTTACAGCATTCTGGAGCGCTTTGGTTCGGTCAACCTGCTTGGCGCAGGGGTTGCCCTCAGTGTCATCCGGGAACTTGGCCCAGTAATGACGGCATTGATGGTGGTTGGCAGAGCGGGTTCTGCCATTACCGCCGAACTGGGCATCATGCGGATTACCGAACAGGTGGATGCGCTCGAATGTATGGCCATTTCGCCTAATAAATATCTGGTCGCGCCAAAAGTGATTGCGGGCATGATATCGGTTCCACTACTGACTGCAGTGTTCGATTTTGTAGCATTGTTCGGCGGTTATTTTGTCGGTGTTGTGATGTTTGGTGTGGCCGAAGGGTCATACATGAATGGCATGATAGATGCAGTTGAGTGGGAAGACGTCCGGCTGGGCCTGATAAAATCCATCATCTTTGGTGTGCTTATTACGCTGATCTGCTGCGCAAAGGGTTTCTACATGCACTTGACGAAGGCGGGCTCGCAGGGCGCGGAAGGAGTGAGCTTCATTACTACTGATGCCGTAGTGTTATCGTCAATTGCCGTCCTGTTCAGCGATTTTCTTATCGGTGCAATATTTTCATAGACCACCCTTCCTGGCTGGCACGAACAAAACGAGGAAAGTATGAAAAAACTTAATATCCAATTGTTGACCGGTATATTCGTGATGATAGGCATAGCCTCATTTACCTATATTGCCGTAACCATTGGCGGGGCACGCTTCACCCAGCAACCAGGCTACACGTTGACCGCCCGATTCACCTCGATCTCCGGCATGCAGGCCGGCGCGATAGTAGAGGCCGCAGGTGTGCGCGTAGGTACCGTCAGCAACATCCAGTTCGACCCTGAGAGTTACGAAGCTATCGTGAGCTTGCGCATAAACCAAGGCGTGCCAGTGCAGGAAGATGCAATTGCCGCTATCCGCACCCAGGGAATTATCGGCGAAAAGTTCATCAAGATCATTCCGGGCGGCTTTGAAGAACTGCTTACAGACGGGATGGAAATCGGCGATACCGAATCAGCCGTAAATCTGGAAGAACTGGTAAGCAAATACATGTTTAGCGGCAAGGGTTAATACTGGCCCGGTCCACCAAGGAAGATTCTCATGAAAATTATCAATGGTTTTAATTCACGCCAGTTGCTGCTCAGTTTGGCAGTTATGGGCATTTGCGGCCTTCCACAGGCAAGTTTTGCGCAAGACGCACCTCAGCCAGCTCCCGCTCCTGCGGAGGAAGAGTTTTTTGATTTCGACGAGGGCGAAGATCCCGAAATCCGCATTGCAGATCCACTGGAACGTATTAACCGTGTGACGTTTGCGGTCAATGACAAGTTATATCGCGGCGTTTTTAAACCCATTGCACGGGGTTTGCGCGTACTCCCATCCGGAGTACGAGTCTCTCTCAGCAATTTCATTACGAACCTCGGCGCACCAGTCTCGGCAGCCAGCGCGTTGCTGCAGGCTGATCCACGTAACTGTGGGACCGAATTGACTCGTTTTGCACTTAATACCACTGCTGGCTTGTTTGGCTTTTTCGATGTCGCGACGGAACTTGGTATTGAACAGGATGAAGAAGATCTCGGCCAGACGTTAGCGCGATATGGTGTTGGTCACGGCGTTTTCCTGATGGTGCCGTTTTACGGACCTTCGAGCCTGCGCGATATAACCGGCAGCGCAGCCACTTCTGCTCTTAACCCGATTTATCAAAACCTTGATGGTGAAGAAATAGTCGCCATTAACGTGATAGACGCAGAAGTTGCACTCTCGCTGGACCAGGATACGTACGAATCTTTTTACGATAGTGCTCTGGACCCCTATGTATTCTTTCGTACCGCCTGGCTGCAAAACCGTGCAGGTGACGTAGAGAAATAGCAGCCAGCGTTCGCGAAAAGCTCAGTAAAGCCCAGACAAAGCGGAATTAAAGCCAAGTTAAAGCTAAACAAGAGTTCAGCCATGGTTCAGACCATCTGTTGCCTAATGGCGCAAACGTCCAGTTCGCGAAGGAAATTGGCAATGTACAGGTCTTGGTGGCAAGAGCTGTATACTTGCAAGTGACTAACCGGAGCACACGACTGATCGTGATGAATAAACCAAGGAGACTCCATGCTTAAGCTGAAAAATACCACCTCCAGTACCGCCGTACCCGCCTTCTCACCCCCTTTGTCAGTGTTGCTGTTTTTCAGCTTTCTGATCTTGGCGTTGATCTTCGCGATAGGCAAAAGCCCAACGGTGAATGCCCAGACAGGTACGCCGACCAATGCCGTCGAATCTGTGGTGAATGACATATTGGGCATTCTGCGTAAACCTGATTTCGATTTGGTAAAAGATGGCCCAACTATTAGCGCCAAGGTGAAAAGCGGCTTTGACTCTTTGGCGATGGCTCAAAGCGTACTTTCAACCAACTGGAAAACAGCCACTAAGGAACAGCAGACCGAATTTGAGGAATTGATGCTCAAAACTATTGAGCATAACTATCTTGGCCGACTCACCGCGTACAGTAACGAAACCGTAGAATTCAAGGGTGAGGAAGTGACCGACAACCGCGCAACAGTCAAAAGCGTGGTCATTTCCAGCAAAGCCCAGGCGCCGATACCCGTCAATTACAAGTTGCGCAAACGCAGCGATGGCTGGTTTCTTTATGACGTAGAAGTGGAAAACGTGAGCATGGTGAGCACCTATCGTGAGACCTATCGCAGCATCGTCGCGCGTGATGGCCTTGATGGTTTACTTGAACAAATGCGCACCCAATTGAACTCACCGGCACCTACCGGCGCGCCTGCTGCCTAAGGTAGATTGTGCAGGTTTTGGGAAAGTTTTAAGGAGTTGTATGGATTTTAGAATTCCATGTTAGAATGCGCGCCACTTTTTGCTCCAAGCAATCCCGTTCATTGAACACTATCCTGCACCCTAATCATGGCCCAAGTATTAAGCCTCAAAGAACTCCGCACCAGTAACGTTCTTAAAGCTGAAATCAGTAGAATCGAAGATGAAAAGAACCAACTGCTGGAACAGTTGGAGCGTCAGAAGCAGCTTGAGAAAAAACTGCGTGATGACATGGTCGAGCAGAAAAAAGACTTCGAGCATCTTGAAAAGCAATTCGAGCATTTCGCTGGTATTGAGGCTGAGTTTGAAGCCCTTCAGCAGAAAGTACAGCTTGAGCGCCTCGAGCAACTGATTGACGGCGACAAGAAAGACGTGCTCCTCAAAGCCCAGATCAAAAAAAGCAAAGATGAGCTGAAAGAAGCCCAGGACGAACTCAAAGACCTCAAGCAGCTTGATCCACAACGATTGAAGCGCCAAGTCAGCGATCTCAAGAAGAAAACCCAGCAACAGGCTACCGACAACCAGAGCGTCAACAACGCACTGGTCGCTGCACGCAAAGAGCTGAAAGACACCACCACCGAAAAAGACAAATTCCAGGCGGAACTCAAAGCAGCTCGCAGCAGCACAGATTTCTTCTGGCAATCAGTTGACGGTGTCTGGACACTCTACGAGTCGACCACAGTCCTTAAGGACGAAAAAGTCGCCGACGCAGATAAATACAAGCGCATCCGCTGCATGAACACCACTACCGGCATCAGCGCCCTGAGCAAGGGCCGTGATGACAAAGACAAAGCGGAATGGCTTGGCAATCTCGAAATTCCCGAAGAAGTATCCACTGAAGCCGGCAAACGTCTGCTCAGCATCGCTGCTGAGCTCGAAGAAGAAAACAAGGACTAAACCCCTTCTACCCTCCGCGCCAGCCACCCCTACGTCATCTCCATCACACCTCGCATTGCCTGGTTAACGGCAATGCGCAACATACCTGCTCTGCGCTATGGTGGTATAGGATATGATTGCATCAACAGCTTTAGCGGATAATCCCATGCTCCTGGAAATGATCTGTACCGGCGAAGAAGTGTTGTCGGGGCAAATTGTTGACACCAACGCCGCCTGGTTTGCCGATACGATGCTTAATCTTGGCATCGAATTGCAACAGCGCACCACGGTTGGAGATCGCATGCAGGACCTCGTCAGGATCTTTACCGAACGCAGCCTGCATGCCGATGTCATACTTGTTAATGGCGGTCTCGGACCCACAAGCGATGACCTATCAGCGGAAGCCATGGCGCAGGCCGCTGGTGTACCACTGTTAGAAAATCAGGAGTGGCGCACCCATCTTCAGGATTGGTTCACCCGCCGCGGCAGGACCATGCCAGCGAGCAACCTCAAGCAATGTCTGCTGCCCGAGAATGCGATACTCATCGATAACCCAGTGGGCTCTGCACCCGGTTTTCGTATCAAGCTCAATCGTGCCTGGCTGTTCTTTACGCCTGGCGTTCCATCTGAGTTCAAACACATGGTGACGGAACAATTTGTGCCGTTTGTGCGAGGAGCGTTCAAGGAGGAGCAAGCAACACGCCTGTATAAATTCCTGACCTTCGGCCATGGTGAATCCTCGCTCGCCGACCAACTCAGTCAGTTACCAGTGCCTTCCGGCATAACCCTCGGATACCGGACCTCTGCGCCACATGTGGAAATCAAGGTTTTTGCGCGCGGTGATGCTGCCATAGCCGCAATGGGAGAATATCTGCAACTACTCCGCGTTACCCTTGGCACCGCTGTGGTTTCAGAACGGTTTGCATCAATTGCCGAAGAAGTGCATCACCTGTTGCTCGATGTAGGCCAAACATTGGCCATGGCCGAATCCTGCACGGGTGGCATGCTGGCAAGCCAGCTCGTTGAATATCCGGGCAGTTCCGCTTATTTGCATCAGAGCCTTGTTACGTATTCCAACGATGCAAAAACCACCGCTCTAGGCGTAAGTCCCGAGACGTTGCTTACCCATGGAGCAGTATCAAAAGAGACCGTAGTTGCCATGGCCAAAGGTGTACGCGAATTGCTCAACAGTGACTATTCGCTTGCTACTTCCGGCATTGCAGGTCCCGAAGGCGGCAGCGTCGACAAGCCGGTTGGAACAGTCGCAATCGCGCTTTGTGACAGGGAACATTGTTGGGTGCAGCTTGTCTCGCTCGGACAACAACGCTCACGCACGATGATCCGGATGATGAGTTGTGCCGTAGCACTCGATATGCTGCGCAGGAAGCTACTGGATGCCAGCCCTCTCGTTAACTATCCCTTCATTCCCGCAACCGCAACCTACGTGGAGCAGATTCATTAAAATTGTGTTTTCCATACGCTGGAAACTGATTATTTCCATCATTCTCCCGTTGCTTGCCGTAACTGGCATCGTGATGGGACTGACTTTTCAGCGTGTCTACAATTCCGCTACCAGTAGTTTGCAGCAGCAATACATCCGCGAAATAAATCTGCTGGCACGCAGCATAGACAACGAATTTGTTTCTCTCTCGCGCATCGCGGATGACACGGCTATTTTCCTGGCCATCCATCCTGATCTGAATGAACCGCAGCTGTATGAAATGCTACGTCGGAATGCGAGCCGAAATCCCCTTATCTACGGCGCCGCAATCGCTTTTGAGCCTTATACATTCAAGCGAGAACAACGCCTCTTTTCACCCTATGTGTACGACACGGATCTCAAAGAGATCGACATCGGCGCTGTATCGTACGACTACACGTCTGGCGAATGGGAATGGTATGCAGCAGTAGAAGCGACTCACGAGGCGGTATGGACAGAACCCTATTTCGATACGGGGGCTGGCAACCTCGCCATGACAACCTACTCCGCTCCTGTCATGCGCGACACTCAATTTACCGGAGTAACAACGGTCGATTTGCGGCTGGACAGCCTCAGCACGAAAATTTCCGAACAGCTTAACAACCAGAAATTCATGATCATGAGTCCTAGTGGCCGTTACGTGTCGCATTACCGACCAGAGATGGCACTGAACGGAACATTGCGGGAGTTGGTAGCCAAACAAACTAATTCGGCTTTAGCGCCCATCGCAGATAAAATTCTTGATGGTGATACCGGACTCGACATAGTCGAAAACCTCGTGCTCGATAACGAAGTTATCGTGGGCAACACCTGGATTTTCTACACACCGATTCCTTCTACCGGTTGGTATCTCGCTACCCTGGTTTCAGAAGTGGATGTTACAAATCCGTTGAGAGAACAGATAAAAATAGTGCTGCTTGGGCTTTCCCTGACGATCGTCCTGATATTTTTTCTTGTCTGGTTTATCAGTGGTCGCATCGCCGGCCCTATCAAAAAACTCGAAGCCGCCGTGTCCGACGTTGCGCGCGGCAAACTCGACACCAATATTGAAAACATCCGCTCGCTTGATGAACTGGGCCGGTTGAGCATTGGCTTCAACCGCATGCTCAAAAATCTTAAAAAACAGATC
This sequence comes from Pseudomonadota bacterium, assembly GCA_040386995.1. Classification (GTDB taxonomy): domain Bacteria; phylum Pseudomonadota; class Gammaproteobacteria; order Pseudomonadales; family Pseudohongiellaceae; genus CAILUG01. The sequence continues at coordinate 10,538 of JAZKES010000127.1, read as the reverse complement.
AACATTCAAAGCCAGCAGGAAGCCGCCCAGAAATTACTGGAGCGGGAATGGCAAATGGCGCGTGAAACCCAGCGCTCGTTGCTGCCAACAGAATTCCCGCCGTTCCCGCAACATCAGGAATTCGAACTACACGCGGTAAATCAGCCAGCCAATCACGTGGCAGGTGACTTTTTCGACTTTTTCTTCATCAATCCGAAAACCCTGATCTTCATCATTGCCGATGTAAGCGGCAAAGGTATGTCCGCAGCACTTGTAATGGCCGTCAGCCGCACCATCGTGCGCGACCTGGCACAAAGCGGTAAGTCGCCCGCTGACATCCTGCGTGAAACCAATGAACGCTTGCGCGAGAGCCAGAAAGGCGCGGCCTTCGTTACGATTTTTCTTGGCAGCTACAACATTCACACCGGCAAGATTCAATATGCCAACGGCGGCCACATGCCCCCATTCCTGCTCAGCAAAACCGGTTCTGCAACAACGGTTGGGGAAGCGACAGGTACGATAGTTGGAATGCTGGAAAACCAGGAATACCGCAATGCCGAACTTCGCCTTCAGCCCGGCGAAACCTTACTGCTCTATACCGATGGTTTTCCGGAAGCTCGCACTTCATCAGGTGAGTTTTATGGAGCGGCGCGTATTAAATCCTTCCTGCAACGCCAGGCGAACACGAGCGTGAGTACCCTGTGCGAAAGCGCAGTGCGCGAAATATGTGCGTTCCAGGACGATAACCTGGCAGACGACATTACCCTGCTCGCCCTCAGGCGTGTTACCGGCAATCCTCCAAACCTCTTCAGCGACGTATTAAAACCACGGGCCTGACCCAGTTCAGTACCTGTTAAGTCCATCTCCGCCATACTCTCCCCAACAGTTAACGTTAATTTAACTGTTGTCCAACCGTTAAGCGCTGGCTCTTGAATAAAAACTCTTGTCGAATAAGCGTGCAGGATTCCGGACAAGGGATTCACTGATCAGCGAAGCAGTTGAGATGAATTCTGGGTTTTCGATTCGGAACACAAGAGGCAACTATGAACAAATTACGACTATCTGCTGTGCTGGCGTTTACCTTATTCGTGGGCACTCAAGCCCAGGCACACACGCCACTGTTTGACTGTTTTGATAATGGCGACAAAACCATCACCTGCGAAGGTGGGTTTTCCGACGGCGCCTCAGCCGAAGGTGTTGCGATCCGTGTACTGGATGCCCAGGGCAAAGTGCTTGCTCAAGGCACTCTGGATGCAAGCGGCAGCGTTACGCTTGCGAAGCCCGAAGGCGAGTATTCAGTTGTGTTCACCGCTGGGGCCGACCACAGCATCACCGTACTGGGTGACGATATAGTTGAATGATGGCGGCCATGACGACCAGGCGGCTCCACAGCCGCCTCAGGACGCAGCCAACCCTTCGTTGCAGAAACCATCCCCGCATCAGGTTAAATCACACAATCTTTTGAACAGAGAACAATACATGAAATTGAAGTTATCAGGCCTTGCATGTGGATTAGCCCTTGGTTGCGTCAGTCTGGCAGCAAGCGCGCATTTTCTGGTTATCTACACCCCACAAACGGCCCTGATGAGAGGAGCTGATCTCCCCTTCAATATCGTGTTTACGCACGCCTTTGCGGGCACCCCATCTATGGCCATGGATAAACCGGAACGTTTTTATTATGCGCGCAAGCCGGTCGCGGGTGAGCGCGGCGAAGAAGTTGATCTGATGCAGTACCTCGAGCCAGTCGAATGGCACACTGAGGATGGAACTGTCGCTGCATGGAAGGCAAACATCCCGCGTTCAGAAATGCGTTCGCTGGGTGATTACCAGGTTGTTGTCGAACCAGCGCCTTATCTGGAAGCCGGCGAAGGTTTATATATCCAGCAATTCGCCAAAGTAATGATCAACGTCGGCGGCGTACCTGGCAACTGGAATGAAACCCTTGGCCTGCCAGCCGAAATCCACGCATTGAATAAACCCTATGCCAACTGGACCGGCGGCGTATTCCGCGGTGTTGTGTTAAGCGACGGCATTCCTGTTCCGTACACGCAGGTAGAAGTTGAATACCTCAACCACGATCTCGATGTTGAGAACAACCGCTTTGCAGAAGCCGGCAAAATTGACGCACCACACCCATCGCTCGAAGCAATGGTGATCCTGACGAATGCGTCCGGTGAGTTTTCATTTGCGCTACCCAAAGCTGGTTGGTGGGGCTTTGCTGCTCTGACCGTCGGGCCGGAGAAGGAATTCAACGGCATGCCACTGTCCCAGGATGCTATTCTCTGGGTTCAGGCAACAGATTTACCCCAATAATCTGCTGATTAGCGGAGACGAAATCCTATGACAACTTCAACCATACATATCGTGCAACCCAATCATCGAAAATGGGAAACCGTGCTGCTGGTTGCGGCTTTAATAGCACTAGTGCTGAGTACTGGCACCTATGTGGAGACCTACGGACTCGAGGAAAAACCACAGGAAATCCTCGACTGGCAAATCAGTTCATTCTCTGGCTTGCAAGGAATCGATCAAGCCATTTATAACGAATTGATTGTTGCTGCCGACGAGGTCAACTGGCTGGTGTATTACAACGGTTATTGGCCGGACGACGCCGACTTTCAGGAAAACCTGTTGGCGCCGTTTTATCGTGACCTGAGCTGGGAACATAACGGCTCCGTCAAATGGACCCTCAAGAACGTAATTCAGGAAGGTGAAGCACAAGGCCTCACGCTGTATCACGGCGGCGGCGGCACCATCGAAACCCAGGGTGCATTCCTGCTCGTGATCGATCACAAACACGCCGGCAATGCGCAAATCACCGCATCGAATATCTGGTGGCATGCCGACCGTAATGCGCCCATTCCCGAAACCTCAAAAGTCGCTTCACTGATTTTGCACGGCTGGAAACAGGTCATTCCGTATCAGGGCAAAGATGAGATGGAACGTTTGAACGCCGAGTAACAAATACCGGCAGAAATATCCAAGGAGTAGAAATTTTATGAAAAGTACGTTCAGCAAATTATTCATCCTTCTGGCCGTTACACTGGCCAGTTCATTGCTACTGGCAGCGCCAGCGCCGGCATCATTCAAGAATGGCGATCGCATGACTGTCGGCATCACGCTGCATCCCTACTACAGTTTTGTCGCAAACATTGTCGGCGACAAGGCAGACATCGTGCCGCTGATCGGTGCTGGTTATAACCCGCACAACTACAACCCGCTGCCCGATGATATGAAACGCGCTCAGTCACTCGACGTATTGGTGGTAAATGGCATCGGCCATGACCAATGGGCTTTCGAGATCATGGAAGCGTCGGGCGGCACGAAGGTTCCCTATATTTACGCGAACAATGCGGTGTCCCTGATACCTGTCGCAGGCGCGGCCGATACGAGCGTGAATGCGCACACATTTATTTCCACGATCACCGCAATCCAGCAGGTTTATGAAATAGCACGCCAGCTTGGCGTTTATGACCCAGCCAATGCCGAAGAATATCTGCAAAATTCTCGCGCTTATGCAGCACGCCTGCGAAAGCTGAAGGCTGAATACAGCCTGCAGATATCAAAACTTGATGCATCGAATTTCCGCGCGGCAACCATGCATGGTGCATATGGTTATCTAATGCAGGAATTTGGCCTGCAGATCAGCGCCGTGATCGAACCACGCCACGGTGTCGAACCAACTGCGCGGCAGCTCGCGCAAACCATCGATGAGATCAAGGCCGCTGGCGTGAACGTGTTGTTCGCCGAGAAATTTTTTGCTGGCAAGCTGGCTGACACCATCCAGAAAGAAACCGGCGTAAAAATGTTTTCGTTTTCACATATTTCGGATGGCGAATTTTCACCAGAGCTGTTTGAGAACGAGATGCGCTACAACCTCGAGTCGTTGAAAGCCGCCATCGAAAGCACCATTCCCCAATAAGCATCAACACAGCTGGACAATCCCTTATGCAAGGCCCCGCCATTCACGTTGAAAACCTCAGCCTAGTGCTGGGCTCATCCCAAATTCTGCAGAACCTGAATTTCAGCATCCCCGCAGGAACACTGCATTGTTTTATCGGTCCGAACGGCGGTGGCAAAACATCAACCGCGCGTTGTCTGCTTGGGCAAATGCCCCACACCGGCACGATTCGTTTTGAAGGCAACCCGGAACGCACGATTGGTTACGTGCCGCAGCTGATCGAAATGGAACGTACGCTGCCACTTACCATCGATAATTTCATGACACTCATCAGCCAGGACAAACCCGCGTTCATGAGTACGAAAAAAGCAGCAAAAATATCGATCGATGCCGCACTTGCCAAGGTTGATCTCACCTCCAAACGCAAATACATGATTGGCAGTCTTTCGGGTGGCGAACGTCAACGACTGTTGTTTGCCCAAGCGCTGATACCGTCTCCGTCATTGCTGATACTCGACGAACCGATGACAAGCCTTGATGAAGGTGGCGCACGTTTGTTCGAAGCACTCATCACAGAACTCAATGCGGCAGGAACTACAGTGCTCTGGATCAATCACGATCTCGACCAGGTTCAGCGCCTCGCGCACAACATCACTGTTATCGATAAAGTTGTCATTGCACATGGCCCAACAAGTACAACCCTGACTCCTGCGATGCAACGCGGTGTCTTCACCAAACTCAAAGGGGAGGCCGCGTAATGAGTGCTTTTTATACCTGGATGCGTGACACAATTATTGGCCTCAGCGAACAAGGCGTATTACCCAGCATTCTGTTCTACGAATTTGTAATCAATGCGCTCTTCTGCGCAATCATCATCGGCCCTCTGCTCGGCTGCGTCGGCACCATGATTGTTGCGAAACGCATGGCATTCTTTTCACAGGCCGTGGGTAACGCGGCTCTGACGGGCGTCGCTATCGGCGTGTTGATTGGTGAATCGTATACCGCACCATACGTTTCCATGTTCAGCTTCTGTATCGTGTTCGGCATCGTGCTCAACTACACCAAGTCGCGCACGCGAATGTCGGCCGACGCGTTGATAGGAGTGTTTCTTTCGATCTCGCTCGCGATTGGCGCATCCCTCGTGTTATTCGTATCAGCACGAGTCAACACGCACATTCTCGAAAGTGTGATGTTCGGCTCAATACTGACGGTTAATGATCTCGACATGAATGTGCTGCTGGTAGTTACGATCATCACCGTGATTGTCGGGCTGCCACTCTACAACCGTATGTTGCTTGCAAGTCTCAACGCGAGCCTCGCGCAAGTGCGCGGCATTCAAGTGCAGGCGATCGAATATGTGTTCATCGTGTTAGTGACGATTATTACGGTAGCGTGCGTCAAGATCATTGGTGCTGTGCTCGTGGAAGCATTGTTGCTGATTCCAGCAGCTGCTGCGCGCAACCTCAGCCGAGGGCTCGGCAGTTTCGTTTACACAACAATGATCATTGCAACCTTGAGTTGTTTTGGCGGCATCCTGATCCCGATGCAATGGGACATTCCAGTTCCATCGGGCGGCGCAATTGTATTGGTCGCTGCAGCGTTTTTTGTCGTCACCACCATTATTCGCAGCGTGGTCCCTGGTTTCAAAGAGGCGAAAATATAATGAATACCTCAGGATTTATTATTTCGACAGCCAGCCAACAACACGGCATCGCCACAACCATCGAACGAAGAGTTTCGATCTGGACTCATGCGGCGCAAATTTCATCTCGCGCCCGAGTTGCCGTTGTATTTCTTCTGGCAATTTTTTGCAGCACACCATCGTTAGCGCAGGACAAAACAGAAAAACCATTAGTTCTCGTTGCAATGGCGCCGATTTATCAACTGACCCAAACGCTGCTTGTCGACACCAATATCGACCTGCAACTCTTGCCAGATGAACCGCGCAGCATGGAATCCCAACGCACGGTTTTCACGCGTCAGGCCGACCGTTACGCAGAGCAGTTCCAGAAGGCAGACGCCGTGATTGGCATCAATAAAATCTGGCCGGGCGATCCGTTCTACATCACTGCACGAGATTTCAACATTCGCGTAGTCGATATCGATGCAAGCAAGCCGTGGTCACACGAACTCGATGGTGTGTCGGTTGCAAACTCACCAGTGACAAACACCGTTTCGCCCTACTTCTGGCTCAGCCCTTCCAACATCATTCGTATTCTTGAGATCGTGGGTTATGACCTGCAGAAACTTTATCCCACAGAAGCGACGACCATTAAAACCAACCTTGAACATGAAAAAGCCAGCTACGTGCAGCTGAAAAATGATTTCGAACAACGTTTCATCAATGTCGCCGACCCACTCGTCTATGCACTGACCGATGAGTTTGTTTATCTCACGAGCGACATAGGCTTGTTCGTCGACAATTATTTCGTCAAGCAGGACATCGACTGGACCACTGAGGATTACACGAACCTCACCACTGCGTTATCAAACTCAGGAGTGAAGGTTGTCATTCACAAGTGGGAACCTACCGCAGAAATCCAGAAAGCAATCACCGATGCCGGCGCCACTCTGCTGGTACTCGACACGCTGGAGACCACCGTCGATTTTCGCGCTGGACTCGAAAAAGATCTCAACGCGCTACTGATGGCTTTGGATCAATAACGGTTAACAACTCTCTACCCCTCTCACCCGCTTCAAAATATTTTGATACCACTCCACGCGCCATTTCACTGGCAACTGTAAAAGCTCTTTACAGTTGCTAGTGAACCGCATGCAAGCTCGACAGTACTGCCGCAAAATAATTTAACTCACCGTAATTGCTATCAATGCGCAATCGATTTAGTCTTATTCCAATTTGAATAATCCTTCGTAAAAGATAAGTCCAATTTGAAATGCCAACAAAAATAAACCCGAAGAAAGGAAGTCTCCCGCATTGATATCGGCCGCTTATTTCGTTCACCTCATTGAACACCCCAGTGGTAATCGCAGTTCTTTTCACAGGCGCGAGGATCGTGCTCTGAAGTAAAAACCAGGATGTGATTTAGCTACAGTGATGCTGCTCTGATGATGCAGCGCAACTGCGGTTCAGGTGAATTTTTTTGTCCGAAATATTCAGAACAGGAAATCAGCATGATCATCGATGGCTCACCAGACAACGACACTTTGAATGGCGGCGACGACACCGACACCATTTCGGGTTACGAAGGAAATGACACATTGGACGGTGGCGCAGGAGATGACTATCTCGACGGTGGAGACGGCCACGACTGGTTAACCGGCGGCGCTGGCAGCGACATCATGATTGGCGGCAACGGCTACGATCATTATTTCGTAGACGACATTGGCGATGTCGTCGAAGAGACGAATCCTGATATGGATTCTGGCGGCCAGGACAGAGTAGATATTTATATTTCAGATTACACACTACCTGCCAACGTCGAGCAGGGATACATCATGATCGGTGGTAATGCGAACCTCACTGGCAATGATGCCGGCAACATCCTCGGCGCGGGAACCGGCAATAATATTATCGACGGTGGCGCTGGGCAGGACCTCGTCATTTATCTTGCCGACATTGGCATTAGAGCAAATCTCTCCATCACGGGGCCTCAAAATACCGGTATTTCTGGCCTTGATACCTTAATCAACATCGAAGACCTGATGGGAACTCCTTACGACGACTACCTCACGGGAGACAATAAAAGTAACCAGTTATATGGCAACGGGGGAAACGATTATCTGGCGGGTGGCGCTGGCGACGACAGGATATTCGCCGATACCGGGAACGACATAATAGACGGTGGCGATGGTATAGATTCTTACTACTACGATGGTAATACCAACTTGCGAATCGATCTTTCCCTCGCCTCCACGCAAAACAACGGCGTGATGGGCAATGACACGTTTCGCAATATAGAAACTTTGTATGGCGGTAAAGGCGACGATGTCTTCCTCGGCAATTCGGGCGACAACAATTTGTTCGGCTGGCTTGGCAACGACACCCTCGACGGTGGTGCTGGAAATGATTTCCTGGACGGCAGTATCGGCACAGATACCGTGAGTTATGCGAGTGTTACTGGCAAAAATGGCGTTACCGTTAACCTGCAATTTTCCAACCAGGACACGGGCGCCGCTGGCATTGATGTCTTATTCGACTTTGAAAATCTCACCGGCAGCAAAAACAGCGATCGCCTTACAGGTCATGCAGGAAACAATCTTATTGCCGGCGGCGATGGCGACGACATCATCGATGGCAGTTATGGTGATGACACACTGCTGGGTGGTGGCGGCAAAGACACCCTTATCGGCGGTGGTGGAAATGACATCCTGACAGGTGGAGCTGGCAATGACCGCTTTGTATTGAACTCGCTACCTGATGCCCTTTTTAACCTTGATGTGATAGCGGACTTCGGCAACGGCAAGGACACAATCGTTCTGAATTCAGCAATATTCACTGCACTGATTACCAAAGGCGGCGGCAACCTCGCAGCAGCGAACTTCATTTCGGGAAACGGCATAACAACTGGCAATGATGCAAACGACTTTCTTATCTACAACAAGGCGAATGGCGCACTGTATTACGATGCTGATGGCAATGGAGCGCAGGCGTCAGTGCAGATTCTTTCCCTCACCGGAATTCCCGATCTGAAAATCACGGACTTTTACATAGGTTCGGCGTAATAGCATACACCGTGGGTGTCGTCAGACGCCGAAGCAACTGAAATATATGCCGCGCATGTAAACGTCTGAATAAGTGCTCTCGTATTTATCCAGAACTTGCAGGCGCTGTTTCAAATAACAAATCATATGAAAGCTCTGCAACAAACATCCATCCAACCCAATGCGATTCGAGTTGATTGCAGTGAATAAATCACCTGCAGACATCCTGCTCGCCTCTCGGCAGTTGCGAGCTGAATTTAAAATTCGGGAATCGTACGACCTTGTGGCGCAGCATCTCGGCGGACTGAATCAATACAGAAATCTACTTTGGCAACACCAGCCAATGTTCTGGCAGGATCATCGCGCGGGGAATTGCATTCTCACGCGCAGAAAAGGTGCTGACGCCGCTTTTATCCAGGCACTCTGGCAGGATAAAAAATTCATCAAAAGTTTCCATCGGCTTGCAGGAAAATTGCCGGCTAAATTAGCCGATCTGCAAACAATCCTCGACAACGAGTTCACCTCATTAATCAAAGATGCGAGCACCTTGCATTGGGTTATCCGCGACAGTAATCACAAGCCCTGGGGAATACTGAGCCTCACTAATATTTCACTTGCGCATCAACGCGCCGAACTACTACTTGGCGTGATTCCCGGCGCACCGTTCGGCTTGACGGCTACTGCCATGCTGATCCTTTTCGATTTTTTCTTCAAAGGCATGAACTTCCAGAAGCTCTACACACTTACCTACGATGACAACGAGTCAACACTCAAAGGGGTTTTACATTTAGGTTTCCAGATCGAGGGGCGACTCAGAAATCACGTAAAAGATCCTGAAACCAGCAGTTTTCTGGATCTCATTCAGGCGGGGCTATTAGCGCAGGAAGCATTCTCACCAGGCAATACCCGCGTCAGGCAAAAACTCTTTACCAACCCAATCTGAATATTTGCTTGTGTGGCGCTTGTAGATTCATTTATCAGTGCTGTCGCAGATCTTTTTCCTCCACGCCTCAACCAATACACAGTTAGTATCAATACCGGAACAGGCAGGCATCCGTAATTTCCCATCAGCAGTGCCGCCGGTTATAGTGCCCACCTGCCAACTTCCCGTGTGATTCATGCCAACCCAACTTTTCAAATTACAAGTCACTGATCCTGACGAACCCGCACTCACAGCACTCGCGCGCATCTCGGCACTGCCCAAGGGCCGCATCAAGGATGCGATGGCCAAGGGCGCCGTGTGGCACAAACGCGGTGGAAAAACCAAACGCTTGCGGCGTTCAACGTTCCAGCCGCTGCGCGGGGATGAACTCAGTCTTTATTACAATCCGGAAGTTCTCGCATTAACACCGCCGCAAGCTGAATTGCTCGCGGACGAAAAACAGTACAGCGTGTGGATCAAGCCAGCCGGGTTGCTCGCGCAGGGTTCGCAGGAAGGCGATCATTGCAGCTTGTTGCGTCAAGTCGAACTTACGTTGGCGAGGGAAGTGTTTCTGGTTCACCGGCTAGACCGTGAAGCATCGGGCCTCATGCTGATTGCACATACAGGCAAAGCAGCTGCGGCCTTGTCTGCCTTGTTTGCTGCAACCGAAGAGCAACAACGCATCGGTAAAGTGTATGAAGTGGAAGTTGCAGGACAGTTACCTGAACACGGTGAGATCAATCTCCCGCTCGACGACAAAGCTGCGCTCACGCGTTATACACGTATGCAATTTGACGCAGCACATAATCGCAGCACCGCAAAAGTACAACTCATCACTGGGCGCAAACATCAGATTCGACGTCACTTCGCCGATTGTGGATTTCCAATCCTCGGCGATCCTGCGTACGGTACTGGCAACAAGGATTCGCGCGGTTTGCAGTTGCGCGCGGTGGAACTTGCGTTCACCTGCCCGCTCACAAAAATTGTGCGTGACTATCGATGGACGACACCGAAAGCTTGAGCAATGTGTCGGATGACTCGATTCGGAGAGGAATCACTTACGATGGCGCGACC
>JAZKES010000126.1:42453-74902 GCA_040386995.1 Pseudomonadota bacterium | reverse complement strand
CCTGTTTTCTGCCCTGTTTTCTTCAATGTTTCCTTTTATGCCTTCCTCTATATCGCCTTCCGCATCGCCTTCCGCAAATGTGTCCACAGACTCCTTCACACGTTCCTTGATCAGGGTCTTGATGGTCATTTCATTGCCGAGCAGGGCGACAACGATGTCTCCAGCATTCGCATGCTGACGGCGTTCACATACAGCGGTATCACCTTCCATCAAGCCGACGTCGATCATCGAGTCACCTTTGATTGGCACGAAGAAAGTGATCGAGGGTTTTTGTACGAGCAGGGTGTCGAGGTTCACCATGTCGGCGGAAGTATCCATTGCCTCCTCTGGCATACCCGCGCGCACGGCAGACACCGAGCGGGGCCGTTCGAAGAAACGCTCTGTTGGTGTGAGGCGTTTGTCGGGGGTACGCCGCAGATAACCGGCTTCCTCAAGTCGGCGGACCAGTGCCGCCGCCGCATTTTTGGCACTAAAACCCATCAGTGCGCAGATCGCCGAGTAGGACGGAATCAGCCGATGCCGGGCGTAGTAGTCCTGCAGGGCGGCGAGATGTTCATGATCATGGTTTGGACGTGACATGGCGCCATATTATTGTACGAAAGTACACTAATCAATAAGCCTGCAATAAGACCAGGCAAACGGTATTGAGCGGACCTTGCCCCAAAAAGAGTAAAAAGCTTTGAAATATAACGGTTTTTGTAGCGATGTATTTAACGTGTCAGATGGGAAGTATTTTTTCGGATGGCTGAGCTTGGCCTGGCGAGGGATTGCTGGTTTTGCCTTGCAGGGCTTTTCATTTTCGGGTGGCAGAGTATTTCAAGCGCTCAATGGCACGAGCGGGATGTTGTGCGCTTCAGCATTTTTCTGTTGATGGTTCGTGTGGTAGTTAACGCCAGTTTGATCAACCAGAGCTTCTCAATCTGGCGTTAACTTCCCGCGAATGATGGATTACAAATCAGCCGTGCAATGTGAACACTTGGTTGCCTTGATCGCGATGGCGGAGAGACAACGTGGGCACTCTTTAACAACGGGATCTTTGGGGGGATCAGGCTGTTTGAAACGGTTCAATTGTTTGATCACCATGAAGATCACAAATGCCACGATGACAAAATCTATAATATTGTTGATGAACATACCGATATTGATCGTAACAGCCGGGACATCACCAACTGCTTCCTTGAGGGTAATCACGAGATCAGAAAAATCCACCCCACCCAGCAACATCCCGACGGGAGGCATCACAACATCGTTGACGAGCGACGTAACAATCTTGCCAAACGCTGCGCCGATAATCACACCGACGGCCAGATCGACCACGTTTCCACGCATGGCAAATTCTTTGAACTCTTTGACTATTTTCATTGCTTGCTCCTCAGGATTATCAAGACTTGATTAAGGACCACATGGTGGATCAATGCGATGTGCTGGCACAGTCAGCAATGCAGTCAGTCAAGCGGACTTTTATCAGGGATGCAGCAGTGCTGGCAACAGAAAAAATACCAGATCGCAATATTGGACTGACTTGAGAATATCGGAGGCAATAAAAAGCCGGAGCATGCCCCGGCTTGTTGTAAAACCAGCAGTAGTGTTACGCCTGAATAAGCTCCCTGGTGCATTCTCGCACTGCCCGGCGTGTGTCGAGTTGTGTTTCATGATGGGCATCGAGTTCTTCGTCAGTAATAAAACCATCTGTATCTGCATCGATGAGCGCGAACTGCTCATGGGCTCGTTCTTCAATCACGGCACTGACTTCGGCGAGCGACAATGATCCATTTCCATCGGTGTCGGTATCTTCAAAACGATCTTCGATATCCATGTCTGCATTGGGTGCGAAATCAGGGATGGTTTCTTGCACACAGGCAATCACTTCTTCGCGGTCGAGGTCAGGACGGTCAGAACGATCAGCGCGGTTGGGGCGATCAGGACGCTCTGGTCTTGTGTTTTCATCGAGGCTGAGCAAACCGTCATTGTCACGGTCGCGTCTTTCGAACATTTCATCGATAAAGGCGAGGCGCGCATCGACGAACTCGTCTTCGCTGACCTGGCCATCGTCATTTGCATCCATTCTGCCAAGCTGGCGTTCAGCATCAGGACCACGACGCCCTCCAAACCGGCCACGCATGCCACCACCATGCCCTTGCCCGCGACCACCTTCAAAAGCCGGGCGTCCTGCACCATCGGCAGGTACGGCAGCAATGACGCTAGACATCAGGGTAATGCCGACTAATGCGGCCAAGCCTGTTATTCCCATCGTTAATAATTTCATTGGACTCATCCTCTGGATTTATAAGCACGTTGCAATATTCGTGAATACCGGCCGGTTGCTCACTTGTTGCTAACAACGCCAGTTGGCAATTCAGGTTTACAGCGCGCGCAGAAATTATTCTGGCTGCGTGTCTTGAGTGGTGCGCGAGCTGGATTTTCTCAGCAGGAAAACAGCATTACATTCAACAGGGTTGCGGGTAGAATTCTTTGCAAATCGGTTGGCAGTACTAATGAGTGACATGAACAATCAGCAGGAAATATTGCGACTCCAGCAGTTGCAGATGATGGGAATAACGAGTTATTTCCCGCGTTTTGCGTTGCAAGGTGCGTTGCCCTCGGAGCTGCGCTCATGGGACATTCCAGTAGAGCCGGTAGAAGACACCGAGCCGGAGACACTCGCGCAAGCGCCAGTGCGAGAATCTGTGCAAAGACAACCAGAACCTGCGCAGAGATATGAAAAATTTGCTCGTGATATAGAACCCGTCGTTGCCAAAGCTGTTATTGAAAAAACACCTGTAGCAAGTCCTGGTACAACTGAAAAAACTCCGCCGCGTGAAGAATCCAGAGACAGTGAATTAACCCTTCACCTGCTCTTGATTCCAGTCGATGTGAATCTTTGTGTACTCAACCAGATCCCGGTGCTCGCGAAAAGCCAGATGCAGGAGAAGCAGCAAAAGCTGCTGGACAATATCCTGTTCTTTTTGGGAAGACAGTCAGCTGTTTATCATTCGGCGCGCACTTTTCGCTGGCCTTTGCCCGGAATGAGCAACATCAATTCCGCTGATGCAGCCAAAAGCAGTCTGAGGAATTTTCTGGAACAGTTCTCCCAGGAAAATACGTTTAGTAATTTGCTTGTCATGGGCGAACAAGCCAGTGACTGGCTGCGCGAAGCCGGCAACGTGCAGAACGCAATTGCGCCGGCCAAACCACAATGGCAAATGATCCACACGTATAGCCTTGATCAGATGCTGACGTTGCCATCGATCAAACGCGAAGTCTGGCAACATCTGCTGCCTCTTCAGGCGCGACTGCAACAGGGCTGACCTGATGCAGCAGCTGCCAGCGGATTTTCTGTGCAGGCCCATGCTGCTTGCCGACCTGCCCACACTCGCAGAATTCCTACCCAGGGTGCTCGACGGTAACTGGGCAGAAAATCACCTCGCATCACAAATGTCTTCGCATCACGAATTTCTGGTGTTGACCAAACTTGAATCAACATCTGAAACCATCGTTGGCTTCGCCGAATTTTATTGTGTGCTTGATGAGTTTCATTTGCTGAATTTTGCAATTTTCGAGCATTGGCAACGCCAGGGCCTTGCGCGTATTTTCCTTAAGGAATTATTGCGCGTATTACGCGCGCGTGATTGTGTGCAATGCCTGCTGGAAGTGCGGCGTTCAAACCTGCGCGCTGTACAACTGTATGAACAAGCCGGTTTTAAATTAGTTGGCGTGAGGCCGAATTATTATTCACCTCAGCACGAGGAGGGGCTGCGTGAAGATGCGTTGCTTTATTCGTGGTCTGTATCTGAGTCTGAATCTGCGTGAGCATCATCGCGTGATTTTGCGAGCAGTTTGCCGATCAGTTTGATTATGCCCACGAGCACTGCGGCCACTATGATCATCGCCGCAAGCAACAGCGCTGTCGAAAACATGAAGCCTTTGAGATCTTCCCACGAAAGGCCAAAATAAAGCGTCAGGGCGTAGATCGAAACAATGCCAAGTGCCAGACCCGAAAATAATCCCAGACTTCTTTTGCGCTTCATGTAATTTTTCCTGTCTTCGCAATGCGCAATGAATTGCAAATTATCGAGCTGTTCTTACCAGACCACATCGCAATGTTATTACGCACCTGCAGCCATGATTGCTGACAGCGCAGTCAACAGTTTCTGATTTTCTGCCGGCGTGCCAATCGTAATACGCAGGCAATTATCGAGGCGTGGCAAATTGAAATAACGAATCAGGATGCCACGTGTCTTGAGTGCTTCGTAAATTTTGGGTGCGGAAAATTGCGGCGGTACTGCTGCCAATAAAAAATTGCTCTGGCTTGGCGGGATTGTGAAGTGCAAACGGCTCAGTTCGCCACGCAACCATTCGCGCTGTTCGCGGACTCGTCTCCAGGTATCGCTGGCATACGCCTGATCCTCGATAGAAGCGCGGGCAAGTGTCTGCGCAATCAGGTCGGTGTTGTAGCTGTCCTTGGTTTTATATTGCATCGGATCAATCAGCGATTTTGCGCCCATGCCATACGCCATGCGTAAACCGGCAAGTGAATAACCCTTGCTGAATGAACGCAGGATCATGACGTTATCGAGCCTGCGAATCAGCGGCACACAGTCATGCTGAATGTCGGGATCTACGAAGTCGACATACGCCTCATCGATAACAAGCAGCCCCTTGAACTCGCGCGCCAGTTGTTCGAGCTCGGCGGCAGACGTGAGTTTTCCGGATGGCGCGTGTGGATTCACGACGAAACACAGTTTGATATTGGCAGCATTAAGCTGGGCAGCAAGATCGGTGGGCAGGCTCCAGTCTTCCTGCAGCGCAAAGTTTTGCATCTTGCAGCCATGTGCCGCGACGAGTACGTCATAGAGTGAATAACTGGGCGCAGCGATGCCTACACATTCGTCGGTATCAAGAAAAGTCGCGAGAAATAGCCGCAATAATTCATCACCGCCATTGGTGACGATGATGTTGTCGGTCGCAAGGCTGTGCAGGCGCGCGATACTCTGGCGCAACGCCATTGCTGTCGGCGGCGGATAACGCCTGATGCTCTCGACGTGAATTGCCGCAAGCGCCTTGGCAACTGCCGGGCCCGGAGGATACGGATTTTCATTCGTATTCAGTTTGATGACATCCGCAGTGTCAGGTTGTTCGCCTGATACATAACCTGCCATGGCCTGAATATTCTTACGTTCAAAATTCACGTTACTTCTCCTGTACTGCGTCTTGTATTACTTTTCTTTTGTCGCGTGATTTGCCGGGATAATAGCCGCAGGTTTAGTGCGATTCTGGCAAATAGGTTGAAAGCCGATTGTTCCAGCCATCGAGCCAGCGTTGTTCGCGGCGTTCCGGCGGCGCATTGGCGACACGTTGCGCGAGCATGTTGCGTGCGCTCGCTACGAACTCGTCAAGCGGCGCCGATGATTCTGCGGGCATGGCTTGCAGCACTTGTAATAGACCCCAGCCCTGACCCTGGTACCGTTCAGCGGTATTACTGCCTTCACCCTTGAAATGGATATAGTCGATCAATGCATACAGACCATAAGGGGCATTTGTATTTGCCACTGCGTAAAAACGTTTTGAAAGGGCTGCTTTCTCGTTAGCTGGTACTGCTGCCAATACATGATCGAGCGCGAGATTAAACCGGCTGACAATAAATGCGGTCTGTATATCGGCATGGGTTGCCAGAAAGTTGCGCAGTTCCTGCATCCACTCACCATCGTATGCTGCAAGAAATTCCGCTCGAGTCGCCCAGGGTTGTTCGAAATTGTTAGCGACGATCCAGGCCGGCAGCTGGACGCCTTGAGTTTGTATATAGCCAAGCAGGTCAGGAAAACTTTCTGTGTAGATTTCCTGTTGGCCGTCCCGATACCAGATGAAGTGGCCGATACCGAAGGATGGAAAATCCTCGCCCTCATTCCAGGCCGTGAGGCACGCAGGGTTGTTATTACATTCGTTACGAAAGATTTGCTGGCCGAGCCAGTCGAGTTGTTCACTGCTGAGCTCAACAGTGGTTTGAGCTGTGGAAACCAGTGGTATCGACACTAGCATTAACACTAGCATCAACAGAAAAACGTCAAGAATTTTGCGTAATATGCCGTAAGCAATAGAGAGAGCTGCGGTTGGCAATGCAAGGATGTTGTGCGGATTTGAGTTGGTTGGAAGATTCACAACAGCCAAGTGCCATCAGGGTTAAACCAGGCCAGGTTATGCTAGGCTATGGTGAGAAATAAAGGTGCAGAATTGTAGCATAAATGCGCGTTTGCTCTCGCGCTGGCCCGCTCGAAAATACGGGGATTGAACCAGGATTGATGGTATATAAAACCAATCCCTGAGCCAGAGATTACATTAACAACCAAGCAAGATTAAAGTCGACAGCAGACAGGTAACGTTCATCAGGTTAGCCCCTGCTAAATTTGCAAATGCCACTCAATAAAGGACAAGACATTGGTCGATTTAACTGTAAACACCCTGAAAGGCCCCGCCGGCAAACCTTCTGAAGAGTTTTCACAGCGGCTCGCCGAGATTCAAAAGAAACTCAAGTTTTCGAAAAATCTCAAGAAGGCCATGAAAGAAGTAGAAGTCGAAATGCTCGGCTTGTTGAACTGTAAACTGTTCACGATCTATCAGAGTATCGACAACGGCAAGGAAATCGAAGCGACCTACAAAGGTGGCATCGGTTCAAACGACAACAACGATATCGTGATCAGGGTGCCATTCAGCGCTACGTCACTGGCAGGTTATGCGGCGTTAGCGCAGCAACCGATTCTTGTCGAAGATGTCTATAACTCGCAGGCGCTCGCCGATATTCATCCGCGCCTCAAATGGGACAAAAAATTCAGCGAGTCGAAAGGGCTGTTTTTTAAATCGATGCTGGTTGTGCCCATCAAGGATGAAATCCTGCTGGGTGTCATGCAGATCATCAATCTCAAATCCGATCCTGTGTTTGATCAGGAAGACCTCGCGAACGCAACACTGGTGGCGCAGATGCTGGCCAAGCAATTTCGGGCCGAATTCCAGAGTACACAAGGGCCGTTTGATTATCTGGTTCAGCAGGGTCGTATTACCAGCAAGGATCTTGCCGAGCTTCCGAAAAAAGCCTCATTACATAACAAAACAATTACGTATTTGCTGATGGATGATTTCAAGATAGAGGCTGATGAGATCGGTAAATCGCTCGAATTGTATTACCGCGTTCCGTACATGAAATACGACCCCAAGGTCATCGTGCCGTTCGCATTGACGGAAAAACTTGGCAGCAGTTATCTGCGTAACAATCTCTGGGTGCCGGTTGCGGGCAACAAGGACGAGGCTGTCATCCTGATCAGCGATCCCAGTAATTTCCAGCTCATCATGGAAATTCAGGGGATTCTTAACGCGCGCAATTACGTGTTCCGCGTCGGCCTTCCCGAACATATCCTGCAGTTTCTGAGCGATGTCGAAAAACTCGAATTGAATGCCGGTGGCTTCGAGGCCGTATTCAAAAGTATGGGCAGTGACAACACTGTAGAAGTGGAAGACGAACATGAAGCTGAGGAGGAAGCAGCGGCATCCGCCTCTGGCATCATCCAGCTGGTCAACAAAATCATCATAGAAGCAGAGCGTCTTGGCAGCTCCGATATTCATATCGAGCCGGGCAAGGATAAATCTCTTGGCGTAGTGCGAGTCAGGGTCGACGGAGTGTGCAGGGAATTGCTGAAAGTCCCGGCTGAACATATCCAGGCTTTGATTGCGCGTGTGAAAGTTATGTCGCGTCTTGACATAGCCGAGCGCAGATTGCCGCAAGACGGCAAGTGCAGGTTGAAGATCCAGAACAATTCGGTGGAATTACGCGTGGCGACCATTCCGACGGTGCATGGTGAATCGGCTGTGCTGCGTATTCTTTCTGCGAGCAGTGCGTTGTCGCTCGAAAAACTCCATCTCAGCCAGAAGAACTACGACAAGCTGATCGAGATCGCCAAACATCCACACGGCTTGATTCTGGTGGTAGGTCCTACTGGTTCAGGCAAGACCACTACTTTGCACGCGATACTCGGTCACCTGAATCTACCTGAGCGCAAGATATGGACGGCGGAAGATCCTGTTGAAATAACCCAGCCGGGTCTCCAGCAGGTGCAGATACATCCCAAGATCGGCTTTGATTTCGCTACCGCCATGCGGTCATTTCTGCGCGCCGACCCCGACATAATCCTGATCGGCGAGATGCGTGACCAGGAAACCGCCGGGATTGCGGTTGAAGCGTCTTTGACTGGTCACTTGGTATTGTCGACTCTGCATACCAACTCCGCGCCTGAGACCGTTACCCGACTGCTTGACCTGGGTCTGGACCCAATCAATTTCTCGGATGCCATGCTCGGAATTCTGGCCCAGCGTCTGATGCGTACGTTATGCGCCGAATGTAAGGAAAGTTACAAGCCGGAACAACGCGAGCTCGACCATCTGGTCGACCTGTACGGTCGTGAAGATTTCGCTGCGCTTGGTATTGATCTTGATACGGTCGAATTGAAGCGTCCCGTGGGCTGCGAGGAGTGCGGCGACAGCGGTTACCGGGGGCGTATCGGGGTTCATGAGCTGTTGCAAGGCACGCATGCCATGCAAAGTCTGATTTACAAGAAATCCGAGCTTGTCGACATCCGGGCCCAGGCTATCAAGGACGGAATGCTGACTCTGAAACAGGATGGCATCCTGAAAATATTCGAGGGACATTCAGATTACACGCAGCTTTTACGCATAGTTGCGGAATAGGGCGCCGGAGGACACTGGAAAGTGCGTAGCTTTTCGCATTTTTTTTAAAAAAGACCGGTAAAACTAGCGCCAGAATTACTTTAAAGCGGTTTGTGCCGGTTTTTTATGCACAAAAAAAATAGTCAAGTTTTTGCTGCGGTAATTTACGATGTTTTTAGAAGGCCGTATTAAGGAAATTTGCAAGATATTGAATTTATTATAAAAATATCTGTGCAAAAATTGCGCAATCTATAAAGATCTGTGAATTTCCCGGTTAAAAATCGACTTGTGCATAACTTATCCACACACTTATCCAAGGTTTATGTGGAAAACCTGGGCCGAGAGAGTTGTTTGGTGCAAGTAAGGGAGCAGCAGAGTAAAAGCCAGCGTTGCAATTCGTTTTACGGCCTGGTTTTTCCTGGTAGTCACATACCTGGGCGGCGAATTCTGATGCTATACTGAAACCGGAATTACTTATTAAGAGGCTGATTGACTCAATGCTGGAAATCAATGAAGAAATCCCCTTTTTGTGGCGGTTGAATTCAGATAATGATGAGGGTTTCAGCCTGGTATCTATGGTCATCCCCTTTAAAACCGGCTCCGAGAACATTGAACACACCATCCCGACCGACGTAATCAGCTTTAACAGCGAACATGGACAGGTCGACGAAGAAGAAACGCTGGAATGGAACGAAGATGACATCAGTCTGTTCCTTAAGCTGCTGTCTACCAAAGAAGTCATCAAGTCAGCTGGCAATACCCATACGTTCAAGGTTGATCTGAGCGATCCCGAAACTATCGAGATTGTGCACATAGTTGCGGCCGCCGGTTTTGGTATGGCGCTGGCTGTGGATGACCTGCTGGTATCCAGCCCTGCGTACGTCGCCAATGCGATTATTCAGCATGAAATCGGCTCGCGGGTAACCTTGCAAACTGTCGATGGTTACAAGCGTGGGGTTGTTGTTGGCAATGATGATGATGAAGTGGTTTGTGTGCTGCTTGATCCGATCAAGCTCGACCATTATTCCGAGATGTCCGATATTCATCCACACGATCTTGTCGTCGTTAAAACCCACCAGTTGCTGCCTGCTGAATACAGTAGTCAGGAACCTTCCGCCACTGACATTCTGCATTAGGCAGGGCAGTACTCCACTTCTTCTTTTCCTGATCCAGGCCACGCGAGTTTTTTTTATTCCATGAGTAACTTCGAAGCAGAAGTAGCAAAGCGGCGTACCTTTGCCATTATTTCGCACCCTGACGCAGGCAAGACCACCATCACGGAAAAGCTGCTGTTGTACGGACGTGTCATTCAAAAAGCCGGTACCGTGAAGGCGAAAAAATCGGACCGTCATGTCACCTCTGACTGGATGACTATGGAGCAGGAGCGTGGTATTTCCATCACCTCGTCAGTAATGCAGTTCCCTTACAACGACCGTATGGTCAATCTGCTCGATACACCGGGCCACGAAGATTTCTCAGAAGACACCTACCGCGTGCTTACCGCAGTGGACTCGGTGCTCATGATCATCGACGGCGCCAAAGGTGTAGAAGAACGTACGATCAAATTGATGGAAGTGTGTCGCTTGCGAGATACACCGATCCTGACGTTCATCAACAAAATGGACCGCGACATTCGCGACGGTGTCGACCTGCTCGATGAAATCGAGAACGTACTCAAGATCCAGTGTGCGCCGATCTTCTGGCCGCTCGGCATGGGTAAGGAGTTTAAGGGCACGTACAACTTGTACACAGATACCGTGCACATGTACGAACACGGCCAGTCCAGCGAGATACGAATAGTTGAAACCCTGCAGGGACTGCATAGCCAGGAAGTCTCTGATTACCTTGGCCCATACGCAGACGATTTTCGCGCCGAGATCGATCTCGTGCGTGGTGCGAGTCATAAATTCAATCTCGAAGATTATCTTGCTGGCAGGCAGACACCGGTATTTTTTGGTACGGCGCTCGGCAACTTTGGCGTCGAGGAAATGCTACGCAGTTTTGTGGAGTGGGCACCCGCACCTTTGGCGCGATCCACCAAGACCCGCGTTGTTGAGCCGACCGAACCTGCGTTTACGGGCTTCATCTTCAAGATCCAGGCGAACATGGACCCGAAACACCGCGACCGTATCGCATTCATGCGTATCTGCAGTGGTGCATATGAAAAAGGCCTGCGCATGAAACACGTACGGCTTGGCAAGGACGTACGTGTGAGTGATGCGGTGACGTTTTTGGCCGGTGACAGAGAGCAGGCTGAATATGCGGTATCAGGAGATATTGTTGGTTTGCATAACCATGGCACGATCCAGATTGGCGACACGTTCACCACCGGAGAAGACTTACACTTCACTGGCATCCCGCATTTTGCGCCCGAACTGTTCAAACGAATTCGCCTGAAGGATCCACTCAAGCTCAAACAACTGCAGAAAGGTTTGACGCAATTGTCTGAAGAGGGCTCAACCCAGGTATTTATGCCAGAGCGTAACAACGATCTTATCGTTGGTGCAGTGGGTGTATTGCAGTTCGAAGTCGTGGCGTTCAGGTTGAAGGACGAATACAACGTTGACTGTATGTACGAACCCGTAAACGTCTATACCGCACGTTGGGTAGAGGGTGAGCCAGCCAAAATTGATGAGTTCAGGAAGAAAGCGGCTGACAACATCGCGATTGATGGTGGTGGTCACCTGACGTACCTTGCGCCGACCCGCGTCAATTTGAGTTTGACCGAAGAACGTTGGCCCGAACTACGTTTCTTTGCGACACGCGAACACTGAGTAATCTCGCAGTCTGACTTTTCGATGACGCTGGAAGTTACGTCGGACAGCAGCTGTTATGACAATGACTGTTATCGGCAGGGAGTCTGGTAGGAAGCCAGGGGTCTACGCGTCTTTCAGCATAAACGCCGCAATTCCTGATCGTGTTTTATATCGCATCAACCATGCGGTGCATGAACCCGGAATATCGCTCTATCAACAAGCAGTCTCCGCAGTTGCGCAGACTGCTCGTAATTCGAGTTCTAGTGACTGGATATACGCTCTTCTTTGTCCACCAATGAAAGTCCGCCCAAACTTCCGCCTGGGCTACCCGCATCTGCTTCATCCAGAGAAATTTTCAGGCGCAGGTTGTTTTTGGAATCGGCATTTTTGAGGGCCTCTTCCATAGAAATCTTGCCTTGTTTGTAAAGGTGATAGAGAGCTGAGTCGAACGTACGCATACCGAGGTTTTCAGATTTCTCCATCACTTCCTTGAGCTCTTCGATCTTGCCGTTCTTGATCAGGTCGGAAAGACGTGGAGTACCGAGCATGATTTCTACTGCCGCCGCACGTTTACCGTCAACCGAAGGAATCAAACGCTGCGAAACAAACGCACGCAGGTTGAGTGCAAGATCCAGGAACAATTGTTTATGACGTTCTTCGGGGAAGAAGTTGATGATGCGATCGATCGCCTGGTTGGCATTGTTCGCATGCAGCGTAGAAAGACACAAGTGACCTGTTTCTGCGAACGCGAGAGCGTGCTCCATCGTTTCGCGCGAGCGGATCTCACCGATCAGGATTACATCCGGCGCCTGGCGCAAGGTGTTCTTCAGTGCTTCTTCATAAGAATTGGTGTCGATACCCACTTCGCGCTGGTTAACGATCGATTTTTTGTGCGAGTGGATAAACTCAACGGGATCTTCAATCGTGATGATGTGACCAGCCGTGTGGGTGTTGCGATAATCAATCAGTGAGGCGAGTGACGTGGATTTACCTGAACCCGTGCCGCCGACAAACAGAACCAGACCATTTTTGTTCATCATGACCTCGGTCAGGATGTCGGGCAGGCCTAATGCACGAAAATTCGGGATGTCGGTTTTGATGGTCCTTGCCACGAGGCCAACTTCGCCACGCTGCTGGAAAATATTGACCCTGAAACGGCCTACACCGGTTTCACCCAACGCAAGGTTCATTTCCGGGCTTTTTTCAAATTGCGCGATCTGGTCTGCGTCCATGATGGAATAGGCAATCTTTTTGACTTCGCCTTTTTCCAGCACTTTGTTATCCAGAATGGCAATTTTGCCGAACACTTTTACGCTCGGCGGAGCGCCGGTGGTTAAGAACAAGTCAGAACCGTCCATATCTGCCATTTGCTTCAATAAGCTGACCAGTTCCATACAAACTCCTCGTCGATAGATGAAAGTCTAAGTATCGACTGATTATGGCGTAATCATGAGGGGCGAGGTCTGCCGATGGTTCGGGGCTGTGAACCAGCTCACTAAAAATTTTTCAATTATGTAAAAAAGCCGCGCTGGGTACGCAACTATGGGGTAACTGCTGTTGGTAAATCAGGGTTTATCGATGAGCGGAGCTGGTTTGTTGTAACGCCGCGCGGTGGACCAGTGCACGTCTTCTTCATGCTTCTGCACGATGTCGGCGACACCAAGAGTGAGCGCAAATAAAGCCATACGAATCAACACACCGTTATCGGTCTGTCGAAATATGGCGAGGCTCGGATGCTGGTTGAGATCTTCATCCAGCTCATTGGCTTCAGCGCGTGAATCGCGTGGCAGCGGATGCATGATGACAGTATTCGGTTTGCAATGACGTGTGTAGATCGCCTGGTTGAGACGGAACCGGCCGCGATAGATATCGGCTTCGCGTTGATGAGAAAAACGTTCTTCCTGGATACGCGTGAGGTAGACGGTGTCGTTATTCTGCAGGCCTTCCTGCATGTCCTCGGTTTCGATCACGTTGTGGCCGGCAGCGCGCAACTGGTCGACGATTTCGGCAGGCATTCTCAGCTCTGTCGGTGAAACCAGCGTGAAGTGGATGTTGCGGTACAAACACAGCAACTTGCTCAGGGAATGTACGGTGCGGCCATATTTAAGATCGCCCACCATCGCAATGCGGAAATTTGCCACGGGCCCGCTGATGCCGAGTTCTTTACGAATAGTGTATAGGTCGAGCAGCGCCTGGGAAGGGTGTTCTGATGGGCCATCGCCAGCATTAATTACTGGTACACGGCTCGCACGCGCGAATTCTTCGACTGAACCGGCTACCGGATGCCGCATCGCGATAACGTCGCTGTAACCACTGATGACTCTCGCGGTATCGTAAAGGGATTCGCCTTTGCTGATGGCGGACGTCTTGATGTCGGAGGTCTCGCGCACATGACCACCTAGCAGATTAAATGCACAGCCGAAACTTACGCGTGTGCGGGTGGAAGGTTCGAAAAAAAGATTTCCGAGGATCGCGCCGTCGAGCACACGTGTACGTTTCGCGCGTTGTGCGTAAGGCTCCATCGTATCGGCCACGCGGAACAACTGCTCTACATCCTGACTGTCAAATTGGTTGATTGATAGTATGTGCGCGCCGGTAAATTGCATTGAATCCTGGGAGTTTGTCGAGTCATTAAAACTTGCGCGATATTACACGGAATGCCTGGTCGTGAGAATTCCCGGAACCCTGAGCAAAGCTGAATTCGGCGTGGGGAATTTTGTTGTAGCTGTAAAAGAGAGGGATGTTTTTTTTCAAACAAGCCGCAACAGGTTAATGGACTGTCAGACGTTTCGTCCTACACTTCTTTACCTGCAAACCTGCAAACCTGCAAACCTGCAAACCTGCAAACCTGCAAACCTGCAAACTTTGACTTGTAGTCGTCCTGGTCATGCTGCCCTGATGCCAGCAGTTAGCCACGCCAGGTTTGGCGCTGCCTGAACGCAGAGGTAAGTAAAATTAATGGTAAGTAAAATTATGGTTATATACACACTGGATTCGACAGCACTTTTCCATTGCACTACAACTCCCAAATACGAGGGAAGCTCTGATTAATCAAGAATCCGTCATACCCGCGAAAGCGGGTATCCAGAAAAATCAAGGGCCTGGATTCCCGCTTTCGCGGGAATGACAAATTAATCAGAGGCTCCCTAACGTTGCAACTGGTCCAGTCACATGTTGCTCGGGCGCTACAACACGGCTCATGGCGCAAGGTTTTCAAGGAAAAAATAACAAGTATGAACAGCATCTTCTGGCACGACTATGAAACTTTCGGTGGCGACCCGAGGCGCGACCGCGCTTGTCAGTTTGCGGGTATTCGCACCGATGAAGACCTCAACATAATTGACGACCCCGTCGAAATTTACTGCCAACCAGCGCCCGATTTTTTACCCGATCCCTATTCGTGTGCGATCACCGGAATCAGTCCGCAGAAGGCACTTGCCGCCGGGGTGTCCGAGGCGGACTTCTGCGCGCGTATTGCCAGTGAATTGTCTGCGCCTGGTACCTGCACTGCTGGCTACAACAGCATACGCTTCGATGATGAAGTCACGCGCCAGATGTTCTACCGCAACTTTTATGATCCTTACGAACGTGAATGGAAAAACGGTAATTCGCGCTGGGACATCATCGACCTGTTACGTATGACCCACGCACTGCGGCCCGAAGGAATTGTGTGGCCGACCCAGGAAGATGGCAGCCCGAGTTTTCGTCTGCAGGAACTGACCAGGGTTAATGGCATCGAACATGAAAATGCACACGATGCACTCGCCGATGTACACGCCACGATCGCGATGGCGCGGCTGGTCAAACAAAAACAGCCGAAGCTTTATGAGTTCGTCTACAACTTGCGCAGCAAACACCGTGTGCTCCCGTTGCTGGATCTGGGCAAACAAGAACCGGTCATCCATGCGTCGCGGATGTTCGCGGCACAACGTGGTTGCCTCGCGATAGTGCTTCCGATCATTCAGCATCCACGCAATACGAACGGCATTGTGGTGGCTGATTTGCTCAGCGATCCGGGCCTCTGGATGGACCTCAGTGCAGACGAAATTCGCACACGGCTCTACACGCGCACAGATCAACTTGCAGAAGGGCAGGCGCGCATACCGCTGAAAACCATTCACATCAACCGCTGTCCTGCAGTAGCACCAATTACGGTACTGACCGATGTCGTGAAAAATCTTTATGCTCTCGATATGGATGCCGTTTATCGCCATCGTCAGCGGTTGCTGGCGGACAAGAGTTTTGCGCGCAAAATCATTGAAGTATTCGACGAAGTGCGTGCCGACGATCAGCAGCCCGATCCTGATCTGATGTTATACAGTGGCGGTTTTTTTGATCAGCATGACAAACGTATGATCGACAAGGTTCGTACTGTCCGCCCCGAACAGTTAACGATGTTCAACGCGCAATTTCATGACAAACGCTTGGCAGAAATGTTGTTCCGTTATCGCGCGCGCAATTTTCCGCAGACGCTGACGGCGGAAGAGCAGCAGCGCTGGAAAGAGTTTTGTCGCAAGCGTTTGCTGGGTGAAATTCCGGGTGCTGGTGTATCGCGCGAGATGTTCGACGCAAACTTGCTCGCCGCCGAATCTGGCATGCCTGCCGCCTTGGTCATTGAGCTGCGCAGCTACGCGGCAAACCTGTATCAGCAACTGCAACTCGCCTGAACTGCGGGTTTTGTTCGCGGCACATCGGGTTGCGGAAGGACCGTTCATTTTCGGGTGAAGGTAGTTCATATCAGGATTCACGCATGAATATCAGGCAAATATTGCAAAACTGCGGACCTGGCATGGTCGTCGCGGCGACCGGCCTCGGTGCAGGCGACATCGTTGCGGCAGCCGTCGCTGGTGCGGAATTCGGCACCACTCTGTTATGGGCAGTTATTGTTGGCAGCATCCTCAAGTTCTGCCTGAATGAGGGCATCGGCCGCTGGCAACTTTTGACTGGCACGACTTTGCTCGAAGGCTGGATTCGTCATCTGCCTAAATTCATCAGCTGGTATTTCATGGCTTACCTGCTGCTGTGGAGTTTTATGGTGGCGGCCGCGATGATGGCGGCTACTGGCCTGGCTGCCTACGCATTGTGGCCGGTATTCTCTGTGACAACCTGGGGCATCCTGCACGCATTAGTGTCGTTTGTGATTGTGCTGACCGGCGCATGGCGATTGCTCGAAGTGCTCATGAAAATTTTCATGGTGATCATGTTTGTCACCATTCTGGTATGTGCTGCGCTCGTGTTACCCGACTCTCCGGGTTTGCTTGATGGCTTGTTACATCCGGGCATTCCGGATGACAGCCTTGCGACGATCCTGAGTGTGATGGGAGGAGTGGGCGGCAGTGTCACGCTGATGAGTTATGGCTACTGGATGCAGGAAGCCGGGTGGAAATCGGCCGATCGCGTGCAGACCATGCGTTGGGATCTCGGCGTGGCGTATACCCTCACTGCGGTGTTTGCGATGGCGATTGTCATTTTGGCGGCCGGTATCAAGCCCGATGTGATCGCGGGCAATAACATGGCGGTAGCGGTTGCCGAGCAACTCGTGCCGTATGCGGGCAATGTCGGAAAGTGGCTGTTCCTGTTTGGCTTCTGGGGCGCAGTAGCCAGTTCGATGCTTGGCGTCTGGCATGGCGTACCTTATTTGTTTGCCAACTTCATGATCCACTCGCGTAAGCAGACCACTGTCGTCGCAAGTGAACAGAGTATTACGCGTTCGACTACCTATCGCTGGTATCTGGCCGCCATGTGTTTTCTGCCGATGACTTTGCTGGTGGTGGGCCGGCCCGTCTGGATCGTGGTGATATATGCCGTGACGGGCGCTTTTTTTATGCCGCTGCTTGCAGGTTTGCTGCTCTGGATGAACAGCAAGCGGCGCTGGCTGGGTGAGGCTGGCAATGGCAGGAGCATGCGACTTTGTTTGTGGTTGTGTCTGTTTTTATTCGGATATTTGCTGTTTACTGCGCCCTCCGCGTGAACCTTTCGCGCTAAAAATTGTCTCAGTAGTGGCGTTTTGCCTATTAACCGGAAGCTTCATAGAATGACCACCGCTTTTTCGCTCGCAATTCCTAGTCCAACCACGCCAAATACGGTAGTTGTCCCCATGCACGATTTCGATGATATAAGACCTTTTCGTGACGAAGAGGTTAAGGATGTTGTCGCTAATCTATTGGAAGATCTGGATTTTTCGCGAGCGCTGGCCAAATTCAGACACCCCAAATGGTACAAGTGGCTGCCCGGGCCGATGACTCGCCTCGTGCAACAGGCCATGAAGAAGGAGCTTCACCACGTTAATAACATCCATGACGTCCAGATCGTCATCGAGAAGTATCTCGACAAGCTGATCGAAACTACCGCCAACGGCCTTACCCAGAGTGGCCTTGAACTGCTCGACCCCAAACAGCCTTACCTCTTCATCAGCAACCACCGCGACATAACCATGGATCCGGCACTGGTCAATTACATGCTGTATCACCATGGCTTCGACACCTTGCAGATTGCGATTGGCGATAACCTGCTCAAACGACCTTTCCTGAGCGACCTCATGAAACTCAACAAAAGTTTCATTGTGAAAAGGTCTGTCCAGGGTCGTGACAAACTTGCCGCGAGCAAACAGTTGTCCGCGTATATCCAGCATTGCATTCTTACCGGCCAGAATGTGTGGATAGCCCAGCGTGAAGGCAGGGCGAAAGACGGCGTGGACAAAACGGAAGGCGCCATTATCAAGATGCTGCAGCTGGCAAGCCGTGAGGGCGCAAACAAACTGTCCCTCGGTGCTGCCATGAACCAGCTTAACATCGTGCCTGTAGCGATCTCGTACGAATTTGATCCCTGCGACAATTTGAAGGCTTTAGAGCTGCATGCAAAAAACACCACCGGTACTTTCATCAAGGATGAAAATTCCGATGTACAGAGTATTCTCACCGGAATGATCGGCAAAAAGGGCACCATTCATGTCAGCTTTGGTACACGTATCGTGGCGAGCGACACCGCAACTCCGGAAGAAGTAGCCGAACTGATCGACCGCCAGATCATTGGTAACTACCGCCTGCAGGCCGTTAATTATCTTGCGCTGGAAAAACTGCAGCCCGACTTCATGAACTTTCGTACGCTGCCCGCACTACTCGGCGTGACAGAAAGTGCAATCAACGCCAAACGCAAGGAACTCGAGCAGAGGCTTGATCATCTGGAACCTGCCTTGCATCCTTTTGTGCTGCGTATGTACGCCAATCCCGTTATCCGCAAGACCGAAGTTCAACTCCGCAGTCCTGTGATGTCCGACATTTCACTTCAGGGCCAGTAAGTACTTTGGCAGATCGTGCTGTGTTCCGCTAAAGTTGCAGTTTAATCCGCCCCCTGTCCGGTAAGCGTGTAACAAGCGCCTGCAGTTCCACATCACGGTAAGCCATGCTGTCCGACGAACTCAAGAAAAGTATCCAGGCCAACTATTCGTTGTTGCTGCAGCGCAAGCAGTTGCAAACACGTCCCGGCCAAAAACGCATGATCGCCGAAATTGCGCGCACACTTGCGTCGGTAGAAATGGATGACGAAGGCAGACGCACCTCGGATGAACCAGGCGTGTGTGTTGTCGAAGCCGGCACTGGCACCGGTAAAACACTCGCCTATCTGGTCGGCGCATTGCCCGTAGCGCAGGCGCTGAATAAAAAACTGATCATTGCTACTGCGACCGTTGCGCTGCAGGAACAGGTGATGCTCAAGGACATTCCCGATCTGCTACGCAACAGCGATTTGCAGTTCACCTATGCGTTGGCCAAGGGGCGTGGGCGTTATCTGTGTCTCGCCAAACTGGACAACGCGCTGCGCGCCAACAGTAGTTCAGATGCGATGCGCGACCTTTTCAAGATTGAACTCGTCGACCCCGCCAACGTTGATCGCGCGCTGTACGAAAAAATGCTCGAAAGTTTGAGCCAGGGCGAATGGCAAGGTGATCGCGATGACTGGCCGGAAGTGCTCGAAGAAGATCGCTGGCGTACAGTCGCGGTGGAAGCAGGCCAATGCATCGGCAACCGATGCACGTATTTCTCTACTTGCTGCTATTTCAAAAGTCGCGAAAACCTCGATAAAGTCGATTGTATCGTCGCGAATCACGATCTTGTGCTGGCTGACCTTGCGCTCGGTGGTGGTGCGATCTTGCCGCATCCACAGGAAGCCATTTATATTTTTGACGAAGCGCACCAGTTGCCGGGTAAAAGCATTTCGCATTTTTCGCATTTCGTACGATTGCTTAGTACCGGCAAGTGGCTCGACCAACTGACGGGTATCACCACGCGACTCGCGCAGGAGATCAAACAGAAGGGTGCACTCGCAACGCTGCTCGTTCAAGCCGCCGATCTCTCACTTACGCTGCGTGGTGGCCTGCAGGAAACCTATGTCGTGCTTCAGCAATATGCTGAAAAAGCCGAGTCAGCATCATCGCGCGGCGAAATCACCCAGTACGTATTTGTGCGCGGCGTAGTTGATGAATCGCTGTGCGACATGTTGCAGAAACTATATTTCGAATTTCACGAGCTGTGGGGAAAACTCGCGAAGATCGCCGACACTATCAAGCAATGTACCGAAAACGATCATGGTGAAATCGACCGGCAGTCAGCGGAAACCTGGTTCCCATTATTTGGTTCGGCACAGATGCGAGTTGAAGGCGCGGCCGGTTGCTGCCGCAGTTTTTCGCAACCCGATTCAAAAGATGCCTCGCCTCGCGCACGCTGGTTAACATTCAACGACACGAGCGGCGAACTCGAGATTACGCTTTCTACAAGCCCGGTCATGGCGGCAGCCTCTTTGCAGGATCATCTCTGGAATGAATGTTTCGCTGCGGTGCTGACCTCGGCAACACTGACAGCACTTGGCACGTTCGAGTTTCTCGCGCAGCGTTGCGGCTTGCCTGAATCAGCTGCGTATCATCGCATCGCAAGCCCGTTTACCTACAAGGAAGCGGCGAAGTTACGCGTGCCGAGAAGCGGCTTTGATCCGTCTGACAATGCTGCTCACACGGGAGCCATCATCAACTTGTTGCCTGACCTGTTGCGCGAAAAGTGCGGATCACTCGTGTTATTCAGTTCGCGCCGCCAATTGCAGGATGTGCTCGCTGGCTTGCCACCGGCGTTCCGCCAATTGGTGCTCTCGCAGGATGATTTCTCGAAGCAGGAATTGTTGCGTATCCATCGCCAGACCGTAGACCGTCAGCAGGCCAGTATCATCTTTGGCCTTGCGAGTATGGCGGAAGGTATCGACTTGCCAGGTAACTACTGCACACATGTCGTCATCGCGAAAATTCCGTTTCCTGTGCCAAATGATCCTGTCGACAGCACGCTGGGGGAATGGGTCAAGGCACAGGGCCGCAACCCGTTTCAGGAAATCAGTATTCCCGAGGCGGCACTGCGGTTGATCCAGGCGAGCGGCCGCCTGCTACGCCAGGAAAGTGACACAGGTACCATTACCATTCTCGATGAACGGCTTGTTACGCGTTCCTACGGCAGGGCGATTCTTGATTCCCTGCCGCCGTATGAGCGCGAAATTTTCTAGCTCCAGTTCACCTTTTGCGTCGTTCTCTTGCTGTTCTCAATGGTCGAGCTTGACGCTGCAGACGGCTAAATTACTGACTTTTTTTTCAAGCCGTAGCAAAATTTATATCAAGACTTCCTGCATTCTGCCGATTAATACTGTCAGAAGAGTATCGTTTTCCAGAATTGACCAGACAGCCCCGATTTCTTTGATCAGTTATGCCTGCCACACACCTTTAATTTGAACCCGGTGATACGTTGATGTCGACAACCCCCGCAGCCACAACGCCAGTGTTAAAAGACACGGGTGATGCCATTGCCGCGTTATTACTCGGCCATGGCCTGATCACCGAAAAGCAGCTCACGCATGCGCGCCGTGTGCGTAGCAAACTCGCCCAGCCAAAAACACTGTTGAACACGATGCTCGAACTGGAATTTTTCAGCTCGCAGCAACTTAATGCTGCGCTTCAGGGGGGAACACAGTCGATACGTATCGGCGATCTGCTCGTCGAGCTTGGCGATATTTCCAGCAAAGAACTCGACATGGCTATCCGCATGCAGAGTGATCCGTCGCATAAAGGTAAAAAAGTTGGCGAAATCCTGATCGATCAACGTTACATCAAAGAGCAACGCCTTATCGATGTGTTGGCTAATCATTTGGGGTTTTTACATATCGAACCCGACTTCGCCACCATCGACAAACTGTTGTTTGCGGGTTTAACACCAGGGCAGTGTGAACAACACAATTTCCTCCCGGTACGCATGCAGGGCGATGCGATCGTGGTTGCTTGCCTGGATCCCAACAACCAGGACACGCGCAACGTTGCTGAACACCTGCTCAATAAAAAAGTTGTGCTCGCGATCAGCAGCCAGTTTGCGTTACGCACTGCGCTGCATAAGTTCAAGGCAAGCACGATGCCGCGGTCCGTCGTTCAGGCTAATAACGACGACACAGTCGTAATGCGGCTGGTGGATGAAACATTGCAGGCTGCTATCGCGATGAAGGCCAGCGATATTCACTTTGAACCGTTGTCCGACAAATTACGCATCCGTTTTCGTTATGACAGCATGCTCTGGTTGTTCAAGGATGTCGGCAACGATCTTGCGCCTAGCCTTATTGCGCGCCTGAAAATCCTGAGCAAGGCCAATATAGCCGAGCGCCGTCGGCACCAGGACGGCAAGATCGAATACACAGACCCGAGCAGCGGCCAGATGATCGACATTCGCTGCTCGTTCTACATTTCGGTGCATGGCGAAAAAGCCTGCTTGCGTTTGCTTAATCGTCGTACGGAATTGCTCAACATCGAAGAGATCGGTATGGCACCCGCTGTGCTCGAACGTTTCAAATACGAAGCGCTCGAAGTGCCTACGGGTGTTGTGATGATTACAGGACCCACAGGCTCAGGAAAAACTACTACGTTGTACAGCTGCGTTGATTATCTGAACGACGAAGACACCAGCATCATCACGGCTGAAGAGCCGGTTGAATACGTAATCGATGGAATCACGCAGTGTTCGCTCAATCCGAAAATCGATATGACGTTTGCCGAGACTTTGCGTCACATGGTGCGCCAGGATCCAGACGTAATTGTGCTTGGCGAAATTCGCGATAAAGAATCTGCCGAAGCGGCCATCCAGGCTGCGCTCACTGGCCATAAAGTGCTGACGACATTTCACACCGAAGACACCATTGGTGGGTTGTTGCGCCTGATGAACATGAACATCGAAACTTTCTTGATTTCCTCCACGGTTGTTTCTGTACTTGCGCAGCGATTGTTGCGCCGTGTTTGCACGTCATGTGCGCAACCCTATCGGCCATCGCCCCTCGAATTGCAACGTTCGGGAATGCGCGGGGATGATTTGCGGCATGCCACTTTCATGCAGGGTGCGGGTTGTGAAACCTGCAAATACACCGGCTATAACGGGCGTATCAGCGTGTTCGAATTGCTGGTGCTGGATGAAAAAGTGAAGGAAGCCATTCTTAGCCACAAAGCGTCATACGATATAAGGCGTATCAGTATCGAAAGCTCTGGCTTGATTACGTTACTTGAGGACGGACTCGAAAAAGCCTCGCGCGGGCTGACGTCGATTACAGAGGTGCTGCGTATGTTACCGCGCACTGATAAGCCACGTCCGCTGCTCGAAATCCGTCGTCTATCCAGGAGTTCAGATGTCTGAGTCCATCACTGCGCTGATCGCAGCGCATGTCCATAAGAAGGACTTCAAGCTACCAGTATTCAATCCGGTTGCACTTGAAATCCAGCACGCAATAAATGAAGACGCAGAACTACCCGCAATCGAAGCAATGATTCTCAAGGATCAGGCGTTGGCGACGGAAATTCTGCGTGTTGCAAATTCCGCATTTTTTGCTGGCTTGCAAAAACAGAAGACTGTCCAGCAAGCGCTTGTACGCCTTGGTATCACGCGAGTGTTCAGTATGGTGATGCTTGCTGCACAGCGGCAAGCGTTCAGGGCGAGAGAGCCGTTTTTGAATGAGGTGATGCAAAAGTTGTGGCAGCATACCGCGGCTTCGGCTGGTACGTGTCGTTGGGTCGCAATCAAGTGTGGATATCACGATCTTGCGGAAAGTGCATTTCTCGCGGGACTTTTGCATGACCTTGGTAGTCTCGTCGTGCTGAAAGTGCTCGATGAAATTTCTACGTCGGGTGAGATGCCTGAGCTGACCACTCCGGTGATCCTGGAAGTGATTGAATCACTGCACGCCGAGTATGGGTTCATGGTCATGCAAAGTTGGGAATTGCCGCAACAGTATGCCGAAATAGCGCGTGATCATCATCTGGCAACTGCCGACAGCGGCAACGTGCTTATCCAGATCGTTCGGCTTGTTGATGGTGCGTGCCGCAAAATAGGCATTGGCATGAATCACGATCCCGAGCTTGTGCTCGAAGCAATGCCCGAAGCTCAGGCGCTTGGTATTAAAGATGTTCATTTGGCGGAAATGGAAATCGAACTTGAGGAGATGTTGGAGCAGTTCGAGTAATTCGTTCGCCAGTTTTCGTTCATCAGTTATTGGCCGGCGCTGGAAAATTTATCGGACCCTAAAAAAAAGGGAAAGACATAGGTCTTTCCCTTTTCTGATTATTCCGGAGATTACTGCTTCAAGTGAACGTGGTGTACCCAGATTCCACCATCTTCCCTGCGTGCAACCCAGATCTGTTCTTTCTTGGTTTGACCGATCTTTAATCCCATCGGTGGTTCTGGGTTAATGATGAAGCCAGCGGTCTGGCAGCTGGTTCTTTTGGCGCCTTTTGTGCACTTGCCGGCACTGCCCGTTGTTGTAGTCGGAGAAGTAGTTGTTGTAGTTGGAGCAGTCACGGTCGGAGTAGTGGTTGTTGGTGTCGTGGTGGTCGTAGTAGTTGTGGACGCAATTACGCTGTAGCTGTTGTAAGTGTCGACATGGCCATAAATTTTCACCAATGTTTCGTAGTCAATTGCAGCTGGCCATTGACTGTTGACGCTGGTGGAGTAATCCATACACGTGCCCTGGCTGCTACCGTCTTCGCTGCTGTGGTCCAGGCCAAGAGTATGACCAAGTTCGTGGCAGGTGGTGTGATTTCGTTCAGTTGGTAAAGCCCAGCTGCCGGAATAAGAGTCGTTCAGTCTTGATCTTGCGCGATCTACATGGCCACTCGCATCAACGCCGATGCTGGTCAAACCGAGCCAGCCGTTCGTACCGTAGGTGTAGTTACAGACCCTGATTTTGCCGGCAGCGATAGGGCAATTCTGGCGTGTTGTGAGGCTGTCGTCAGCACTGGTGACTTTCATGTCAATTGCTGCTGAATAGGACCATTCCTGCAGTGCAGTCTCCAAAGAGGGCTGCCAGGAAGATGTCACGCTGTCGATAACTTGCAGCGTGAATGGGTTGGACTTTCTAGCCCAGTGATAATTACCCCATGCGTTCTGCGCAGTAGCACTGGCGCTGAGAAGAGATAAAGTGACAGCACTGCATACTGCGATCGAGAGGAGTTTCATGGCGTTTTCCTGTGTAAATGTATTAACCAGCAACGGCCCGAA
Organism: Pseudomonadota bacterium; assembly: GCA_040386995.1. Classification (GTDB taxonomy): domain Bacteria; phylum Pseudomonadota; class Gammaproteobacteria; order Pseudomonadales; family Pseudohongiellaceae; genus CAILUG01. The sequence continues at coordinate 49,887 of JAZKES010000126.1, read as the reverse complement.
GGTTATCTGGCAAGGCACAGAAAAACTTTGAACTACGTAGCACTTTCTTGGAGTCAGATGTAAAGACAAACAAAAGTGCTCAATTATTCGCACTCGCTGAAATAAATTTTCACCCGAAATAATTATTAACAAATTCAGTGGGTGTTGGTCAAAAATTCTTTATATGTTCAATACATACCCTCTCTGGAGGTGTTGGGCATGCCCGACGCATCACGAAATCGAGCCGCAAATTTTGCGTCGGAGTTGTAAAAAAATCTGAAAATTAATCGCTGGTTTCTTGCTTGCACTTACTTGGGTCGCGCAGCAAAACCTGATGTGAGCATCGGTAGTGTATAGATAGTCATAGCAGTATTTCGAACACCCTCAGGTGTGACCCATGCCTTACCATCGGGACCCACGGCGCCCATCTGCGGAACGTACAGGATATTTTTTTCCGGGCCAGCAAAAGCCAACGTAATTGGTGTGCGTGGTGTCGGGATCAGGCCGAGATATTCACCTTGCTCCGACAACACGTGCACTCCAGTGCTGGCCGTCACATACACGCGGCCCTCGGCGTCGATCGCCATACCATCACCACCCCTGTCGCCATTGAGGTTCGCAAAAACGCGACGATTAAAGGTGCTGCCATCAGTCTCGACATCAAACGCGAGAATCTCGGTGTTGTTCGTTACATAGAGAACATTGCCTGCGCGGTTAAGCATGATGCCGTTGGACGCGATGTCCTGATCAGCCACGACGGAGACCTCGCCTTCTGCATTAACATGAAATGCACCACCACTCGTGAAAAACGCGCCGCCGTTACCATCGGCTATCAAATCGTTGAGTCGCCCGAGCGGCGCGCCGTTCGCAAAGCTGTTTGCAAGCAAGCGGGTTTCCGGCGCCAGCATCATGACGCGTGTGAGTTCATTGCAGCCAGCGAGTTCAGCGTTTAATGGTTCAGTACACGTGCGCTGCACTGCAAACACACGTCCCGCTGCATCGATCGACACTGCGCCAGCACCATTGGTATTTTCAAGAAACGTGAACTGCCGGCCGTCAGTACCCAATTTGATAATCTTGTCCGTCTGCTCTTGTGCAAACAACACGCCGCCATCTGCAGTACCAACGATACCATCCGCTGTAACGAAATCTGCCCACACCAGCGACCATCGTGCGTCTTCAGCCACTACACCATCAATTGCAGTGATCGTAGCTTCGCGTTCTCCAGCAAGCAGTGACTGCGCAACAAGGGTGTTGGAAAAAATGGCTGAAGCCAGCCAGGAAGTTGTAATAAGAAAAGTAAGCACCAGGTTTTTTCGTATCGGACGCATGGTTTGTTTCCCGTCAGAAATTTCTATTTTTTTTATGTGGTACGACTTCAAACTGCTCATGCGTGTTTCGAAGTCAGCAGAGTTTTTGCTCGCTCTATTTTCGTACTGACCGCGCTAGCGCAAATACTTGTGTGTTATTTGCAGCAACTCGTGTGCCTGCTCATGACGATGCATAGCAGCAGTTTCTACTTGTCGTGCTCGCGAATAATCTGGTGAGAACGCAGATATGTCAGCACAGTTTCGGCGCCAGACAATGGAGTCGAGTCGGTGTGTAAAATTATTTCGGGATGCTCAGGGCGTTCGTAGGGAGAGCTGATGCCGGTGAAATCCTTGATCTCGCCGCGCCGCGCTTTTGCGTAAAGCTGTTTTGGGTCACGTTGCTCGCAGATTTCCAGCGGCGTATCTACAAACACTTCCACAAATGGCAAGCCTGCTTGCTGGTGCAGGTTGCGCACCAGAGCGCGATCTTTCTGAAATGGCGAAATGAAGCTCGATATCACGATCATCCCGGCATCTGCGAACAATTTGGAAACTTCGCCGACCCTGCGAATATTTTCTTCGCGGTCTTCTGCAGAGAAACCAAGGTTGTTATTCAGGCCATGACGAACATTGTCGCCATCAAGCACATATGCCTTGTAATTGTTTTCCAGCAGGAGTTGTTCGAGCAGAAAGGCAAGTGTGGATTTACCTGCACCACTCAGACCAGTAAACCAGAGCGTAGCGCCTTGCTGGTTAAAAATTTGTTCGCGTTTTTTTCGATCGATCCTGCTGTTCTGCCAAACTACGTTGGTGCTTCGCACGTTTATTCCCGGGTGTTGCGTCATGACTTGTCCCTGCAGCCGATGTGTTGCTTTCAGCGCTGCAAGGGTTTGATGGACTGGATAACCACATCCTGCATCGGGCGCGATTCTGCATTCACGGGTGTCTTGCCGATTGCATCGAGCACCGCAAGGCCTGCACGCACTTTGCCAAACACGGTATGTTTGCCGGTCAGCCATTCGGTATCAGCCAGGTTGATAAAAAACTGTGATCCATTGGTATCGGGACCACTATTGGCCATCGCAATTACACCACGCACAGGTGCACGTGATTTCACGGTTGTGATGTAGTGATAACCGAGCAATTCGTAATTTTCCTTCACACTCATCGTGCGTAGACGCTCATCTACTTCAGCTACTCGTGCCGTCAGGCTTTCCTGGCTGGTGATGCCGAGTTTTGCATACAGCGGCATCAAGACACGCTGCTGAAAATCTGTCTGGCTGCGAATGCCGAGCACCGGATTGGGAACTCCATCCACGTCGACCAGCATCATCTTGTCGAGGCCGAGACTTTCGGCGTTGATTTCATCCGCAAACTCGTAACCCGGCGTGCCTTCACCATCACCTGTCGGGCTGCCACCCTGAATCATGAAACCATCGATCACGCGGTGAAAAATCAAACCATCATAAAGCGGGCGAGTTACTTGCTGACCATTAGCTGGATCAGTGAACGGTTTGGTGCCGGCAGCAAGCTCCATAAAATTGGCCACAGTCTTTGGCGCCTCATCCGCAAACAATTCCAGCAGCATATCGCCGCGATTGGTGCTGATCACCACAAGCGGATTGGTGAGACTGTCGGTTTGCACGAGTTCTTCCCGGCCGTTGAGAGTCACGGGAAAAGCGGGGATAGCCGAGACCACGGTTTCTGGTACAGCAGCTGGTGGAGCCGCGGGTGTAACCGGGACGGCTTCGGCCGCAAGCGCTGCATTAACCAGCAGACACAGGTTTAATGAGACGAAATATTTAAGTACGTTTAGCATGAAAATTCCTCCTTTTGGCGAGTCTACCATCAAGCTTCCAATGGGCAAAAACCAGGTTGGCTCGAATGAACATTGAGTTATAACGGGTTAATAATGAATCCGGTGGCCAGGGAGTTTGTCGCCAAACATTTGCTGCCTTATTACTTGAGACTCTTGAGGTGAGGAGCACGGATGGTCTCAGGAAGAGCACAGAAACGAGAAATGAATTTCAATTGTTGCTTTTGTGGTTCTGAAAATGAAAAACCCCGGTTTTGCCGGGGTTTTTGTCGAACAAATTGCTACCCGATATCAAGAACCAACGATACCGCCGTCTTTGCGGCTGATCACGATAGTGGCATCACGTGGCACGGTCGTTTCGCTGGAAGGATGCTGCAGGTTAAAGAACAGGCTGCGGCGGTCAGGAGTTGCGGTGATGCCGGTCACTTCTGCGCCGAACACACTTTCAAACAAACGTTTGATTTCGCCGGTGCCGATGTCGGCAACCAGCAATTGGTCATTCAGACCATCGTGTTGTCTGCCATCGGTCTGGATGAACAGGCGACCATCAGGATCTGCCCACAAGCCATCGGGTGAAGCGAAGGATTCTTCGGTGCCATGGGTAGATGACGCCAGAACGAAGATATCCCAATTGAAGGTCAAACCAACATGATGGTTGCTGTCGAGCCAGCGAATGATGTGACCATCGGGATTTGGTGCCTGTGGGTTTGGAGCAGTAGCGGTAGTTCTTGCTGTGTTGTTCGTCAGTGTGCAGTACACGAGGCCGTTCGGCGCTACGGTGGTCCACTCAGGACGGTCCATAGGTGTGGCGCCCAGGAAATCGGAAGCCTGGCGCGCGAAGATCAGGACTTCAGCCTGATCGTTGAATTTCGCCGCGAGTACTGGATTGTCGATGGTCAGCTCCAGCCAGTTGCCTGTGCCGTTGTCATTAAACTTGGCGACGTACAGTTTGCCATGGTCGAGTGGGTGTTTGCCTTTGGCACGCATGGATTTCCAATTGGCTTCTGACACAAATTTGTAGATGTAGTCATTACGCTCATCGTCACCCATGTATCCAACGATACGGCCGCCAAGACCTTCGGTGATTGCAATGCCTTCATGTTTGAATCGTCCGAGTGCAGTGCGTTTTACTGGCACTGAGTCGGGATTCAGTGGATCAACTTCCAGGATCCAGCCGAAACGTTTGTCTTCGTTGACGTAGTCAGGGTTGGACAGGTCGAAGCGTTCGTCAAACAAATGCCAGCCGTATGCGCTACCAGCGCTGAAGCCATAACGACGCTGCGCTTCGGTGCGGGCCCAAACACCTGTGGAACCAAAGTAGCCGTTGAAATTTTCTTCGCAAGTCAGGTATGTGCCCCATGGTGTATAACCATTTGCACAGTTGTTGACTGTTCCTTTGGGCTGGTTGCCAGCAGGATTTTCCAGCAACGCAGAACCGGCGACAGGACCACTGAACGTAACCGGTGTGTTGACGTGGATACGACGGGCATAGCCGCCGGTATTTACGGTGTTCCAGCTGCCATTGGTTTTTTCGAGTTCGATTACCGCAACACCATGTGCGTATTGTGATGTGCGCACGTCGTCGAGGCTGGATGGTGTATTTTTGCCAAGCACGACAATGTTGTCGCCGTATTCGTGATTGATTACGAGCAAGCCGTGATCGTTGCTATTGCCGAGTGGAAAGAAATGCATGCCATCGTGGCCAATGCCGATCGTCTCAAGACTGCCTGGCGCGATCGGATCGCCCCACGGAATGATCACGTCATAGTTGTATTCGGGGGAAATGCGTGGAGTCAGGCCGCCACCGCCAGCTACTGGTACCGGCGTAAAACCGACAAGCTGTTTCTTTCCTTTGTTATTACCGTTCGCGCCCTTCTCGTTATATTCTGCGGCGACCACGGATGCGCCGAAAAATGAAGTCGCGGCAACACCCATACCACCCGCAAGAATTTTTCTTCTTGAGGTGAACGAATGCAGAATGTCCTGGAACGGACGCGCGGTTGAATTGTTGCTGATGCTGTCATCGTCGATCATCTTATCTACCCTTTTGGTTTAGTGGTTTAACAAACCAAGTTTAGGGAGAGCAAATATAGGTTTCGTAAAGCTTCCTTTAATTATTCGTGAATTACCCTTTTGTCTTGAGGGGTAATGAGATGATCCAAATTCAGCTTCGCTGCTCGCAACTCAAAAATTATCAGGGCGTTATCGGTGGAGAACGACACGCTTCCTGGCTAGACGTTCAACACGCCCGTATAGCGGGATAATTTTTGCCGCTGTCTTGTCACAAAATAAATCACAAAAAAATGCGTATGTTTCTGAGGCGGAATGTAATTCTTGGACATACCGACCTGTAAAAATTGCTGCATTCTTCTAGAGTTGCTGTCGAGCTTGATTTAAGAAAAAAACAGTAGAAATAGGGACTTATTTGTAATTTCCATAGTGGCATGGGCATTGCTACCAAGGGATACAGCTTGGCAAAAGCTGTTTGAGAAAATATGTCATTTTGACAGGAGTGTAGTTATGCCAACTCAAGGAAATTCAAAATCTGGCAGTAATCGTGGATTTGCCTCAATGGATGAGAAGAAGCAAAAGGAAATTGCATCCAAGGGCGGCAAGGCGTCGCACGCAAAAGGAACCGGCCACGAATTCAGTTCGAGCGAAGCAGTGGAAGCCGGCCGCAAGGGGGGCTTGGTTACCCAGGAACGCAGAGCAAATATGAACAACAACGCTGCGAATAACACCAACCCCAATACCAGTAATACCGAGACTCACAATCGCTAGTCGCTGATCAACCTTCGTTACATGGATCATGCGAGTTATTTCAATACAGATCATGACGATCTGTAAAAGCCTATCAAGGAGATACGTTATGGCAAGACAAGACGGCCAATCCGGCAGTTCAAATCGTGGTTTCGCTGCAATGGATGCGGAGCAACAACGCGAGATCGCATCACGGGGCGGCAGGGCGGCCCATCAACAGGGCACCGCACACCAGTTCACGTCAGAAGAAGCCCGTGCAGCAGGGCGCAAGGGCGGTCAGGCTGCACACCAGCGTGGTAATGCGCATGAATTTACTTCGGAAGAAGCACGTGCGGCGGGTCGAAAAGGTGGGCAGGCTTCGCAAGGTAATAGTCGTGCCCGTCAACAAGGTGACCAGAGTGGTGACAACCAGGGTCGCATGATGCAAGGCGAACAGTCTGATCAAAATGGCGCGCAGTCACAACCAGCTCAGCAACAAGGGGACCAAAACATCGAGTCACCAGTGCAGCAAGGTGATCAAGGCAACAATCCGGTTCGTGGCGATATCGAACGAGGTTCTTGATCCACACCGACATTTTTATCGGCGGCGGCTAAAACCGCCGTTGATTTTAATCCTTCCTTAAATTTGCCCACTCATTTTTTATAAGCTATCTGTAGTATGTTTGTGAAGGGCGCAAATCTTCTCTTCGATCACAAGTGTTTTGTCTCAATTCTGGTGAAATTCCCCGCCCGTCATTTGATATGGCGCTGCGTGATCATCTTCTTCTACGCGCATTTTTTTTCGCTCTCATCTCGAAAAAAATTAACCTGCATCACGTCATTCGCGTGGTTTTAACATCACTCGTTTCTGCGCATCGATGTTTTTTCATTTCGTCATATACGCTCATTGATGCCAATCATGACACCCGGGGCGCTAGCTAAATTGCACCACGGTTAACGATAGTCTTGAAGTGGTTTCTTGTTCGTAAAATTTCATCTGGTCATTCCAGAAGTAAAAATAACTCTCCAGCATTTATTTCATTGAGCACTATTTTTCGCGTAGCTATTTTCGCCAAGGTTTGGCGACGAAACATTCAGTGTGATAGTGATTGTTCGTGAAAATGTTGTGTAACTCATTGATTTTAAGCTGTTTAAAAAGTTGGCATATCAGTTGCCTAGGTGTGTCTATAAAACAGAAATCTTGTTTTGGATCATAAACTTTTAAGGAGCGAAAAATGCAAGCACGAATTATCTTGAATTCACTATTGGTTGGCACACTGTTGTTGAGCGGTGCCGTATTTGCTGATGCTGCTGCGCAGGATCGAGCTGACTCTCAGCAGGAAGCAGATGTATTTGCTGCTTCAAATGCAGAAGTGCTGACAATTGCCGACAGTCTGCAGAAACGTAGCGACGAAAGTCGTACAGAAATTCTGGAGCGCATCATGCTGGATGTTCGTACGGAGCTGGGTCGGCAGTTTGATGCGACCAAGTTGCTGGTTGATGCAGCAAAAGCTGCACAAGGCTATTTGCAAATTTCCATTAGCGACATGACTGGAAAATTCAGTGTGACGGCATTGTAGAGTTCAAAGT
>JAZKES010000126.1:13544-42353 GCA_040386995.1 Pseudomonadota bacterium | reverse complement strand
TCCATTAGCGACATGACTGGAAAATTCAGTGTGACGGCATTGTAGAGTTCAAAGTTGAGCTCAACCTAGAGCTCAACACGTTCTGGCTTGGGAACGCTTCGGGACATCTACTTCTCATTTACTCCGGTCTCCCCCGGCGAGGCAAAAGTGATGTCCCAATTTTTTGGCGAGCCTTATGCCAAAACCGAAATCCGGTCTGCCCAGTTTCTCGCGCCATTTGTCGCTAGCGGTTATTCCCTTTAGTCTTTAGCAATCCTGCATAACAGGAAGGACTGGTTATATCCGTCCTGAATCGGGATATGTCGCGATTGTTCTCAATCTATTTCTATGGCCCGTTTCCGCAGTGCCGTGTTGGCCCTGAAATCAACCGGCTTACCCCATAACCAATCGGTTTTTTTAACCAATACGTTTAGGTAATACGCTTTGTGTTGATTGGCCGCCACTAAATCGTGTGCTAACTTGATTGCAGAAATGATTTGCCATGCTGGAAAAATAATAATTCGCAGCTCGGAAAAATAAACCTGTAATACCCTCCTTGCTGCTACTCATAACAATAATCAGCCACTGAGGAAGTCGACGATGAAGCTCGGGTCGAAACAAAAAAAACACGTCCACGTTTTGAGCAGCCTGCTCGCAATTTTTGCACTTCCCGCAACTGCGTTCGGCGCTACATGTGAAGATCTCGGCAAACTCGCGCTGCCCGATACAACTGTTACTCTCGCCGAAACTGTTGCGGCCGGTGCACTTCCCGGCACCGATAGAGAACCAGCGTTGTATGCAAATCTACCCGCATTTTGCCGGGTGCAGGCGACCGTCGCGCCCACCAGTGATTCTGATATCAAGATAGAAGTCTGGCTGCCTACATCTGGCTGGAACGGCAAATTCCAGGGTGTTGGTAATGGCGGCTGGACAGGGTCGATTGCTACCGCTGCACTTGCAGATGGCTTGCGCCGTGGTTACGCCACGGCAAGCACAGACACTGGGCATGAAGGTGGCAGTGCAAGTTTTGCACTGGGTCATCCTGAGAAACTTGTCGATTTTGGTTATCGCGCCGTGCATGAAATGACCGTGAAGGGTAAGGAACTGACCTCCGCGTTTTACGGTAACGATGCTGAGCATGCCTATTTTGTTGGCTGTTCAGCTGGTGGCAGGCAGGCAATGGTTTCAGTGCAGAAATACCCGGCTGATTATGACGGCGTAGTAGCAGGTTCACCCGGACTGAATTGGTCGGGACGTGCGCTGCTGACTGTGCACGTAGGACAGGCGGTCGCGAAAACACCTGAGAGTGCGATTCCACGCGAGAAGTTTGCGGTACTCAATACGGCAGCGATTTCTGCATGTGATTCAATCGATGGTGTAGTAGATGGCGTGATCGAAGATCCAGCAGAATGTTTGTTCGATCCGCAGGTTGTGCAGTGCAAAGCAGGTGATGCCGCTGATTGTTTGACGCCTGCGCAGGTTGAAACAGCGAAAGTACTTTATTCACCCGTCAAACATACCGCCACAGGTGAAGAACTGGTTGCGGGATTTTCCGCTGGCAGTGAGCTTGGCTGGAACACGATGGCTGGCGCGCAACCATTCGGGCCGGGCGTGGATTTATTCAAGTTTGTGGTGTTCAACAATCCCGATTGGGATTTTAAAACGCTGAACTGGAATTCAGACATCGACAAAACCCGGGCAGCGAGCACTGATCTGGACGCGATGGACACCAATCTGCAACCCTATTTTTCTCGCGGCGGTAAAATCATTTCCTATCACGGCTGGGCCGACCCGCAGATCTCTCCTGGCAGCACATTTGCCTACTACGAAGATGTGCTGGAAGCGATGGGTGAGAAACCTGTGCTCGACAATTACCGCCTCTTCATGGTGCCCGGCATGAATCACTGCGGTGGCGGCGTCGGCACTGATCAGTTTGATATGCTTACGGCACTCGAAAACTGGGTCGAAAATGATCAGGTTCCAGAGACGATTGCCGCAGCAAAAATCGTAGAAGGCAAAACGGTGCGTACCAGACTGCTATGTCCGGTTCCACAAGTCGCAACTTATAAAGGCGATGGTAGTACTGACGACGCAGCCAATTTTATGTGCAAATAAAGTAGATCATTCATTCGGTTTAAGACGCCAGCGCGGCGAGGGGCTCGCTATTGATGTGCCAACGGAGCTGCGAATTTCGCATCGTCGCGCTTCAAGAATTTCTGCACGCGAAAGAATCAATGAGTGAAAGAATAAATCACCGCATTGGTACCCAGCCGGAACGCATCCGTTGACGGCATGAGTGGCATCGAACCGTCACCGTACCAGTCCCAGAAGTTGGCAAGGTCATTGTTGTGGCCCGCAAGAATGGTGATGTTGCCATCTTCATCGAATAGCCCGTAGTAGGTGATTGCGCCGCCTGGAACATATTCGGCCATATCTTCAAAACCATCGAGATCGGTGTGGGTATGGAAGATGTTGTGATCAATCGTCAACGCAACAAAATCGTTTTCGGGAAATGCGCGCAGGATCTGTGATCGCATCTGTGCCCACTGGTCGGGACCATCGAAGTCATCCATCAAAATGAAGCCACCATTGGTGATGAACTGCCGCAGGTTCAATACTTCCTGCTCCGTAAGTTCCATCTCGCCGGGCTCGGAAATATAGGCGAACGGATAATCGAATACTTCAGGCTCGCCAAGCTCCACGATTCGATATGACATCAATTCAAGGTCGATGCCGGTGGCACGCTCAAGAAACTCGTTCAGGTTCTGATCAGAATCCGGATAGTTGTGCGACCAGCCCATATGCCCGATCGCACCGTTGGTACCGAAGTGTAAACGAGCAGCAACAAATTCCGTCGCAGGTGGTACGTTGTTCTCAATTGCCCGGCGAAATCTTTGTGCGCTGCAAACCATTGGCAGCATCACTGCAAACAGCGTCACCAGCCATGTCAATAATCGCAATTTGGCCATAAATCTCAGGGTTTTCGTGTCAAATGATAGTTGGTTACGGCTCCAAGAATAAACATGCCGACCTGATGCGTCCAGATAAAAGATACGATCTGAATTGTTGTGTTCATTCTGGTGGTTATTAGAGCAATCGCCGCGTTTATGAGTGTTGTGTTTCCTTTCCCATAAAATTATTTGCTATTTAAGAGCAGAAAAATAAGTCATTAGTGATGGTGAGCAAAAGCACTTCAGAAATAGCCATCTCATCACATAAATTTCTACCTTGGTGACTGTTTCAAATTGACTCGCCGGGGTGAACTACTTATCACTGACCACTCACTATCCTTCCGTGGCAGCGCGGATAGTCAATAGCAGCATTTACGTTGGATAATGAGCAAGAAATTGGTGACGGATAAATCATCACCTCTTTTGTGCTACAAATTTGTACTACAAAAAAGAATTATAAAAACCACGCTTAACCGAGGCTGTCGCTATGAATGACCCCATACAAACCGAAAATTCTGATATCTATGCTATTCATCACCCCAACGTTGTGCCGGCGGGCAGGGGAGCAGGATGGTTGGCGGATGGATTTGGCTATTTCAGAAAAGCGCCTTTGCAGTGGGTTGTGGTGTGTATTGTTGGTTTCGTTATTGTGGTTGGTATTAACCTGATTCCGTTCGTGGCTATATTCAGCAGTCTTCTCGCGCCAGTGTGGTCTGCGGGACTCATGGCCGGATGTAAAGATCTACACGAAGGAAAAGATCTGCAAGTCCGTCATCTGTTCGCCGGGTTTGGCAATAGAGTTGGATCCTTGATAATAAGCGGTTTGCTCGTAGTTGCGATTTCGCTGGTTCTGGTGATGCTCGTTTTTGGATCTGTGTTTTTTCAGCTTTTTAGTGGTGATGCATCGCAGATATCCAACCCTGAAAATTTCGCGGGTTTTGGTTTAAGGATGCTGGTCATGTTTGTATTGATGATCCCGGTCTACGCTGCGTCATGGTTTTCGCCAGCCCTGATAATGCTCGGTGATATCGGCGTCATTGATGCGTTCAAACTTTCATTTAACGCGGGCTTGCGCAATATCTTGCCGCTGCTGGTTTATATGATCATGGCCATCGTATTAACAATCGTCGCGGCAATTCCACTAGGGCTCGGCTTTTTGGTTGCAGTGCCGATGTTCATCGCATCGATTTTTATTTCGTTTCGGGAAATATTTGTCGAGTGATGAGAACAACAAACGGAGGGTGGCGTTAAGTCGCGAGCGGCGTTAACTCATGAGTAGCGTCAATTCATGATAGCGTCAACTCATGAAGATCGGTGTGAGTATCGAGTGGCGCTCACACCACTGATATACACACCGTCACGCCATCAACGATAACATGCTGTTAATCCCGGTCGGGTGCGCCAAGCGGAAAATACTGGCGATACGGGCGCGCTTCATCCACAGCACGAGCAACGGAAGGTCTGGCCAAGAGGCGCTGACGATAAGCACGAACCTCACCAAATTCTTCGGCGATCGGATGCGCCCAGTCCGCATAAAACAACGATGGTGCCGCCGCACAATCTGCCAGGCTGAACGAATTTCCTGCCATCCATTCCTTACCTTTCAATGTGTCGTTCAGCCAGCGATAGGAAGTATCGAGCAGTTTTCTTGCTTCACCGACACCGTGATTATCCCAATCCTGCTCAGGGCGTAATTTATCAGTGACGATTTTCTGCATCGGTGTCATGACATAGTTGTCGAAAAAGCGATCCAGCATTCTGACGTTGAGCGCGGTATCGGGATCAGCCGGTAGTAACTTGATAGCGCCCGGATAATGCAGTGAGAGATATTCGATGATGATGGTTGCCTCAAACACCGTGCGTTTGCCGTCGGCCAAAACTGGAAAACGTTTGATGGGCCAGCGCGCAGCAAAGTCTGCCAGCACCTGATCCTGGCCAGGCTCCAGCAAACAATATTCGAAAGGAATCGCGTTTTCGTAAAAGGCGATCAACACTTTCTGGCAATACGATGAAAATGGATGCGCGTATAACTTGATACTCATGGCTGGCTCCGGTGGTGCAACAATCAGATTCTCTTATGCGAACACCGCGAGCGCAAACATAAAATACAGGTATCCTGATTGTCATGTGTTTTCAGGTTTGACAGGCGTGGAGCTTCCATCGGGATATTGGTATTCTCCCGACCACCTGCCAAGGTAGAAATCTTTCAAACACTCATATTTAACCCAAGGACAAGGACATCTTCATGAGCAACTATCAAATTGCAGTTATCGTCGGCAGCCTTCGCAAGGATTCGTTCAACCGCAAACTCGCCACCGCCATTGCGAAGCTCGCACCCGCCGACTTCACATTTAAACAACTGGAGATTGGTGATCTGCCGCTTTATAACCAGGACGACGACGGACAGCCTGCTGCGGCAGTCAAACGTTTGAAATCCGAAATTCTGGCTGCAAAAGGTTTATTGTTTGTGACGCCCGAATACAACAGGTCAATGCCTGGTGTGCTGAAAAATGCGTTGGATCATGCATCAAGACCCTACGGGCAGAGTGCATGGGCAGGTAAACCCGGTGCAGTAATTGGTGCGTCAATAGGATCAGGCGGAACAGCAATGGCACAGCAGCATCTGCGTAATGTGCTGGCTTATCTTGATGTGCCCACCATGGGCCAGCCTGAAGCGTTTGTGCATGTCAAAGAGGGTTTGTTTGACGATAACGGCAACATCGGCGAGGGCAGCAAAGAGTTCTTGCAGAAGTGGATGGACACATACGTGGCGTGGATCAAAAAACAAGTTGGCTGAATGAGTAAGTCCTTCAAACGCAATTAAAATTGCGAAGCGTCAGGTGCTGTAACCTGGCGCTTCGCAAATACTGTTTTTGCTCAGAGCAAATCCGCAAGCGGTTGCTTGATTGCTTCGGCCCACAGCTCATAACCCTTCGTAGTAGGATGCAGGCCATCCGTCATGATCTCAGGTGAAATTTTGCCTTCCGCATCGAGAAAAACAGCGCCGATATCCTTGTAGAAAACCTGCTGGTTATCGTCGAGCTTGGCAATTATCGAATTGATTTGCGCCAGTTCTGCGCGCACGGGATCGTCAGGTGTGCTGCGCGGGAAAATGCCCAACAGCAAAATTTTTGCACCCGGAAAATTCTTCTTCAACTCAAGTACTACCGCACCAACACCTTCAGCAATTTCTTCGGCTCTGTGTGTGCGTGTGTTGTTGGTACCAATCATCAACATGACAGCCTTGGGTGTGAAACCCTGGCCTTCGCCATTCTGCAAACGATATAACACACCTTGAGTGGTGTCGCCCGCGATGCCGAAATTGGCCACTTTCATGTTGCCGAAATATTTATCGAACACCGGCTTGCCTGCAAAGTTACCAGTCTCGTTGCGCCAGAAGTCGGTGATCGAATCACCCATGAACAACACATCGATATCGCCCGCTTTGGCGACTGCAACGTTGGCCGCGTGTTTTTCGTTAAAGTTCGGTGAAAGGTTCGGCACAAGTGCGGTGTTGATACCGGGTGGTCGTACTTCAAGCAGATAGGGGTAGGCGTCGAAGATACGTTTGTCGTCAGCGTCCAAACCGCTCAGGAATGTAGCGAGGCTGGCTTGTGCCTGCTCGACCTCGGCGTCGGTAGGTCGCGCCATGGTCACTTCGCCCGGCACGGGAGCCGGCGTTGGGGCGCGTGGTGGCTGCGCAAATGCAATGTTACCGAGCCAGGCAACCAGAAAGGTTGTGGTTAACGCCAGGGGTTTGATTATCGGTGTGAAATTAACAGCGGCATTTAAAGTGTTATTGAATTTGCTATTGAACGGGCTGATGAATGGGCTCTTGCTGATAGATGTGCTCTTATAAGTCGGCATTGTTTGCTCCTCGGCTGATTGTTCGCAAAAGGACCGGCACATAAAAGGAAACTTGCACAGCGTGTGATTACGTTGCCAGGCGAACTGTTCTATTTATGACTATAGAGGGAAGGTTGGTCAAGCATGGCTTGTTCGAATCAGGATAAGCGCGCTGGTGTTGTCGTGACGCGCTGACTTTGTCCTGACCCTGTGATTCTGTTCTGACCTGATGACTCTGTTTTGCACCCGAAGATTCTGTTCTGATTAGTTGCTAATTCATGCGCAGTTTATCGTCACGCCTGCTCATAGAAATTGCGGGCCGACACTCTGGCATCTGCAAGAGAATCGAGTTCGATCTCGCTCCACACCGCAACGTCATTGTCGTAGATATCGACGCGCCATAATCCTGAATGCGGGTCTTCGGAATATTCAGCACGCCAGTCGTCATTGAACTGTTCATCGACGATGCCAATGGGAGTTCTGGTAGCCTCGTCAGGCGCACCGTTGGTGAGGGGGCCATCGTGATAGTTGCCTTCGATGGATGATTCGACCATAAAACCATCGCCATAATCATCGACGATTCGCAGATCACCATCGTCGGCAAACGTAAGCTCTTTTGTGGGTTGATCCCAGTCGTTCTGGTCAGTATCGGTAACTTCGGTGCCGAGATCGTCCTGTTCGGCGATATCGTAAGCGCCCGACCAGTTATCGGGTTGCGAGCACTCAAGGATTTCGAGCTCGCGCCATTCGGCGAAGGTGTATTCACCGGTGTCGCCATCGAAGTTTTGCACTTCAATGGTCATCGTGTCCTGATCGGTAGCAATAACCTGGAACTGCTGGCCTTTATCCAGATGTTCGTACCACTGCTCAATGCGGGGTAGTTTATTAGACATGCTGTTGGACGCTTTACTGGACATTGCGATCCTCCCTGCGGCAAACCAGTGACTTACATAATCACCAGCTGCCAGTAGTTCCTTACTGGAGCAGCAGAATGGTAAAACATTCGCTGCCTGTTTTTCTATCCCGGTTTTGTCAGTGCCAGAACTTTGCCTGACGAGGATTGTGCGTCAGCTCACGGATGATTGCACTACTGTTTTTTCCGGCGCGTGAATTCTAGAATTGGTGGGAACTTCTGTACCTGCATCAATGTCCCGATTCGAGACTTGAATTTCTTGTGCGGGAGTCGTGTTCAGTATTGCGAGATTCCGACGCGTTATTGCCGCGCAGTTCGTTGTGGCAAACGTAAAATGCGCCTGTCTGTCTATGCTGCAGGTAATGGTTGCTGTGTGCTTCAGCACAGCGATAGATGATGTTCCAATGATTCACGAAAGCACTCGCTAATCAGTTGCTGGAACTACGTCAGCAACGCGTAGATTTTGCGGTGTATTGGCGAGTTCATCTGCTATATCAATTCAGTTAAATAACAGAAAGAGTAACCGGCATCGGTGGACATTGGTTATCTAATAACTCTTGTCGGTAACAGACTTGCAAATATGGAACTTGAAGTCGTGAACTGAATGGTAGAAGGGCGCTGGGAAGACAGCAAGGATCGGGCAGGAAAAAATGGATCAAGGGGAAGGGGCTTCCCCTTGATCAAGCGCTCACTGAAGATATCAGAACTTGTAACTTGCACCCACGCGGAGCATACGGGGCGCAGTCTGACGACTCAGCCGGCAGTTGGTTGCGCTGCAGTCGATGTCTTCGGAAGACAAATTAACGGGATCCAGACCCGGAACCACGGCTTCGTAGAAATAGACAATTTCCTTGTCTTCGCTGTCGGTCAGGTTGATGACCTCCGCAAACACTGTGAGGGAATCCCAGTTATAGGCGCCACGCAGATTCACTGTGGTAAGAGGATCGGCACGCTCGGAATTGTCAGCCATTAATGCGTAGGGGCCGAGGTAACGTGCGCGCAGGCTGATGTCCCAGTTGTCTTTTGAGGCAGAGATACCGATTTGTGCCGCTTCCTCAAGAGCGTTTTCAACGTAAGCGCCCTCCGGATTGTTGATATATTGCGCATCGTTTTGCGTATAGACCGCATCAATACCAAGCCATGTCAGCGGTTGCCAGAAGGCTGTTAATTCAACACCTTCACGCTCAGATGCACCTTTAGGTTCCACCGCGTTGGAGTCGCCCACGAAAATCAGTTCGCTGTCCTGGTCGAGCCACCAGTAGGCCGCCGTAAATTTGAAATCACCAACGGTGGTACGTGCTCCCACTTCATATCCTGTGCCTGGAGAAAGGCCGGGCAATGGGTCGGTTGTGTTGACTACACCACGTGCGTCATTGGAGTGAAAACCCTTGCCCCAGCTGCTGTACAGTTCGAGGCTGTCGGTTAACGTGTATGCGAGCGCGACTTTGGGTGAAACCAGTGAATCTGTTTCGTTGCCCTCAGCACTGTTGGCATTAAATGCCGTGACATCGAAATCATAATAATCGGCGCGCACGCCCCCCATTACCCGCAAGTCATCCGTCGCATGCCAGGTGGTTTCGGCGAACGCGCCAACAGAACCCTCGGTAATTTCGTTATTGGCGTTCTCTTCGACAAATATGCCTTGATTGAAGTGGGACACACCCACGCGTTCGGCGTCGTCATAACGGAAATTGCCGCCTGCCCTGAATTCCAGATTGCTGTTGTCGATCAGCATCTTGTTGGCGCTGCCACCCACGGTCCAGCGTTTGTCGAACTGGCCTAGCTGGAAGTCGTAGGTAGGATTCGACTTCATGTCCCAGTCGTAGGTCTGCGCGTAGAGGTTGGCGTCCCAGTCGTTGCCTTCGAGACCGGTGGTCAATATCCAGCGTTTGGTGGAACCATCGGCAGTAGGATCGAGTGAGCAGAACGCATCGAGACATGCAGCAGTGCCGATGCCACGCTCTGGCACCTGCTCAGTTGGGTTCCAGGTCGCGTCATAGCCTGACAAAGTTACAGAGGCGCGGCCGAAGCTGGTGTCTCTGAGATATTTTGCCCAGATCGCTTTATGGTCCAGATCTTCAGGACTCTGCCACGGACCATCGTACTGTTTCAGTTCACCGATGAAGGTGAGTGTGCCGCCACCTGCGTCGACACTGGTGCCGCCGACATAACGCTGCCAGTTATTCTCGCCCGCTTCCGCAGAAACAAATGACCTATCAAGTGAGTCGATAGTGCTGATGAAAGAGGCACCCACCATCGCGAAGTCACCGAGATCGGCTCGATAGGGTCCCTTACGGTAATCGATACGCTCCACGGTTTCGGGAATCAGGCCGTTCACATCAAGATAACCCTGGCCGTGGCCATGTGAACGCATGTTCAGGGGCATGCCATCGAGGATAGCGGTGTAGTCGGTGCCGTGGTCAAGGTTGAAACCGCGCAGGAAATACTGGTTGGCCTTGCCGCTGCCAGAGTGCTGCACCGCAACCATGCCGGGCATGGATTCCAGCAATTCGGCCGTCTTGAACATCGGGCGCATCAGGAGGTCAGCGCCGCTAACCGAGCCTTCACTCGCAGCTTGCGCCTGGCCGACCAGATCGGTGTTGCGGCCGAACACGATAATTTCTTCAGCCGTAGGGCCCGATTGTGCGGCGGCAATCGATGACGCCACTGACGACGCCACGATAGCGCCGACCATTACGGCCAGCGGCAATTTTTTGATATTAAAAGTCTTCGGCACTGTTCCCCACTCCTGAATATAAACACTGGAGCAAAGGATTCGCTCCATACATCACGGCTGCGGATACTAGAGCAGTTTGGCGTCGACTCGACCTAATTAACTGTTGGATAACGGTTTATGGCTCGTTAACGGATTGTTAAAAACGCGCCGTAACGTGCAGCAAAAATGCAATTTCGGGAAGTTGATGGCGGCCCTGCGTCCCCTCAACCTGCAATACAGGTTAATGCACCAATGTGATGCCGAAAAGTGGCCAAGACTCGCGCGCCGATTGATGGTAGAAAGCCGCCTTTCTCACGATTGTTTTCCTCTCATGCGCAGTGTTGTTCTCAAGCCCACCATCCGTTGCCTGCGTTGTCATATGCCGCCACGTTGGTGTATCTGTGGCGCGCATCAGGACATTCCTTGTCCGCTGAAAATAACTTTGCTGAGCCATCCACGCGAGCTTATTCGCCCTAGTAGCACCGGTAATCTGATTACCCGACTTTTTCCAGACAGCCGCGTGTATAGCTGGAATTCCCGGCAGCCGCCAACGGTCGCGGAGGTGGCGATTCCGGAGCGTGAACTCTGGATATTGCATCCGCATGGTAGACCCGCACCCGCTGAAGCGGTGGCCAGCGGCGTGCAGGTTGTTCTGTTGGATGGTCTGTGGAATGAAACCGCAGCGATGGCTCGCGAGGTTGGACGTTGGGGGCGACTCGTGAGCCTGCCCATGACTGGCACCAGTCGTTACTGGTTGCGCGCGAAACAAGACGGCAACAGATTTTCCACTGCAGAAGCCCTGATGTTTTTACTGTCTTCCCTCGACTGTAACGCCGAATGCGAAAGTTTGCGGGTCCAGTTTGAACTGCATGTTTATGCGAGCCTGCGTTCGCGTGGTCGTACTGATCTTGCTGCCGAATTTCTTGCGGGATCTATCATCGGTGCTGCACTGCCAGAATTTCTCGCGCAGCTTCACACTCAAAGGCCGCTTTAGAATAAATCACACAGTTCTCCGTATTCGCAGGTTAAACAGCTGTGCTTGAGCTTCAAACGAACGCTTTTGTTCTCCGCAATTTCAGCCCAGAATGACATCACCACGTTATGGAGACGCGGCGATGCGGAATGTTTGCATCAATAGTATTTGAAAAGGAGATTTACATGTCACTTGGAACCATACTTCTGATCGTTTTGATTCTGATACTTCTGGGTGTATTGCCCGCTTGGCCACACAGTCAAAGCTGGGGCTACGGACCAAGCGGTGGCTTGGGGTTGATTGTGATAATTCTGCTTGTTCTGGTGCTGATGGGCAGGATTTAGGTTGTTGGGCCCTGTTGCCTGAGAACTACGCCAAGTACTTCACGTGCAATAGGGTCTTCAGGTTTGATGAATAATGCTCAGGGAAATGCGAGCGATGGACACGCATTGTTGAATTTACCTACCCAAAGATTATCTCGGAAAAGGCAGTGCGATCCCGAGTAGGGGATTCCATTTGTTGACGAGATATATCACCTTCTCTCTTAATACCGTATCGTTTTTGCTATTGATCTGTGCAGCAACCTTGGGCGCTTCCAGTAAAAGGGAACTGAATAACTCAGCACGATCCTCGTGCGGAAAGGTTTCGGAGTAACTGTTCAAAAAACCTGTTTGCCCACTGCCGATCGATGACAGAGTTGCATGACCGGCATAACTGTTGGCATAGCCAGATGGAAAACGACTTTGCCAGGTTGCATCGCTAAAGGTATTGAACCGATACTCAAGCAAATGGTAAAGCTCGTGGAACGTCAGATGTTCTCCATCCGACTGTGAGCCTTTCATCGCGAGCATCAACAAATTCAGTGGTGGCACAGGAATGCCACCAATCGCCTGACCAGAAACCTCCGCACGACTACACAGAATGATGTATTTCAACTGGGCCTTCGCGAGTGCAGGTGACGGCATTTTTCCAAACGCACTTCTCACCACTCCTGCGGCGGTGCGCGCTTCATTTGTCGTCATGCCACCGCACAAATACTTGCCGCCGCCCGGATTTGTATCTTTCTCTACATATCCAAACGAAATGCCGAAAGCAGGCTCAAGCAGCAGCAAATTTTGTATTTCCGTGTCCTGCGCAGCCTGTTGCGCAGAGACAACCTGTGCATGTGCGGAAGAAAAAAAGATCACAGAAAATGCAATCGTAAGAAAACAACTAGTTACAGGTAGGAGCTTGCCGATATTCAAGAAACTTTCCTTATGAAAATTGCTGGATTTTTATTGTTCAATCAAAGTTGCGGACTGTCTTCAAATTACGAAAGGAACGGAAAAAATGCGATCAGTCAACGTCAGATAACCTAATGGATATTAGCGATTCAACTGCAAGTCTGCCAAACCTGCATACCCGATTTTTGAGTTTGCAATTTCGACAAGTGCCAACTCGGAACTAAGACGACGTGATAACCAGTTTCCAGTACCTTACGGTTTGCCAGCAGGTAGTGGTTCTTCATCTTCCGCGTAAGCCGGAGGCACATAAAAATTGAGTGTCTCCAACGGAACATCACCGGTGTTTTTTATCTCGTGTGTTTCACCGTGCTCAATGAGCAGCAGTGTGCCTGGATGTAATTTGTGTGCATGGCCTTTGATAGTGGCTGATCCCTCGCCTGACGCAACATAGAGCCATTGGTCACTGCCTTTGTGGCGATTGCCTGTGCCGCCCTCGGACTCACCAGGTGGCAGCACCATGACTGCCGCCTGCGAACGCGCATTGCCGGCAATAACATTGAAATCCGTTTTGAAGACCACCTTTGTCTGTTGCATATACGTCACTCCTGTTAACGCAGTTTTCAATCTGGAAATGAACACCTATTGTGTTTCAAGTTTTGTAAAGGAAGCCAGCTTACCAAGCGGAAAATTTCTACACATCAGGAATAACTGGTAATTGGCATTAATTTGCGCACCGAAATTTTCTTGACTCGTACTAACGTTTACAACCATATGTTAAGCGCAAGTTAACTAACTCAAAACAATCCCATCTGGCCGGTTCCAGCTCCTCGATCAAAATGCGCTGTCGATAATTTGGCAGGTTTTGTCAGGCCATACCGTTTGCAGTACACGTTGAACATCGTTTCGATCTGCTCCGCATGTTGACCAGAGCCATGCATGCGGTGACCAAACTCACTGTCGTAAAGTTTGCCGCCGTGCATCTCACGCAACCGTCGGAGAATTTTTTCAGCGCGATCCGGAAAGTGCTCAGTCAGCCAGTTCTGAAATAAATCTTTTACCCCATAGGGCAGACGCAGCATGACATAGCCTGCAGAGCGCGCTCCCGCATCTGCTGCAGCTTTCAGAATGGCCGGAATTTCGTGATCCGTGAGACCAGGCAACACCGGGCCAATCATTACGCCGACAGGCACCCCGGCTCGTGCGAGAGTTTCAATCGCACGCAAACGCATCTCGGGTCGAGAAGCGCGTGGTTCCATCAGACGCGACAGTTTAGGATCGAGAGTCGTTACCGAAAGACTGATTCCGATCAGATCACGCGCAGCCATCTGCTGAAAAATATCCACGTCGCGCATCACGAGATGGTTTTTGCTGATGATGACGGCCGGGTTACCGAAATCCCGCAGCACTTCCATACATGCACGTGTGATCTTCAACTTTCTTTCGAGTGGTTGATAACAATCCGTTATGCCACTGAACATAATTACGTGTGGCTGCCACGAGCGTGAACTTAGTTTGTCGCGCAGCAGTGCTGCCGCTTCATGTTTGACGAAAATTTTCGTTTCGAAATCGAGTCCTGCCGACATGCCGAGGTATTCGTGAGTGGGCCGCGCGAAACAATAGATGCAGCCGTGTTCGCAGCCACGGTAAGGATTTGCGGTGAAATCCATGCCGACATCCGGGCTGTCGTTGCTAGTGACAATTGTGCGTGAGGTATCGCGAAAGACCTGCGTTGGAATCTGCTTTTCAAATACTTCCTCGCCAACTTCGAGAAGTGCATTGAACGTTTCAGCATCTTTTTCGAGCCGTTTTTCTTCGAATCGCCCCGACGGATTGTCGAGTGCACCACGGCCGCGCACTGGCGGACTGAAGGCAGGCAGGTGTGGCTTATGGTATTTCATGAACACTATTTCATAAGCAGGGCCCGGCAGAGGGCGAGGAAAAAATATCGAGAGAAATATATTGCGAAAGTGTTGCAAGAATAGAACCCTTGCCCGTTAAAATCAAAGTGCAGGCAGAGAATAAGGTGCGAGTTTTTGTACGCTCGTGGCCTGAATTATGCAGTTTTTTCTCAAAGATTGGATGGTGGAAGTGCTGGCATTTTGCTTGTTAGTGAACCTTGCGAGGTTGTTGTCATGATTGAAATGCCCTTCTCCGGACTGTTGCTCGACATGGATGGTGTACTTTACATCGGCAACCAGCTTATTCCTGGCGCCCTGGAAACATTGCGGGAATTGCGAGGCCGAGGGCTCCCGTTTCGTTTTATCACCAACACGTCCACACGCACCCCGGCACAACTGCTGTCGCAGCTTCACACTCTTGGCATCAAGGCGCACGCCGAAGAAATTTTCACGGCCGTCACTGCCACCGTGCAGTACCTGCAGTCGCTCGGTTCACCTCGTTGTTATTTTCTTGTGAATGACAATATCAGAAGTTCTTTTTTCGGTTTTCGGGAGGACAGGGTTGCACCTGATGTAATCGTGATCGGCGACATAGGGGACCGCTGGAACTACGTACTACTCAACGATTTGTTCAATATGCTGATGCGCGGCTCCAAAATGGTGTGTTTGCACCGTAACCGCTATTGGGAAACTGAAGGGGGTCTTTGTATGGACATCGGTGCCTTCGTTGCAGCTCTCGAATTTGTGAGTGGCCAGTCGGCGCGTGTCATTGGCAAACCGGCGCCGGAATTTTTTCTGCAGGCCCTGGCCTCTGTTGGATTACCTCCCGAGCAAGTAGCCGTTGTTGGTGATGATATTGATTCGGATATTGGCGGTGCACAGAACTATGGCCTGCGCGGCATACTGGTTAAAACCGGCAAGTATCGCGAAGCGCTTGTGAACCATTCGGGAATCAGGCCCGATTACGTGATTGATTCCATCGCGGAATTGCCGGCATTTCTGGATAGTCAGCTACCCGTGTTGGGATGAGCGAACTTCGCGACCGCTTTTAACAAGCTCGTTGTCGCGATAAAAAGCAGCGAATCTTTCCAGCCCTGATAACAGCCGCAAATTCTTGCTTTGCGTACGAAGATTTTGCTTCGTGTCGAAATCAGAATTCTCGAAATCGGCTTTTATAACCTGTCTCTCCCTGTTTCAGAGATGCCCGGATTTTAGTTTCTACGTTTTTCCAGGCTGCGCAGTAACTGTCTGGCTTATGAAAGTCGTTGACAGTATGTTGCATATGCAACATATTTCGATGCCTGTTGCTCTGTGGGAATCACCGAGATGTTAGAAGAAGAACTCAAAGAAGTTGCCAATAATTGCTTATTGATGAGAACCCGGCTCATTGCCCGAATGATCACCAGCATCTACGACCAAGAGCTTCAGACATTGGGGCTTAACTCTCCACAGTTTTCCCTTCTGGTTGTTATTTCGAGGCTGGGTAACGCTAACCGTTCCGAAATCAGCAGGTTCAATCACCAGGACAGATCAACCCTCACGCGTAACATTCGGTTGATTATTTCAGAAGGTTGGGCTCAAGAAATTCTGGGGCAGATGAGTGGACGTAGCAGGCCTCTTGCGTTGACCGATGCCGGCAATAAATTGTTAAGAAAGGCAATTCCCGCGTGGAAAAAAGCACAGGTGAGAGCTGAAAAAGTTCTGAGTAGGGAGGGCGTAAATACGGTGAAGAGCATTGCGAAGAACTTGCAAATGCGGACCGTGAAGTAAAAATTTTTAACGCTAATGTTGCATATACAACATGATAGCTGCTGCGAGAGGAATACGTATGTCTGAACAAATTAATCCACGACGCGTAGTAGGGGATTTTTATTCCGGTGTTTCCAGGCGGACCATCGAAATTTCGATGATTGGGTCATTAGCAAAAAGGAACGTCCCAGTCGCGTTCCAGCGCAAAATAATCGAGGCAAATAAATGAGCACGGAAAATAAACGCATTGTCATAACCGGAATGGGGATGGTGAGCCCATTGGGTTGCGGAGTAGAAGTGGTGTGGCGCAGGCTGCTGCAGGGTCGTTCCGGCATATCCATGTTGCCAGCCGAACTGGTTGATGGAGTGAGCTGCAAAGTTGGCGGACGCGTGCCATCGATTGAGGAGGATTCTGCTGCCGGTTTTGATCCCTTGCGAGTCGTTCCTTTGAAAGACATCAAGAAAATGGATCGCTTCATTGAGTTTGCTCTTATGGCGACGCAAGAGGCATTGACGCAGGCTGGCTGGGCACCACAAGGCGCGGATGAGCAGATGCGTACGGCGACGATAATCGGAACAGGCGTCGGTGGATTCGGATCATTGGCTAATGCTGTCCAAACTACACACGAACGTGGGCCGGGCCGTCTATCCCCTTTCACCATCCCGTCGTTCCTGCCCAATCTCGCTGCAGGGCACGTGTCGATCACATACGGACTAAAAGGTCCTTTGGGTGCACCGGTTACGGCTTGTGCGGCAGGAGTTCAGGCCATAGGAGATGCTGCGCGACTCATCCGCTGTGGCGAAGCCGATATCGCCGTGTGCGGTGGAACAGATGCTGTGCTGCATCGCGTCAGTCTCGGTGGTTTTGCAGCTGCGCGTGCACTCTCTAGTGCATTTAATGATCACCCCGCGCAAGCATCCCGACCATTTGACCGTGACCGGGATGGTTTTGTCATGGGTGAGGGTGCTGGAATACTCGTGATCGAATCTCTCGAACATGCGATCGCGCGTGGCGCAACTCCCATTGCGGAATTGGTTGGATACGGAACCAGCGCGGACGCTTACCATGTTACGGCGGGACCTCAGGATGGTAACGGTGCTCGTCGTGCCATGGAACAAGCCTTGAGGCAGGCGGGCATCGATGCTGACGAAGTCCAGCACATCAATGCACATGCCACCTCGACTCAGGTCGGCGATAAAAGCGAACTGGCTGCTATCCGGGCTTTGTTTGGAACAGCGTCTCAGGTTGCAATCACTTCAACAAAATCGGCAACGGGACATACGCTCGGCGCTGCTGGTGGTATAGAGGCAATATTCACAGTTCTAGCGCTGCGAGACCAGGACGTTCCCCCAACACTGAATTTGAACACCCCCGACGAACTTGCCGCCGATCTAAATCTGGTTGCACTCAAATCGCGGCCACTGTTGATCAATTATGCACTGTCCAATGGTTTCGGATTTGGTGGTGTCAATGCCAGTGTGCTGTTCCGTCGGTGGTCTGATCAAGCGCCATATTCGGGAAGAATATAGAAATATCAATATCAGAGGTGATCGCTAATTCACGTTCAGTTTTAAGGAGACCTAATGAACAAATCAATCGAATTGCACGGTGCGCGAACAGGAAATTGTCTCAGAGTGTCGATTGCACTGGAGGAAGCGGAAATTTTTTATACGGTGGTTCTGATGGATTTAAGCGGTGGACAACAACGGGATCCCGCACATCTCGCGTTGAATCCGGCAGGCAAAGTGCCAACAATCATTGACCGGTCTGGAGTAGGGCCGGAATTTGTGTTGTCGCAATCGAATGCAATATTGTTCTACCTTGCGGAAAAAGCGCCTGGAAAACTTCTGGCAGCAAGTGATCTGCGGCAAAAAGCTATTGCATATGAGCGCTTTTTTTACTTCCTGACCGACGTCATTGCTCTCAGTCATGATGCATTTCGTTTGCGTAACACGAAGGGTGGCAGCGGGTCAGAAGCGCTCGATCTACAGGCATTATCCATGTTGAAAGCTGCAGAGCGCTTTTTGTTGGAATCCACCTTCATGGCGGGCAACAGTTTTACGTTGGCTGACATCGCTGCACTCACGATTACATTGGCTTATGAGCGTGAAATCAACTGGGATCAGTCACCTCGCATGAGTCGTTGGTTTGAAGCAGTAATGGCGAGGCCAGCGGTTCAACGCGGTTTAAAGGCATTCAATTCTCCCTAGCCACAGTTTGAAAAATTATGAAAAGTGCTGCCAATATGCGTTTGATCTGCTGATAGGTCCTCGTCGGTTGGCGTTACACGCTTGACCACTATGTTAGTCATTGTCTTTAGGCGTAACAAAAATCGATCCGCAGGAAATCTGTCGAGACACCCACTTAACTTCGTCACTGCTTCATCTCACTCAGTATGTATGCCTCTTGCGTCGTGACTCATGGCAGTCCGGAAAGTGAATGACGAACACATTTCATTCCGGGCAGCATCGCCAGATTCACATGAATTCTGGCCAGATTTCCTTCTTTTTTGTTTGCGATACCCCTGGCTACCAGTTTGTACCGATGCACGTCTGCTCTATACTCCGCGAGGTTAGTTGAAGCAGGTCAGTCTGATCTTCTGCCAGCCATCAAAAAAATAATCTCTCCATCTTCAGAGGAAAAAGTTATGCAACGGTTTTCGAGACTATTGACCACACTGGCCATGTTAGTCGGTGCAGCCCCTACAATTGCCGCACCAGATTACGTGACGATCGCAATGGAAATTGACGTCAATAAACCAGCCGCAGAGGTTTGGGCCAAAGTAGGCGAATACTGCGATATCAGCGAATGGCTGAAGCTGGATTGCGCCATCACCTCTGGTGACGGTGGCATGGGTACCGTGCGCTCGCTGGCTGGTGGCCGTATCCTCGAAATACTCATTGCCAAAACGGATCTGTCGTACGGCTACACCCAGCCAGTTACCGAAGGCCAGTTCTACAGCCTGTATCATGGTTTCATGGAAGCAAAACCTGTCACTGCCACTACATCAAAGTTACTGTACACGCTGGTACTGGATGAATCCGACAAAGCCGACCAGGCAGCTAAAGATGCAGACATTGCACGCCGCCGCACGTCGTTTGAAACTGCACTGAAAAATATGAAGGCGATTGCCGAAGCTCCATAAGCATCGACAGTTTCCCCGCAGAAGAGGCGCAGTTATTTGAGATTGAAGTGGTTGCTTGAGATTGAAGTAGTTGCTTGTGATTGAAATTGTGAAAAAACAGCTGTCCCAGAAGATTCAATTCGAACGGATTCGAATTATTCGGAATATCCAGGGGAGTAGAGTTATGAACTTTACTCCTCACGGATATGGGAAATAATTCTTGTGAACAACAGACTGAACGCCAGTGCCAGCCGTGCCCTCGAGTACCTGCTCGTCATTGTGGTCAGTTGTGTAATTGTTGCTATACGCTATTTATTGCAGCCTTGGCTGCAAGCGGATGCACCTCTCTTTGTACTGGTTCTTGCTCCGATTATCGCGTCGATATATGGAGCGAGGCCTGCGTTGTTTTCGACCGCGCTTTGCCTGCTAGCCGGCTGGTTTCTTTTTCTCGAACCTTTTAATTCTTTTTATCTGGACAACTTCACCGACCTTATTCGGCTCGGCATGTTTGCTGTTGCCGGGTTATGGATCAGCTGGCTTGGCGGAGTGAGGCGCGCCGCGCTTGTTGCGGTGGAGGCGTCCAGACAGCGTCAGGAGCTCGCAGTGGAAGCTGCCGATCTTGGCGTATTCGAATTGAACCTGATTGACGACAAGGCAATCTGGGAAAACGACCGAATGTACGAGATCTTCGGCTACACCCGTCAGGAAGGCCCGCCAAACCGCCGCGAGTTCTACGAGTCATGCGTTTATAAAGACGACCTTTCGGCGTTGAAGGCATCTCTGCAAAGAGGCATGAGACCCGGTAAAAATTTTCACGCGATAGCGCGGATTATTCGCAAGTCGGATAAAACGCTGCGCTTGATCGAACTCAGCGGCAAGTTTCTGTTCGATTCCAGCCATACACCGTACAAGATAATCGGTGTTGCGCGCGATATCACGGAACCCAAAGCAATGGAGGATATTGCCAATGCCATGCATAACCGCCTGCAGACCTTACTCGACAATGTGCCGGCGTATATCTATCAGATGGACGACAAGGGTAACTTCGAGTTTGTGAACAAAGCGTATGCAGAACTTGTGGGCCACTCTGC
Source organism: Pseudomonadota bacterium (assembly GCA_040386995.1). Lineage (GTDB taxonomy): Bacteria > Pseudomonadota > Gammaproteobacteria > Pseudomonadales > Pseudohongiellaceae > CAILUG01. Next base: position 21,889 of record JAZKES010000126.1, on the reverse strand, counting down.
TGATGATCTGGTCGGACAACCAATCTCCGCGGTATTCAACGCTGAAGAAGCCGAGGCTTTTGTCGAACATAACGACATTATTCTCAACAGCCGGGACGTGAAAGAATTTGAAGAACAGGCTTGGGTCAAAGGTGCCGTCCACATCTATTCTTCGATCAAGGCGCCGCTGTTTGATGACAAAGGCAAGGCAGAAAGTGTGTTGGGCATCAGCACGGATATTACCGAGCGTAAACGTATCGAACACGAAATGCAGGAATCGGATCGCCGCAAGGATGAGTTCCTCGCAGTACTTGGCCATGAGCTCAGAAATCCGTTAGCGCCGTTACGCGCTGGCATCGAATTACTTGAGCATGAAAAAAATAATCCCGCCATGGTTGAAGGTATTCGTACCATGATGCATCGGCAAGTGAACCATCTCGTGCGCCTGGTGGATGATCTTCTCAACATGTCGCGCATCAGTCGTGGCCTTGTGGAACTGCAGCCGACTCACATCGATTTGAACCTGGTCGTACAAGCAGCGATGGAGCAGGTCAGACCACTGTTAATGAGTCGCAACCACGAATGGTCGCTGCAGGTTACCGAACATCCGTTGTCAGTATTCGGCGACTTTGATCGTCTTACGCAAGTGATCGTGAATCTGCTGACTAACGCAGGCAAATTTACACCGCCCGGCGGCAAGATCAGCGTGATGACTTGTATTGAAGGTAATAAAGCGGTGTTCCAGGTAAGAGACAATGGCTATGGCATTCCTGCGCCACTCCTGAGTTCTATTTTCAACATGTTTATCCAGGTGCAGGAACATAAGGTTCATACGGGTGGGGAAGGTTTGGGCATCGGCCTTGCGCTGTCACGCCAGTTCGTCGAGCAGCACATGGGAACGATTAGTGCGAGCAGCAAAGGCGAAGGCATGGGAAGTGTATTCACGGTGAGAATTCCGCTGCATGAAATGCCGCGCCAGACGTTAGAGCAGCCACAGATTGCGGTTGCAAACATCGAGCGGCGTATTCTGGTCGTCGATGACAATCAGGACGCCGCAACAAGTCTGTGTGCATTACTGAACCTCAAGGGTCACACCACACATGCCGTGTATGACGGTCCTGCAGCGCTAGCCTGTCTCGCTGAATACAACCCGCAAGTCATCCTCATGGATATAGGTATGCCAGGAATGAATGGTTATGAAGTGGCGAGGCTGATCCGCGCATTGCCTGAAAGCGAAAAAATTCATCTGATCGCGCTGACTGGCTGGGGCCAAAAAGCCGACAAGCTCAACGCGCGCGAAGCCGGCTTTGATGATCACCTCACAAAACCCGTTGATACAGGGTTGCTGTGGAACCTGTTAGCGCGCACCAAAAAAACCGATCACCTTCAAAACCCGGAAGGAAAACAGGCCGCGCCCGGCTGAGCTTGCAACAATTCCTGCATCAGCGGCGCAGCTTGCCTTCGATGGAGTCATCCATGGTTTTGCCGATCGTCGCGCCAATGAGCATCTTGATTCCCGCAATCGCGCTGCCGTGTTTAGTATCCCAGTAATAACCGTCTACAGGAGCAACCTTGATAACGGTAATACGTGGGTCATCGATGCCTTCGGTGAACCAGGTCTTGATGATGGGTTTCCAGAGTTCCTTGATTTTCGCCTTGTCAGTAGAAACCGTAGCGTAGCCGCGTAGTTCGAGAAAGTCTGAATGTGCTGAGCCCTGAAAGTAGAGTTTAACTTCGGGATTGGTTTGCAATTCGAGATTCTTGAAGCTGTCGCGTGCGCTAAGAAACCACAGGTTTCCATCTGCATCGACCTGCAGCACGTTCATTGGACGAGCGCCGCTTGAGTCTGCTGATTTTATGTCGGTGCAGAAAAAGCAATTTTGCTCTTCCGCCATTTCCTTGATGCGCTCAATTGCGGCTGCGCCTTGTAGATCAGCACGATTGTGTTCAGATTGTTGTTTATTGATCGAGTCCATTACGCTTTATCCTCCCTGGATATGATGTCAGGAAACTTTCTGTTCCCTGTTTGATTCTCGCTAGTTTCCTGTTGATTGATGTAACTGTGTCTTGCGCTTGAAGCAGCGATTTAACGTCGCACCAATGCTGCTCCTCGTCATGCCCGGTTCCAGTGCGAATTACGTGTTGCTTCGAATCAACTGCAAAAATGCGAAGCAACGAAACACTTAAACCATCTGCACTTTTTCACAGCGCACTTGCGATTGCAAGTAACTATATTCAAGGGATCGAAAGGCATCTCCTGCTGTGTCAGGTGTTGTTGCTGATTCAGGTAGTTACGCATATTCACCGCCGGAATTTTCTTATACACTTCAGGCACAATATCTGCAGCAACGAGGCTGCAGGTGCATTAATTGTTGAAATATCTCTGTGGATATTTCTTCGTTAAGCGCCAGCTAAGCTGGAGCTCATGCAAAAGGGTAATGAAGCCCACGTTCAGCGAAAGCTGGCGTGGGCTTTTTTTTTGTTTTTAAAAAAGTAAGGCGAGGAAAAAAGACGCAATAACAAACGTATTGGCAGACCTGTTCGTAATCTGTCGTACACAACGCTTCACACGATCAAACGCATTCATCAGTAATACTTTATGAAATCACGGGAGTTTTAATCATGTCGTATTTAGTACCCTCAGAGTTTGTTACCAAGATGGTTGATGCAGGTGAGTCCAAGATTTTTATGGCTACCCGCGATGTTCTCATTCGTGCTTACATGGCTGGCGCTATTCTCGCGCTGGCAGCCGTGTTTGCAGTAACCGTCACTGTGCAGACGGGATCTGCGATTGTTGGCGCCATATTGTTCCCGGTTGGTTTCGCGATGCTGTATTTGATGGGCTTCGATTTGTTGACTGGTGTGTTTGTGCTTGCGCCGCTCGCGCTTATCGATAAACGTCCTGGCGTCACAATTGGTGGCGTATTGAAAAACTGGGGCCTGGTATTCGTTGGCAATTTTGCCGGCGCACTTACCGTCGCTTTCATGATGGCCATTGTTTTTACCTACGGCTTTGCAACAGAACCGAATGACGTTGGGCAACGCATCGCCGGTATTGGTGTATCGCGCACCGTTGGTTACAAGGAATACGGCATGGCTGGCATGCTGACTATTTTTATCCGCGGCGTATTGTGCAACTGGATGGTATCGATGGGTGTGGTTGGCGCGATGATTTCAACATCCGTTAGTGGCAAGGTCATCGCAATGTGGATGCCAATCATGCTGTTCTTCGGCATGGCGTTCGAACATTCTGTTGTGAATATGTTTCTCTTCCCGTCAGGCCTTATCATGGGTGGCGATTTCTCGATCATGGACTATCTGATCTGGAATGAAATCCCAACCGTACTTGGCAACCTCGTGGGCGGATTGGCCTTCACTGGTTTGACCTTGTACAGTACTCACATCAAAACCGGGCCGAAACGTACTTATAAATAAGTAAGCGAAATAATCCCTACAGTTCCGGCCAGAAGCTTGGCCGGGACCTTTCTCTCGGCATCAACATGTCCCGGCAATTATCCATCTCCATCGGCCAACATTCCGACAAAGGCCGCAAAGATATCAATCAGGATTTTCATGGCGTCTATATTCCTGATGAGCCAATGCTCACATCGAAGGGAATAGCCATAGCACTTGCTGATGGCATAAGCAGCAGCACTGTCAGCCAGATTGCGAGTGAAGCAACGGTCAGGGGTTTTCTTGAGGATTACTTTTGTACGTCCGAAGCCTGGTCAGTAAAAAAATCCGCTCAGCGTGTGCTCGATGCAACGAACTCCTGGTTACATTCGCAGACACGCCAAAGTCAGTTTCGCTACGACAACGACAAAGGTTATGTATGCACGTTGAGTGCGTTGGTGTTGAAGTCTACGGCGGCCTATCTGTTTCACACCGGAGACACACGTATTTATCGCTTGCGCGACAATTCGCTTGAACAACTGACAACCGATCACCGGCTGTGGGTTGCGCCGGATAAAAGTTATCTGAGTCGTGCGATGGGCATCAATCCTCAACTGGAAATTGATCACGCCGTATTACCGCTCGAGATTGGCGATATCTTCATACTCGTCACCGACGGAGTATATGACTTCGTTGAGCCGCGTTTCATGATCGCGGTTGCAGGTGAACACAACAGCGATCTAAATCAGGCGGCCCAGGCGATAGTTGCAGAGGCATACTCACGTGGCAGCCACGATAACCTGACTGCGCAGATAATCAGGGTGGATAGTCTGCCAAGCCTGGAAAGTAGCGCAGTGTATCCGCAGCTGATGGCGCTGCCGTTGCCACCGCTGCTCGAAGCAAGGATGGAGTTCGACGGCTTCCAGATTGTGCGCGAGATTCATGCGTCGAGTCGCAGCCATGTCTATCTTGCAACCGATCCTGAGTTTGGCAAATGTGTAATTAAAATACCGTCCATCGATTTGCGTAACGATGCCGCGTATCTGGAGCGTTTCCAGATGGAGGAATGGATAGCACGGCGCATGACTAGTGCATACGTACTGAGGGCGCTCACGCAGACGCGCAAGCGCAATTATCTGTATCTCACCACCGAATACGTCGAGGGCCAAAATCTCAGCCAGTGGATGATTGATAATCCGCATCCTGGTCTTGAAGCAGTACGCAACATTGTCGAGCAGATTGCCAAGGGACTACGCGCGTTTCATCGGCTGGAAATGCTGCACCAGGATCTGCGTCCCGACAACATCATGATCGACAGTACAGGTTCAGTAAAAATTATTGATTTTGGTTCTGTGCAAGTGGCGGGGATCGCGGAAATTGCCACTTCTATAGAACGACCGGATATTCTCGGTACTGCGCAATATACAGCGCCGGAATATTTTCTAGGCGAAGCCGGATCATGGCGGTCCGATCTGTTTTCGCTTGCGGTAATAACCTACCAGATGCTGACTGGGCAACTGCCGTACGGCGCTGAAGTCGCAAAATCCCGCACGAAAACCGCGCAGGGCAAATTGCGTTATCAGTCTGCGCTCGCGGAGGATCGCGAAATTCCCGCCTGGATTGACGATGTGCTCCGCAAAGCCCTGCATCCGCAGCCGTTTAAACGGTATGACGAATTATCTGAATTCACACACGATCTGAGAAAGCCTAATCAGGAGTTCCTGAATAAAACCCGACCACCATTGATAGAGCGTAATCCGGTAGGTTTCTGGAAAGGAGTTTCGTTAATACTGGCGCTTGTTATTGTGGCGCTGCTCAACAACTGAGTTGATGCAGGAGGAAAATTGCAGTGTAATTTTTTCCTGGATGCGGAGGTCACGACGACGCAATTTTATTGGTTACCAATTATGCGATCTTCCAACAAAAATTATTCTTCAGCTGCTTTTTTGCTTACCGGCGCGACAGTCTCTTCGATCGACTTGAAATAACAACGTTCGCCCTCGACTACAATTGAGCTGTCTTTATCAATATTGCCGAGATTGTCAGGCTCAAACGCGATACCAATCGCAAATGGCAGTTGTTGGCACGGAGGCAAAAACGTAATCCTGTACCACTGGTTGCTGGTATTTTCGACAAACAGTTCTTCAGAGCTTTCCGCGTGCCAGCTGGTGATGCTGCCGATATCGGCGAAGTGAATTACCACGCGATCTGCTGCGTGTGTTGTTCCAGCAATAATGATCAGAGTTGCGAATGTTAGTGTGGTAAACGTATTGCTGAATTTTCTATCGGGCTTTTTAGCGGGCTCTCCGCGGGATATCGATTGAGTCATCAACATTTTCACACCTCATCATTTATCGAGTGATGGCGGTTGATCGCGTTGATCAGTTGTAGAACACATGTCCACCTATCGTGGCGACTTGTTGTAATTTCCATTGCGGCTTCATGTCTGCGGCATGGAAGTGAGTCGGGCCGCCGGGCTGTGGGCCAAGCAACATCGCGAACATTGCTACGCCTTTCGCCTGACGATATTCCTCTTCATTTTTTGGTTCGTCGGGGCGACCGTCGCACCACCATGTGAACTGACAACGATAACGTCCAGGTTTACGCGCTTCAGTTACTACCTCACACACGGTGTCGGGATATTCATCGCTCACAACACGCGCGAGTACCACTGATGCGACTGCCATCTGTCCCGCAATGGGTTCGCCTCTAGCTTCGAAATAAACCGTTCGGGCGAGGCATTCAACAGACTCTTGATCACTCAGCAGCGCAGCAGTGTCCGAAAGCAGAGCTGAGCTATCAGTCAACATCGCAAACGGCTCGCGCATTATGGAGTCTGCTTCGAGTTGTTGAGTTGGTGTTGCGACTTCCTGAGCTATTTCCGGGGCGACCGAAGCTACTTTTGATGGTGTCTGCCCAGACATAACGGCAGTGGGGCCAGACAGCAAAGTTAATATCAACAGCAGTGTTTTCATGGAGCGTCTCCTTGTTCGGTGATTTGCATCGCCCGTTGAGTAGAACGTTCGCCTTGCCTTGCAAAACGACAGTCTTATCTTCCTATCTATCTTTGTATGAACTACTTATAAGTAAACTTTATGTACGAATTGTTTAGGCACGAAAGTACGAGAGCTTTTGAGAGCTATGTATGTACGACAAACCTATGTACGTGATGGGTGAGGTTCATCAGGCTCACTGATCGGATCGCGCGGCCCAGTATCAGGGTCAAGCGGATCGACTAGTGTGCCTTCAGGATCCTTGGGCGTAATCGCACCTTCAGGATCATTCTCTTCAATTGGGTCTAGTGGATCGTCAGTATCTGACGGATCACTCGGTCTGGGGTTCTGGTCGAATATCGCGCTCATCACATTTGTCCTCCAGCGAAAATCGGACATGGCTTACTACAGCCTTTGCAACGTGCGTACCAACCAGAAAAAAACTATATAAATCAGTAAATTTTTTATTTAATTATGAGAATGCTGTGTAATTTTTGCCGAATAAAAATTTTTCTTGTCAATAACTGCACGAAAAAAATGCAGAGTGTTCGGTAAAAATTAATCGTTAAATGGAAGGTAGCACACAAATTTCGGATTGTGGTTATCTAAAATGTTGCGCTTTATAACTGATGATTGAAGAGTGGTTTGTAAGCGGTGGAAAAATAACAATTTATAGCCATCCAGATTTTTTAAATCTGTAATACAGATAAGCACACACGGTGATGATGAAACCCAATGCAGCAGGATATCCATATTCCCATTCCAGTTCCGGCATCTGCTGAAAGTTCATTCCCCATATACCAACAAACGCAGTAGCAACTGCGAAAATCGCGGCATATGCGGCTAATCGTTTGTTTACTTCGTTCTCATCGATGCTAACCATCGACAGGCTCACCTGGATCGCAGTGCTGATCGTGTCGCGAATAGAATCAATCGATGTATTGATGCGATGCAGATGATCATGAACGTCGCGAAAATATTCTTTTGTGTCGGCAAAAATTGGTGGCACGCGACCACCATCAAGTTTCGCCACTGCTTCTATCAGCGGCGCGACTGCATGTTTTAACACGACGACTTTACGTTTGAGTTGATAAAGACGTTCGACGTTTACGCGTTGAGATCCTTTTGTGAATATTTGTTCTTCAATGGTGTCGAGTTCTGATTCAAGTGCATCAACAACAGGAAAATATCTATCAACGACAGCATCCATCAATGCATACAAAACGAAAGCTGAACCTTTCTTGAGGAACTCGGGTTCGCGTTCACAGCGTGCGCGTACTGCAAGAAAATTATGCTGGGAGCCGTTGCGGATTGTGAGCACATAATGTTCGGCGACAAATACGTCAACCTCGCCAACAACCAGCTCCCCTTTAATCAACTCGACGGAATGCATGACACAAAAAAGTGAATCGCCATACTCCTCGATCTTGGGGCGCTGGTGTCCCGAACGGGCGTCCTCCACAGCGAGGTCATGCAGGCCGAATTCTTCCTGCATCTGATCAAGTTCGGACTGGCCTGCCTCTTTTAGCGCAACCCAGACAAAACAGTCGGGTAGCTTGATGTATTCGCTTATATCATCTACGGGTATATCCCGTAATTTTTTGCCTTCCTGATATGCGACGCAGTTGATCAGCATGGATAAATATCTCGTAAAACGTGATCTGAAAATCGAAGTGCCAAGAGTAAGGTGAATTGCATAAAGGTGGTACGGTATTTTGCTATCTCGTTATAACTCGTCAGCTCGTAAGGCTTTGCCCGGCTATGAGCCAGATGATTCCTGATTGTGCCGTTGATGCTCATTACGGTCATACAACTAAGGGCTATCATGATCATGCAGCCTCTGCTCCAGTCATAACACAGAGGTTAATGACAACTATCCTCTGCCGCTGAATTTGGGCGCACGCTTCTCGTTGAACGCCGCAATTCCTTCCACTCGATCGGATCCATGGATGCAACGTTTGTAGAGTTCGATCTCACGTT
>JAZKES010000126.1:0-13444 GCA_040386995.1 Pseudomonadota bacterium | reverse complement strand
CCTTCCACTCGATCGGATCCATGGATGCAACGTTTGTAGAGTTCGATCTCACGTTTATAACCGCCCTCGAGGTCACTACCGAGAGTCTCATTAAGCGCCTGCTTGACCTGGCGTACCGCCAGTGGTGATGCGGACTGGATCTTTGCCGCAACGTCGAGCACAGCCGCAAGCAGGTTTATCTGCGGCACAATTTTATTGACGAGTCCCCAAGCGAGCGCGTCTTCAGCCGAGAACGGCGCACCAGTCATGCAGAGTTCTTTTGCTCGCGCCAAGCCGACAGCGCGAGGGAGCCACTGGGTCCCCATGGCGCCGGGTATGAAACCCAGTTTTGGTTCTGGAAACGCGAAACGCGCTTCACTGCAGCAGTATGCAAAATCGCAGTTAAGCAGCAGCTCCAATCCGCCACCAAAGGCGGCGCCGTTGATCGCTGCAATTATCGGCAGAGGACACCTGTACATTGCCAGCATCATTTGTTCGAGCACCGCATGTTGTTGCAGCCACAGTTCAGTCGAGATGCCATTACGTTCTTTCAAATCAGCCCCGGCGCAGAAACATTTGCTACCAGTTCCAGTGAGTACAACCACCTGATAAGGCGCCGCGTCCACATAAAGCGCCTGCCAGATGGCAAGCAACTCGCGGGTCATCACGGTATCGAGCGCATTGCTGACGTCTGGTCGGTTTAGTTCAATTAGTAGCGTGTTGTTTGCGGCAACGGAGAGTTTGAGGGTTGTGAAAGAACTGGCGTGTAATGCAGGCATGGGGTCATCCAGTGATCAGAGGGTCGTGCGAAACTTCAAGTGTAAGTTGAAGCCTTCGCGCGTCACAAGTGTTGTGGCTTGCGAGTCTGATCAAGAGGTAAGTCGCCTGATAACTATGCGGAGAATGCCAAAGGTGAAGGGCTTGACCTGTCGGCGACCCTCTCATATCTTGCGCCCCTCTTTAATCGTCTGAGGAATGCCACATGTCCCAATTTACCAATGTTACCGTCGTCAAAGCCGCCAATATGTATTTCGGTGGCAAGGTGGTCAGCCGGACTGTGCTGTTTCCTGATGGCAGCAAAAAAACACTTGGCGTGATGCAGCCAGGCGATTACGAATTTGGCACTGCACAAGCTGAAATCATGGAAATCATGGCAGGTGAGTTGGACGTTATATTGCCTGGTAGCAGCGAGTGGCAGCATTTTTCTGCAGGCAGCAGCTTCAATGTGCCTGCGAATGCAAGCTTCAAACTCAAGGTTAGTGAACTGACAGACTATTGCTGTTCTTACATCGCTTGAGATCAGTTGGTGAAAGTTAGTCGCCTGGCTCGGTAAAACATTCAGCCAGCGCGAATCAGTATTGCCGCTACAAAATCATTCTCGATTATTGCACTGACAATGTTTCAGGATTGAGGCGAATAGAAAGTGAGATGTATCAACTGTCGGCCGGAGTAACGTAGCGAGAACACTTCGCAGTTACTCCGCCTTCAGCATGTTAATCAGATATCAGCCGACGAACTCTCGTGGCTTGCTGACCCCGGCAGATTTTTCACCTTTCAGGTAGGCCAACATCGTATCCGCATCGGATACTTCAAATGGATCGATAGGGCAGTTGTCGCCAAATTCAGGTTCGATAAACATCTTTTCGATCTTGCCGTCGTTCACGAACATGGAATAACGCCATGAACGCATGCCGAAACCGATGTTGCTCTTGTCCACCAGCATACCCATCATGCGCGTGAATTCACCGTTGCCATCAGGCAGCATCTTCACGTTTTTTGCGCCGACATGTTTTGACCACTGAAACATCACGAACGCATCGTTCACCGAGATGCAGTAAATGTCATTCACGCCCTGTTTTTTGAAGTCTTCGCAAAGTTCTTCATAACGTGGCAGATGGTTCGAAGAGCAGGTTGGTGTGAACGCACCAGGCAGGGAAAACATGACGATTTTTTTGCCTTTGAAAATGGCGTCGCTTGACGTGTCCTGCCAGCGGTAAGGATTGGAGCCCCCGACGCTTTCATCACGCACACGGGTCTTGAAAACTACATTGGGTACTTTCTCTGTTACGGGCATAGTGAGTTCCTTTTGTTGATGATCCGTGCCGGAGTATACGGGGCAATCTGGACGCGCGGAAAGTGGCAGTGGTATGAGCTCAGGCTCATTGGCGGTCGCATCGGAAAAACATTGAGACGGTCGGCGTGCTGTCCAGAAAGAGGCGGCAACGTCAATAATGAATCAAGTGCTTGATTTATCGTCCACGCAATTTGATGAGAACCGGTCGAGAGTTCCAGATCGCCTGATCACTAAGAGGTAAGGGATGCCTCATCTCTACTGATCTCGACAGAGGTATGTATCATTTCAGCTTTGGCGCTAGTTTCAGGGTCATGCGACGTGTTTTTCTAATAAAGCCTGGACGCTGTCTAATATGTTTTTCGCCGACTGTTGCTGTCGTTGGACATGCTGCTGCCAGGGAGTATTATCAGCTCCATCACTTCAAGGAGGGCGTTTCATGAGGCTTACAGATTTTTTCCGCAGCAGTTCAAACAACAAACAACGGATGAGCTTCAGCATTGTGCTTGTGCTGGCCGTTCTGAGCCTTTCGAGCTGCGGCGTTAATGAAATCCCGACACTCGATGAACAGGTGAAGTCCGGTTGGAGTCAGGTAGAAAATCAGTACCAGCGCCGCGCCGACCTTATTCCGAATCTCGTGGAAACCGTGAAAGGGTACGCCTCCCAGGAACAGGAAGTGCTGATAGCCGTCACCGAAGCCCGCTCGAAAGTAAGTTCGATGCAGGTTGATGAAAACCTTATCAATGACCCTGCAGCGCTGCAGCAGTTCCAGGAAGCGCAGTCACAGCTCACTGGCGCATTGAGCCGTCTGATGGTGGTGGTCGAAATGTATCCCGATCTGAAATCGAACCAGAACTTTCTCGCGTTGCAATCTCAATTGGAAGGAACTGAAAACCGTATTGCGGTTGCGCGGCGCGACTACATCCAGGCAGTGCAAACCTACAATACTGAATTGCGCACTTTTCCGGGCAGGTTATGGCACATGATTATGTATTCGGATCTGCCGATACGTCCAACCTTTGAAGCTACGGCAGAAAATGCCGATCAAGCACCCAAAGTCCAGTTTTGATGACGACCAGAACGTTTGCATCGAGCCTGTTGCTGGGCTTGCTGCTGGTTTGCGGTATCACTGCTTATGCGCAAATCGCGTTTCCGAACCTTACCGGGCGTGTTGTCGATAACGCGGATTTGTTATCACAGTCGACAGAAAATGTGCTGACTTCTTTGCTCGACCAGCACGAACGCGAAACGACTAATCAGGTCGTGGTTGTCACGCTCGATAACCTGCAGGGCTACACGATAGAAGAATTTGGCTATCAGCTTGGCCGCGAGTGGGGCATTGGCCAAGCCGATCGTGACAACGGCGCATTGCTGCTCGTTGGCAAGGAAGAACGTAAGGTCAGGATCGAAGTGGGCTACGGTCTTGAGGGTGCGTTAACGGATGCGTTGTCTGCGGACATCATTCAGCGTGTCATCCTTCCGCAATTCAAACGTGGTCAATTCGATGAGGGAATTCTCGAAGGCACGCGCGCAATTCTGCAAGCTATCGCGGGTGAATATGAAGCGCAGCCGCAATCTGCTTCGAGTGATTCACAAGAAATCCCTATCCCCGGCTTCGTGTTTTTGCTGGTCTTTATCTTTCTGTTCATTCTCCCCTCAATAAGACGTCGGCGTGGAGGCATCGGCGGCATTGCGGGTCCTCTCGCCGGATACTATATCGGCAGAAGTATGGGGCATCGTGGTGGTGGCTTCGGCGGCGGAGGACGTGGAGGTGGGTTTGGCGGCGGTGGTGGCGGCTTCGGTGGCGGCGGCGGGTCGGGAGGCTGGTAATGGCATTACTAAATTCCGCTCAGCAGCAAAAAATCGCCGACCAGATTCGTGACATCGAAAGTCGTACCGATGCGGAACTTGTCACGGTGCTCGCAAGTCGCAGCGACAATTACAACTACGTGTCTTTGATGTGGGCGGCCGTGCTCGCGTTGCTCGTCCCGATCTTCGCATTGATGTTGCCGTTCTGGCTCAACACGCGCGACATCGTGCTGCTGCAATGTGGCTTGTTTCTCGTACTGGCGCTGCTGTTCCGCATTCCAGCGATTTTGTATCTGATCGTGCCGAAACGTATTCGTTATTGGCGCGCTGCGAATATGGCGCGGCGGGCATTCCTCGACAACAATCTGCACCACACGATGGGTGAAAGTGGCATTCTGATTTTTGTTTCCGAGGCTGAACGTTACGTCGAAATTATTGCTGATCGTGGTCTCGATAAACTTGTCACGCCGGGACAATGGCAAGAGCTCGTGGATGAGTTTATTCTGGCCGTGAAAAAGGGCGATACGTTTCAGGGTTTCGAAAACTGCCTGCGGCGCTGCGGTGATGAACTGATCAGCAAATTGCCCATCACGCAGACCAAAGACGAGCTACCGAATCATCTGGTGATGATCGAGTAACAGCCTGGTTGCTTCGCGAGCAGGCTGCGTTTAACCATGACGGTCCGGCTGTGAACAATTCCGGGTTCACAAATAACCCGCAAGTAAAATTCCAAGCCCAAGCACATACAATACGAAGCCAACCTGTTTTACAAAATGCACTGCCGTTCTGGCTGTTTCGTCTTTCATACGTGATACGAACTCGCGCAGGTCGGTGTGAATGGTTCCCGATGTTTCATTGGTGCGCAGAAAGGTCTGCACCATCGGATGTTTGATCAGACCGCTTGAGACAAGTGCCTGCGTGAGATTGGCGCCTTTTTTCTCGATGAGTTTGATCGCTGTTGCATGCTGCTTCTGGTAGTCAGGGTTGGCGGCACTCTCGCGCAGCAGCTTCAGGCTGGCAAATGTATCAAGCCCACTCGCGATGCAAAGCGTCAGCAAATTCAGATAAGCAATTTCAAACTGCAAGCGTAGCCAGTGTGTATTGCCCACCCAGCGTAAGCAGAAAACCAGCACGGGATTAAACGCACTGCTACTCGCGCGTTCGAACGGAATTACAAAACATAGGGTGTAAATGGCATAGACGATCAACAGGCGCATCACCACACCGATCAGATAGGTAGAAACCTGCATGTCGCCTGCGGCAACTGCGGGTAAGGGCTGAACCAGGATCGCGACGAGCAATACAAGAAAAGGATAGAGTAGTCTGGTTTTTATGGATGCAAGTTGTCTGCTGCGTGTTTCGAAAAATTCGGCGAGGTCGCCAAGAACCACATCAAGTTGACCATTGGTTTCACCAATAGACAGAAGGCGACTCTCCCACGCGCCGGTAATTTTTGCGGCGAGGAGTGTGCCTGATAGAGGTATGCCGGACCGCACGCCGCGACCCAATTGTTTGCTGTATTTTGCATAGGGGGTCGGCAATACATCGTCGCGTAATATCTGCTCGAGTTGCATGCCGGAGGCGAAGCCAGTGCGCAGCTGCCGATAAAACTGAGCTTTGTGTTTGAGGCGAGTGTGCATGTTGCGGCGTTATAAAAAGGAAGGATTGATCAAGGCAATCAAGACCAACGGAGATTACCGTTTTTGAATCATAATTGATTCTGCCGACGTGAGATAAATCGGTGAAATTGTTGGTGGCTTTTCATGTGTGATCATTCCGACGAATGGATCACCCGCATGGCTTTAGACGATTCTGCACTATCTCCATCGGCATACTTTTGCGGCGGTGTGTCGGAAGCCGGGTATTCGAGCTTGACACGCAAATGATAATGATTATCATTTGCGCAAGGATTGTGGAGTAAAAACTGATGCTTGATCGCTTACAAATTACCGTGAGTGTATTGCCAGGAATGACCACGCGTGATCAAGTTATAAACGAAATCGAATAAGAACAAACATAGTCTAAATGATTCGCAGAACAGGGTTGGTGCATGAATATGTTCACTAGTTTCAATGTATTACGTCTGATAAAAATTCGCAGGGTCATCTCCGGGGTTACAGTTTCCACTGTCATTGCCTGTTTAGTTGCAAGCCTGACACCAATGTTGGTTTCAACGAAAGTTTTAGCTGCAGACGAAGCAGACTGCCCGCAGAGTATGCGTTATAGCTTCAGCTGGTCGCTCGCAAATGATTGTGAATTCGGCCCACGAGGCGGCAGCAGCAAAGGCGCGCCGCTGACGCTTGATCCGGAAGTTCACGCTGGCTGGAAGGCGTTACAGGAGCCGGGGCTCAGTACTTTCGAGAAGGACCGGCGCGCCATTCTGGCGATGGCAGGTCCTTACAGAACAAGCTTCGAATTTCTTGAGACTGTTGGCTATAGCCTCGACTTCAAACGCGCGCGCCCTTATCAGTCCTGGGGAACCGAATACATTTATGTAATCGAGGACACCGGTGAGTTCATCAGCTTGCAACACATCATGGTGATGTTCGTCGCAGGTGAAAATGGCGCGTTGGAAGGTCCTTTCGTACAGAAACACTGGCGGCAGGACTGGCAATATCAAAAGCAGAGTCTTCTGGAATACGCAGGCAACAATGTGTGGCGACACCATACACTTGAAGCAGCGGATGTAGCAGGCAGCTGGGCGCAATCCGTTTTTCAGGTAGACGATTCGCCGCGTTATGAAGCCATTGGCAAGTGGCAGCACTATCCCAACTTTTCCACGTGGCTGAGTGATACAACATGGCGACCATTGCCGCGGCGTGAAACCACTGTGCGTGATGACTACCAGGTACTGGAAGGCACCAACCGCCATACCATCCTGCATAACGGCTGGGTGCAGGAAGAAGAAAACCTGAAGTTGAAACTTGATGAGCTTGGCCAGCCCAGCACTGAAGAGCCGTATATCTCGAAGGAATTGGGCGTAAATCGCTATGAGCGTGTGGTCGGCTTTGATTTTTCTGCGGGTGATGCCTATTGGGAGCAGACCAGGCCGTTCTGGAGCGACGTGCGCAAGGTGTGGGAAGAATATTTTACCGCCGCGCCGCAAATGAGCATTGTCGAGGAAGCGGATGGTGTGCCGCTATTCGCGGTGCTGTTTGAAAAAGCAGAAACACTGACCGCGAGTGATGACTACGATAGCGCACAGGTGAGGCAGGAAGTGCGTGACATTCTTGCAGACTATATCGAAGAGAAGTGACAACGGACTGAAGGGCTCAGTGGGTACGAGTCCAGGACAAAGGGAAACACAATGGCTGATAAAACGTTAACAACTCGCGCCAAAGTGGAAATAGATGCGATAACGCTGGCGCGACTGCTTGCTTCAGGGCAAATGCATGCCTGTGAACTCAAATGCCTCGATGACCAGAGTAAACAACTGGTGCGACGGCTTTGCCTGGATACCTGTTTAAAGGCTTGCAGCAGGCGCAGGTGGTAGTTAAACAGGGATGGTTAAAAGGAATAACCAAATAGCGTAGCGCGGTGGCTTCCCCGATTAATTCGTCATACCCGCGGAAGCGGGTATCCAGAACAATCAACAATCTGGATTCCCGCTTCCGCGGGAATGACGACTTAGTCAGGGATTTCTTGGTTTAGTTGTTAGCACCTATGATTGATTCACACTACGTCATACCCGCGAAAGCGGGTACCCAGTCAACTCAACAACCTGGATTCCCGCCTTCGCGGGAATGACGATTTATTGAGGGGGCCTTAGTTGTCGGTTGTTAGCACCTAAGATTGATTCACACTACGTCATACGCGCGAAAGCGGGTATCCAGTCAATTCAATAACCTGGATTCCCGCCTTCGCGGGAATGACGATCACGACATAACAAAACGCCAGTTAATTAACTGGCGTTTATTGTTTTGGATATCCGTGGTGTATGTACAAAGAAAAACAGGTGGAACCCGCAAGCCAGTTGTCACCACAAATGAACAGGTGCCACTGGCTTGCGAAAGGTCTGCCTAGTCGGCGCTTGTCACCTGGCCGATTTCGGTGCCATCGGGGGTGCGGATCGCGGTGACATAACCACCGTCTTCGCCATTGGTCATCGGGGCGATACGGATTGCGATGTTGTCGCCTACTTTGAACATGTCGGGCTGCAAGCCCTGACGCAGCATGTTGTTGCGGCTGTGTCCTTCGAACTCGATGTTCCGTGTGCCGCGTGCTGTGTCAGTCACTTCCATAATCAGCTTCAGGTGTGGATTCGCAAACCGCGTTTCCATTACTTTGCCTTCCACGACAACTGTGTTGCGGAAATCAAATTGTGCGGCTGAATGGTGGGCACTGGCAGGTGCAGTAGCCAGCGTAGCTAACATCAACGTGGTGAGCGTGGTAAATAAAATTTTCATTGTGATTCCTCTTGGAAAATCGTGGATTATTATTGTTATTCCTGCACCATCTTGAGACCTGCCGCTTTATAGAGGCCTTCCATTTCGTCGAGCCATTTCGGTTCGGAACACTCGTAACTCAGTACATGGTAATCCGCCATAGCCTGCCAGCGCTTGGTGGTTGTAAACGGTTCTTCGAGCCAGAGCGGGTCTGTCATTGTCATGTCAGCCGCGAGTACCTTCGTACCATCTTCAAGTGGTTTGTCGAAATAATACTCCTCGCGGATAGTGGTCTCGTTGCTATGGGGGTAGCGCGAATCAACCTGGGTTTTCAGGCGGCTGGTTTCCACGATCAGGCGATCACCTTCCCAATGGGCTGTCGAGTAGCCATTACGTTCGGGAAAGAAATTCGCTGGGTCTCCGGCTTCCTCGCCAAGGTAGATACGGCGGATTTCGGTATGTGCCTCGTAGATTACAAAAAGTTGGTCCGGACGCTGCAGGATTTCCATCGGATAACCGCCGGAGCCGAGCATCGAGGACGGCATGCCTGAACCAACACACGCATTGCCTGCACCATAGTTGGTCCCTTCGGTCAGTGACTGGAATTCCTTACGCGCCGCGAGGGCCGTCGGGGTCAACTTGGGTTCGCCTGCAGGAGCGGTAAATGCTCCTGCGCCTCCGTTGCCGCGGTAGGTAGTCCAGGCGCCGCTGAAATCAGGTTGCGCCGCTCCCTGTGCAAATACCTGTGTCGCTGCAAAAGCAGTCAAGGTCAGGAATCCAGCGACGCTTCTTTTTAAAATTTTAATTTTAAGCATGTATGCCCCCTTATCGGTTTTTTTATTGTCTTGCCGGCTGGAATCATAGCCCGCATTCCGAAACTAAGCCATGGCCCCCGGCAAGCTCAACCAAGGAATAAAGATGAAAGTGAAGGTTCCGGCGAGACATCCACCTTGGTCTATTTATACCGATTTATTTATATCCCTTTAAAATTATGGAACCAGATTTATGTTATGTTGTTTGCGCTCTTCCCTGAGCGCCTACTTCATCCACTAACAACAATAAGGAAACGTATATGTTTAAGAGAACTCTGATATTCACGTTGCTGACCATAACTTCCACCACTGTCCTGGCACAAGGCAATCTGTGCAACGCATTGCCAAGTCACGCTGCGCTACAGGCCGCGTTGGCAGAATCTGTATATCCTTCCGGCGGCCCATCCAACGGTGGTCTTGATCTGAACATGTGGGGAACTATCGTTGCTAAAGACGGCACTGTATGCGCTGTGGCAAAAACCGGCTCTGGCCTTAATGACCAATGGCTCGGCAGCCGCGTCATTTCTGCGCAGAAAGCCA
This sequence comes from Pseudomonadota bacterium, assembly GCA_040386995.1. GTDB lineage: Bacteria > Pseudomonadota > Gammaproteobacteria > Pseudomonadales > Pseudohongiellaceae > CAILUG01. The sequence continues at coordinate 3,848 of JAZKES010000126.1, read as the reverse complement.
ACACAGCCAATGCGTTCAGTCTTGACGGCAGCCTCGCGTTGTCCACTGCCAATCTTTACAGCGCGGTACAGCCCGGCGGTAGTCTGTTTGGCCTGCAGGAGAGCAACCCGGTTGATACTGGTGTTGCATATGGCGGCAATTCCGCCAATTTTGGCAAACAGTCGGATCCAATGACTGGCAAAAAAATCGGTGGCGTTAACGTATTCGGTGGTGGCCTGGCTTTGTATGACGCTGCAGGAAATCTGCTGGGTGCATTGGGTGTAAGCGGCGATACTTCCTGCGCTGACCACAACGTGGCATGGCGCACCAGGGATGCATTGGCACTCGACTTTGTTCCAGCTGGCCTCACTGTTGGCGACAACATTATTTTTGATATCGTCGACGGCGTAAGTGCAGGTGGTTTTGGCCATCCGTTCTGCTTGAACCCTGAACTTGAGGAAGCGACCAATGACCAGATCCTGGTCGACCATCCTCTGTCGGCCATTGCGCCTTAATTGTCGCTTGGGCGTAACTCTGCGCGAACAGCATTTTTTCGTGCAGCGGTTGGGTCTGAATTTTTTGTTATCCGGATGGCTGCTGTTGTTTTTGACAGCAGCCATTTTTTTGCCCGTTTATTCGCCAGCCTCAGTCAATCGGCGTATATGCGGATGAAGCTCCCGGTGGATTAAATAAATCGGCGCTTTATACTTTCCATGTATTGTCTACGTTCCGCACTTTCTCACTGATGTTGTTCTTTCAGTAACGTCAACCGCTCAAGCTGACTGCGAAAGGGATGTTCCATGACTACAATTCACGTTCTCTCTGGCCTCGACCATCCGCGCCTTCATTTCTGGCGCGACAAGACCTCCCGCAGTCCGTCTGCTCATGCTTATGGTGTGGCAACATCTGGTAAGGACGCCAATGGGTTATATGCATTCACGACGATGCTCGATCCACATTTGCATGGTGACCTGCATTTGTTGGTGCATGAGGACAACAACTGGGAATCTGCGGCACACCGAAAAACGGTGCCTCGTACTATTCAGTATCGCTTTCCCGAAGAGCTCTGGTGTGCGCACGGTGCGGCTCGTGTGCTTGCGGAAAACCCGTTCGTTGCTGCATACGACCATGTGCGCATTCATCTGATCACGGCAGTGAAATACCGCGATGGAGAACTCATCATCTGGTCTCCAGACCAACCTGATCAGCGCGTAGCTGCGACTGATATAGACGAGCTCGGTCCTTACTTTGACGTCGCTCTGCAAGGTCGCGACCGGCATTTGTTCTTGTTCAAATTTTGTGACGCGTATGGTGCAAAGGAACCAGACGCTGCGAATCGTCTGTGGTCTGCTCACGATGGCGACGAGATATGGGTTCATAGTGAGTCTGCCGCGGTCGGCGCGCGACTGCCGAGCAAGGAAACTCTGGTGGTGCACTATCTCGCGCCCGCCAATGCTGATACTGCCGAGCTACATCTATGGCTGGAAAACTCGGCGTTTGAAACAACGTTTCGCGGAACACCTATTGGCGACGGCTGGATACGTTTTGAACAGGATATCTATACAGAATTGCCGTATCGCTTCCTGTTCAAATGCCCGGGTCTTCAGCCAGTTTGGGAAGACCGGGAGGCAACTCGTAACGTATTTCTTCGCAAGGGCAGGACGTGGACTGCCGATGGTGACGGCACGCAGCGAATGCTCGGCACAAGTGGTGCCTGGACACTGGAAGGTGATCACGAGTTGTTTGGAAGAAAACCAACGCCGAGCAAAAATGTGACGATAGAAATTTCCTGTGCAGCGACTGACGCCGCACTCGCTGGCGATATTACGCTCGACGTGTGGGTCAATAAGGCACGTTCGTCAAGCTTCACCGCACTCCCTGCGAACACGCAGGGTCGTTGGACATTCAAGGCTTACCCGGAAGTTGTGACTTCATTCAGATTTCGCAAGGGAGACAGTGTCGAACCGCTGGAACGTCACACGTTAAAAATCGCGCGGTCTGTAACGGGAACTACAAGACGCTACGCAGTGCTCGGCCGCGCCGATGTGTTGACGCGCAAACCTGTCGAGAGTCTTTTTAGCGATCCACCATTTCTGATCGAGCGCCCGGGGGTCTGGATCGCGGGAAACCACGTAAGATTCGTGCTGCATTGTCCTGCGGCAAGCTCCGCTGAGATTGTTGGTGAATGGACTGACTGGCAGCAAGAACCAGTAGCGATGCGTTCAACACGTGATGGCACATATTGGTGGGCAGAAATTCCGTTGGCCACAATTACAGATGCGCTGGGCCGCACGAGCATCCACGGCGTGTTGTACAAATTTCTGCTGAATCAGGTGCAGCTCGTGCAAGACCCTGCTGCTGACTGGGTGGAAAATTCGGATCCAACGCGTGCATCTAAACTTGTTGATCACCGGCACTATAACTGGCGCAGCACCACCTGGACACGTCCGGGTTGGGAATATTTAACGATCTACCAATTACATCCGACGCGTTTCAGTCAGCGCACGGGCACGAGTGGGCTTGCTGGCGCAACACACGAACTCACCGCGCCAGATGGCTATCTCCGCAAAATAAACGCCACCGCCATCCTGCTCATGCCGATTGGTGAGTTTGCTGGCAATGAAGGTTGGGGTTACAACCCTTCATATTTTTATTCGGTTGAATCTTCGTACGGTGGGCCCGATGCGCTGAAAACGTTCGTTGACGCTGCCCACGAACGTGGTATCGCTGTTTTGCTTGATGTCGTTTTTAATCATGCAGGCGCTTCCGACAACGTGTTGTGGAGCGTGGCCCACGAAAGCTACTTCGATGGCGATACCGATTGGGGCGCAATGATCAATTTCGATCATCCACAGGTCATCCATTTCTTCGAGCAGAATCTCATTCACTTCATGACGCAGTATCGCATCGATGGTTTCCGCTTCGATTTCACGCGGGTAATTCGCTACGGCCATGAGTGGACGTATCACGTGAAGCAACCTGGCTCGGGCGGCGGCTGGAACTTCATGAAGCGATTGCAGGCTGCCGTGCGCACAGTCGACGGGCGCTGCATCATGATGGCAGAAAACTATCCGAATGACTGGGATCTCACGCAGCCACATGGTCCGATGGATACGCAGTGGGCCGACAATTTTCATGATCTTCTCGTCGATGCAGCGAAGGGCTGGGACGTAATGCGAGAACTTGCCGACGCGATGAAGCTGACTCACACCGAATGTGCGCGCTGGCACGAGGCAACCCATTTTCCCGAGAGCCACGATGAAGTCGGCAACGTGGCTAATCGCATCGTCAACGTCGCGGGTTTTGGCCAGGGGTTGCGACGCAATAAGGTTGCAGCAGCAGCGACGCTTTTTTGCCGCGGAATCCCCTTATGGTTCATGGGTGCAGAGTCCGGCGAGTGGCGCCAGTTTATGCAGAACACCAACGATACTCTTGATCTCGATACTTACGAACAGGATGCCGGCGCGGGCTGTGTGCGCGCGTGGTGGAATAAACTCTGTGAATTACGACGCGGCAACAATCGCATCGAAGGACCCTCGCCATTACGCATCCACTATGCGCAAGACGGCATGTTAGTGTTTTCCCGTGGTGATGCAGCCGATTTTTTTGTGGTACTCAATTTCAGTAATCGCGGTGGAGAATACTCATTGGCGACGCTTGATCTTCCGGCCGGCGAATATAAGGAACTGCTCAATTCAACCTGGGGCAGTTATCGCGTGGAAGGCGAAGATGAACATCCAAACGGTGGTTGGAATGCACGGTTGCAGAGAGCCTACAACCTCAACGTGCCTGACTTTGGCGCGGTGATTCTTGAGCGGCGGTAGCGTTGAGTCGGGTGGCTCTGAATAATTCGTAATACCCACGGCTTT
>JAZKES010000125.1:0-6280 GCA_040386995.1 Pseudomonadota bacterium | reverse complement strand
GTGCTGTTCAAAACCGTTTCGAATCAGTTGTAACCAGCTTGCAGACTTCTTCTGAGTCTCTGTCAGCTGCACGTTCAAGGATCCAGGATACCGACTTCGCTGCAGAAACTGCTACTTTGACCAAAGCGCAGATCCTTCAGCAGGCTGGTATGGCAATGATGGCTCAGGCCAACTCACTGCCACAGAGCGTACTGTCACTGCTTCAGTAAGACGTAGTACAAACAAGTAAAGACAGTGCAGCTCCGTAAGGGGCTGCACTTGTTTCAGCGCTTTTTAGGTGAAGAATGAGGTGGAGTCGTGACTATACTGAATAAGCTCAATGTAGTGAGTTCGAACTCTGTTACCCAGATCAGCCCATTACAGCAATCGCAAGACATAAATGACGGTCTCGCCCGGCATCCACTTGCCGATGGCGGCAATAGTTTGCCAGCAGCTCAGCAGGTTGCATCCCTGGCGGAAGCACGGCGTCGCGAACTGTCCAACGCAGTCAAGAATATTTCCAGTTATATCCAGAACATCACGCGCGAATTAAATTTCAGCGTCGATGAAGAGCTCGGCAAAACCGTCGTGACTGTTATAGATGAATCTTCAGGCAGCGTAATCCGCCAGATTCCTTCTGAAGACATGATCGAACTGGCAAAAAATATTTCTGAACTCAAGGAGCGCGCAGGCAAAGGCATATTGCTCGAAACTGATGCCTGAAATCACAAGCTGGTATGTATATTGCTGTAGTGATTAATAGTTATTTTATACGTAAGCGTCAGGGAACTCTTAGTTAAATTAATACACGTCATACCCGCGAAGGCGGGTATCCAGAAAAATCAACAACCCTGGATCCGCGCGCGCCGCTTTCGCGGTGGCAAGCTTTAAAAGCCGCGGGAATGACGGTTCATTGAGAGCTTCCCTGGTTATACGCAGTTTGATCAGTAGCTTCGTTATCTGAAGTCTATCGACGTAATGCTGGTTGGCTTCCGGTAGTTTGCAAATGAATTGCGACCGATGCCGCCGGATTTATGGTGGATGCCGAAGCTTCTTTCCCGACAATTTTCTGACGGGAATCATGACGCAATAGAGACTCATATGATTACAGCAACAGGCGTAGGTTCCGGACTCGATGTTTCAGGTCTGGTAAAACAATTGGTAGAAGCTGAACGCGCAGGATCGGATCTGCAATTGACACGCGAGTCTTCCAAGCTCAATGCAAAATTATCCGCACTTGGCACATTGAAAGGTGTTGTTGGTAGTTTTCAATCGTCGCTCGCCGGCCTCAATAATCTTTCTTCCTATGGCAAGCGAACTGCGACCAGTTCTGATGACAAAATATTCAGTGTTGTTGCCGATGGCAAAGCCATCCCGAATTCCTACGCAATAGAAGTATCGAAGCTTGCTTCTTCGCAAGCACTTGCCAGTGTTGCGGTTGCCGATAGCACCACTACCAAGATTGGTACAGGTACGCTTACATTTCGTTTTGGCAACATGGATTACGACGCCGATACTGAAACTGTCGATGGTTTTACGCTGAACCCCGACAGCAAAGTCACCACGCTGGTGGTAGACGAAAGCAACAATACACTCGAAGGCCTGATGACCAGCATCAACAAGGCAAATTTTGGCGTAAAAGCGTCGATTGTGAATGATGGTGAAGGGTTTCGTTTATTACTCGCGTCGGATAAAACCGGCGTGCAGAACAGCCTGGAAATTTCTGTCGATGACGCTGACGGTATCGATACCGATGCCGGCGCCGCTGCGGGTCTATCCAATTTTGCATTTAACAGCCAGGGCGCGAATTTCAGCCAGACACGTGCTGCGGCCAATTCCGCATTCACCATTAACGGACTGTCAGTCAGCAATGCCAGCAATCACATCACGACTGCAATCCCGGGTGTGACGATAGATCTGAAGGGTGTCAGCACAGGCCCCGTCCAGCTCGATGTTAAAAGTGATACGACCAGTATCGCTAACGCAATGGGTGCGTTCGTTGCCGGTTACAACCAGTTTACGAAAACCGTAAAAAGTCTCACGAGTTATAACGCTGCGACCAACACCGCGGGTGTGTTACTTGGTGATGCATCTGCGCGAGCCATCGTTGGCCAGGTAGATGGTGTTCTGCGCAATGCTGTGTCAGGCATAGTCGGCGAGTTTGGCTCGCTCTCGGAGATAGGCATGAAAACCACTGCCACCGGTGAGTACACGCTCGATACAGACAAATTCAAAAAACTGCTGGACAGTGATCCTGATTCCATCAAGGCATTGTTTACTGCTCTCGGCGTGCCGACTGATCCCGATATAAAATACATTGGTTCTTCGAGTGCGACCAGGACTGGCAACTATTCACTCGATGTCTCGCAACTCGCCGATGCAGGTTACTTCGGTGGCAGTTCAGCACTGCCTGATTTTTCGTTGGGCAACACACTCACGCTCAACAGCGGTAACAATACGATTCGTCTTGAGGTGGATGGCATAAGCACCGGAGACCTCGTACTGACCGAAGGTGCGTATACCAGTGGTGAGTCGTTGGCCAGCGAACTGCAGGCACGTATCAATGGCTCTTCAGCACTCGTCAAAGCCAGTACAAGTGTGAACGTAACTTACAGTGCGGAAACAGATTCGTTAACGATCAAGTCCGCGACGATTGGCAGCGGCTCGAGTGTCAAGGTTGTGTTCTCCGCAGGGAACATGGCAGCAGATCTGGGTTTGCCAACAGGCGCAGGCGTAGCGGGTCATGATGTCGCCGGCACGATTAATGGCGTAGCAGGGAAGGGCATCGGTGAAGTGCTTACCGCGCAAAGTGGTAACAACGCTGAAGGTTTGGTCGTTGCGATAAATGGCGGTACGACCGGCAGTCGCGGCACCGTGAAATTTTCGCGCGGCATAGCGGATCAGCTCAATACTCTCCTCAGTGCCATCACGGCGCGTGATGGCAGTCTCAACGACAGGATTGAAAATCTCGGTGAAAAAATCGCTGCAGTAAAAGACAAGAAAAGCGATATGGAAGTGAAATGGACTGCGATTACCGAACGTTACACCGCACAGTTCAATGCGCTGGACACGATGTTGGCCGGCCTGAAATCAACGAGCACTTATCTTGAAACGCAACTCGCGAATTTACCTGGCGTCGTGCGGAATAATAATTAATTTTTTTGAGAAACCAGTGAAGACTTTACATTTCTATGCCGTAAATCTAGAGGTAAGTTGGTAAGCAGTCTCAGCCAGTTCTAACCCGGATCTCACAGCACAGGACAGACACATGTACAACTCAAGCGCGATAGGTCAGTACCAGTCAGTAGACGTACAGAGCAAGGTGGCGGCCTCTAATCCGCACAAATTGATCAGCATGTTGCTCGAAGGAGCATTGAAAAAAATTGCGATCGCAAACGGTGCTACCAAGCGCGGCGATCTTGCACAGAAAGGCGTGTCACTCAGTGGCGCAATCAGAATTATTGATAGTCTGCGCGCGGCGCTTGATCTTGAACGCGGCGGTGAGATTGCTGACAACCTGACAGCACTGTATTCCTACATGGAGCGCAGATTGCTCGAAGCTAACCAGAAATCCGATGTGGCTATGATGACAGAAGTAAGCAGCTTGCTGACTGAGATCAAGTCGAGCTGGGACCAGATTTCCTGAATTGGAGAATAAATGCACGCCGTAAATACCCCTATGACAGAGTCCAGCCATGAAAAGGAACTTCATGACAGGCAGCGCCGCTTTCAACTCGCACGACTGATTACGTTGTCCGAAGAAATGCTGGAGCATGCCAAAGCCGGAACCTGGAGTGCGGTTGAAGAAATGGAAGTTATCCGGCGCGTAGAGCTTGAAGAGTGTTTCGCGATGCAGCATGAGCAGCCCTCACTGCTCATCGCGCAGGCACTCGCAACGCTGATCCACATCAACGAACAGATCGTTATGATGGTCAGGCAGGCGCGAGATCAAGTCAGCAGAGACCACGCCAGAGAAGTAGGCATGCTGCAAGGCATCCAGGCTTACCAGCAAGGTTCTGTTTAGTTACAGACGTCAGGACAGGCATGAATCAATCAACAGAGAAGGGACTTGAATTCAACGGCAGGCTGCCACTGTCTGTGGAAAAAATTGCCCGGATTCCTGGTGCTGCCGAACTTGTCACGATCAACATGGGCAATGAGCAGCTCCTCAGAACAGTCATGTTGCTCGAAGAAAAACTCGATGTTGATGAAGATGACGAAGTACTGCAGGAACTCAAAAAGCAGGATATGAAAATCAATTTGCTGCTGGATATGCTCAGCACGCTGCTCATCCAGAACAATGCAATTCCACCAGCCCAGGATATTACGCTTACCGACAGCTGGGTGCGTCTCAAAGGCGACGACCTCACGCAATTTGATGGTGAGTGCTGTGTGAAACTGTACATCAATCCAGCGATGCCCAGACCTCTGATGTTGTACGGTGCTTGCAAACAATTTGCCGACACCAATGAGTTACAAATCACCTTTCAAGGCATGAGCCAAAACCTCGTCAACGGGCTCGATAAGTTTATCTTTCGTTTCCACCGGCGCATGGTCGCCAATTCAAGAACTGCGTGATGTCTGGTTGCTTGTAGTTGATGTTAGTTGTTTCATCAGCAGAACCTGTGCTCGTCTATCTATACGAACTACCTCCACAAACTACTACCGAACCTTCTCACAAACCTGAGAGCGCGGCGGCTTCGTGTCCTGCGAAACTACTTGGCATGATCAACACACTTTTTTCAAATTGCCAAACGGGGTGGCGCAACGTGATGAGATTTAATGGCTGCAGCAATAAATGCCAGCGTCTGGGTAGTTGCGTGTATGAGCTGATCAGCGCGTCCAACCCCACTGAGTAGCTGGATCGCGTGGTTTTACGGAATTGTCTGGAAAGGAGCGGGTTGTTGTGCCAGTGCGATTAGATTTTAACGAACAGGTTGATCACAATCGTAAGTTCAAGCTCAATTTGCACACAACAACCCTGCATCTTTTAAAGTAAGACTAGATGCTACGTGCGCGTTCTTGCGGGCTCACGATATCGGTAATCTGGATGCCGAAGCGGTCATTGGCCAGAACCACAACACCATGCGCGATAAGAGTACCGTTCACGAGGATGTCGAGCGGTTCATCGAGCAATCGCTCCAGTTCGATAACGGAACCTTCGCGCGTCTCCAGCAGTTCGCTGATCGACATTTTGGTTCTACCCACTTCGATTGAAAGTGACACGGGCACTTTCATGAGCGTGTCGAGATTCACATCGTTGTTGCCGGCGTTGAAGCGCTGGCCAGCGTCGGCTTCTGAGTCGTGTATGTCGTTTAAATTTTGCATATTGGCTACTTATTAATCGGATTATTGTTGATGTTATTGCATGACAAAATTGGTGATGTAGACATCGCCTGCGGCAAGTTCTGCAGCTTCTTCAGCTGCGGGGAGTGCTTCCGCACTTGCGCCACCATGTTCGCCGCCACCTCCACCACCTGCCTCGGCATGAGTCACGATGTTGTTCACAGCAAGCATGATCTTGTCGCGTAATTCTTCTTTGCCTTCCAGAGTGCTGAGGGTTTCGTATTCCTGGTTGCTGAATAGCAGGATCAGGTCGTTGCGGATCGCCGGCATGTTGTCAGTAACCTTCTGCAAGATGGATTCGTTGTGGTACATCAGTTCCAGTGACAGCTGCAGGTAACGCAACGTACCGCGATGCGTGAAGTTCACGACGAACGGTGGTTCAAGCGGTAAATACAGTGGAGGAGTTATTTCCTTATGAACAACCGGGTTACCTTCGGCATCAACCTCAGCAACTTCGGGCGCGCCGAAACTCACGATGCCCGTAAAATAAAGGCCAGCCGCGCCAGCGATCAACAGTACGAGTACTCCAATAATTGCGTATTTCATTGTTTGAATCCTGTGTCTGCTATTTTGTTCATCACACGTAGTGGTCGATCTGGCCCTGGTAGCGGATAAGTGCCGAGCGCACTACACCGGCCTCTGCAACTTGTTGCTCTTCCGCATTCAGATTAAAAGCACTGCCTTGCTGGCTTTGCTGAGCATGCTGTCTGTCCGAGGCCGAATTATGGGAAATATTGCTGTTTTCGAGCGCGAGGCCCTGGCTCTTCAGTAATTCGTTTAGTCGCGGCATGCTGCTTTCGAGCATTTCGCGTGATTTTTCACTGTGCGTAACGATGTTGATACTGATGCGGTCATCTTCGGTATTGATCGTGATATCCAGCGCGCCAAGTTCAGCAGGGTGTAGTGACAACTCCGCCTTGGTAATGTTTTCGTTGTTCAACCATTCGATCTTGGT
>JAZKES010000124.1:0-17787 GCA_040386995.1 Pseudomonadota bacterium | reverse complement strand
TGCCGAGATCACCAGCGCAATCCACGGTAGGTTGGCATCGAGCCCGGTTGCGATACTGGCGTAGCCGAGTTTAACCGCATAAGCGGCGAGTGTTATCGCAAGTGGCAGGAGCACGAGCCAGGCTGAGTATTTCATGTCGCGTATGCGCCGCGCGAGCAGCACAAACGCCGGATACATTAATACCAGCATGCAGAAATGTGCGGTACGGCCGGTGACCATGAACGCAAAAAATGCGATTGCTACTGCGACCGTGATCAGCGCGGGTACATAGTCAGCTCGTGATGTGCGGCCGTTAGGGTTTACGAATAAAGCTTCATAGTTCATGTGTCTTCCTCACGCCTCGCCAAGCGCCAGGGCGCGTCGTTGCAGTACACCGTTGTAGTAACGGAGATAGGCCAGCATTAACAGTCCATTCAGCGCAAAAGCGACGAGCGCCAACACTGCGTTTAACGGTTGGTGATTCAGAATCAGCGCCCAGAACAGCGCGCAGGTAGTGATCGGCATCAGTAACGCGAGGGCCGCCGGAATCAGAAAGCCGGTGAGGATCAATGCCCCGGTCACCAGTTGAATCGTCATCGCAACATCAAGCAATCGTGAATTGACCAGCGCGGTCATCAATTGAATGGCGAGTGGCTCCTGGCCAGTAGGTGTGGGCCATAGCGATAGAAAAAGATAGTTGGCGCTGTTGAACACCATCCAGGCACCAAAGACTATACGACCGACAAGAACGATCTGCTTCATACGCCAGCCTCCGCGCGCAGCGTGAACATCGCGCGATAACTTTTGTAATAGGCCAGACAAAGCAACACATTGCACAGTAGCGTGGAGTAACCAAAGATCGCGGCACGCGATCCCCAGCCCTCAAGTGGCGCATCCCAATAGAACACGCAAAACGATACGGGCAGGCATATCAACAGTACGAGTGGGGTATAAAACCCAAGCAACAAACCGACCCCGGCGATCAGTTCCACCGCCTTGACGAGATCGAACAGGTGACTATCGAGCAGTGCTCGAATGAGCTCCTGACTGAGGGGTTGAGAACCCATCGGTTGGTTAAAGATTGGAATGAAATGATTCAAGCCCGCGGGAATCATCCACGCTGCGAACACCAGTCGCACAAACCAGACGGCATATTTCATGATGCTCCCCTACAAGCTGTTGTTATTATTTTTGACCATCTTTGGTGTGGTCGTTGGCGGCAGAGCTTACCCTTCAGACCAGATGGTTGTAAACGACTATAAAAAGTGAAATAGAGAGTGAGATAGAGAGCGAAATCGGGCGCCGACTTTTCAGTAGCAAGGCCCGCGAGTTTCATATGGCTGTAATGTAAGTTATGCAAAAAGTGGATACCAGGTTATGCGTCATCCACTTTTCGCGCGGACGTCGCATTACGTTCATTATTTCAGGTCATGACTGGAGGAACCTTTTCCATCGTTTGTGCAGCGTTCACAACGCGGAAATTTTGAAGTTTTTGTGTTCTAAAATTGATTACGCTGATGCACTGATAACTTCATCAGGACTGCTGCGCGAATGCGCGTGTGACTGAAGGCCGGAATAAGTTGCAACGAGCAGGTGTGCAATTTGTTTTCACGCGTTTTGCTTATTTGAGAATAATGTGTCCGTAATATGAATAATTCACGACCACAAGTTTTCTCGTCAACCACACTGTTTCAGCCCCGTTATTACCTACAAGCGATGCGATGACCAGCAGTCGCTTGAATCATTCAAATCAATCGAATGTATAACGGAGACAACAATCATGAATACCAGAGCAATCGTAACAGTAGTAGCGGCAGCGTTTTTTAGTGTGAGTCTTGTGCCAGTGAGTTTTGCGCAAGAGAAGCTTGGGAGTGCGCAGGAGGGCATAGAAATAATTACCATCATCGGTAAACGTCCTGCACCAACACTCGCGACAGCATGTGTTAATGGCGTGGCAGCGAGCACAGATGCTGTCTCTGATCACAAGAATGCCGATGGCAGTTTCAGCGACGAAGTGCTGGAGTCGAGGCGAACCAACACTAACAGCCCGCAGCGGGCTACCAAACTTTGCAATGAACAGACGACACTTTCCTTCGACACGCAGATTTGAGTCAGTGGCCGCAGTTGCTGCCGCCGGCAAGTTTGTGATCGTGTAGGTTGAATCGGCAACGGCATAGAGTTCGGGACCTCAGACCTATCTATGCCGGTCGCCCATTGCAACACGTTCCACACATTTCAGTGACAACGGCAACCTTCAACACGCTTGAATAGGTGTCAGCCCCAGATTGGTAATGTGAAATATGAAAATGTAATCCTGTCTTCCAGCAATCTGCTTCATGCATCAAACCACCGAACGAGAATTGATCGCGACATACAGAAATTTCCCTCCCACTTGTTTAGTCGCGGTATCGCCCCAACTACTTTAGTGAACCTGGCTGCAAGCAAGGTTTGTTGTGTTGACAGCGTCCAACATAAATTCCAATCCCGCTACCATCGAAACCTGAATTGAAAAAAGGACATCACTCATGAGTACTCGCAAGGCTATCTTTCCTGAAAATCCTCACGCCCTCTACAAGCAGCATGGATATTCACCTGCTATCGTGTCCGGCGATCTGTTATTTGTATCGGGGATGGTTGGCGCACGAAAAGACGGCACACCCGAACCGGATCTCCAGGCGCAGATTCAGCTCGCGTTCGACAATTTGCAGGGAGTGCTCACAGCGGCAGGCTGTGCGTTTGACGATGTAGTTGATCTCACGCTTTTTCTCACCGATCCCGAAGCAAGTGTGGGTCTCGCACTTGAAGCAATGAAAAAAGCTTTTCCGCATGAACCACTACCCAATGTGACTGCGGCCGGTGTGAACTGGTTGGCGGGCTTTCAGTTCGAGATCAAGGTTATTGCGCGCATACCTGCAAATGCGTGAGTAGCGGATAACTCAGGACTGGAAAAGAATAGAACAGCGGCCATGATGATTAGATATGCCGTTTACCTGGATTCATCACGCACGATAGAACCAGGCAACAACCCTTGTCAGGGCGTTGCGTCGAGCACTATACGAGGTTCCGAAAAGGCTCCCCAGTGACCACTGCTATCTTTGCCGGGCAAGGTTTCTATGCTGAAAGTAACCGATACTTTTTTATCGGCAAAATCCGCTAACGAAATGTTTACTGCTTGAAACTGTAACTTTTCACCGGCATTCGGTGGCACCAGATCCTGTGAATAAACGACGCGCGGCTCGGCGCCTTCTTCCTCGATACGAACACTTGCGCGTGCTGATTCCTGGCTCGGGTACACCATGGTGATGCCGAAGCGTAGGGAGGTATTGGGTTCAATCGTCACTGCATCGTAGCTATACGAAAAACCCGAGATGACGGTTAGTGTATTTCGGTGGCCGAGGAAAGTGTCCAACGGCATTACCATTGCGCCCATTCCGCTTGGACTTTCCATCGCTCTGGGATCGCTGATACTTCCCTGTGGAAACAGCGCAAGAAAATCACTGGTTACCGTTTCATCATCTGGACCACGTGTTGCCAATTCCGAGGTAACGTCTATAAAACGTAATGGCGAAGAATTAAGGCCGTAAATATGGGTGTTTTCTGGCAACCCGGCGGCGGTGAGTTCGTCTACCGAATTAAAGCAGGACACAGTGCGTTTGTTGCCGCCGTACAGACGGAAAAATTCACCATTGAACAAACCCCAGCTGCAATGATCACCATTGGTGAGGAAAGCAAGAGGAGTCGATTGCAAGGGATCCGTATCAACAATATCTCGTTTAGTGATTGAAGCAAGGCGTCCGCTCGTCACAAAAAATATCTGTTCGAAATGCGCTGCGATCAAGGTATCGGATATAACAGTACCGAAACCGATTACCGCAGCGAGTATCCCTACAGGCACAATCGTGCGCTGCCGCTGCACACCAACCGCCCATGCGAATATCAGCAGCGTGACGATGAAAGGTGCGAATACCCAGCGCTGTTCCATACGAATGGTAAGCGCTGGTGGGCCAAGCATCAGTCCGCCAAGTATGAGCAACAGCAGGGGCCAGCAGAACAGCTGCCAGCGCGAGTCTGAAGCTGTCAGTGGTTCTCTGAGAGCCGTGCGTACACCTGCGACGATGGCGATTACCCAGGCAAGCGTAAACGCTGCCGCAAGTAACATAACCGGAGGAGACCATCCCAGCGTGATCGCTCTCGTGCCAATCAGATATTCCGGCCCTTCATTGAAGCCGAAAATAGACAGCACCGCTTGCCTGACAAGGTCCAGAACGCGGAGTAGATCGAGATCCATGTGTGTGCCGCCAGTGCCTACAAAAAACGGCATGTCGAGTACCAGCACTTTAAAAAATACGTTGAGCAGCACGATACCTACGCATGCTCCCAACAACGTCAACAAACGATGAAGTGGCAGTGCACGCGTACCCGGCAAAACAAGCAGCGCTAAACAAAGCCACGCTGCGACGCCGATGTATCGCTCATGTGTGTTAATAACCAGAAATGCCATGAGTAATGCGAGCCAGCTCCATCGCCAGGCAGCCTGCTGATTCGCATTACTCGCGTGAACCATGCAATACGTCATAAACAGAAAAAACGTGAGAGCGATTGCCTCCAGAAATCCAGTTACCTGTGTTACCTGGTAAAGCGCGAACCTGGATGTGGCTACTGCCACAGCCACAGCCAACGACACGAGCATATTACCGTGGCTCAATTTATGCGCTATCGCAAACGCAATTGCGGTATTTAATCCTTGTACTAAAACGTTTACGGCCAGATACGCCCACATGGTGTCATCGAATGCGCCGAACATAGCGGAAGAGAGCGACACGAATATGGGGCGATATTTTTCCATGAAGGCGACCGTCCACGCGGCGCTTGTAGTGCCCGGAAAATAACCCTCTTTATACGAAAGCAGATTGACCAGATCATCGCCGAAAAAAACATCAGGCATCCACGGCCCAAAGCGCCATGTTGCGAAAATTAGTCCCAATACGAACACCAGGAATAACAGCGCAACCGGATGGCGGAAGGAGGGCGCAACAGTGGTTTTAGAAAAATCCGGTTTCGATGTCATGTGACCTATCCCTTCGATATAAAAAAATCCATCAGGCAGAGCGCTTGTGTGGCTCTCACGAATCCTTGGCAATCTCGGTGTTGAACACCATCTTCGACATGATGACGTAGGACAAAAGCGCCAATGGAAGCGTAATGATCAGCTGAGCCCAAATGGGGTTATCGACCCATGGCTTTAATGCTTGAAGTGAGATCAGGTTCGTTGTGTAGATAACGCAGTACGCCAATACAAAGCGAGGAAAGCGACTCATTACGAGGCTGCGGAATGCGTATCCACCCAGCGTGATGAAGTTGAACACAACACCTGTGAGCGTGGCGAGAATCAGTGCCAGCCAGGGCTGTGCACCCATGAGAATGGCGGCCGCATAACACAGCCATCCGAATAGAGTGTTGAACCCTCCCGCGATTAGAAAACGTAGATACGTATTATGAATTTTAAGATTCATCATTCAGCGATAGGGCCTGTAGCCATAAGACAACATGTTGCCAACGTTGAAGCTGAGCTTGGTTTCTGCAAGGCCGATGGCGCCCAACCCTTTTATCATTCCCCGTTTGAGTTTGTTGCTTAACGGCAGCAGGTGCATCCAGTAGCGAAGTGCATAGCGGTTCTTGAAACTATCAACTGCGATGGATTCGAAACCATTACGTTCCAGAAGTTGCGTGATGCTGTCCGGCGAAAATAGTTGCATGTGTTCGATATCAATAATGGGCGAGCGCCGGCCAAGGAGTCGATTGACGGTGCTGCGATAATCGTGAGTGACGAGCGCAATTGCACCGCCAGGTCTCAGCAAACGGCTCGCTGCCGCAACAACTTCGTTCGGATCCCTGACATGTTCCAGCGTCATGAAGCAACAGATGAAGTCAAAGCTGTCGGGCTCAAAATCCTCTTCACGGAAGATGGCTTCACGAATCCAGGCCTGTCGATGTGCAGGCGCCGCAGCAATAGCGGCCGACGAAGGTTCTATGCCAACCACTGTTTTGAAACCGCGGTTCTTGAGTACCTCGAGAAAGATGCCGGTACCGGTACCAATTTCGAGCGCAGCGTTCTTGTTCTTGAGTTTGTTCAGCACGGGCTGAATCGCTCTGTCGTAGGCAGCAGCCGCGTCATCGGCTTCTTGTGCGCTGTCGAAATCAGCAACGTGGTAAGCGTGAGCAAGCGCGGATTGATCGGGTGGCTCGTTCGCGTAAACCAGATCACAGGTGGGGCATTGCACGAGTTGGTGGCACATGAACTCGGGCAGTTTGCGTGACGCGAAGCTGAAGGCTGTCATCTGGGAAGGGTCGATGTTTTGTTTCAGAAACAGTTTGGCGGCGGACGATTCCGTATTGCAGACTGGGCAGGAGCGGGCAGTTTTATTCAATGGTTTTTTCCTCAAACAATTAGTGCGAATCGAGCTGGCGGTTATTTAAAACACAGGGCGATTCATTACCGTAGCCGTTTAGCCCGCACAAAATACCCAAGTGGATCCTGATTTGACCCCATCCCGAGCGCGACAGAAATGTGTGCTGCAACGATGAAACCAACCGCGAGCACTCCCGACAGCAAGCCAAACGGGTAACGCCATAAAATGTGTAAAACCTTGCGAAGTGATGAAGGCGGGAGCAGCAGCCTGATAGTCAGGACAGTCAACTTGTTCGCGATAGCGCCAATGTCGTTGCCACGTTCATGAATCTCCACGTTGCCAAAACCATGCTCGGAAAAAAGATCCTGCAGGCGTACACGCGTGAAGCGATGAAAATCATGAGGTAGATGATGCAGTCTGGCCGACCACGGAACAGTTAGCAGAACTGTGCCTTCGGGCTTGATCACACGCGCGATTTCGGAAACTAACAGTTGTGGATCCTCCGAATGCTCCAGCACCTCGATGCAAAGAACACAATCGAAAGACTCATCGGCAAATGGCATTATTCTGCCGTCGTAATACGTAATATCAGAGCGGTCACGGTCCATGCCAAATTCACTGGCATATCCGACATCTATACCCTGATAAGTCGTTGAGGCGGGTAACCATGCACGCCATGGCGATTGACCTGCACCAACGTCCAGCACACTGCCTGTCACTTGTGCCAGAGCGGGCCGCAGTGCTTGCACGATGGTGCCGAGCTGCAAGTCGATCAGGCAGCGCAATTTGAACAGCAGCGGATGACTGGTGGGCGAGGTAACCGCAATCGGTTGAAAGCTCTCCTTGGGTTGCGGCGACGGGCTTTGGGTCATTTAACAGCCTTCCCATCAGGTAACAGGACAGTCAATTCACCATTACGAATCAGCGCGGCACGTATCAAACGTGGCCGTCCTTTTACCTCTGCCATGATCTTCGCAACGTATTCGCCGACGAGTCCAATTGCAAAAGTGTTGAAAGAACCGAACATCAAAATCGCGATCAGCAAGGTAGTGACGCCGCGCGGTGCAATATCCGGCACGAACAGTCGCAACGCTGCCACCACGATGGCCGCCAATGTTGAGAGCGCAAGTGTGCCTATACCAACGGCCGTCAGTATTGACAGCGGCGTATTGCTGAACGAAAAAATACCTTTCTTTGCCCAGTCGAGATTTTTCACAAAGCTGTTGGTGGTGACGCCAAACATACGTTCGGGCCGCACGTAGTCGACGCCGGTTTGTTTAAATCCAACATACGCGCGCAGACCTCGCAAAAACAAATCACGCTCCGGGCAGTTGAGCAGCCAGCCCACGACGCGTCGGTCGATCAGCGAGAAATCGCCTGCATCCAGCGGGATTTTTACATAACTGAACATTGCGAAGATGCGATAGAAAAGTTTGTACATCAAACCCCAATGCCAGGCCATGTCCCTTTTTACGCGTCGTCCGTAGACCACATCGAACCCGGCTTCCCACTGTGCATAAAAATCTTCGATAAGTTCAGGCGGATCCTGAAGATCACCATCGAGAAGAACGATGCCGTCTTTGGTCGACAGTTCCATGCCGCTGCGAAACGCCATTTGCGAGCCGAAATTCCTGGAGTGAGTTACGCCAATCACATGTGGGTCATTAACGCTGATTTCCTGGATTACCTGCGCGCTGTCATCCGGGCTGCCGTCGTTGATAAAGATAATTTCATAGTCGACTTTTAGTTTGTTGAACGTGTCGGTTAAACGTCGATGCATAACCGGAATCGCCTGGGCATCTTTGTAGCAGGCGATGATCGCGGTCAGGCTGCGTTTGCGCTTGCTGTTGTTCTTCTTGGTCGCAGCGAACATTTCATTGTCGGATAACTGCGCGATCCATTGTGCCGTTGAGCGAAGCCCGTCTTGAAGGCCGATCACTGCGCTCCAGCCAAGTTGTTCACGCGCAAGCGCGGGGTTGGAGTACCACTCGGCCAGATCCCACGAGCGGCCTTCCATCGTGCCAAAATTAGGGTTCTCCTTAACATCGAACTCGGCTTTGGTGACCTCCGCCAGTTCTGCGATCGTAGTCTTTTTACCCGTTCCTATATTGAAGTTTTCGCCATATAAACCCGGATGCATTTTTGCTGCGGCCATGATGAAAGCGGCACAGACGTCGTCTACATGAATAAAATCACGCGAGGTCATTGGGTCGACGAAGGGTGGCAGTTTTCCATCAAGCGCGTGTCGCAGTAAATTCGGTATCAACCGCGAGGTGTCTTCCAACGGGCCATAAACGGAATACAGTCGAAGATTGACGCAAGGAAAGTTGCGTTGCTTGCCCATGTAACGCAAGTAAGCCGCGACCGCGACCTTGGATACTGAATAGGGGCTGTTTGGTTCACAAAAACTATCCTCAGCGGGCGCCGCACAATTTGCGCCATACTCGGAAGAGCTGCCCGCATGAATATAGGCGGCGCAGTTTTGCGAGGCGAGTAGTGCGACAAAATTCGTTACGGCCTGAAAGTTGGTCTGGTATATCAGGCTCGCATCTTGCTCGAACGAATAAGCCCCGTAAGCCACACAATCGAATACCGTCTTCGGCACAATACTGTTGACGATGTTTTTTGCCGCGGAATAATCCGTGATGTCTGCGGCAATAATTTTTTCATCATCGACGTCAACAAGCCGCCAGTTTTTTTCAGAACGCACGACAGCGAATACGTCGTGACGCACGGCGAGTATCGTTTTGAACAGATTGGCGCCGACAAAACCTGACGCACCAGTAACTAATATCGGACCTTGCAGCGCCCGTATGTAAGATTGCAGATCAGCCATGCTCATTTCCTTCCAACACGCCAAGCATGCTATCAACATCAAGTCTGGATTGTCGTCTCAGAAAACCCTGAGACCCATAACGTTCAAAATGGTGAGCGCGCGCGTAAAGATGTTTAAACGCACGAGGCGAAATTCCCAGCGCCGCCAAATACAACAAAAGATCTGAGCCGACGCCCCCGTGACGGACATGTTCTTCGGCCACGCACAAAACGGAACTGGTTTTGATCAGCTCCAGCAAATTCTCTGGTGGTGGAAACATATCGATCGGGAGTTCAGAAACTGCCCACAGGTTTGGGCGTCGCTCGATTGGCATGGCTTCAAATGCAGCGATGTATGTGCCTGCCAAAGGACCCACCGCTATCACAACGGGTCCGTTGCCATTTGTTAACTGTCGCCATGGCGCATATGAGGGCACCTTAAAACCTTTTGGCGGCTCTCCACGTCCCATTCGGATGTAGGCGGGAGAGGTTGATCTGCCCGCGCGCTCAATCACGGCGTCCATATCTTCGTCAAAGACGGGTACATATACGGTCATGTTGGGTAGTGTTAACAGTGAACCGTAGTCGTCGATTGCGTGGTGAGTAGGGCCCATCACACCGTAACCATAACCACCGCCGTTGCCGATCAGTTTCACGGGCAAATTATGGAAAGCAATATCGTTGCGGATTTGTTCAAACGGGCGCGCATAAATGAAAGGCGCAATACTGTAGGCCCATACTTCCAGATTCTGGTTAGCAAGCGCGGCCGCCACGGATACCATATTCTGCTCGGCGACTCCGGCATTGATAAACCGATTTCCCATTGCTGCCTGCAGAGGCTCAAGTGCCATGAACCCGAGGTCGCCAGTCAGGAACACCATTTCGGGATTGCTGGAACGTGCCACCAACGCATCACAAAGTTGTTTTCTCATGCCGATTCAATTTCCCTGATAGCGATACGAAATTGTTCTTCCGACAACGGGAGATAGTGACAATCCATCCGGTTCTCCATGCAGCCGATGCCTCGGCCTTTTATAGTATTCAGAAAAATGATTTTGGGGCGTTCATGCTCGCTCTCGAGCGCGCCACGAATAGCATCGAGATCGTGACCATCGATAATTTGCAGGTCAGCGTCAAACCCTTCCAGTTTGCGCCATAGCGGCGCCATTGATGCGATATCCGCTGTTGTACCAAAACCCTGTAAATTATTGTGATCTACCAGAACGGTAAGATTCGATAACTTGTGGTGACACGCAAAAATCAGTGCTTCCCAGGTCGAACCTTCCTGCCACTCACCATCAGAGGTTAGGCAAATCACCTTCGCATCACTGTTTTTTAATCGGAAGCCCAACGCGGTGCCAGCGGCAAGTGACAGTCCATGACCCAAACTGCCGGTAGCAAACGGTATGTCAGCGATACCTCTTGCAGGTGGGTGGCCAGCCAGCAGGGTATTGTCGCGATGGAAAAGCTTCAGCTCTTCTTCGTCTATACGCCCGACACTCCAAAGTGAAATGTACAGCGCACCTGCCGAATGCCCCTTCGATAAAATGAATTTATCTTCGGCACTGAGGTATTCATGAAAAACCAGAAGCATCGCGTCAAGTGCTGACAGGTTTCCACCAAGATGACCTACACCACTATCAAAATGCATTTGAACAAGGCGTTTACGAGCTGCTGTCAGCTTGGCTGGGGTTAAATTTTGCATGGAAATTTTACTCTGTGAATATCCTGGCCATTATTTCGTTTAACTGCGGGGTGAAGGGCAGATTACTGGTATTTGTGGTTTGAGGTATGTTGTGTTTTTGTACATCCTTGTTTCTATTCCAGGTGTGGTGCGAGGCGGAGATTTTTGTCCCGGTACCCGGGTGCCAAACCAGTTATGGAAGTCAATTGCGGGCGATACCCGCCCACTTCTTGAACTCTTTTACGAACTCTTCAGTAACCTGATGTTTTGCTCGCTCCGGCTCCCTTTCCGCGTCAAATGCAGGGCATGGTAGCCCACCCTCGCCGCGGTTGAAAGTGACTAAAAGCCGGTGCATTGAACCGGAGGGTAGGGACATCAGTTGCAGTGCAGCAACCTCAGCGGGCGCAACATTCTGGCCTGACAGGTCACTCGGTCCGTTGGCGCTGTTTCCGTGCTTATACTGGTGCTTTTTCATCGTCAGCCTGACATCTCCCTTGAGTCAGGAGGCACCCAATCCGACCGCAGTAGATGGCGGGATGAACCCCACAAAATACTTGCTCGGGTTCAACAGCTGCCGGGTGAAGGGATGGGTGCCACCACGCTGCAGTGAGTCACTCCTGTGTCATGCAATCGGCGTCAGACCAATCAATGTGAGTGTTGCTTTGCCTTCTTCCTTCGCGAGCGCTTTGTCCACGGTGAAGGTGGCTTGCCAGTCATTCAAACCCTCGGGATCCACGAGCACTTGCGCAATGGTCCATACACCTGTTTCGTCGTCTTGCGTGATGTAGGTGTGTTTGTGATTGCGCGCTTCAGGGTCCAGCGTTATACGTTCATGTTCGTGATAATACTCGGCTGTTAACTGCACGAGTTCTTCTTCGGTCCACGGTGTCACGATAGCCGCCGCAGCATCGTACCTGCCCGCTGCGAGTGAACGCAGGAAGTGAAAAATTTCGGTGCGGATGAGTGCGGTGAACTCCCGCTTGTTCTTCGTGATGTCGATTTCCTCGAGTGCTTTGGTTGCAACAAGATCATCATCGGCAGCTTGCCAGTCGGGATTTTTGAGTCGCTCCCATTCGTCGAGCAGGCTGCTGTCGGTGCCGCGCAGCAGGCCCGCGAGCCAGTCTTCAATTTCCTGCACGTCTTCATTTTTAAAGGAGGGTGGCACGGTTTGCGTGAGTACTTTATGAACACTCGCGACGTGCCTTAACAACACACCTTCCGAACGTTCGAGGTCGTATAGTTTGATGTAACCTGCGAAGTCCACGTAGTTCTCCACCATCTCGCGCACGATGCTCTTGGGGCGGATGTTCTCTTGCCCGACCCACGGATGCTTCAGCACAAAGGTTGCGAACGTGCCATAGATGAATTCGCGCTGCGGCTTTGGATATTCGAGCTCGTCGAGCTTCGCGATACGTTCTTCGTACTCGATGCCTTGTTGTTTCATCTCCGCCATCTTTTCTGTTTTCAGTGCGTCCAGTTGACGACGCAGAATAATGTCTGGATTTTCCAGGATGGATTCGATGAGTGTGAGTATGTCGAGCGGATACGTAGGGCTTTCCATATCCAGCAGCGCGAGTGTGTCGATCAGGTAAAGCGAGAGTGCGTGGTTAAGCGAGAAGTCGTCTTGCAGGTCGATGTTCAAGCGCAGTTTGCTGCCGTTGGTACGCTCGGAAAGCGGTAAGATTTCGATGATCTTGCGCTCAAGCAGCGAGCGAAACAGTTGCCATGCGCGTTTGCGATGGGTTTTCTTCTGCGTCGCCGTTTCATGGCTATCGGAGATAAGTTTCTGCATGGCGCGGCAGCCATCACCCTTGCGGCTGAGCACTTGCAACAACATGCTATGGGTAACCTGGAAACGCGAGACGAGTGGTTCTGGCGCCGCGGATTGCAGCCTCGTAAAGGTGTCGCCCGTCCACATGACAAATTTTTCGGGCGGCTTGCGTTTAACCAGCTTCTTCATCTTCTTGGGATCACCCGCAGCCTTCGCTTCGAGCCGTGCATTCTCGATGACATGTTCGGGCGCCATGCCGACGATAAAACCGATGTCGTCAAATCCTTTGCGGCCCGCGCGACCGGTAATCTGATGAAAATCACGCGCGGTCAGGTTGGCGGTTTTCGAGCCGCCGTATTTGCTGAGCTGTGTCAGCAGCACCGTACGAATCGGCACATTCACTCCCACGCCGAGCGTGTCGGTACCACAGATGATTTTCAGCAAGCCTTTTTGTGCGAGTCGTTCCACGAGCACGCGATACTTCGGCAACAGACCAGCATGGTGCAGGCCAATGCCATGGCGCAGGAATTTCTTGAAATCCTTGCCATAGGGGCTGTTGAATTTCACACCGATGAGCGCTTCGGCCAACGCTGCTTTTTCTTCGGCACTACAATAATTCTGACTCATCAGATTCTGGGTCGTCTGCGCTGCATCGTTTTGCGTGAAGTGCACGACATAAACTGGCGTTTGCCTCGCCTCGACCAGTTCCATCACCGTAGCTTCAAGAAAATTTTTGTCTTCGTAGCGAAACGTCAAAGGCACGGGCCGAGATACGGACGCAACCACTGTGGTTACCTCACCAGTCAGTCGCGTGAGTTCTCGTTCGAAGAGCGACGTAGAGCCGAGCGTCGCTGACATCAACAGGAAACGAGAGTTGCTCATCGTCAAGAGCGGCACTTGCCACGCTACACCGCGCTGATTGTCGGAATAATAATGAAACTCATCCATGATGATCTCGCGAAACGGCGCATCTGCACCTTCACCCAATGCAACATTAGCCAGGATTTCAGCGGTGCAACACAGGATTGGCGCATCCCTGTTGACGGTAGCATCACCGGTTGCGATGCCGACATTCTCCGGCCCGAAATCGCGGCAGAGCGCGAGAAATTTTTCATTCACGAGCGCTTTGATCGGACATGTGTAAACGCTGCGATGCCCCTGGGCCATGGATTTGAAGTGCAGTGCGGTTGCGACCAACGATTTGCCCGAACCTGTCGGTGTATTGAGGATGACATTCCTGTCCTCGAACAATTCCAGGATGGCTTCTTCCTGGGCGGCATACAGCTCAAGCTTGCGCTCGGTTACATAGTCGAGAAAAAGGCCAAGTAATTCTTCTCCTGTGCAATTTCTGGAGGAGGGCAGGCGGCGGAGCAGTGCGTTGTCGGTCATGGAATCAGGGCATAGAGATTGCGGATGTGAAGCATAACAGTCTATTCGTTTGATCTGCTCGTTTGATCGCTTTAATACTCCAGAATGCGCTTCGTGGTGGCGGGATCGACGGGAAAAACGTTGACTGGCGTATCCTTGACCGCGTCGAGAAAACCATCACGCGCGGCTGCAGTGTCAAACTCAAAACCCATCAGTGATCGGCCCACGGCTTCACCGGAATAGGTGTAGTTGAAATAACAAACATTCGAGACTTCTGATGCCTTACGCATGAAATCGCGCAGCGCGCCTTTACGTTCGGGAAACTGGATCAGCAGCAACAACGGATGCTTGAACAAGGCCGGGTTGTAATTGATGACTTTGTACTGCACGTCGGCATCGAACGTAACATCTTCAAATTCCACACCCGCTCTGGTGAGCTCTTCATCCAGATGCTCCATACGCGCCGGGTCGGCTTCGAGCGCGATGATCGGCCATGCTTCACTCTCGTGCGTTTTGCCGTACAGAAATTCGGAAACGGTCAAACCCTTGAAGTGATTGTCGAGTAGTTCAAGCATGCCGCCACGTTTCTCGCCAATGTGAAACCGCAAGTAGCGACGACGGTGTGCGCCGATCGCAGATTTTTGCGACAGCATCGCCAGTTTGCCGAAATCCATGTTCGCACCGCAGCAGATGCAGAGCAGTGTTTTGCCCGCAACTTGTTCGGCATGCGCCTCTGCATATTGAACGAGCCCCGCGAGCCCCATCGCGCCCGATGGCTCAGGAATGATGCGACTGGCTTCCCACATACGCTGGATGGCTGCGGAGACTTCTTCGTTGGTAACGGTGATGTAGTCATCGATATATTGCTGGCAGACCGCAAACGTGAGGTCGCCGGGGCGCGTGACAGCGGTGCCGTCACAGAACGTATCCACTTTATCGAGCGTTACAGGCTTGCCTGCTTTTATCGAGGCGATCATCGATGCTTGATCGATTCCTTCAACACCGATGATCCTGATGTGCGGATGATGTTTTTTGAGCCAGCATGCAACTGCCCCCGCCATGCCACCACCACCGATCTGCAAAAATACGATATCGGGAATCGTCCCCGACAATACGATCTCATCGGCAATCGTCGCCTGACCTGCCATAGTGTAAATATCATCGAACGGATGGATACAAATGAGTGCGTGTTTTGCGGCGTATTCTTTTGCTGCATCCGCTGCTTCGTTATACGTGTCGCCAACAAGAATAATTTCGACCGCTGCGCCGCCATGGCGTTTGACGGACTGCTGTTTCATTTGCGGGGCCGACAGCGGCATGAAAATTTTGGCGTTCAAGCCCAGTTTCTTCGCGGCAAGTGCAACCCCCTGCGCATGATTGCCAGCGCTCGCGGCGACAACAGTTTCACATTGAGTCTGCGCGTGATAAACACTGACCGCGTTATACGCACCGCGCCATTTGTAGGCGTTGATAGGGCCGAGATCTTCGCGCTTCACGAGAATTTTATAATCGCCGGGCGAGGGTATTTCCTGCTGCGGCGTCACAGCTCCCGCGCGATACACACGTGTGCGCGCACGTAATATTTCTTCAAACAGCAGGTCGGTCTGGTCTTTTGTCATAGCCTGCTAGAAAAACAGTTTCAGTTACAAAGCGCAAGCCAGGAAAATTTTGCAGTAGCAGGCTTTTCCAGAATATTTCGCTTTAGGGCGCTTCGAACCGGTGGCATTACAGGGTTTCAATGGTGATCGTCGATCTACCCCAATGCCTGTAATGCCGCGCGGCGTTAGATTCGACCGTTTGCCCGAAAAATCAGCATGAATTCTGCACCGGCCCAACTTGGGATTTATCTGGTTGCGGCATGAACCATACCTCTTGATATAAGAACTGAAAAAATGAGATTCCCCACCGCTTTCGTAGCCTGGCTGCAATCTCAATGTGAGCCTACTCAACGAGATTTATATGAACTCTTTACAATCCCGAATCATTTTTTGCTACGCAGTTCATAAAGTCATGGTAAAAATACGCGGATAATTGTCGTTATAGTCTTGAGCCTTAACCTGCGATGGAACTTCTGTGACCCTAGCTCTTCGAACGCCATTTAAATCCAAGCCCTGCAAACAAGCATTCTGGATCAACTTCCTGTTGGTGAGCTTCGTAGTTTCCCACGCGGGTTTTGCGTTAGCCCAGACTGCCACCAGGCAAGATCAGTTGTTGAAAGAAGCGTACAGGCTGACGATTCCAAGCGACATACTGACTTATCCCTGGATGTCATCCATTGTCGACTACGACAATGACGGTTCACTGGATGTCATTCTTTATGGGCATCACAGCAAAGATGCGTACATTTGGCGTGGCGCGCAGGGTGAAGCGGATTATCTTCCAAAGGGATCCTGGGTTTTCGGTGTACGCGACCCGATTTGGCTGGACGTCGACAAGGATGGCGACATCGATGGAATCGGCACGGAAGGTACCGGTATCAGCGGCAAACTTTTTACCAACGATGGCCTCGGCAATTTTACCCAAAGTAAACAGCCATATTGGCTACCCAGCAACGATTTAAGCGATATCGCAAAAGTCCTGCCTATGCCAGCTCACATCCAGCCGGCCAAACACCCGCTTGATGCCAAACTTACCAAGGTCCATTACGTTGATCTGAACAACGATGGCCAACCTGAGCTAGTGGCGAATGTCACTGGGCAGATTACCTTCCAGACAGAATCCGGCCCTGTGAAACGCTACTCTGGCTACTCCTGGGTGCTCGAGCAGCATGCAGGGGTCTGGGTTGATGTCACTGAAACCCTCGGTTTGCGCGAAGGCCCGGAACAACATTTACTACCTGAAGACATCGATATGGATGGTGACCTGGACCTTATCGATCTGTTCGCCGAAAACCTCTATCGCAATGATGGCTATCTCTTTACCAAAGTGAACAGTGCCCCGATCTTCGGTGGCCGCCGTCCTTACGATGGTGATGGCGAAATAGACGTATTTGATCTGGATAACAACGGTTATCGCGATTTGATTTTCGGCGGCGATCACACGTCCTTGTATGGTACCTATCTCAATACTGGTGATTTTTCATTTCAAAAACTGGAAGGAAATATCATCCGGGCTAATCGCAGAACCCGTAAATTTGCTGATCTGGATTTCGATGGTGACATCGACATGGTCGCGTACGACGGCAAGCAAATTATTGTTTACGACAACATCACCACCAATCGCGGCATCTATATAACATTTGAAGGCGATTATTTTGGCACGCAGCTTCAGGTCAAAAACAGCAGTGGCAAACTGGTGTTTAACGCCCAGCTCTTTCAGCTCCAGACGCGTGGTATGTCACAGGTATATACCAACAAGATACATGTCGGGGGAATAACAGGACCTGTCGAGGCTTTGGTCAATAAACAGGCAGCAATTGGCTATATTCTGGATGAATCCGTTGATCCCGGGATACCCAGTTTCGTCAAAGGCATACTTCACCTTCCGCGCGTGAAAGTGGACGGTGTAGTTTATGCGGTGAATTTGCAGTTCACAGACCCAACAACGGGTACATTCTCAGTGCGTGATATTCAATACGCCTCCAGCGACGAGCAAGCAGACGCGGACCTGGATACGGCAACATACCTCAATGGCGTTCTTACAATTCCTTCACTGCGCACTGCGGGTACCAAGCACTATGAAGCCAGACTTGATTTGGTGGCAGATTCATCACCGAAGAAATTTGTGCTGACGAGCTCGGCAGAGGTTCCTTGATCTAGCAA
>JAZKES010000123.1:37559-43234 GCA_040386995.1 Pseudomonadota bacterium | reverse complement strand
TGACGCAAACGGTATGACGCAATTTGAATTAATCGGAGATTCCCCGGTCAGGGGTTACAGCATTATTTATTAGAGCTCCACTGTTGTCGGTAACTCAGCCGTGCGAAATTACTACCAGGGCAATTACAAAATTGCTACGGAAATTTTTTCAAAAATTTGTCGAAATCAAAACCCGCCAAACGATTACTTCATGTAGCCATTCGGCACAAACCACCAACAGAGGAGTCATATCATGCCAGGTACAGTCAATCTTCACCGTGTTTTTACCGCGCCACCCGAACGTGTTTATAAAGCATTTCTCGATCCCGATGCTATGGTTAAATGGCTGCCACCGTATGGTTTCACCGCACACATGCACAAAACGGATGCGCGCGTCGGTGGCACCTTCAAGATGTCATTCACTAATTTCAGCACAGGCTCAACACACAGCTTTGGCGGCGAATATCTTGAGCTCAAACCGAACTCACTGATTCGTTATACAGACAAGTTTGACGACCCGAATCTGCCCGGCGAAATGCGCGTAACCGTAACGCTCACGCCAGTAGTTGTCGGCACTGAAATGAAAGTTACCCAGGAAGGTATACCCGACGTGATACCGGCTGCCGCGTGTTATCTCGGCTGGCAGGAATCACTGGATCAGCTTGCAAGGCTCGTCAACCCCGCGATTCCGGACGGTGCGTGATCATTAAGGGAAATACGCAAGCAAGGTGTGGACACGCGCGGCGCCTTTGTCCATAACGACTAAACGTTGTTTAGCGCAGAAATCTATTTAGAAAATCGAGAATCCATAGCGGCGTCAACTTCCGGCGCCGCTACTCTGCATGATCATCCTTTAGCTGCGACGCAGGCACTTCAATTCCCGTTCTGCGAATCGCCATACACAGCGTAATAAAGCGCATTTACGAGTATCTGAAAATTCGGGCCATTGTGATCATCCAGCGCATTCGGCTGGTACTCAGCAGGTTGATAAGCGATCACACGTCCTTGCCAGCCATTCCTGACAAGCGCGTAACCGAGTAGACGATTGCCGAGTGAGTCGGACGCAAAAAGTGGTGTACGTGTTTCCCCTGCTTCTTGCAGCAACGCTGTGTCTGCATAAAGTTCGTCCGGCACATTGGTGAAATAAGGATAGTTGCCAGGAGCAACACCATCGGTACCTGCAAAGGCTTCTTGCTGTGCGTAGGCAAGTCCATTGCTGCTCACAAAATGTTCTCCGCCCACATTGAACACACGTTGGCCCGCTGTGGTGTCCCATTTGATGCTGTTGGTTTTTGCACCAATCAACGCAAGCAAGTCATCCTTGGCGCCGGGTGAAAAAATATCGACGTACAGGCCGTGATGTAGGACAACTACTCCCATCCCATCACGCAAACCCTGCTCGATGAGCCTGGTGAATTCGGGTTGTGCAGCGCTGCCATCACAGTGCAGTGCTGCGCGATGTGCAAAATACAGCACAACATCGGGACGTTCCGCTGATGCGAGCGCAGTCAGCGCGTCATCTGCGCATTGACTATTAACCGTAGTAACACGCGACGTGTGCAGCGGACTGTCGCTGGCCGTAATCGCAGGTGCGAGATCTTGCGGCTGGGTTATATCGGCATCGGCAAGCCGGTGCGGATTTACCTCGTCGGCAACAATCAGTACCGAGATGGGATCATGGTCAGGGAGTGTCGCTGCATGGGTGCTGCTGAACGCGCTCAGAGCAAAACATAAAATCGCGGGCAGCCCGGTTCTCATAGGAGCAAAATTTGCACCGCGCAGATTCCGCTTGGCTTGTTGATTGATGGCTACAACTTCTGTTGATCGTGTTGTCGAATTCGTCATCAATCTTTGCCTCCTGTTGATTTTGTAATTCATGTTGCCATTCTCTCCACACCTGAGTTCCGGAACAGGTGATAACTTGATATTTTTTGTATTGTCGTGGTAATGCGAGGTACCTTTTCGCCTCCGCTATGGATTCGCGTTACAGTCGCTCGCAAACAAAATACGTCCACGCTTCGACATCGACATGCTACTACAAAAAGCGGCGCCGACTGATTCGGTCGCCAAGCTTGCCGAAAGGTAAGTTTGGAGTTGATAAATGGATCAATGATCCCGCTGCCATATCCCGGGTTCGCGAGCCAATAACCCGACGTTACATCTGAACTGTATCGTCGGGTAATAGGATATTTTCATGCAAGATCAGCCATGAGTATTCCATGACTGATCATTGTCATAACAAGTCTAGAACGCATGACCCGCACTGGTCACGGGACGTACGATCATTTCGCTGACATCCACGTCTTCCGGCTGCGAGATTGCGTAGAGCACAGCCCTTGCGATTGCGTCCGGCGTAAGTGAAGCGCGGCGTAATTCTTTGACAAAATCAGCTGCCCCCTGGTCGGTAATAGTGTCACCCAACTCTGTGGTCGTCACGCCAGGAGAAATGAGTGTCACGCGAATGTTGGTCACCTCCTGGCGCAGGCCTTCGGTAATGGCGCGCACCGCATATTTGCTTGCGCAATAAACTGCACAAGCGGGGCCTACCGCCCTGGCGCCTGTCGATGCGGTGTTGATGATATGACCACTGCCCTGCGCGTTCATCACAGGTAATGCGGCTGCGATGCCATGCAAGACACCCTTGATGTTGGTGTCGATTATTTCGTTCCACTCGTCCATCTTCAGTGCGGCCATTGGTGCCAGCGTCATGACGCCCGCGTTATTGAATATGACATCAATGTGACCAAATTTTTCTACCGCAAAAGCCACGAAGGCCTG
Organism: Pseudomonadota bacterium; assembly: GCA_040386995.1. GTDB lineage: Bacteria > Pseudomonadota > Gammaproteobacteria > Pseudomonadales > Pseudohongiellaceae > CAILUG01. The sequence goes on along the minus strand of JAZKES010000123.1, from coordinate 40,477 downwards.
AACGCTGGCCGGGTCCGTAACATTCAGTGCACGGGTTTCGACAATACCTCCCGCGCTGCGAATTTCATCTGCGATGCGTTGCAGTTTTTCGACACGGCGTGCACCTAACACGACTTTGAGGCCACTCTGCGCGAGCAGACGTGCGGTCGCCTCGCCTATGCCGCTGCTTGCACCGGTGATAAGTACTACTTTGTTTGTAATTGCATTTGTCATGGGAAAGCTCCTTTGTTGTTGGTGGCGCCAGTCTGCGGGCAAACCCTGCGCAGCGGGATGCCTGGGGCTCCACGCTTCTTGCCTGATCCTCCAGATTTGCCGTTGAGGCGTTTAACGGAAAAAAGTCTGGTGTATAGTTGCCAGCAACAATTAAGCAGAGAAACCCGCATGAAAATCACAGAAAAGCTCAGCGCCCTCGGCCGATTGATTGACAAATACTCCAACGGCGACGGCATCCACCCAACGGGCGTCGCGGGCATGAGATGCATCAAGACCTCCAAACCCGGTGAAGGTATGCCTGCCATCTACAACCCATCGCTGTGTGTGATCGTGCAAGGCAGGAAACAAGTCTTGTTAGAACAGGAAATCTATCACTACGGTCCCGGCCAGTTTCTGGTGGTGTCGGTGGACTTGCCGCTATTGGGGAGTGTGCTCGAAGCCAGCGATGACCAACCGTATCTGTGCCTGCAGATCGATCTCGATGCGAAATTGTTGAGCGAACTGATGACTGTGTCGGGCACGTCCAAAGTGGTGCCCGCCGACACGATGCGTGGCCTTTTTGTTGGTGATCTCGATGAAGCGACGCTCGATGCAGTGACAAGACTGGCGGGACTACTGGACACACCACGCGATATCGCGATGCTCGCTCCCGTCATCCAGCGCGAGATCCATTACCGCATGCTGAGCGGCACACATGGCCAGGCGATCATCCAGATGGCCGTGAGCGGCAGCAACATGCAAAAAATTGCCGAGGTGATCCGTGTCATGAAAGCCAACCTCGCGCTCCCGCTACGCATCGAAACACTGGCTGACATGGCACACATGAGTGCATCGTCGTTCCATCATCACTTCAAAACCGTCACCGCGTTGAGTCCTCTGCAGTATCACAAACTGCTGCGGCTTACCGAAGCACGCCAGATCATGTTCGCTGAACATGCCGATGCAGCCAGCACCGCGTATCGCGTCGGTTACGAAAGTGCATCGCAGTTCAGCCGCGAATACGCGCGAATGTTTGGCGCACCGCCATTACGTGATGTTGTAGCATTGCGAACTGAAGCGCGAAGAGTCGACGCAACTGTGCCGGAACAGTTGCATTGATATCTAACAGATGACATCCCTTTCCTTTCGCGAACAAGTAACTGCTGTTGTCACTCAGGCGCACGACACTGAAAGTTCACAGCGTCATCAATATTCCCCTGCCCTGAGTAACGTGCTACCTGCGGGTAAGGACACAATGGCCGAGACCGGAGCGTTTCGCCGTTGACGATTTTTTTCGCGATCAACATTGCGGGCGCTTTGTCGGCTTCGACCCAGTCGATGATTGCGGTTATCGGATCGTGCTGATCGGGACCAACTCCACCGGCACAGTGGGTCATACCGGGAATCATGAAGAGGCGCATGAAGTCTTCGCCATCCGGACCGTTTGCTGTAACCGCTTGCTCGAAATAATTCACACCCATCAATGGCTGCAATACCTGATCAGCCCAGCCGTAAGTGATGAGTAACTTGCCGCCGCGCGCGCGGAATTTTCGCAGGTTGATATCGTTCGCATCCACGAGCCGACTCCAGCGGTCGAGCAGGGCAGGATCGTTGTCGAAGTCAAAACTGTTGTAGTCCCAATCGGGCTGCGGTGTCTGGAAAGCGAGGTAACGCATCGTGTTATCCGCGAGGTTGAAATCCGCTGCGCGCGCTCCCGGTGTCGCGGGAACGATGAGCCCCATCCAGCTACTCGCAGCACCATTCGCACCAGTAACCAGCGCTTCACTGCCAGGCATAAAACCCGGGAATAACTGTTTTCCCGTGCTGTCGCGCGGACCATCGTAGACTTTCTGAATCGCCACCGCCTCCGACTCCAGCAGGCAGCTCGCGTTGTCTGCGCCTGCCGCGCAAGCCGGCACGTCAGTCAGTGCATTAAACGCACACTGACGCGGATCATCGATCAAGCCATCTTCCAGACCATCAATCGCATCACATTTGTCCATCACACTGTGCGCGAGCAGTTCGAGCTTCGCAGAGGTGAGCGGAACATTGGCAAGTGCGCGCTGATTCCACAACGCGCCAATCGTAAAACCTGTCTGACTGACCCATGGCGCAGTGGCGATAATGCCGTCAAAGTCATCTGGATAACGCTGCGCTTCAACGAGACCTTGCCGACCACCATTCGAACATGAATTCCAGTACGCATGTGCAACAGGCTGACCATAAAACGCGTTGGTGATTTCCTTCGCAGTCACAGCCGTCAGATGTACTGCGCGATACGCATAATCAATCGCCTTCTGTGGATTACTCATCACGAAACTCGCGCCGGGTTCTTTCGCAGCGTCGTGGCCGGTGTCCGTGCTCGCAATAACAAAATGCGCGGCGAGCGCCTGATTGCGGGCAGGTGCAGTAGATGGATCACTGGGCTGCTGACCCGCATGACCACCGTTCCCCGTCATATAAAATCGGCCGTTCCATGACATTGGCAGGTTAACCTGAAACGTGATCTCCGGATCAATCGTGCCATCGACTCGACAATATGCGGGCGCACCATCGGCGGCAGGAACCGCTTCGGCTGTAATCCGGAGTACTTCGCTTAACGAGAGTTGTGCGAGATCAGCGCAAGCCTGCGTCGGTTCGATACTGCCGTTGGTGTAACTGGTCGTTGAGGTTGCCGCCTCCGCAAAAGGCTGCGCCATGGTCATATCAATGGGTAGCAGCACCAG
>JAZKES010000123.1:34736-37459 GCA_040386995.1 Pseudomonadota bacterium | reverse complement strand
GGCAAACTACCCCAAGCCGGTCAGCTTGTCAGCACCAAACCACAAGAACATAGACACCTGCCATACTCGGCACCCGAGCAAGATTGGGTTAGCATCCACCAAACCATACAAGGAGAATTTATGAATAGAACATTGTTAATGGCGGCAATGGCCGGCCTGTTAATACACACAGCTGCAGTCGACGCACAACCAATCAAATCTGCCCCACGGCCACCGGCACAAACAGGTACACCCGAAGGCGAGAGTGCCGCGCCCGATGGTTATGCCCCCCTGCCTGCGTGGCTTGGCCAGACGCGTGCGCCTGCGCCAGAAACAACTGCTGAATATACGGCTGAAACTGTGGCCGAAGGATTAACGGGTGCGTTCTCGTTCAACTTCCTTCCCGACGGACGCATGATTGCGGCAGAGCGCAGTGGTCACATCAAACTGATTGGCAAAGATGGAACCATCACCGAAGTAACGGGGCTTCCTGCAAATCTCTGGAATCGTGGTGGTGGACTTTTTGAAGTGCGGCCCGATCAAGACTTCGCAACCAACCGTGTTGTGTACCTTGCTTACACCGCGATTCCCGACGATGTAAACCTGGACGCATTGCCCAGAAATCCCGGCGTAGTGATTGTCTCGAGCGCAAAACTTTCTGCGGATGAAAAGACCATCGAAGATGTGCAAATTCTGCTTAACGCCGAAGGCGTGACAGGCCGTGTGATTCAGGCTCCTGACGGCACACTTTTCGTTACCTCAACAGTGCCTGCAGGCTTCGGCATCAATGCGGAGGACTGGCCACATCCGCAGCAGCTCGATAACAACATGGGCAAGGTGCTGCGCATCAATACCGATGGCAGCATTCCGCAGGACAATCCATTCGTCGGCCAGGCTGGTGCACATCCAGAAATTTACGCACTTGGCTTTCGCGACATGCAGGGTGTTGCAATCAACCCTGAGACTAACGAGTTATGGACCACCGAACATGGCCCACGTGGTGGCGACGAAGTAAACGCAGTAGCAAAAGGCAAAAACTATGGCTTCCCGGTGATTGGTTATGGCCGCGATTACACGGGCAAACCCATCAACGGCGACAAGACCGCCCAAGAAGGCATGGAGCAACCCGTCTATTTCTGGACACCTGATATCGCGCCCGCAGGCATCTCGTTTTATTCAGGCGAACTTTTCCCTGAGTGGCAAGGTGATCTGTTTGTCTCCGAACTTGTCGGCAAGTCGCTCGTCAGGCTCGTTCTCGACGATGGCCGCGTGATTGCGGAAGAGCGCCTTCTCACTGATCTGAACACCCGCATCCGTGGTGTGAATCAAGGTCCTGATGGCGCGCTGTATGTGATGACTGATGGTGCGGAAGGAAAAATTTTGCGACTTGTTCCAAAGCGCTGAGAGGAATTTTATAAACAACATCGCAACAAAAATCACAGTTAAAGAAAACATCGCCAAGAAAAGCGACACCTATAAAACTATAAAACACACTCACCCAACAACAGGAACACAAAAACAATGAAAAAACTGCTTCCCACACTAACGTTGCTCAGCCCCCTGCTGTTCAGCACTGACGCGTCGGCTCAAGACTGCAACCGCGAGTGTTTAACCACACATCTCGATACCTATCTCAACGCAGTCGTCAGCCACAAACCCGAAACCGGCAACCTGTGGCTGGGTTTTCGCCAGACTGAAAATGCGATCGTGATTCCCGAGGGCCAGGGCGTTTGGGAAAACGTGACAGGTCTCGGTTCTATCCAGCGTCGATTTCTTGATCCCGTACAAAGTCAGGCCGGTTACTACGGCACTGTGAAAATGGGTGATGAAGAGGCCGTCGTCGCGATTCGCGTCAAAGTGCAATGGGATCAAGTGACCGAAGCCGAATGGTTTATCGCGCGCCAGAGTGATCCAGGCATGACCGGCGAACCCGGCAAAACACCCTTCGATATTGAAACCTTGCGCGCAACGCTTCCCGAGCAACGCGTAGTGCCACAAGCGGAACGTATTCAGCGCGAAGCCTTGCAGGCAGTCGTTAATACCTACTTCGACGGCATCACGAGTCACAATGGTTTGATCGTAAAAGGTCATCCGGGCTGTACCCGTTACGAAAATGGTTTCCCGACTTTTAATTCACCAATGACCGCAGACATGGATATCGGCAACAACGGCAAAACTGACTGCCGCACCCAGGCCAACTTCGGTGTTGCTACCGTCGCAATTCGTAATTACTTCGTGATTGATGAAGAAGCGCAAGCGGTGATGGTTTCTGCCATGTTTCGCCGCGATGCGCAAAACGTGAAACGTCGCAATCACTTTACCGAAGTGTTTCATATCGACGGCGCCAAAATTCGCGATGTACATGCAGCGTTCTACTACGCTCCAGAAGATCGCCCCGTACCAAACTGGGCGCCCTATGACGGCCTGTTCCCACTACCGTCAGCTTATTTCCCGGAAGCTGAATAAACTGACAACCAGAACCCTCGCAAATGCGGGGGTTTTGTTTTGAGCGATGAGAGTTTTCTGCGCCGGATAAAAAAGTGATTTTCTGCTGAATTAATTTTTGAAAAATTAACACGTCACTACGTCGTACCTGAGATGGTAGGTATCCAGAGAAATCAACAACCTCTACTCACAGCTCCCACCTTCGCTCGAACAAGCATTAAAAAACCGCCGAGTGAGCGCAACTACATGCGCATTTACCACGGCATAAGACCGTGTCGAAAGATCCACCCTTCAGGAAA
>JAZKES010000123.1:32955-34636 GCA_040386995.1 Pseudomonadota bacterium | reverse complement strand
AAATTACGTCATACCCGCGAAGGCGGGTATCCAGAGAAATCACCAGATGGATTCCCGTCCCCCCCTTCGCGGGGATAAGCTTTAAAAGCTGCGGGAATGACGGGGCATTCATCTCCTCAAAACTTTGCAATAAAAAAAGCGCGTCCGGTTACCCGAACGCGCTTGTTGTAACGCGCAACCTGGCTAGGAAGACTCTGATTAATTCGTCATTCCCGCGAAGGCGGGAATCCAGATTGTTGTTTTTTTCTGGATACCCGCCTTCGCGGGTATGACGTATTCACAATTAATACGGGGCTCCTGGTATTTATTCCCAGCCAGTCGGCGAGTTGTATAGCGTCGTAAATCCCATCGCCTCGATCTCATGGATATTGCCATCAGGGCCCACTTTGAAAATGTGCGCGGCTGGCAAATCGAACGGCGCAAACGGCATGTTGTCCTTGGTGCGTTCGGTCGTCGTACCATCAAGGTTCGTCACCAGGTAAGGCAGGTTGTCCATCGGGTGACGGAAATGCGAAAGTCCCATCACAAGACCCGTCTGAGGATCTGCGGCGAACACGCGGCGGTTTTCGATACGATCGATGTACTGGAACGAGTTGGTGTTTAACTGGTTGCGGCAGTCGCGTGCAACAGCAGGAGTTGGTGCGGTGCCTGGTATCGCGGGTGCAGCAGCGGCCGGTGCACCGCTCGCGGTGATCATGCCATTTTCATGACGTTCACAATCAGGCGCAAAAGGCGAAAGCTCGCCATTGTTGTCGTCGAGTGCGTCGTAATAAGACGCGCCAATCTCGATCAGCCTATCGTGAGTCTGACGCTGTCCGTCCGGGATTTGGGTCAGGATGCCGGGACGCAGCGTCTGGAGATTCTTGATCTCTGTTTCTCTCACGCCAGACAGCAGATGTTCGGCTTCGGTAACTTTGCCACTGTCATCGAACTTGAGCCTGACCGCAACGATGACTGGTTGCTCGACTGGCGCATTGTTGGCGGCAAATTCCAGACGCGCCTCGGGTGATGAGCCTGGAGGTGCTGGTGGTGGCGCCATGTAGGTCATCATCGCGAGATAACCGGCTGATTGATTGATCTCATCCGGAACATGTATTGCGAAAGTACCGGGTGCAGTCACGATACTTTGCCAGAGCCCTTCTCCCGTCTGTTTCCTGGTCGCATTTTCGACGAATATTACATCGGCAGCCAACGGCGCCCGGGAAGGATCATGCGCCACAAGCGCTGCCACATAAGCATCGGTTGCCTCAATCAAACAGTCTCGATCACAAGCTGCTGCGACAGGCGCCGCGGCCGGCGCTGGTGCAACTGCAGCAGGCTGTGCTGCCGGCTCCTCCGCTGGAGTATCGACTGCCTTGTTGCAGGCGGCCAGCGTAAGCATGATGCTTGCCAGCGCTGATATGGTGGTTAGCTTCACAAGATTGGATCTGGTCATATAGTTTCCTCTGTTGTTTTAGTAATGCGCTACCTTGCGCTGGTCTTTCCGCTCCAGGAACTTCTTTTTCGACTCGCGATACTGCATTTTCCGCTCGTGGTACGTCTCTTTCTGTTGCAGGTACTCCTCTTTCCTCTGCCGGATATCTCACACTAAACCGGGATCGCTCTTCTGGTCAGGACGACGTGTCTGACTATTTCTTCCGACTATTTCTTCCGACTATTTCTTCCGACTATTTCTTCCGAC
>JAZKES010000123.1:28675-32855 GCA_040386995.1 Pseudomonadota bacterium | reverse complement strand
GACTATTTCTTCCGACTATTTCTTCCGACTATTTCTTCCGACTATTTCTTCCGACAGTTTTTTCCAACAGGCATGTCTGAAAAAATAACCCCCGCATTCGCGGGGGCTAGTTGACTACTGTAATGAATCAAACGCAATACCGACTGCTCTTAAACTCGACAGCCCGCCGCATTACCAATGACTGCAACAGGTTTTGCGTGATCAACAACGTCTGTTAAAAATTTCGTCGATCAGAAATGGAAACGCACAGTGCCTGAAACAGTTTCGAGTTCGTCACCATCGTCTTCATAAGAACCACCTACCGAGAAAGTCGGGGTGAGGAAATAGTAACCAGAAACCGCCCAACCCATATCGCCCTCACCAACATCCGCGTATGCAGCAAATGCATTCAGCTCCAGACGTTCAGTGGCTTTGAAACGCACGCCAGCATCAACCCCGTAACCGTCGTCTTTCTCCGAAAAGCCAAAAAGTTCGAGCTCGCTGGAAAGGTAAGAAGCTGACACGACAAAATCGGCAGTAGCGCTGAACGGCATGTGATAACCAACGCCAAGTGCATAACCGGAATTTTCTACTTTCGATGAACCAATACCAAAATTGATGTCATCATCGGTTGAACCATCGAACCAGGAGCCTTTCACAAAAAAGCTTTCGTTGATCGACTTACTGCCGATCAAGCCATAAAAACTATAGTCCTCTTCAAATACATCACCCGTACCCAAACTTCCGCCAACATAGTCATAAGATAGTGGCGAGGTCTGCGCAAACAATGTATTTGCTGCGAGCAATGTGATGAGTGACAACCCGATTTTCTTCATTTGGATATTTCCCCGATACTTTGAAAGGTACGAAGCTCTTCATGAACTCCGCGCAAATGCTGCGTTTACGCGCAACGACGCAAGGTTATCTGTTGCTGCAACAAGGGTCAATTTTTAAACAATTTTTGAACGGTATCCCATGACACTTTCGCGGATGTACCCATACACGAAATTGATCAGTGTGCCGTCGTCTCGATGTCATGCCAGGTTATGGAAATATTCTTCATGACACCAAACGTTATTCAGCAATATCGGATGCTGGATCGCAGGGTTATTTCAATTCGTGTTATTGAATTCGCCACCTTTTCAGGTCATTCTTGGCGCGCACAAATAATAATAATGACAAGCCCCGGCTCTACACCACCAACCCAAAAAAATAATCATAAGTTCCATTGGAGGAACCACACGTGAGCACCCGCAATTACCAACCCGAACCCAAACATCGCATCAATTGGACCAAACTCAGCGAAGACCAGATCATCAGCAAGCTGGCCGCCGCTAAAGGTCCTACCGGTACTGGAACATCATCCACGCTAGCCGGCAAAAGTCTCAAGATCGTGACCGACGATGGCCCCACTCTTGAATACAACTTCCGTTCTGCCAATGAACTTACGCTCAGTGAAAACGGCGACGACCTCACTGCCAACTACGGTGCGCTCGAGCTGAAAACATTGCTCGTGATTTCGCATCTCGTGCCAGACACCCAACGTGGCTATCACGTCATCATCGACCAGCATACGAATCTCGCTACTGTGTTCGAAACCTGGTTCAGTGGCTACGACGACAAGCGCGAAACTCAGCGTCAAGTCTATTACGGCTACGTTGATAACGGCGGCGAAGTACCTTCGGCGCGTCATCACATCACTAACCGTCTCGAAGGCAAAGGTATTTACTGGAAGCAGGATAACGATGTTGAAACACTCGACTTCTACTGCTCGGTGATTTTTTCGAACTTCATCGAACTGACCCGCGCGGGTGGTGAGCTCACGTTTGCTGGCCCTGCCGACTACATCATGATCAATGATCACGAATTTATTTATTCACGCGTGGAAGCGGGTTTCTCCGGCATCATGACGTTGTATGTGCTCGACCTGTTCTCAGTGAGCCAGGCTGGTGTGCGCCTCGGTTTCGATGAACAGGACGCGCTCGAATATTACATGTTCACCGGCAAAGGAGAAGTGACTGGCCAGATCGCGACCTTCGAACCATTCGGCGACAACGGCGAAGAAATTGCGTTCGGCAATCGTCCACGCAATACCGAAAAAGGCCAGCGTCTCGTTTATCGCCCACTCGCGACTTTCCCGGTAATGACTGACGACGAAGTGCGCGACCAGGTAATCAATCACGCACACGCGTTTGGTGACGGAGCAGGCAGTGGCGCGGGTGGCATGGGCGGTTACAAAACCGAGATGGTCGACAAGCTGGTGGGGAAATCGCTGACGATACGCATGGACAATGATGGTCCTGCGATTGAATACATCTTCGACAAGGCCACGCAATTACGCTGGCGTTATCCGGGCGACAACAACTGGCGCGAAGCGTTCTACGAAATGTACGAACCTGATGAAGACCTGTATTTCTTCGCACATTTCCTCGATGCGGAATTCCCGCGCTCGTGTGCGATGGTCGCGCTCGATATGCGCAATGGCTTGAGCACACTGGTCAAAGGCACCACCGGCACGCCATATCGCAATAACGAAACGACACCACATTTTCATTTCGGCATGTTCGAAATGGAGGGCATCACATCCGCACGTTATCACCGCCATGGCTGGACATCTGAACTCGTCGGCGAAGCAGTCACCTGGAATTATCAGCCCGGTAATCCTGGCCTGACCTCGATGCATCTGTACGCGACTCCCAATACGTATTCCTGGATCATCTTCCTCGAAAACGGTTCGGGCGGTATGCAGTGGACCTCACCGGGCTGGTACGCAAAACTGCGCGATGATGTCTACATCATGGCGTGGGTTGAGGAAGCCTGTAACGGCACGCTCGGCGTCATCTGCTACAACAAACGCACGATGCACGATGCCGGGTTCGGCTTCCACGTAGGCCCGACAGGGTTGAGCCTCAGCGTGATTGGCGCACGCGCGCGCCATGCAGGTAAATTTAATATCGAAAAATATCTTGGCCCCAAAGCCTGAGGAATATGCGATGAATAATGATAACTTCGATACAAATAACCCCGATAAAAATAGCCGTCGCACTTTTATCCGCAATTCTGGTGTTGCTCTGACAGCTGCGCTTGCGGCCGCGAGTACGACGGCAGGAGCGCCAATTGATGATGCCGCGCATCGTCTTGCAATACTCGAAGACAGCAACGCAATTCGTGTTTTGCAGCAACGGTGTTTTGCTTTACTGGAACAAGGTGCCGCACGTGACCTCGCGATGCTGTTCAGCGACAGCGTTGCGCAGGCGAGCTGTGTTTATCCCGCAATGCAACTCGACAGTCGCCTCGACACCACGAGCATCGCGGTCGACAGCAAGCGCCAGAGTGCTACTGCCCGCTTCGCCGGCCGCGTCCAGCTCGGCGCGCCAATCGCAGGCGACAGTACGCTGGAACAAATGGCACGTATGCAGGGCATCAACAGCAGCAAACGCTGGGAACATGGAACATATGAAGTGACATATGTGAAAGTCCAGGCGGAATGGAAAATCAGTGCGCTGACATATCACACAGCGTAATCCGTTATTGTTATGTTGAAACAATCAAAGCCGGGTTACTCCGGCTTTTTTCTGCGCAAGAAAATGGGCTGTATGAAGCCCTGAAACAGCTACAACAAATACATAAAGAAATGCATGGAAATCTAGCGCGGACTTTGGCAATTTGTTGATGAGCCCCTGAATAACATCTCTACTCCTGCAAAAGGCCAGTGGTGTTATTCAGAGACTCATTTACGTCCACTTCATCAATCAACATTCAGAGGGAAATACCATGTTGCGGTTAATCAAGGTTCTGTCATTGGCAGTTATCTCCAGCACATTGCTGGCACAAGAGGCGGCCGCTCCGGTGCCCATTCTGCCAGGCGATCTGAAATTCCAGGGATCACCAGCGCTGCCCGGTGCGGAATCAGTCTGGGTTATCGGGGGTGCAGACAAGGAAGGTATCTACGCACAACGTGTGAAGCTCGCGAAAGGCGCAGTCATTAATCCACATGTACATTCCGATGAACGTTTCAGCGTGGTGTTGTCCGGCACCATCTACGTCGGCTTTGGCGAGAAACTCGATGAAACAAACGTGGTAGCGATTCCTGCTGGCGGCGTTTACATCGCACCTGCTGGTGTGCCGCATTACGTGTGGGCGAAAGATGGTCCTGCTGAATATCAGGAATCAGGCGTGGGCCCGACAAAGACTACGTTCA
>JAZKES010000123.1:26765-28575 GCA_040386995.1 Pseudomonadota bacterium | reverse complement strand
CCTTCCTTGATCGTCGTGACGACATGCAGCAATGCGCCGCTGTCTGCCAACGGGTTGCCATCGAGAATCACAAGATCGCCGTATTTGCCAACTTCCAGCGTGCCAAACTCGTCACCATGCATGGTTGCGGCAGCCGCATTTTTGGTAATGATCGTGACAACTTCGGCGGGCGAAAATACCAGGCGTAGTGCGCGTAGTTCGTCAGCCAGCGATTCCTTCGGTGCCCACTGTGTATCCGTCCCATATCCGTAGACAACGCCAGCATCCGATAACAGGCGCGCATTTACCGGCCCCTGACCAGCACTCGACAACGTGTGCCACGGGAACGCTTCCGCATCGCGGAACAGTGCCACACCATTAGCATCGAAATGTGGCACAAACACCGCAAGCGTCGATGTCATCGGAATTTTTTCTGCTGCGATTTTCTGCAGCGCATCCGGATTTTCGTCGAGTCGGCCGATGTGCGGCGTGTGCACAAGCATGGCCGGATGGGCATCAATCACCGCAGCGGCGTCGAGCACACTCACCGCATGTACGATGGTTGGCATGCCGACCTTCTTGCCTTCCTCAACGATCAAAGTCAGCGTGTCGATTTCGGGTCCACCTTCGCTCGTATTCACGACGGTCTTAAGATAGTCGTAGCCGGCTTTTTTAGCCGCAGCAACCGCTGCGATGGTTGCCTCGCGTGGAATTGCCGGTGCAGGCTGTGTAGCACGATTGCCACGGGCAGGGTCAGTACGTGCAGGATCGCCGGGCTGTGGTGGTGGCGCATTCGGTACTGGTGCTGCGACGGGCAATATTGTGCCCGCAAACAGTCGTGGTCCCTGCATGTCACCACGGTTGATGCTGTCACGCGCCGCGATAATGGGCGGAGGATCGATCGCTGCCAACACCGTGGTAAAACCAGCATCGAGAAACTCCTGCATCTGCGCGGGTGCACGTTCACTGAACCATGTACCAGGATTACCCTCGATGACATGGCGATGTCCTTCGACAAAACCCGGCATCACAGTCTTGCCACCTGCGTCGATGGTTTGCACACCCGCAACAGTCTGCGTGCCAGCAGCGACTTGCGTAATTTTGCCATCGCGTACTACAACTGTACCGTTATCGATCACACCACCATTGCCATCCAGAATACGGGCGTTGGTGATAACAATATCCTGTGCCTGCACACTCGCGGCGAGACAGAAAAAGGAAGCAGATATTACATAACGCAAGGTGTTCGTTTTTTTCATTGTTATTACCTCGTTACAAAGCTGCTGGTTTAGCCAGCAGTCATGGATGAAAGATTGATTCAGCGCAGAGCAAATGTAGCAGAAAACAGATTGCGGGTGTGCTGGCTATTCATGCCAAGTGTTCACACCACCTATTCATAAATACATCAGGCAACAAAATTATCAACGCGTTTGTCTAGTTGTTATCACCTGACTAAACCGCAAACAAAAACCAGGATGTTGTGAATCCAGAACCACGCTTGTGCTGGTGATCTTCGCTCATGTGGTTATGTGTTTCCGGATTACCTTTTATTTGCCGGGATGCCCTTGATACGTTTTACGAACTCGCCATGTTGCTGGATATCAACCGGCCTGAACTTCACAACACTCGAAGCAGGATCGTTGCCCAGATAATTATCGCCCTGCCAATTTTGCGCTGGCCGATTTGGCCGTGGGCAGAAACCGCCGCCGCAATTCGGACACACATTTGCGAGAACTTCAGTAACGCAGGACTCGCAAAAGGTACATTCATAGGAACAAATCATTGCGTCAAGCGACGACGGAGGTAATGGTTTATTACAGTTCTCACATGT
>JAZKES010000123.1:19634-26665 GCA_040386995.1 Pseudomonadota bacterium | reverse complement strand
TGCTTATCTGATTATCGCGCCGTTATCGTCGGCCTGTGGCGAAGGCGCGGCCGGATTCAGGTTCACACTGATCGTGTGCACATAACGCAGCTTGCTGTTGATCATTTTGAAGGTATGAGAGTCGGGCATACCAGTCTCGCTGTTGCCAAACCGACAGAACACGTTGATGACCCCCAAGGTTTCATCAACGATGTAATCGCGATTCACGATATAAAGTACACCAGCTGGAATGCCGATCTCACAGCTTGCATCCGCTTTGTTGTCACTGTTCGTGTACGCGCCGCCTTCAAGGCGCGCACAAGGTATGCCCCACGGGATATCTTCGAACTTGTCTGAGAACAGATCGAGATAATTATTGGCGCCGTTGATCAATGCCATGGCTGGCGTGTGTTCGGCAGCAGTTGGCGCATTCCAGTTTTCGGCGCTTGAAAATTTCAGATACGCGTTGGCATTAAACAACCAGTCGCCTTTATCGCTGACGAGACTGTCGATACGCGTGATCTTGCCACCATCAACGTACAACCGCGTGCCAACCACATACTGATGATCACCTTCTGTTACGACCACTTCGGTGAAGGTCTTGCACCGTGTGCTGTCGTGAATGCTGCGCGAAAGTGCGATGGGTAATGCGGTGTTCCAAAGGCCAGCGTCCGGGTCGATCTTGATCATGTTCTCGAGGTATTGCGCATCTTCTGCGAAGCTCATCTTGGCTGCGTCGCCGTTGCCTTGCGCGGCAACATAGCTGTCAGTCGCGGCAATCAATTCGGCACGTGTACAGACGGCCTGCGCGTGTGCACCGGCGGCCGCGCAAGTAAATAGGGAGGCAACAGCGAGTTTTCTGATCATGGAATTTTCTCTCTTATTATTAGTTGGGGGATGATGGATTTTTTCGGTAATCGAAAAGATAGTCGCATAGGGAAAATTTTCTGTAAAACGTTTTGTTTGCTGCTTCGATTGGCTGGCTTGCACATGTCACGTTTATTCATCGTGTTGCCGTGGAGTTATCCGCAGCACGCTGACCCGAATTCGGATGCGTCGCCAAACATTCCCGAAAATTGCTGAAACTCTCCTACCGTTTTGCATACAAAACCAATAGCGCTATAAAAAAATCACTCATGAGCAAAAGGAGGAAAGTATGAAACTCAACATCCTGCTTGATATCTCCGCCGTTTATCTCACGCTACTGGGCCTCGGATTTATTTTTGCACCGCTCACAATAGGCACCGGCGCAGTGCCACCCGATGCACCGCCGGAGCTCATCGCTTATTTACGGATGTTCGGGCCGCCTTTTCTGGGTATTGCGATTCTGAATTGGTCAGCTCGCAATGCCGAACCGTCGACGGCGCGCAACGCCATTATCATCGGCAATATTGTCGGGTTTGGCATTGGCCCTGCACTGGATGTTTGGGGCTTGTTCAGTGGAGCTCGGCCGCTGGCAGCACTCTTCGCGATCTTTCATCTGCTGATTGCCACCGCATTTGTTTGGACGTGGCGAGCAAACAAGTCAGTTGCTGGCAGTTAACAATGGCGATTTTTTCCGATACTTTTGCGCAACAGAAGAATGAATTGTCAGACTGCGAAATCCTTATCTGAGGGTGGCATAAAAATACTTGTGCTTTATCATCCAGCTCACGGAAGCAAAAATTACAAGGAACGGAACATGGCGACTACCCAACAGATGGACGCAGACAAATTTCGCGGAGTATGGCGATTGCGTTCGTACGAATTCCAGGATGAAGAAGGCAGCGCAAGTTACCCGTTCGGGCAGAACCCACGCGGGCTGCTGATGTACGATCGCTCAGGCATGATGTCTGTGCAGATCATTCGTCATGACCGGCCGCTGTTTCCGTCAGAAGATATGTTCGGCGCTGCGCCTGATACCGTCAAAGCTGCATTTGAAGGACTCAATACTTATTACGGCACTTTTGCGGTTGATGAAAGCAGCCATGTTGTCGTGCATCATGTTGAAGGTGCTTCGATGCCGAACCGAACGGGATCGATGCAAATCCGCCATTATGAGTTTTCCAGAAACGAACTGATCCTCAAGGCACCCGCGCGTTTGCTGGATGGCAAGATGCTGACGGGCGTATTGGTTTGGGAACGGGTATCGAGCATCAATGAGGGTTAGAGCCCTACGCCCTCAATCGCACCCTCAGCATATCAATACGAGAACAACATCATGGTAGCGCTTTCCATACTCGACCTCGTGCGAATCACCGAAACGACCGATGCACGCGGTGCGCTCGACAATGCACGCAATGTTGCACTACATGCCGAACAGTTGGGCTACCGGCGCATATGGGTAGCGGAGCATCACAACATGCGTGGCATCGCGAGTGCGGCAACGTCACTTGTGATTGCGCACATTGCCGCTGGCACGACATCAATTCGGGTTGGCGCAGGTGGCATCATGCTGCCGAATCATTCACCACTCATCATTGCTGAGCAGTTCGGCACACTCGCGCATTTGTTTCCGAATCGTATCGATCTTGGACTTGGTCGCGCGCCGGGCACGGACCAGCAGACATTTCGTGCAATGCGCCGCACCCATGCAGCGTCGGAACAGTTTCCGCAGGACGTACTCGAGTTGCAACTTTTGCTCGGCCAGTCACAACCCGGGCAGATGGTTCACGCAGTACCTGGCGAAGGCACGGAGGTGCCGTTATGGATTCTGGGATCAAGCACCTTTGGCGCCATGCTCGCTGCCGAATTTGGCCTGCCCTACGCATTTGCTTCGCATTTCGCGCCGCAACAATTACTCCCGGCACTCGCGATTTATCGTGAGCGTTTCAAACCATCGAAGCAACTTGCTGAACCTTATGCGATGGTCGGTGTAAACATCATTGCGGCCGATACCGACGCAGAAGCACGACGCCTGGCAACTACTCAGCAAATGTCGTTCGCCGATCTGCTGCGCAATGCACGCGGTCTCAGCAAACCACCAATCGATGACATCGAAAGTTACTGGACCGTGCAGGAAAAAGCGCAAGCGGGCCAAATGTTAGCGCGTTCGATCGTCGGTGGACCAACTGTGATACGCGCAGGCATCGATGCATTGGTTGCCGAAACGCACGCTGATGAATTGATCATTGTTTCGGATATCTACGATCACGCGACGAGACTACGTTCGTTCGAACTGATTGCCCAATCAATAAATTGACTGGGCGAAATATCCATTGGACTAATGAAAAGAAATCACTCCCATCGAATATTTTTTCGCACTTTTGTCCGCGGTTTTTTCTCACACATGTCATGAATTTTGCAAGCGACTCCCGCTTGCCGGATGATCGTTGCAACGCTTTTTCCTCGACAGAAAATAATGGGCGCGCTGAATACCTTCTGGTAGCTTGAACGTTGTTATGGATTACGGCGCACTGCAGTTTGCGAGTCGAGAAGGAGTTTCATCATGATTGTCAGACCACGTCCGGGCTGGGGCCTGCTGTTTGTATTACACGGCTCGATCCTGCCACGCATCGTTCCGCACTTGATTGGGTTTGCGCTTTACGCGGCGGCGGTCGTCGCGATGGTGCGCGCGATCGACCTGCAGCTGCTGGAATTTGGCGCAGCACCTTTTGCACTGCTTGGTGTTGCGCTCTCGCTGTACCTGGGTTTTCGCAACAACGCGGCCTATGAGCGTTGGTGGGAGGCACGCAAATTGTGGGGCCAGCTTATTTTTGATATGCGTAATCTTGCCCGCGCGGTGAACGCAATCGTCCATGAAGCAGATGAACGACGCGCATTGATGATGGAAGCATTGGCGTTCTGTCATCTATTGCGTGGCCAGCTGCGCAAGATCGACACGGTCGAAGACGCGCGTAACTTCGCCGATGCGACCGTAGATGTGATCCGTAGCTCACTGAATCAGGCAAACGCGTTGCTGAATTTTATGGGGCAACGTATCGCCGTAATGAAACGTGCCGGCGTGATAAGCGATATCGACTTCCGGATACTCGACGAACGCCTTGCGGGATTCACCGCGATGCAGGCAGGCTGCGAACGTATCTCGAATACTCCCGTGCCTTTTGCATACACGCTGTTGTTGCAACGTTCGGCTTATGCTTTCTGCCTGCTGATTCCGTTTGCGATGGCAACTACCGCCGGGTGGGCAACGGTGCTGTTCACCGTGCTTATTGCATATTGTTTCTTCGGTCTCGATGCACTGTCGCAGGAACTGGAGGATCCGTTTGGATCAGAAGCAAACGATCTCGCGCTCGATACTTTATGCCGTGTGTGCGAAATTTCTGTCTTCGAAGCGCTTGGTGAAACCCCTCCCGATTTGCCGAAACCCGTGAATGGGTATTATTTTTCGTAACTATTTTAAGACGCTAGTTTTCACCTGCGCGATTAGCGTCTTGCAAATGACATTACTGCTTCGCCGATTATTTCTATCGGCATACGATCAAACCCCGTCGAACAAACAATCAGCACCTCCGTTGTTATCGGAGTGGTTTTATATCGCTCATAAAAAAGGCCGCTTTCGGTTAAGAGAACGGCCTTTGGAAAAACTACCCTTTATCGAACCGGGTTTTACTTCACGATTTAGATCCAGTAAAACAAATTTTTATTCGCTACTTATCGGGCGAGTTTACGCACCACGAACAGGAACTGGTCGGTATCGCGACCAAGTTCAGGTGCGAAGACCGGCAGCATGTGATCATCAGCAGTGGTACGCAGAATGTCGGATTCCTGTTCGACCTCAAGACCCGCTGCTTCTATCCAGCCTTTGACTGTTTCTGGAAGTATACGGTGAGCATTGGCTGGCGAAGCTGCAGTGCCGACGTGATCAATGACGACCGCCATTCCACCCGGTTTGAGAACTTTGAATAAATCTTTCATTGCTGCGATGCCGCGTTCTTCGTTGGAATGATGCAGGTTGAGCGCAGTAACCGCGACGTCCGCAACACTGGTGCCGACCTCACCGAGATCTACGAACGCTACTTCGACATTACCAAGAGCTGCTGCGGTTGCCTTCGGCCCTGCACCCTGGTCCTGCTCAAGTGCACGTGGGCCTTCCTGCATGATGACTTTTCCGGTTGGTCCAACCGCAGCAGACAACACGCGCGTAAACCAGCCATCGGCTGCGCCAATATCTATCGCAGTCATGCCTTCAGACACCCCAAGCAGATTGATGACCTGATACGGACGACGTGCACCATCACGTTCGCGGTCTGCGAGTGGGCGTGCTTCGGAGGTCAGCTTCTCCATAAAATCTGCGGCAGGTGCGGCCAGCGCACTTGTGGTCATTGCCAATGTCAGACCCATGCCTGCAATGATTGTCTTGATTCGTGTAGCCATACTTGCCCCCTCGGGAATTGAAGAATTATTCAGGGAAGCTCTCAATAAATCGTTACGCCCACGACGTAATTCGAATTTTCAGAGCATCCTTAATGCTGTCACCCGCCGTGAATCGACAATGCAGATGAAACGACAATGTAAACCTGCTGCGTTTTTTAAGCAAAGGCCGCCGACGCGAACCGGCTGATTCTGCGCCCAAAAAACATACGGCGGGAACGTCGAGCCGAGCTGTGGGTCGCTGATCAAACTTCTCTCTCTGCCAAGCCGGCAAGAATCCCCTGTAGCAGCTGAAAATCCGCCGGCTTCACCAGATGATGATCAAAGCCGGCTGTCTGCGATAGTGCGCGATCAGCTTCTCGACCATAGCCGGTTAATGCAACTAACACGACCTTGGCGAGTCCCGGAAGTTGGCGCATTTTTTTTGCCACTTCATAACCATTGAGTCCGGGCAAACCGATGTCCAGCAGCACCACATCTGGCAGGAAGTCCCGGCTCAACTCCAGCGCCATCGGGCCGTCAAACGCGATGCGTGTTTGGTGACCGGTCGCTTCCAGAAGTAGCGAAAGACTATTTGCAGCATCCTTGTTGTCATCGACCACCAGTATGCGGAAAGGGCTCGCGGGTAACCGCGCTTCATTCTCGACTTGCGCTGGCGCGTCGATGACGGGATTTTTGAGACGTCGCAAACGCACCACGAACTCGCTGCCTTTGCCAGGTTCACTCGTCGCTGTAACGGTACCACTATGCATTTCAACCAGACGCTGGACAAGGCACAGACCAATACCAAGCCCGCCTTGCGAGCGGTCGAGTGAACGGTCGGCCTGGGTAAACAGATCGAAGATATGGGGAAGCTGCTCGGCGGCAATACCAATACCGTTGTCGCGCACACTGATAAGGACTTCCTCGCCTTGTGCAGCAAGTGTCACGTGAACACGTCCACCTTCATCGGTAAATTTCGCGGCGTTGCCAAGCAGGTTTACCATCACCTGTTCAAGCCGCGCGGCATCTGCCTTGAGCCACAGCGGTTCTGACGGCAGGTCAACAATCAAATCCTGCTTGCGCTGGTGAAAGAGTGACCTCGTTGTTTCGATGGCGCGTTCCAGAATACTGTTAGCCAGAACCTGTTCAACACGAAGCCGCACGCGACCCGTCGTGATACGAGAAATTTCAAGCAAGTCGTCCACAAGGGTTTTTAGCTGGCCTACCTGACGCTCGATGATATTGCGCGCCGTGCTTTGAACAGGATCTTCGTCTTTCTGCAGTCGCATGAGTTGCACTGAGTTGACAAGTGGTGCGAGTGGGTTGCGCAGTTCGTGGCTCAGCATGGCCAGAAACTCGTTTTTGCGCCGATCAAGCTCAACCAGCGCTTCAGCTTGCGATACAAGTGTGCGTTCCACCGCTCTGCGCTTGGTGATGTTGTTGAAAATTATTGCAAGCCGCATACTGTGCTCACCACCGATGCGAAACGCCTGCAGAGTGAACCAACCTTTCATGGCTTTTGCTTCGGCCTCGATGCGCGCGGTTTCCCCGGTAGTCAAAACCTTGCCTAATAATTCAAACCAGAATTCTTCGTGGTCAGGCTCGACTTCCCGCATGCGCCGGCCTGTCACGTTGCGCAAGCCACTTTGTTGTTCGAAAACCGGATTAACTTCTATAAAGCGGAAATCGATCGCTTTGGCCTGATCATCCAGAATCATGTCGACGATGCAAAAGCCTTCGTCCATTGAATTGAAAAG
>JAZKES010000123.1:16459-19534 GCA_040386995.1 Pseudomonadota bacterium | reverse complement strand
TCAAACAGCATTTCAATGATGCAATAACCCTCATCCATCGAGTTGAAAAGATTGCGATAACGTTCTTCGGAATCGCGCAGTGCGTCGGCGATTTTGCGCGCTTCTGTGACGTCGACCGCGGAGCCGATCCATTCGACAATTTCACCTTTATCGCTCAGCAACGGAATCGCGTTCCATTGCGTCCAGCCGAAACTTCCATCCACACGGCGCACACGATTTACCATCTCGACCTTATGCCTGGCGTGAATCGCCTCACGGATGACCTTACTAACTTCCTGATGATCAGCCGGATCGACGTATTCATCGAGCCAACGGTGTTTGAGCTCTTCCGTGCTGTCCGTAAAATCGTGGCCGACAAGTTGTCGCATTTCGCGCCAGTCCGGACTCATGCGAAACACCATGTCAGTGCTTGCTGTAACAAACCCACTGAAACGCTGCTCACTTTCGCGCAAGCTGGTGCTGGTCTGAACCACCTTGAAGGCAGCAGAGGCAAACCTGGCGATACTTTCGAGCAAGCGCAGGTCTTCAGCATCAAAACGATGGGAGTCATCGTGCGAAACAATCCAGATGGTTCCTACCGGGTTACCTCCGGAATAAAACGGTACCAGTAGACATTTAGCCGGGACTGCCACAGCTTCGAGCAGATAGGTGTAGCGCTTCTCTGGATGCAGAAAGACCAATGCTCGATTGGCATCAAGCACGTCACCACACGGACCGAAATGGCGCGGGGTACCGCCACCGATATGTGGCTTCCATACACCGGAAATTGCAGGCCAGAAAAAATTCTGCTGGTCCTTGCTTAACAGGCTGATACCGGCCGAACCAACCTTGAAAAGGTCGAGGGTTGTATCGGTTAGTGTCTGAAGAAGTGACTCTGGCGCTTCGGCCAGCGCTGTCACGAGGGTTGTAAGTGCACGGTTCTCGACAGCATAGTCCGGTTGGCGCGAAGTGACCTCGTATAACTCTGCATTGGCTAATACAGTGACTAGCGGCGCGTAATTTTCTGGATCGCCGCACGACGATTTTTCGTCAGCTCGCGCGACACTCCTTTCTTCTGACCCTTGCGTGTCAATCATACGAACGTCCCGTCGCGACAACCATCGCAGCAAATAAATTGGCATGCGCATCCGCTACACACGAACCCGTATATGGTTTCATCGGTCTGGTTTGTGCAACACGGGAGCGGAGGGGCGCTTTGCGGGACATATCCAACGATGAATTTGCAAGCGTACCAACGCACGATCTCTGATCACGGGCCGGGAGCAAATAACGCTTAACGGTGATCGCAGCTGATTTCTCACCCATCGAACTATCAGATCGCGCTTCAGATAACTTTCGTACACTTGAGAGATTTGTCATGACTGAGCAACTTCCCTGCCCCTGATTATGATAATTTTTTGTAACGCCTGAATTGCGACGTTTCAAAGGTGCAGGCTAATAAATGTACTCGTTTGCATCGCCGATTCAAAGAGGATATCGGCAATATCTACGCAGAAAAATCGCCAATTAGGGAATGTTCTAGACCATCAAACGACAGTTCGATGTGTGTGTCAGAAATGGGAAAGAGCAAGAAGACAATTTGCTGACGTCTGCTTTTCATCCGTATGGTCGAGCTTGGCACATCCTAACGTGATGCGGGCTTAATCAAGTATATAAACCCCACCTGGCATTCACATCAGCCAAATGCAACACCCGCTTCGGCTGGAACAAGTAGCAAAGTTCCCACCCACGTGCTTTGAACCATATCGGCTGTTAGTAAAACACTGATACCGGTTTACGCTATGACATCGAACAAGCCGCCGGCCACTTACCATCGCTTACAAGTGCCCCGCAGGTTGGAAAATTACGCTGCTCTTTTAGACAAGTTACCGGTGAATGGTCGGCAGTTTTTGTCGACAGCACAGTCTACTGGTCAACCTGGCCTGTCCCGACGATAATCGACATCGCGTGTATATTCAGGCTTCATTCATCGCGTGGCTCTAGAATTTCGCGACTGTTTTTCGAGCTGCACACAACTGAATAACTTTCATGACTATAGATGAAATGCCCTGATGGGTTTTCTCTCAAGACATCATTCAACAAGGAATCGCACATGCGCAGTTATTTGTTTGTCTCCGTGATCCTCCTTTTGACGAGCGGTTGTGAATCCGCGTATTACGATGCGATGGAACGTCTCGGTATTCCCAAGCGCGAAATCCTGGTTGACCGCATCACCGAGGCACAACAGGCGCAGCAGGCAGGCCAGGAGCAGTTCGTGGATGCGTTGGAGCAGTTTCGCAGCGTGGTGAATTTCGATGGGGGTGAACTGCAGCAGGTTTACGACAACCTCAACACCGAATTCGAGGCCAGTGAAACTGCAGCAGAACGCATTCGTACGCGCATCGATGAAGTTGAATCAGTTGCCGAAGCGCTGTTCGAAGAATGGAACGACGAACTGGACCAATACACCAACGCTTCCCTGCGCCGCGACAGCGAACAACAATTACGTGCCACTCGTACGCGCTACACCCGCCTCATCGACGCAATGCACCGCGCTGAAGCAACACTTGATCCCGTGCTTGATGGTCTGCGCGACAACGTGTTGTATCTCAAACATAACCTGAATGCGCGCGCCGTAACTTCTCTGAGTGGCGAACTCGACACGATCAATACGGATGTCGAACAATTGATCACAGCGATGCAGGTAGCTATCGCGGAGTCGGAACGTTTTATAGCGGAGATGGATCAGGAGTAGAACGGGTGCAGAACTCACAAGCAGTGAGGGATAAGTGACGTCACGATTGCAGATCGAGTGAACGAGTAGCGTTTCCTTTTGTGACAGAATTGTGCTGTTTTACAGCCGATTTCCTGATTTATCTAACGTGCCGCCGCTTGCTCAAGATCCTTCGCGCGCGCGAGTAGACTATCCGCGATCTCCTGCTGTTGCGGGTAAACATCAACGCCAACAAACTCACCCTTGCGTGGATCCCAGTAGCTGCCCTGTTCTATCCATAAGCCGAACAAGCCGCGCTGCTGGCGACGCAACTCAACTCGCAATGCGTACGACTCAAGGGCATCGCCTACTTGAATGTCCAC
>JAZKES010000123.1:8386-16359 GCA_040386995.1 Pseudomonadota bacterium | reverse complement strand
TATCGCGGCGACATTTCTCGCCGCCCCCACGACCGTTGTGAATACCTCTCGTGTGCGTGTCCACATCGACTTGTCTGGGATAGCGACCGGTGCCACTACGTCGACTGCTTCAGCAACCAAGGGTTTTCCTCGAAGCGCGCTAAACAGTGCTCGTATATCGCGAACGCAGGCTGGCGCGTCACGCAGGAAACGCCGCAACACTGCAAGAAAAAGCGCACAACCTGCTGCCAGAAATATGACCGCGATTGTCTCGTCGCCATCGGGTGTGTCCCAGCCTTCACCAGCTTGCACACTGGTGATCGTGGTGGCGCTCCATTCGTAGATGGTCGCAACCATCTGCGTGATGGTTTCGCGACTACGCACAATAAGTACTATCGATACAACAACACCCAACAGCGCGAGCCAGCCGCCATGTGATGGCAACCACCCAAGATACCGTTTGCGCAGTGCCGCGAGCCATTGGCCAAGAACAATGCTGCCTATCATGCTCAGCACCATCCAGAGAAAACCAAAGAAGCTGTCGAGCGAAAAGAATATTGGTATCACGACTATCGTGATTACGATGTATGAGGCCCACTGCCACGACCACCACACATCACGTGTGCCCAGCAACCGATTACGCAACGCGATGCCAAGTGCACCGAAACCCATCACAGCAGCGGGTTCACGTACAACAAATGAAAACTGTGGGAGAAGAAACTCAAAATTGGCGCGTATCAACGCATCGAGCAGCACAAATACCAGCAGCATTACCAACACCAGCAACACACCACGCATGCGCAGTAACAAGCCACCCAGCAATGCAGCACATGGCAATGCGTAGAACGAACCCAGAAGCATAAAGGTTGGGGCCGAGTCGCTTTCTGTGATTAGCTCCGCAACATAAGTATTCGTTTCCCAACCGAGCCCTACCAGAGCCAGCAACACGACCGGCAGATATGAGCGATGCCACGGCAGCGTAGGTGGTTCATGTGTTTCAAACATCGACGCGACAGTTTTTCCTGCCACGAACCAGCCCACAGCAGTGAAGCAGGTTGCCGGGTTATCCAGGCCATAACCAATCCACAGATTTCTGAGCTGGGTGTAGCCGAAGACCGGCAACTCGGCGTGAGTGCCACCGAGTAATTCCTGCGCATTGCCAGGCAGTTGCAACCACTCAAGCAACATCCCGGCGATGGTGAATCCTGCCAACGTAACCACAACGAGCCGTGTGGAATAGCCAGAGACACCCAGCAGAAAAACGGCCAGATATACCACTACATCGAATGTGATGATGAGATCGTATTGAAAGCCACTGCCCTCAGAACTGTACAAACCCACCGACAGCGGCAACAGCAGGAATAACAGTACATAAGCGCGACGCGAATGAATGCTGAGTTGTGAATTGCCTGGCCACTTGGAGGCCGCCATCGCGCTGACGACGAGCGACACAAGGTAGATATCCATACAGGAGCCGCCAAACAGCGAGCCATATTGCCATGAAAGGAGCAATGGCAAACCGCCCAGAGCAACCATGACGATGCCGTGTTTGCCATAACGTGAACCCAACAACGCGGCGATTGGAATTATCAGGTCTACAACCCAGATGGAAAGCGCGGAGAATACTTGCCAACCAACAGTTGCAAGAGCAATCACCAACGGCCAGAGCCAGGATTTTTGCGAATACGCGGGAATATTCTTTGGTATGTTCTGCTTCATGCGAGGCGCTCCATTGAGAAGCTGTCTTCCAGACGATTATTTACAAGCTGCCGCAGTCTTTATGGTTGTCTCGAAGAGAGCAACGTCTGTTATAAAACCCAATCTTGCAAAACCGCACACGCAATATATGCCTTGTGTGAGGTGCGCTCCAGCTGCGAGGAGTATCATCGCAAATAAAATTCATCGCGCTGATTGCAGCGGCGTGCAAACTCGTACTGTAATTCAGCCAATAATGCAGTTGCTTGACCGCTATATTGCGCAGCGCCTCAGAGTCGCTGACTTTCAACAAGAACCATTGTTATGAAACAAAGTGCAGGCTTGCTCATTTATCGCGTCAGGGAAAATTCCATTGAGGTTTTTCTTGTGCACTCAGGCGGGCCGTTCTGGGAAGGGAAAGATATCGCTGCGTGGTCGATTCCGAAGGGCGAGTTCGAAGAAGATGAAGATCCACTGCAAGCGGCGATTCGCGAATTCATCGAGGAAACCAGTCTCGAAGTGCCCGAAGGCAAACCAATTCGGCTAACCCCCGTGAAGCAATCAGCTCATAAAGATGTACACGCATGGGTTCTGAAAGGTGATCTTGATCCTGCAGCGATACGCAGCAACACGTTCGAAATGGAATGGCCGCCAGGATCCGGTAAACAAATGTTATTTCCTGAAGTGGACAAGGCGTGCTGGTTTAGCCTGAACGAGGCGCGCAAGAAACTACACAAAGGACAGGTGCAATTACTCGACCAGTTGCTTGATGTTCTGCACGTAGATTCGACAAGCAGACGGGATTAGCACGCACCAATTCGTGAAACAAACATCTACCGAAAATTTGCTGTTCACCATAAAACTATCCGGGAGTTGCAAGATAGTTACAAGAGAGTTACCTGCAATTAGAAAGGAACTTCATTCACAGGATTTTGCGAATCACCACGCTGCCGTGCCAGCAGTCATGGCCTTGGAAAGAGATCAGATGGACCGAACTAAACTGCTTTCACCGTGATGAAAGCAGTTTCTTATTTCAGGAGATGCCTATTTCAGGAAATGCTTACCAATTTTCATCAATTGGCGAATCTGCGTTTGGCGTGATGTTTAACACCGCGCAGTGGTGATAAGAGAAGCCACCTTCACGAACGCCAGGATGGCTTTCCATAAACTGGATAACCTGCAGCACACAACCTGCACAATCGATATTCGGAATCCGGATTTCTGTTTCGATTGGGCCAGTGCGCTGTACATGGTTTGCCCATAAGCCATCGACCAATACGGGTGCTTTCGGATTAGGGTCGATCTCTGCATGATCGGAACGTGGACCATTTTCGGTTTCTTTCATCACAGGTGTTGGATCATCGGGCAGCAAATTAATGCGACGCGCGAGTGACACGCGGTAATGGCCTGGATGGTAAACGGTTTCGTTGATAGCCAATCGCAACATGGAGCCGCCCTGCACTTCAGTAACATCTTTGGTGCGAGTACCCCCATCGGCCATCGTGCCGCCGCACGGCGCCATTTTTTGTGGGTCGCCTTTTTCATCCTGCTCAATCCAGGACGCAGGCGACACAAGGAAAAAATGTGCTTGTGCATCCAGTGCTACCAACCCGAGTGCCAACAGGAAAGCGGTGTGTAACGTATGTTTTTTCATTCTAAAAACCTTGGTGGTAAAGACCATCCGTTGTGTGGTTAATAACATGACCGGAGTTGTTGGAAAATCAATTCGACTTTGTACATATCCGAAGCTTCAAAAAGTAATTCGTGTACACACGATGCATCGCGGGTTCCCGAACACCAACATAACGAGCTGATTGCTGAAAGGTTCGCAGTCGGTCCTGCGGAAACTCCGCTATGCCAGGATCACTCCTTGGCTGCCGCCTCGGCTTGCTGCTTGGCTAATGTTTCTTCAAATACTTTTTCGAACTCGTCGACGTGTGCCTTGTAACCTTCAGGGTCGACGAAAGGATTCGGATCACCTGCTTTACGCTCCATCAACTTGGCGTATTTCGCATCCAGACCGTAAAAAATGGTGTGTGAGCTGAGGAATACATCGACGGGCAATTCGCGCGCCTTTTTATAAGTGCTGCGCATGTCTTCAACAATTTCTGGATATTCTTCATTGTTGATGTATTGAAGAAAACCGCCATTGAGACTGCATTCGACCAGTGCGTGGTAGGTCTTGCCATCTTCTTCGAGATCCATGCTCCATGCTACGCAACCTTTGGTGTGACCCGGCAGAACATGCGCAGTCAGCGTGGTGCCGCCGAGTGAAACGGTATCACCGTCATCAACCGTACGATCGATCGGGAGGACTTTACCCGCAGGATGTTTGAACGCTTTGACGGCAGGTACTTCCAGACTACCAACGACAACTTCAGCACCCGTCATTTCTTTCACGAGTGCATCACCTTCAATGTGATCCGGATGGGCATGACCACTGATCAGAATCTTGATGTCATTAAAATCGAAGCCCAGTTCTTCAACACTCGCCTTGATGACCGGTACTGATGCCTCATAGTTGCTGTTCATCAGAATGAGGCCTTCTGGCGTTACGATGAGATACGAGGACAACATCGTGGTGCCAACATAGTAGACGTTATCCATCACCTTGTGCGGCGGGAATGGATCGTTCCATCCGCCCGGTTGCGCGAACGTTGCGATTGGCAGAATAGCAAGTGCGGCTGCAAGAGAGAGTTTATGCATTGTCGGTTGGCTCCGTCTGAAATCAGTTTTTAATCTTGTCGCTATTTTTTTCTTGCAGCCCGACCAGGCGATCAGGTGTTTTATTGCAGTGTTGAGTGGTGCACTCAAACTTCCGTGCAGATTTTCCGGATGATTACCGAAAGACATCTGCACGGATGACGCAGTGGTTAATTACGGCCTTCGCGTTGTCCGCTGCCACCAGTCTCGAGTGTACGGCCGTCGGGAAACTCGATGCCGCTTGAACTGGCGCGCAGAGATCCATCTTTTGCCTGTGAACCTTTGACTTTTACTTTGGTGCCAGGCAGCAGCGAGTCACGTGTCCAGCCGAGTCTCAACAACACCGCTGGTGAACCACCTTCGATTGCCCATTCTTCTTTCTCACCTTTTGCATTCACGGTTTCTATGTGCAGCCATGAGTGCGGGTTTACCCATTCCATTTTAATAACAGTGCCATCAAGCTCGACCGGTTTGTTGCGATCAAACTCGGCGGAGAAAGAATGGTGGGCTGCTACAGGCAAAGCCACTGCCAGAAGTACCGCGGCCATCAAGGTCATCAGTTTATTATTCATGGATCTCATCCTCGTTTGCTATTAAGGGTTTACAGTTATTATGCCAGCAGGTGCTGTATAGCAGCTTAACGGCAAAAAGTTCGTGGCTTGCTGTGTCGCTTCCATATCGCGCCCATCCTTTTTTAACTTCACGCTAGGGTTTTTCTATTCCGAGCAAATCGCTGTACAGCAGTTTGTCTGCAAAGGGCACACACTTGTGCTCGAGAAGCTGTGCATTTTCTTCGACCGACCGGTACAGCGGCATTTCAATGGTCCAGGGTTCTGCGAACGTCAGCGGATCTTCAAGCGTCGCCTCGTATTGGATATGGGTTGAATCCAGCAAGGTAAAACGTTCGGTCACTTTGAGCTGATTGCTGTGATGGTTGCCCGCGCGATCCAGC
The DNA here is from genome assembly GCA_040386995.1 of Pseudomonadota bacterium. Taxonomy (GTDB): domain Bacteria; phylum Pseudomonadota; class Gammaproteobacteria; order Pseudomonadales; family Pseudohongiellaceae; genus CAILUG01. The sequence continues at coordinate 11,030 of JAZKES010000123.1, read as the reverse complement.
CAGCTCAACTCGTTCTGTCCTGTCGTCGTCACCACAAGCACGTTGCCTTCCCACACACCATCGGACTTGCCCATCCAGGAATCGATTGGTGGTACCGAGAAATCAGTCATGTTGATAACTCTGTTGGCAGCGGCAAAGGGATACACCATCAGCATGTCGCCAGTATCACCCTGCACTATCTGGAAAGGCATGTTGTGGTACGTAACGCGCGGCACACCCAGCATGTAACATTTTGCTTCGGGGTCAGCCTCTGGCCAGTTGGCGCGATTCTCGTCGCGCACTGCGAGTGCTGCGGGCAGATACGGAATTTTTTCACCCTCGATAACACTCTTGCCTGCGGGTATCGCGGCAATTGCGCCCATTGGCCAGAATTCATCAAGGGCTTCAGCTGAGTGAGCTTCGAGATTCCAGTAGGCGGAGTTCATCGCTTGCCAGATACCGTTGAGGTTGGGATGACCTCCAATCGTGTCGGGTCTTGCAGGCTGGGCGATCGCGGGCTGAATCAAGGCTGACTGAATAAGGGTTGCCAGAAAAACCGCGCCGGTAACTTGGATTCGCATCAATCCACTCCTTTCTATTAGTTGTTAATTGGATGGATGCGACGAGCTTAGCACGTCATTCCTGTAGCTGTCAGCGCAGCATTTGCACTTCACGCCGCGAGAGGTAATATGACCACCTGCCGGCAATATTACGCGGCTGCCAACAAGCCAAATAAAAATCGAATCACTATAAGAGAGGCTTCAGATGATGAAACGGATTCTGGCACTGGGCGGCATTTGTGCCTCCCTTCCCTTGCTGATTAGCTCTGCATTCGCTGCGGAGTGGACCCAGCCTATGACCTCCTGGGGCGAGCCTGATATTCAGGGTACATGGCCTATCAATCACCTCATCGGTGTACCGATGCAGCGCGATCCCAAACATGGCGATCGGGCGATGTTGACCGACGAAGAATTCGCCGAGGAACTGGCGAGTGTCGAAGCGCGTGATGAACGTTTTCAGACTGGCCCTATTCCGCAGGCCGATGCGGCGGGTACCGCGATGCGCCAGACTTCTCTGATCGTAGAACCGGCCGATGGTCGTTTCCCGGAACTCACTGCTAACGGCAAGGAGCTACAAGCGAAGATGCGCAGCAGCTACGATCCCAAACAAACTGTGTTCGATACCATCGGTGATTTCAGTGCATGGGATCGCTGCATTACACGCGGCATGCCTGTGTCGATGTTGCCGCGCAATTACAACAACGGCATTCGCTTTTTCCAGTCGCCTGGTTATGTAGTGATCTCTCTTGAGATGGCGCACGAAGCACGCGTAATTCCGACTAACGGCGCGCCGGCTCTTGCATCTGAAATCCGTCAATGGATGGGAGAATCACGCGGTCACTGGGAAGGCAATACGCTTGTTGTCGAGACAGTCAACTTTGCGCACGGCCTTGATACCGGTATGACCAGCGGCGGAGTGCCCGGCGCGCCAGGTCCGCAACCTTCAAGTGATGACTTGCGAATTGTCGAACGTTTCACACGCACAGGTCCTGACTCGATGGACTTTGAAATGGTGGTTGAAGATCCAGCGGTGTTGGCTTCCGGCTCATTCACGGTGAAATATCCGATGGTGCTCGACAACGACTACAAGATGTACGAATACGCGTGCCACGAGGGCAACACGGCCGTACGTAACTACATTGAAACATCACGTTTCGAACGCGCGCAGCAGGCGGGCGGTCAGCAGTAAAGTTGCTTACATCGCAGATCCATTCAACTGCGATGTAACACGAATAAAACAGGGGCGGGCGATTCTTGTCATCAAGGTGACTGGAGTGGTCCGTCCCTTCTGCGTTCAGCACGAGGCAAAAAATATTCAGGAGTATGTGAGCTGACTCCGCAGAGTCATTACTAACAAGCGGATGAAATTAATGTACGGTGAAAGTTTTTCAAACGCCAAGCAGATCACAAGCAATAAGGAATTTGCGGAGTTGGTCATGACGAAAGTTCGTCAGGCTCGCACTGAAATATTCATCGATACGTTTACTCTTGAGTTCGACTCATTTGGTCAGGTGTTGTTATCTGAGCTGGAATATTCGTGTCAGCGCGGCATTCGTGTGTGTTGTTTGATCGACGCGTCAGGCTCGCGAAATTTCATCAACGATCACCCGGCGTTGTTTACCAAGCTGGAAACGGCGATTCGGGTTCGTAATTTTCGGCCTCCGCAAGAGAACTATATTGTGTTTGATCGGCAGCTCGCGATAGTGGGTAGTCATAACCTGTGTGAGCAACATGATCACAGCGGATCTCTGGGAACCAGTGTCAGTCGGATTGTCATTGGTACCGCGGCTGCGGAACTTGCAGAGGATTTTGAGCTGACGTGGCGAGAAGCTGGCTAGAAGAAAAGTGAATTGATGGCGCGAATCAGGAAGTTGAATTCGTGGCAGGGAATTTTCGCAAGTTTTGGTTTCGCAAAATCAGAATGATTTCTTGATGCTAAAACCGTGTCCTATGTTGGTTGCAAAAACCTGTATCGCAAAAGACTCGGAGAACCCTCTACTTAATTCGACTGCTCATTTCCGCGGCTTTGAAGTTTATTCTTGCGGCGGCGAAAACGTGTCTCGGAATAATCAATAATCTGGATTCCCGCTTTCGCGGGAATGACG
>JAZKES010000123.1:0-8286 GCA_040386995.1 Pseudomonadota bacterium | reverse complement strand
GCATCGACTATTCCGGCAGCGCAAACGTAAACAGTGCAGTTCCCGCCGCAATCGCTACGTATTGCTTGCCATTAACCGCATACGTCATCGGACCTGCGTTGACTTGGCCACCCAGCGCAACTTTCCATAGCAACTCGCCGGTCTTCGCATCGAGCGCGACGAAATAGCCATCTTTGCCGCCTCCAAACACGAGATCGCCTGCAGTCGAGAGCACGCCACCCCACGTGATGTTGCCGAGTGAATAACCCCACACACGTTCGAGTGTGCGCGGGTCGTAGGCCGCAATCATGCCGGAGGCTTCGTCAGCGGTATTAAAGAATGGTTCAAGCGTTACATCACCCATCGTGGTCTGCCGTGTATTGATGCCGACCGCTTGCGGGAACTGGCCTTCGATCGCCATGATCCCGGAATCTTCCCAATGTGCGACGTAGAAGTAGCCGGTCTCGGGACTAAACGCTGGAGGTGCCCAGTTGGTGGCGCCATGTACGTGTGGCCGAATCAGGGTGCCTTCAGGTGATGGCAGCATGCCGGGCGTGCGATGAGGACGCCCCTTGTCGTCGAAGCCATCCATCCAGTTAACGGCGACGTAGGGTTTGCCGGTCAGGAATTCGCCTGTAAGTCTGTCGAGCACATACATCACACCATTGCGGTTTGCCCACAACATCAGCTTGCGTGGTGAACCTTTCCAATCCATATCGACAAGCACGGGTACCTGCGTGGAGTCATAGTCGAGCTCATCATGCGGCGTAAACTGGTAGTGCCATTTCAACGCACCCGTATCAGCATCAAGCGCAATTACACTGTCGGTATACAAGTTGTCGCCAAGCCTCGTGCGACCATCCCAGTCAGGCGCCGGATTACCCGTGCCCCAGTACAACAAATTTGCTTCTTCGTCGTACGCAGCTGCGTTCCAGATTCCGCCGCCGCCTTTCATCCAGGAATCACCCGACCACGTATCGTTGCCGAATTCGCCCGGCGCCGGGATGGTGTGAAATTTCCAGAGTTCCGCGCCGGTTTTTACATCGTAGGCTGCAACGAATGCACGAATACCCATATCGCCACCAGCAGTACCGATGTAAACCTTGTCGCCGATTACAGTGGGGGACATCGTGATCGAGAACTGCGCGGTTGCATCCGCCACCTGCGTGTCCCAAAGCAGCTGACCGCTCTTCGCATCGATGGCGAGCAGATGGGCATCAACCGTCCCCATGAACAAAGTGTCGCCCACAATCGCGAGTCCGCGATTCACGCGTCCGCAACAGGTGCGCGCAGGCGAAGGTTCGTGAGAATACGTCCAGAATATTCTGCCGGTTGCAGCATCGAGCGCGATCACATCATTAGGAGCCTGCACGGTATAAAGGACACCATCAACAACGAGTGGTGTGGCTTCGAATTTTTCCAGTGATTGCGCCTGCCATACCCATTGCAGCTCGAGCTCTTTGACGGTTTCAGTGTTGACCTGATCGAGCAGACTATGCCGTTGATTGTCGAGCGTGCGTGAATAACTCAACCAGTTGCCGGGTTGATCATCGGGATGTAATACGTCCTCGAAACTGACTTGGGCGAAAGATGACATAGACGCGAGCAGTGAAATGCACAACAGTATTGGTTTTTTCATTATTCAGCTCCACGCAAAGTCACAAGGTATTGCACAAGATCAGCCAGTTCCTGATCGTCAAATTCACCGCGTAATGACGGCATCGGCGAAGGCGCAAAAGCATAGGTCTGCAAATCGGTTTTCATAAACGAACGCAGCTGCTCGTCCGTATCGAGCAACTGCACAGTGAACGCGTCCTGATTGAGCAGGCGACCAGTTACTTCGCGCCCATCTTTTGTGGTGACGCTGTAGAAACGATGATTGGGTTGAACCTTTTCGCCGGGCTCCAGCAATGAGGCGGCGAGTTCGTCCGAGGTACGCAGCAACCCGATACCATCGAGTTCGGGACCAAGGCGCGAGCCTTCACGTGCTATTCGATGACATGAATAACATTCACCCTTGCCGGCAAACAGCGCTTTGCCTCGTTCGGCATTGCCACCTGCGGCAGCGTCCTGCTGCGTTGCACGGCTGCGCAAATACGCAACAATCTGCGTGGCCTGTTCGACCGTCATGGTCGGATTTGCAGGCATCGCCTTGCCGGGGATGCCGTTCAAAACGATAGCTCTGAGTTCATCATCGCTATAGGGCTGGCGAAACGTGCCATGTCCAAGATCGACACCGGCAATCTGGTTACCAGCAACGCCATGACAGTTCGCGCATAAATTCTGGAAAGCCTGTTGGCCACTCAGTACGTCAGAGCCGGTCTCGTGCTGCGCAAGTGTATTGCTGCCAAGCAAACACAGACAGTACGACACCAGCAGTTTTGCTGATAACGAAATTCTCATGGTGATTCCCGCCTTCTTTATTATTGCTGTTATTCAGTTTCGAGACTGAGGATGTTACTTGCCAACTCACGCGCTATCGCTGGGTCGAGATCCGGATGTGGTGTCATCGGAGTTTCGCCCCACACCCCTTCGCCGCCTTCAATTATCCGGTTGGTCAAAAAGTCCAGGTTGTCGTTGGTTGCTTCGTAACGCCGCGCAATGTTCACATACGACGGACCTACGAGGTTTACATTAGTGCGATGGCACGCGCGGCAATCCTGGTTTGCAAACAACGGAGCGTCGTTGAGTGGATCGGGCTGTTCAACTTGCGACACCGGTATTTCATTTCCGGCCGCTGCAGCCGCGTCGATGAATTCCTGTTCAGTGGCAGGCTCTATACTCAACAACGCACCATCGTTCTCGTCGGTCAGCAGGTATAACAATTCATCGGGACCTTGTTGCACGTAACGAATGCGCTGATGTAATTCAGTCAGCAGCATTTCACGGCGAATTTCACCTTTGTCGTTGAACACGACTCGTTGTAAATGACCAGTGCCAGGAATGCGCCCGCGTATCATCGATGTAACAAAGAGATTATTTTTCCAGTTGGGAAATTTTGCGCCGGTATAAAAATTCATACCCGCCACGGTGATGGACGGTACCCAGAACACTTCGGGCAGCTCTATACCTTCTACCCATGGCTGCGGGCTGAACCTGTCACCATCGTAATCACGACCAAAGGTTGCAATTGGCCAACCGTAGTTTACGCCGGGCCTGATAATATTTACCTCGTCTCCCCCTTGTGGGCCGTTCTCGATCTCCCATACTTCGCCAGTGACTGGATGCGTAACAAAATCCATCGCGGAACGAATACCCCACGCGTAAATTTCAGGCAGTGCACCTTCGACGCCAATAAACGGATTGTCCTTCGGCACGGAACCATCATCGTTCAAGCGCAAGATTTTACCGATGTGTGAACTGAGCTGCTGCGGCGCTTCAAGGTCGATGCGATGGGACACACCGAGCAACAGCGTACCGTCTTGCAGAAAATGCATGCGGGATGACGCCCCACCGATGTTGCTGCTCCAGGCTTCCGCAACATAGACATCTTCCAGGTCAACGAGATGAACACCATCGAAGCGACCCCTGCCAAGCGCAGTGGTAACCCAGTATTTATCGCTGCCGTCCGGGTTCGGTGCAGTTTTGATATAGGTGAAATAGATCAGGCCGTTGTCGGTGAATTGTGGATGCAGCTTCAGGTCGAACAATTGCTCCATAGGAAAAACTGTTTTGAGATCCGCCACCGTTTCGGTTTGCAACTGGCCATTCTTTAACAGCTTTACCTTACCCGTGCGTTCGGCGAGTAAAACATCGCCAAGCGAATTGGCACTCGTGACAGTTTCGGGCAGAAATACCATGCCGAACGGATGATCCAGGCCACGCGCAACTACCGATACCTTGATGTAGTCCTGTTCGAAAGATTTCATCACCCATGGTCCACTGCCAAGAGGTGGCCCACCCGGCTGGGCTTGCACAGCAGCCGCACAGGCTAGCGACAGCAAAAAGAACAAAGACAGGAAGCGCAATTGGATTTTTTTCATATTGTTATTTCATCCGGGGTCCAAACTCATGTACCCGAATTACAGGCCAAGTCACGGCGAGGATAAACGCGTAATGGCAAGCCGTCCAGCCGAACAGACTGCCACTCGTTTGATAACAAGAACATGGTCCAGAGGTAATCCAGCACAAAACCAGGGACCACAGAATTCCCAGCCTACGTCCTTACTTTTTCCTTTATTTTTGTCGCTCCTCATTACGCTCGCAATGCCACTTCAACTAACCATTGAGCCGACGAAACGATGGCGCTCATTCTGCTCTGCAGACGCAAGAACTTTCATCGGGTACTTGCTCTGGTGAACGACACTCCTATTACAATGCGCCACCCCGCAGAGATAACACTGGAATGACATGAACGGTTGGCAACGCTGGATACAGGCTCCACAGACACATGGGTTCAGAAAAGCATTGTTTCAGGTGCATTTGTGGCTTGGCATCGGGCTGGGGCTGTATGTACTTCTGATCAGTCTGAGCGGCAGTGCGATTTTGTTGAAGTCACCCTTCTACGGTTGGTTCGAACCAAAGACGCTTGAGCCAACTGACGCAACTCCGCTTAAAGGCGAAGCGCTGACAGCCAAGATGGCTGAAGTATATGCAGACTACAAACTGGGCTTCACGATTGAGGCTTACGAACTCACCAGCGCAACCTACATCGTGCTCGAAAAAGACGGCAATTTTTTCCCGCATTATTTTAATCAATACACCGGTGAAGATATGGGTCCTTCAAACCCCTGGCCAATCAAGGCTGTCGAATGGCTCGCAAACGTGCATGACGATTTGCTGCTGGAAAACACGGGTAGAAAGATCAATGGTATCGGAGGCCTGCTGTTTGTGCTGATGAGCATCAGCGGCATCATCGTTTGGTGGCAGGGTCGGGCGAGATGGCACGAAGGTTTGCAAATCAAACGCCGTAGCAACAGAAAATTCATGTGGCAGTTGCACAGCTTTATCGGCTTCTGGTCGCTGCTTCTGATGATTGCGTGGGGTGTCTCGGGTTTTCAACTCGGCTTTCCACAGTACATGAATGCAGTGGTCGACTGGTTTGATAACGACCTCAATGACTTTGAACGTCCCGGCAGTGTGTTGCAGTTTTTCCGCGGCGTACATTTCGCGCGTTTTGGCGAAGGCGCATTGGTGAGATGGTTATGGATAATTGTGAGTTTTCTGCCCGCGATAATGTTTATCTCCGGCGTTGTGCTCTGGTGGCGGCGAGTTGTTGTTGGGCGGCGTCTGGGCAGAACCAGGCTTGATCAGCGCAGCACGGAGTCGGTTACTGCGTGATTTCCTGATTGAAAGATTCAGCGGCTGGCGGCTTGGTACGGTAAATTGAAGCGATCTGTTTTTCCGTCTGCTGCCCGCACATCACTGAAACACGGTGATGCGCGTCGAGTGGCAATTACTACGAAGTACCAAACTCCTGAACAACGTGTCGGAGCAAGCTGTCCATCAACTTGCAACGATCAACCACCAGTACCCGTCCTCACGGTAAATCGCATCAATTCCTGTTTCGGCTCTTCCCAGAGCGGATTCAACTCTGACGCTTTGAGGTAATCCTGATAGGCCTCGCGAACGTGGCCAAGTTCTTCGTGCGCGATGCCGCGATTGTAATGAGCCTTGGCTTGTTCTTCCGAGCCGAGCGTGATGCCTTTGTCGAACGCTGCGATACTGTCTTCCCAACGCATGAGCGTCATCAGTGTATAAGCTCGATTCACGTGTGCCTGCGCCAAACTGTCGTCCACGCTCAAGGCCGCGTCGAAATCACTGAGTGCTTCCTGAATTGAACCTTCTGCAAACAGCAGCACACCCCTGTTGTTGTAACTCGCAGCACGATTCAGGACAGTTTCAGCGGAGCGAATGGCAAGAGAGCAAAGCTCAATCGGCTCGATACCAAGTCTGGTGCCCGTGAGTTCGACAAGCGCCGGATCTTCGCCTTTTTGAACACGCGCTGCCGCAGCACACATCTCTGGATAACCACCATCAAAAAATTGTATGTCCTGGGCGAAGCCCGCAGAGCACAGAAAGCAAGTCGTGATACCCGCAAACGTTAACGTATTTTTAATATTGGTTTTCATAACACCGTCCTCAGGCAATTTGATTCTTATGTACATAAGACCAGCAAATGCTGCATTTTCTTACTTTTCTTGAGCCAACCAATTCGACCGGAAACTCCTTTCATCGCATCTCATCGCAAGTCCTGCGGGCCGAGCTCTTTTTAACACCGCCCATTCTGGAAAACAATTCATGGCGTTGATGCCATCACGAGCAACAATTGAACTTGCGAGGCAGCGACTGCACAGCTTGCAACTGCGGGAGAAGGAAAGAACCAGAGTTACATGCGTCCTGATCCCTCTGGCATAAAAAAAGGCCTGATATCTCTATCAGGCCTTTCTTGTATTCTTTCTTACGTTTTTTGGGAGTCAGGCCATTTGCACCAAATGCAAATTTATCACTCCCCAAAACTCAGGATGCTGTTGGCCAAACGAATTCTGGACGCAGGCCTGGGTAAACAGGACGGCCGTCATTCGGTTTTTCAACACCGGTAGCTGGGTCGTAAAACGCATGGTAGGTAGCTGGCAGGTTTGCTTCGCTGTAACCCATCAGGTTAGGCACGATTACGCGGATGCGATTCTGCTTGTCGTCAAGCATGATCGGGGTGCCGCAGGTTTCGCACAGGCACAGGTCCAATGGACCATTTGGGTTCTGGTCATTAAAAGGGATACGTTTGAGGGTGCTTGCACCTTCTACTGCCAGATCGCCATGATTAAAAAACACCACGTGAGTGGTTGGCTGACCAGTAACGCGTTTGCAAACTGAGCAATGGCAGGTGTGGTTGTCGATTGGGTCTTTGTCGGAACTGGTTTTGTGATGGGCGCAGCCACCATCGTATTTATGTGACATGGTATTTCCTCTGGAGGTTTTATTGTTGGTAATGAATTGCCGCGCAAGAATAAACGTCGATACAGCTTACGTCAAAGCAATACCGGGAAGATATTTTAAAGTTCCAGTCAGGTCAAACATAACCGCCTTTCTTATGACATGTGTAGCGCTTTTGGCCTGCGATGCGTGAAGCGTTGCTGAGCTGATGCCCGGAAAAATATCGATATCGCCAAGACAGTCACTTTGCAATACTTGTTTCAACCCCGAGTCAACAGTTAAAGGCTATGCCACGTTGGATTGTGGCAATTGACTGAAAATATTCGGAGCAACCTATCTGAAGATAAAAATATGATTAAGACATCAGACTCACGCGTACTACCCGGAAGCCCAAAATGAAACTAACAATGTCATTTGTAGTAATGCCACTTTTTTTCGTTGTATCGACGCTGCAGGCTCAGCCTGTCAGCGAACTCTCTCCACAGGATTTTGTCGATGTTGTTACGGGAGACAAACAACTGCCACCTGGTGTAGTAGTTTTTACAGTGGACAAAGATGTGCCACCTCCAGCTGCCACTAACGTTGGAAAACCGCTGCTATCGCTACCCGCGTATGGAGGCGTCATCAACACAGGTCCTCTTGCACAAGCGGATGCTGCGATAGCAAGTACCACAGGCCTCTACTTCAATGGCCTCTATGCCAAGCTGCTGCTATTTGGCCTCGAGGATGCAGCGAGGCTTGAAGCAACCAATATGAACAACAACATCGACCTCGCGATCGAACTGGTTTCCTATAGCGAAGCACTTGTTCTGCACTATCGCAAAACCTTCAATCGCATGATCGTGAAAATTTGCTCGGAGTACGACACCCACGTCGTCAGCCGAGGTGAAGAAAATGCAATCAAGCTATTCGATGAAGCATTCGACGCGAGCCAACCATTCATCTCGCAGTTTTATCTTGACGCCTTTGTTGACCTTGATAGACATCTCGACCCCGTCGTCGTAACCCACGCGGTTGCAGAAATTACAAAGATGGCAAGTACATGGGAAGCGAATTCCATACTCGGAGAAAACCATGTGAGACCAGCTTCCAGTGCGATCTGGATCAACGGTTATTGCGCTGCGAGATTGGACGAGCTTGAAAAGCTTGAGAATGCGAATTAACGCGTTGCGTCGAACTTCTGCTTTGTGGGAAATCTTATTTGTCAGTGGGCACTGCCATATGCGCAAAATCTTCCTGTCCACAGCAGCTACGATTCACCTCGATTCATCTCAATTGAGTCAGGATATTCCTCGAGTGAAACCATCCTTGCCGAAACCCCTTTGGTATTGAGGACCGAATCCCTTCCATCCCGTTTGTTCCTGACGAAGACTGGTTTTTTCGCAATCCGTAGAGAGGACTTGGCGATGACCCGATCATCACAAATTTCGAGAG
>JAZKES010000122.1:0-1726 GCA_040386995.1 Pseudomonadota bacterium | reverse complement strand
TTATGAGCTGAAACCGCGATATATCTTCGCGTTACTGATTCGTCTGAATCAGTTCAATCATATATCCGTCAGGATCTTTCACGAACGCAATTACGGAACCGCCGTGTTTCATCGGGCCGGCAGGGCGTACAACGTTGCCGCCTTTTGCGGTGATGTCGGCGCAGGCCTTGTAGGCATCAGTCACTGCGATGGCGATGTGGCCGAATGCGTTGCCAAGTTCGTAGCTGTGTGTTTCCCAGTTGTGTGTCAGTTCGATCACAGCATTGGTTTTTTCGTCGCCATAACCCACAAACGCGAGCGTGAATTTGCCTTCTGGGTAATCATTCCTGCGCAGCAGTTTCATGCCGAAAATATTGGTGTAAAAATCGATGGCTTTGTCGAGGTCGGTAACACGAATCATGGTGTGCATAATGCGCATGGTGGGGCTCCGGAAGTTGCAGATGAAAGGCGCTATTAAACTAAAATTCCATGACGCAGGCACGTCTTTCTCTTAGACTGCAGCCATGACTGAATTACCCCCCGGACACGTTCATCTCTGGCTTGTGAAAGACACCGCCGTGATCGATCCCGATCTCGCAGCGCGTTATGCCGCATTACTCAACACTGAAGAAAAAATCCGCTGGCAGCGCTTTATTCACGCGCATGATCGCCAGCGTTTCCTGCTCACGCGGGCACTCGCGCGAACGGTGCTCGCGGGATATCTGGATGGCGCTGATCCGGCCAGTCTCAATTTCACGGCTAATATGCATGGCAAGCCAGCCCTTGCTGATTCAACTGCCATCAATTTCAACCTGAGTCATACCAAAGGATTGCTGGCACTTGCCGTTACGAGCGCCGGCGATATTGGTGTTGATGTCGAGGACATCACGCGACGTGCCGCAACACTCGAACTCGCCGCACGTTATTTTTCAGCACACGAAAATCGCGAATTGGCAGCATTGCCTGCTGAGCATCAACGTGATCATTTCTTCAGAATATGGACTCTCAAGGAAGCCTACGTAAAAGCCAGAGGACTCGGCCTGCGAATACCACTCGACAGTTTCAGCTTCAGCTTTGCGAACACACTTCCGGGAATAACTTTTACTGACGCTGATTTCACCGATCATCAACACTGGTTTTTTCATTGCATGAGCCATGATGATTTCAGGATTGCATTGGCGATGAAGTTGAGCGGGCAGAGGGTGGTGCAGCTGCAGGTTTATAACGGTGTGCCACTGGAAGGCTTCAGCAGTCCAGGTTGTTAGCAAGTTCTGCGGTATCTGACCAAATTGGCCTCACAGTCACCCTCTGGTTTTAATATTAGGGGACTCTGATTCTTGCGTCATTCCCGCGGTTTTTAAAGCATATCCTTGGCGAAGGTGGGGACGGAATCAAGATTGTTGCTTTTTTTTCGTCATTCCCGCGAAGGCGGGAATCCACATTGTTGATTTTGCTGGATACCCGTCCCCGCCTTCGCGGGGACAAGCTCTAACAACCGCGGGTATGACGTAATTTGAATTAATCAGTGGATGCTTAAATTGAAGGTTTGGATGAAAACGGTATCTGACAAAATCAGCCTCACGGTCACCCGCTCGTTTTAGTATTAGGTCGACTCTGATTAATTCGTCATTCCCGCGACTTTTAAAGCCTGTCCGTTGCGAACGCTGGGACGGAATCCAGTTGTTGATTTGTTCGTCATTCCCGCGAAGGCGGGAATCCAGATTGTTGGATTTGCTGGATACCCGTC
>JAZKES010000121.1:3808-41955 GCA_040386995.1 Pseudomonadota bacterium | reverse complement strand
GGTTTGCGCCGTTATCCAGATGTGCCTGCATACTCGCGGCTTCGCGGAATTTTCCAGTGCAATCGATGACTGCGTCGACATCGAATAAGTCCCACGGCATTTCAGCAGGGTGATCGGTCTGTGTAAGACGCGACGAAAAACTTGGATTCACCAGAAAGTTTTTCTGCAGGTGATGGCGTTCTGGATTTTTTGTTTCAGAAGTCAGAAGGTAGTGCAGGATTTCAGGTTTTCCGATATCTGCGATGGCGACAACTTCGATATCGCTGCTGCGTGAAGCCAGCTCATACGTTTGCCGGCCGATTCGGCCAAAACCCATGAGGCCAATTCGAATTGGTCTATCTTCCGACATCACTACCTCCGTTGCATGGTCTTCATTAGCCTGTGTTACGCATGCCTGCAGCAATGCCCGACATGGTGACTTTCAACGCCTGTTCGAGCTCCGGGGCAATCGACCCCGCTTTGCGTTCGCGTTTTAACAACTCGGCTTGTAGATAATTCAATGGATCAATATAGGGCTTACGCACTTCGATAGATTTTTGCAGCATCTGCGTCGAGGCAAGGAGCCGCGTCTGTTTTTTCAGATGGTTGAGCAGATTTGTAAGTACTTCAAGATCGGCGCGTAATCCGTCGCCCAGCGCTTTTAGCTGGGGTTCCACCAGCTGATCTTCATAATGAGCGCAAATTGCGCCATCACTTTTACCAAGCACCATCTCGATGAGATCGAGAAAACTGGAGAAGAAGGGCCAGTGTTGCAACATATCTTGCAAGGTTTCGGGTGAGCTGCCAAGCCCTGTCTCTAGAGCCTGGCGGATGCCGAGCCACGCGGGCAGATTAAATCTGACCTGGCTCCACGCAAAGATCCACGGTATTGCGCGCAGACTTTCGATGCCGCCGCCTGTTTTGCGCTTGGCAGGTCGCGAACCCAGCGCAAGTTTGTTCAATTCCTGTTCTGGCGTGAGGCTGCGGAAGTAAGGCACAAAATCAGGATTCTGTTGCACGATGCTGCGATAGGCCTGCAGGCTTGCGGCAGCCATGTTGTCCATCAGTGCTCGCCATTCCTGCTTTGGCGCTGCCGCCGGATCCATAGTCGCACGCAACGTCGCCTGAAAATAGTTATTGAGACTATGGAACGCGATGGTCTGTTCGCCAAATTTGTAGCGAATCATTTCACCTTGTTCAGTGACTCTGATCGTGCCTTGTACTGAGCCAGGCGGTTGCGATGCGATAGCTTTTTCAACAGGTCCACCACCACGGCCGATCGTCCCACCGCGGCCATGGAACAGATTGAGTTTTATGCCGTGTTGCGCTGCCGCATTGACGAGTAACTCCTGCGCCTTGTAGAGCGCCCATGCCGCGGCAAATTTGCCGGCATCTTTTGCCGAGTCGGAATAACCAATCATCACGGTTTGTGTGTTGCCCGTGTAAGTCTGGTACCAGGGCAGTTGCCATAGTGCAGTCATTACGTCGGGCGCCTGTGTAAGGTCGTCAAGCGTTTCAAAAAGCGGCACGATTGGCATAGGCCAAGTCATTCCGCATTCTTTTAACAACAGTGCAACTGCGAGCACATCAGAAGGCCGCGTTGCCATGGAGATTACATAATGCGACAACGTTTCGCGGAGCTGGCTTGCAAGCATGCGGCACGTATCAATTACTTCAGCGCAATCTGCCGAATGGGGCCAGTGAAGTGGCAGCAGCGGACGTTTACTCGTTAACTGATTGACCAGAAATTCCTGGCGCTGTTCCTCGTTCCATTCGCGGTAGCTGCCGATTTCAAGGTATCGCGTCAGTTCATCGAACACTTCGGTGTGACGATCACTATGCTGGCGAATATCGAGTGGCAACAGGTTAATGCCGAACGCATGAATTTTCCTGATGAGATCGAGCAGTGGACCATTGGCAACGTGAGTCATGCCAGCGCTCAACAGAGAGCGATGGCAGAGCATGAGTGGCTCCAGCAAGTCCTGCTGGTTATAAATCAGTCCTGGGGGTTCAGGCGCGCGGTCATCGGTCAGACGCGCTTCGGTCCATTCAAGTGTGTCTTGCAGGCGTTTGCGTAATTGATGCAGCAAATCGCGGTACGGCATGTCACTCGGCTTGCCAAGCGCTTCTACAAGTTCGTCACTTGCAGCTTGCATACTGAGGTCGCCGCCGAGCGCCAATACATCTTTCAGATACAGGTCGGCCGCCTTCCATCTACCGAGCAGGATTACTTCGCGCGTCACTTTTGCGGTTACATTGGGATTGCCGTCGCGGTCGCCTCCCATCCATGAGAAAAAATGAAAAGGCTGGAACGAGGCTGGTACCGATTCGCCAAAATGTTCAAGGCTCAGCTTATCAAGATGCCGTAACAAAACCGGCAGTGTGTGCCATAAACTGTTTTCGATAACCGCGAAGCCCCATTTCGCTTCGTCTACCGCAGTCGGTCGGCTCGTGCGGATTTCATCAGTCAGCCAGATTTCTTCGATAAGTCGTTTGAGTTCTTCGCGTGTCTGCTCCAACTGGTAATCAGGCAAATCGTCGCGTTTTAACGTCGCAATAGCAGCGCCAACTTTTTCGTATTTATGAATCAGCGTGCGCCGGGTTGCTTCTGTGGGGTGTGCCGTGAGGACAAGTTCTATTCGCAGGTCGGTAAAAATTGCCTGAATGGCTTCTTTGCCACGCACTGCTTTCTGCGCAGCGAGAAGTCGTGCAAGCCCATCGTGAGGCAGTGTGCTCGCGTCGTTGAAATAATGTTGATCCGCGATGTTTGCGAGGTTGAGAAACTGATTGAAGGCACGCGCGATGGACAACACTTCTTTGTCATCAAGCGCACCAAGCGCCTTAACCAGCGGCTGGTAATCAATGGTGCCTGTATCGGTATATTGTTGTGCGAGTGCGAGAGATTTGGCCAGCTGGCGGATTTTTTCTATTTGCTGAAAAAGCTTCGGGCCCTGATGTTCGAGAATCGTGTTGCCAAGCAAGTCGCCCAACATTCGAACATCGTCACGCAATATTCCGGGAAGAGAGGTCATCTTGGTGCATGCATCCTGGTTAAGTTGGTGCAAAAGCCCGCAAAAGACAGTACTAAAAGATACCAGATGCTCTATTGATGCAATATTAAGGCCGTTTCAATTGGTCGGAACTGGATCGTGATGGTTGGATGAATTCTCAATGCTTTAGCGACATGTAACCGCGTATAGCAGCGCGTAACTTGGGATTAGTTGCGTTGGGCGAAGCGCGCGCGGTTATGTTGCGGGTAAAAAAAGGGCTTTAGTGGGAGAGTTTGCACCGACGAAGTGCACACCAAAAAAAGCGAGTCAGGAGTCCTGATACGAGGGATCAGCCCTCAAAATCTTCGTCATCAATTTCAGACAGCGGGTTTTCGACTGGAATGCTATGACGCTCGGATGCCCAGTCGCCGAAATCAATTAACTGGCATTTTTTGCTGCAAAACGGTCTGTGGATTTCTGCTTCGGTCCACGGAACGATTTTCTGGCAGGTTGGACAGTTAACCTGCTTGATGCCTGGCATTGGCCTGTTCCTCATAAAATGATTTCAATTTTTCGACCTGACGTTGAAGGTGCGCAAGGTCGCCATCGTTGTTAATAATATCATCAGCTGTCGCCAGCCGTGCGGTACGCGACAACTGTGCGGCCATGATTCTTTCTATATGGGCAACGTCAGTAGCGTCGCGCAAGCGGCTGCGTTCAATTTGCAATTGTTCCGGGCTATCCACGACCAGAATCCTGTCGACAAAACCATACGCATTACTTTCCAGCAGCAGTGGTGCAGAGAGCACTAACCAGCCATTGCTGGAATTGCGGATGAGTGAGCCAATCGCTTCACGTATCAGTGGATGCAGCAAGTCATCTGTCCAATGTCTGGCGGCACGATCACTAAAGATTAACTCGCGCAGCGCAGCACGGTTTAACGAGTCATCAGCATTGAGAATCTCGTTGCCAAAATGTCTGGTCAGCTCGGCAACTGCAAATGATCCGGGTGTCAGCAGTGATCGACTGACTTCATCGGCATCGATCACTTCGATGCCGATGCTGCGGAACATGTTGGTTACGGTGGTTTTACCGCTGCCGATGCCGCCGGTCAGGCCAACGATGTAAGGTCGTTGCTCGGCAGTGGTCATGGCTTACACCATAAAATTGAAGAAGAGGGCCGTGATGTCGTCCCCCACCAGCAACGCAAGAAAACCAGCGCTCGCGAGATAAGGACCAAACGGAATAGGAACGTTTTTATCGCGTCCTTTTATCACTATCAGACTGATGCCGACGACGGCGCCCACTAGTGAAGACAGCAGAATAATTTGCGGCAGGGCTTGCCAACCCAGCCAGGCACCGAGGGCGGCCAGCAACTTAAAATCGCCGTAACCCATGCCTTCTTTACCGGTGAGTAATTTAAATACCCAATAGATGCTCCACAAAATCAGGTAGCCACCAATAGCGCCCCACACGGCACTTTCCAGTGTCGTCAGCAAGCCGAGGCTGTTGATGATCAAGCCGAGCCACAAGAGTGGGAGGGTGATGTCGTCTGGCAACAGCTGACGATCAAAGTCGATCATAGTCAGTGCAATCAGTGACCAGGTGAATATGAGCAATGCGAGGGTGAGCCAGGTGAAGCCAAAGTTGGCTGCGACAAGTGCTGAGCAAATTGCGGTGACCGTCTCGAGAATTGGATAACGCGGCGAAATCGGACTTTTGCAATGCGCACATTTACCGCGCTGCAAAACGTAACTTATCACGGGGATATTTTCGGCTGCCCCAATCGCGTGTTTACATTGCGGGCAATGTGAGCCGGGTGTGGAAAGATTGAACTTGGCAAAAGAGGTTCCATCAACTGATGGTGCTGGTAATTCCAGGAACTCATGACACTGAGCGCGCCAGTCACGTTCCATCATCAGCGGCAGGCGGTAGATCACTACGTTGAGAAAACTGCCGATCAGAAGACCCAGGATAAAAGCCAGCGCCAGTAACACCATTGGGCTACTGGCGAGAAATTCGGCTAAGGTCATGCGCCTTCCTTAAAATAAATAGCCTTAAATTACCGAACCGATCTGGAATATTGGCAGGTACATAGCAATCATCAGACCACCGACGAGAACACCCAATACTGACATGATGATAGGTTCCATCAGTGCGGTAAGGCCATCAACAGCGTTATCAACTTCAGCTTCGTAATAGTTGGCGCACTTGTCGAGCATGCTGTCGAGTGCACCGGACTCTTCACCAATCGCCACCATCTGCAAGACCATCGTGGGGAACAACTGGGTTGAGCGTAGTGCGAAGTTTAATTGGAGACCTGTGGTGACATCGTCACGCACTCTGAGGGTTGCCTTGCGATAGACCACGTTGCCTGTTGCGCCAGCGCAGGATTCAAGGGCATCAACCAACGGGACGCCGGCAGCAAATGTTGTAGAGAGAGTGCGCGTAAAGCGGGCAAGCGCAGAGTTTTCCACGATATCGCCCAGCACCGGCATCTTGAGGGCAAGCCGATCCAGTGCGTCACGAAATGCCTCGGATCGAACCTTGGCTTCCTTGAACAAAAATCCTCCAGCTACCATGCCGAGTATTGCCCATAACCACCATTTGATTGCGAAATCCGACAACCGCATGACGTACTGCGTGAAGAGAGGTAATTCAGCGCCGAAGCTTGAAAACGTCGCAGCGAATTGCGGCACAACTTTAACCAGCAAAATACCCGTAACTACGATTGCCACGACGACAACCGCGATTGGGTAGTTCATGGCTTTCTTGATTTTTGCTTTCAACGCTTCGGATTTTTCTTTGTAGGTCGCAAGGCGATCAAGCATCGTTTCCAGAGAACCCGATTGCTCACCTGCTTCGATCAGGTTACAGAACAAATCGTCGAAATAGCGCGGATGTTTGCGGATGGATTCTGCGAAATTGTTACCGGATGCGACTTCATCACGGATGGCGAATACCAGTTCTTTCATGCTCAGGTTCACGAGGCCTTCACCCACAATCTCGAAAGACTGTACGAGTGGTATACCGGCTTTCATCATGGTCGCCAGTTGGCGTGTGAATATGGCGATATCCATCGGTTTGATTTTTGGCTTCGAAGGAGCGAACAGACTGGACGATTTCCTGTTGATCTTGTCGACCCTTATGCCCTGTTTGCGCAACTGGGCTTTTACCATTGCCATATTCGCGCCTGGCATTTCACCCTTTTGCGGACTGCCACGCGAATCAGTGCCTTTCCATTGGAAGACGTTTTGTTTTGCGGTTGCTTGAGCTGCCATAATCTATATCCCGGGCAAAATCGACATTGGAATTGACATCACGTTATACGGTTGGCTTCCGCAAGACTCGTGAGTCCCTGGGCCACTTTTTCAAGCGCAGACATGCGCAGGTTGTTATAGCCTTCCTGGCGTGCAATATCGGCAATCTGAATTGAAGAACCATTGTCCATGATCACACGCGAGATTCTGTCTGTGATCGGAAGCACTTCATAAATACCTACCCTGCCTTTGTAACCGTCATTACATTTGTCGCAACCAACTGCGCCATAAAGTTGCATGTTGTGTAGCTGTGTTTCGGTAAAACCTTCCTGCAGCAGAATACGCGGCGGCAGATTGAGCGGCTTCTTGCAAAACTTGCATAAGCGACGCGCGAGACGCTGCGCAATGATCAGGGTTACCGACGTTGCCACGTTATACGATGGCACGCCCATGTTCTGTAGACGGGTTAACGTTTCTGGCGCGCTGTTTGTATGCAGGGTCGAAAGCACCAAGTGACCCGTCTGTGCGGCCTTGATTGCGATCTCCGCTGTTTCAAGGTCTCGAATCTCTCCGACCATCACCACATCTGGATCCTGACGCAAGAAGGCACGCAGGGCAGAGGCGAAATCCAGCCCCACTCTGTTGTTAACGGCAACCTGGTTGACCCCCTCAAGGTTTATTTCAACAGGATCTTCCGCGGTTGAGATGTTCCTCTCATGTGTATTGAGAATATTCAGGCCGGTATACAGCGATACGGTTTTACCGCTACCAGTCGGGCCGGTTACAAGAATAAGACCCTGATGTTGCTGCAGGGCGTTGAGATAAAACTGTTTTTGCACCGGTTCATAACCGAGCACATCGATACCGAGCTGCGCGCTCGAGGCATCAAGAATACGCATTACGATCTTTTCACCCCACAGGGTGGGCAGGGAGTTAACACGGAAGTCCACGGCTTTGGTGCGTGAGAGTTTCAGTTTTATACGGCCGTCCTGCGGCAGGCGGCGTTCGGAAATATCCATCTGCGCCATGATTTTTATACGCGAGCAGATGCGGTTGGCAATGTTCAGTGGCGGACGCGTAATTTCTTTGAGAATGCCGTCGATACGAAAACGAACGCGGTAAATTTTTTCATAAGGCTCAAGATGAATATCGGACGCGCCAATTCTGATCGCATCGAACAGCACCTTGTTCACGAAGCGCACAATTGGAGCTTCATCCTGTGCTTCTATGTCGTCGGTATCGGCTGTCTGATTGTCGATCAGCTCGATGTCGATGTCGTCGAGACCCATTGCTTCAAGGTCATCGGTGTAGTCGCTGGTTTTTTCTTCTTCCTGCACGGTTAGCAGGGATTCAATGGTGGCATGCAGCTTGTCGTCTTCCACCACAATCAGCTCAACCGAAGAGCCCGTGTGGAATTTGATTTCGTTGACTGCGTTGACGTCAGAAGGGTCGGATACCCCCAGATATAGTTTGTTGCCTCGTTTCAGCAGCGGCAGAACATTGTGTTTGCGCATCAGCTTTGAATCGACCATGGCCAAGGGATAAGCAGCTCGGTCGAATGCGTCTATGCTCAGAAGCGGAAGGCCAAATTCCTGGGATGCCGCGATTGCAATAACATCGCTGCCAAGCAGCTTGTTTTTGACGAGATGTCGGATGATGGGTGTGCTTGACCGGCTGGCGTTGGTCCACGCGGCAATCGCTGTGTCCCGCTGCAGCAGGTTATCGGAGACCAGGCGCCGGGCCAGACCTGTGAGGATTACTTCTGTTGACATCTGTTGGTTAGTTGCCTGCATTCGCGGACCATGAAGAGCGCATATTCAGTGTGGTATAAGCCGCAGCTGCAGCTTTACCCTATAGTTGAAATCAAGGCTGTAAGAGCTTGGTCTATCAAGTTTAATGTAAGTTTAGTACTTTTCTATGTGTAAAGCGTCGCAATTTTGGGCTCATGGCTGTATTAAACGGCATAATAGTCATGGTGCTTTACCTGATTATTGATCCAACCTGAATTTATTATTTACGTAAGGAAAGAGCTCGTGGACGTCAGTGACCGTGTTTCTATTATTTTGCCTGCCAAGAATGAAGCAGCCAACCTGCGAAAATTACTCCCCGAACTCCGTCAGACTCTGCCAGATGCAGAAATTATCGTCGTCAACGATGGTTCCACCGATGACACCATCACAATTTGTGAAGCACATGGCGTGAAGGTGGTAACTCACCAGTACAGCAAAGGGAATGGCGCCAGCATCAAAACCGGTGCGAGGGCTGCGAGCAACGACGTACTGGTATTTATGGATGGTGATGGTCAACACAAACCTGCTGATGTTCTCAAGCTGCTTGAGCAGCTCCGGGAAGGTTATGACATGGTAGTGGGGGCGAGGTCAGCGGCAACCCAGGCGAGTGTCAGTCGCCTTGTCGCCAATTCGGTTTACAACAAACTCTCCAGCTGGATATCGGGACAGAAGATTCTCGATTTAACATCAGGCTTCAGGGCAGTAAGCGGCAAAAAATTCCGCCAGTTTATTTATCTGCTGCCAAACGGTTTCTCTTACCCGACGACTATTACCATGGCATTTTTTCGTGCGGGTTATTCCGTGAGTTACATGGATATAGAAGCGGGTAGAAGAGAAGGTAAAAGTCACATCAGTCTGGTGAAGGATGGCGTTAGATTTTTCCTGATCATTTTCAAGATCGGTACGCTTTATAGCCCGTTAAAGATTTTCCTGCCGATTGCGGCCTCGTTTTTTTCTATCGGACTCCTTTATTACTTATACACTTATACCCAGTACCATACTTTCACCAATATGACAGCGGTGATGTTTATTGCGTCGATCATCGTATTTTTGATTGGGCTTGTTTCAGAGCAGGTAACAACACTCATCTACAAGGATTCTGAGTAAAGATTGCTTATCTTGACTTGACTCAGATGGCATGCGAGAAAGCTGTTCGGTTGTACAAAACTTGCGGTGCGCAAAAATCATTGCTGCAAATATATTCAGTTATATTTTCAAAAAACTAACGAGGGGAGAAGTTCATGAAATTACCAGGTCTTAACAAAATTGTTGTCGGCACCTTATCCGCAGTACTTGGCTTTACTGCTTTCGCAGCAGAAATGGTGAATATGTCGGGCAGCTTTGATAACTGGAACCAGATCGGCACTGCCAACTGGAAGATAGAAAATGGTGAATTTGTAGCAGATAGCGGCAACGGTCATCTGGTGACCAAAGAGAGTTATGAAGACTTTCACATCATGGCTGAGTTCTGGGTGAATGAAGGCGCCAATAGCGGCATCTTCTTCCATGCATCAAATCCCGAGGCAATTGCTGATACCAGCGCGTATGAAGCCAATATATTTGATAACCGTCCTGACCAATCTGGTCGAACAGGTGGCATTGTTAATTTCGCCGCACCTTCTGAGAAGCTCAACACACCCGATAAATGGAATTCCTACGACATCACCGTGCAGGGCGACCACATCGTGGTCCTGTTGAATGGCGTGAAAACAGTGGACTTCCACGATTCAACTTATAAGAGCGGTCCGATTTCACTGCAGTATGGAGCGGGTATCGTGAAGTTCAAGAATGTTCATATCGAACGTTTGTAAGTCGCGCGCGGATATTCTCGTCTGACGATCTGAATCTCAACTGCCACCGGCAAATTCTGCTGGTGGTATGAGTTCATAAAAGCAGTGTGTGTTTGAAGTTTCGTTCGTTATTTATTTGCCAGCTCTGTTATTCAAATAGTAAACAGCATCGTGTAATCGGTGGCCCGCACATGTTTGGTGAGGCCGCCTACCGAAATAAAATCCACACCCGTTTCAGCTGCCGCTACTAAGGACTCCTCGGAGTAGCCTCCCGAAGCCTCAAGCTTCGTGCGACCGTTGGTGACAACTACCGCAGCACGAATCATGTCGAGCGTGAAGTTGTCCAACATCACAATATCTGCCTTTGCCTCCAGCGCTTCGTCTAGTTGCGTCATCGTTTCAACTTCAACTTCAACTTTGCGACCGGGATTGAGCCTGCGCGCTGTATTGATCGCCTGCGCTATACCACCACACGCGCGAATATGATTTTCCTTGATCAGATAAGCATCAAAAAGCCCGATCCTGTGATTGTAACTTCCGCCGGTTTTTACCGCATATTTCTGCGCCAGCCGTAAACCTGGAATGGTTTTCCGTGTATCAAGAATTTGCACTACGGTATGTTTAACCAGCTCGGCGTAGTGACTCGCAACAGTGGCTACGCCTGACAGTGTCTGCAAAAAATTGAGCGCCGTTCTTTCGGCAGTAAGCAGTGATCGAGCGGGGCCCTCGACATTGAAGATGATGTCGTTTGGTTTTACATGGTCGCCATCATGGAAGATCCATTCGACTTTGCAGAGTGGGTCGATCTGAAAAAAAACTTCGTTGACCCACGGCTCACCACAGACCACAGCATGTTCGCGCGTCATGACTCTGGCGCGCGCCTGTGAGTTCTCAGACACAAGTGCCGCGGTGATATCTCCACTGCCTACATCCTCAGCAATAGCGGTGGCGACTGTTTGTTGTAAGCCAAGAAAAAAAGGATTTATTGTCATCGTGTTTATTCGTACAACCTGCCATCCGGACGGACGCGCATTATAGCCGGATTGTTTTGCAATCTTTTGTTGGCATCGTCTGGATCGCGATGTGGTCATGAATCGTTGAAGAGGTCCTGGGTTGGCTCGATCCTGTGATGTCGGCTTGCTTTAACCAGGGCCGTTCCATAGCATGGAATGCGCCATGAATAGCCCCCGAGAAAATATGACTACTGAGCAAATACAAGAGCACCTGCTCAGTTGGGCCCTACAGATAACATCGCCAAATCACAGTGAGCGCCCCGACCCGAGCGACATCAGCTTGCTGGTCATCCACAACATCAGCCTGCCGCCGGGACAGTTTGGTGGCTCTCATATCGATGAATTATTCTGCAACCGGCTCGATGGTCTCGCCCATCCTTATTTTGCCGACATTTGCGAGCTGCGGGTTTCGGCACACCTGCTCATTCGCCGGGACGGGATTGTTGTGCAGTATGTGCCCTTCAATCGTAAGGCCTGGCACGCAGGCGCCTCCATTTTTGCGGGGCGGCCCGAATGTAATGAATATTCGATTGGAGTAGAGCTGGAAGGCACAGACGATCTGCCGTTTACTGATCAGCAATATCGTCAACTAGCGCAGGTTACCCGCTTGCTGATGGCGGCTTATCCGGCGATCACGCCCGCGCGTATTGCGGGGCATTCCGAGATAGCTCCGGGGCGTAAAACGGATCCAGGTCCCTGTTTCGACTGGGCAAGGTATCGCGGGCTGATATGATGGCTATATGCTCGCGACAGCTGCCACAATGGGTTATATTTCTTAACCCAAAACACAATATTTCATAATTTATCAAGCGAGTTTCAGACGACCTGATTTGAGGCTTGCTCCCAACTACAAAGTTCAGACCCTTATAAATCCGATGCTTTTTCCAAACCAAACTGGGCGGTAGTTACAGTTCTGTAGTTAAACTACAGATGAGCTCATAACGGTTGGAAAACTTGCAATTAGTCGAGTAGAATCCAGCGCCATTGTAATTTCACTACATTTAACATAAGTCCTTGCAGAGCATATAGTTATGGCTGATAACCTACGTGATATAGACCCCCAGGAAACCCAGGAATGGCTTGATTCGATTTCTTCTGTAATCAAGCAGCAAGGAATGGACCGGGCGCAGTTTCTTCTCAAGTGCCTTATTAACAAGGCAACCGAGTCCGGCCAGCAGCTCCCCGTTGATTCCCTGATTACCCCCTACCGTAACACCATACCCACTTCTCAAGAGCCCAAAATGCCGGGCGACCTATACATGGAAAGAAGCATTCGTGGCATCGTGCGCTGGAATGCGCTGGCCATGGTGATGAGAGCAGGCAAGCTCGGGCATGATCTCGGTGGCCACATTTCAACATTCTCGTCATCAGCTACCCTTTATGACGTCGGCTTCAATTATTTCTTCCGTGGTGAAACTGAAAATCAGCCTGGCGACCTGGTGTATTTCCAGGGCCATGCTTCACCGGGTATGTACGCACGATCTTTCGTGGAAGGCCGGCTGACATCCGAGCAACTCGATAATTTCCGTCAAGAAGTGAACGGCAATGGTTTGTCATCCTATCCACATCCGAAACTTATGCCTGACTATTGGCAGTTCCCAACTGTGTCCATGGGTCTTGGTCCGTTGCAGGCCATTTATATGGCGCACGTACTGAAATATCTCGACAACCGCGAGCTCGTTAAACAGGGCGATCGTCAGATCTGGGCGTTTCTCGGCGATGGTGAATGTGATGAGCCCGAATCATTAGGTGCGATCAGTCTTGCCGCGCGCGAACAGCTCGGCAACCTGAACTTCGTCATCAACTGCAACCTGCAACGTCTCGACGGACCAGTGCGCGGCAACGGCAAGATCATTCAGGAACTGGAAGGTATCTTCCGTGGTGCTGGCTGGAACGTGATCAAAGTAGTCTGGGGTCGTCATTGGGATACGCTGTTGCAGAAAGATAAAGACGGCATCCTGCAGGCCCGTATGGATGAAGTTGTGGACGGCGAATATCAGACGTATCAAAGCCGCGGCGGCGCCTATATTCGCGAGCATTTCTTCGGCAAGAGCCCAGAACTGCTCAAGATGGTAGAGCATCTTTCCGACGAAGAAATCATGGGCCTCAATCGTGGTGGCCATGATCCATATAAAGTTTATTCAGCGTACAAACAGGCAGTAGAAACCACAGACAGACCAACCGTAATTCTGGCGAAGACTATCAAGGGTTATGCCTTTGCTTCGGTTGAAGGACAGAACGCGACCCATTCAGCCAAAAAACTGGCAATCGATGAATTGAAAGGTTTCCGCGATCGTTTCGGCATTCCAATTGCTGACGACAAGCTCGAGGAAATGCCTTATTACCGTCCGGCTGAAGACAGTCCTGAAATGGTTTATATGCGCAAACAACGCGCGAAACTCGGCGGTTATCTGCCTGCGCGCAGAAGCAAGAGTGAAGTCCTGAAAATACCTGCGCTTTCTGCTTTCGAAGCTCAAACCAAGAGCACCGGCGAGCGTGAAGTTTCCACCACAATGGCGTTCGTGCGTCTGTTGTCGAACCTTGTCAAAGACAAGGAAATTGGCCAACGCATCGTGCCGATTGTGCCGGACGAAGCGCGTACTTTCGGTATGGAAGGTATGTTCCGCCAGATCGGTATCTATTCTGCAAAAGGTCAGCTGTACGATCCTGCCGACTCAGGCCAGGTGATGTATTACCGCGAAGACAAAAAGGGACAGCTGCTCGAGGAAGGTATCAACGAAGCCGGTTCGATGAGCTCCTGGCTCGCGGCGGCAACGTCCTACAGCGTGAACAACTATCCGTTGATTCCGTTTTACATCTATTACTCGATGTTCGGTTTCCAGCGTGTAGGCGATTTGTGTTGGGCAGCAGGCGATCTTCAAGCGCGCGGCTTCCTGATTGGCGCTACCGCTGGTCGTACAACACTTAACGGTGAAGGTCTGCAGCATCAGGATGGTCATAGCCATCTGGTTGCTGGCACTATTCCAAACTGCGTTGCTTACGATCCGACTTATTCCTATGAACTCGCTGTCGTGATTCAGGACGGCATGCGTCGTATGTATCAGGAAGACGAAAGTGTCTGGTACTACATCGCAACCATGAACGAAAACTACACTCACCCGGAAATGCCGGTTGGTTCCGAAGAAGGCATCATCAAGGGTATGTACCTGCTTGAAGATGGCGAAAGCAAGGAGTACAAGGTTGCAGGCGGTAAGAAACCGCTGCGTGTACGTTTGCTGGGCAGCGGTACCATCTTGCGCGAAGTGCGAGCAGCCGCTGCGATCCTGCGTAAAGAATACAAAGTGGCCGTGGATGTCTGGAGCACAACCAGCATGAACGAACTCGCGCGCGACGGTCAGGCTGTCGATCGCTGGAACATGCTGCATCCAGAAGCCAAGCCACGCGTGTCATATGTCGCGCAGTGTTTGAGCCAGCGCGAAGGTCCGGTCATTTCAACTACCGACTACATGAAAATATACTCCGATCAGATTCGTGCATTTGTTCCAGCACCGTACAAGGTATTGGGCACTGATGGTTTCGGTCGTAGCGACAGCCGCGAACAGTTGCGCTGGTTCTTTGAAGTGAATAGCTCTTATGTCGTGGTAGCTGCCTTGAACGAACTCGCCAAACTTGGTGAGATCAAGGCATCAGTTGTAACCGAAGCGATCAAAAAACTGGGCCTTGATCCGGAAAAACTGGATCCCGTGCTTGCCTGATAATCAGCTGTTTAAATAACAGATAGCTGTTTAGAAGGTAGATAACAACGCAATGGTATTGATATAGGCGAATAACAAGTAAAAGCGGGTAAACAGTAAATCCCGCCAATACAGGAGTAAATCAGCGTGGCAGTCGAAAAAATTCAGGTTCCGGATCTGGGCAGCGATGGTGAAGTCGAGGTCATTGAAGTACTGGTCAAGCCAGGTGACAAAATCAGTGCGAACGATTCCATCGTTGTGCTGGAAAGTGACAAGGCTGCGATGGAAATCCCTTCACCGAAAGGCGGTGTCGTCAAACAGGTTCTTGTGAAAGTTGGTGATCAGGTCAAGCAGGGCGCGCAACTGCTCGAGCTCGAATCTGAAGGCGCTGCAACAGAAGCTCCCAAGCCAGCCGCCGAAGCGCCCAAAGCGGCCGCTGCTGCAAAACCTGCAGAAGCAGCACCGGCAGCCAAGCCCGCAGAAGCTGCACCTGCTCCCGCTGCAAAACCTGCAGCTGAAGCAGCACCCGGTGGCAAATCAGTCCAAACCGTAAAAGTACCTGACCTTGGTGATGCCAGCGACGTTGAAGTCATCGAAATTCTTGTGAAGGTTGGTGATGAGGTCAAAGCAGAAACTGGCCTCGTAACACTTGAAACCGACAAGGCTGCAATGGAAGTTCCCTCGCCGCTGGCCGGCAAGGTGGTAGCAATAAAAATCAAAGTGGGCGACAAGGTTTCTGCGGGTTCTATACTGCTTGATCTTGAAACCACTGGCGCAGCTGCAGCCCCAGCACAAAAAGCCGAAGCACCAGCGCCCAAGGCAGAAGCTGCACCCGTACAGAAAGAATCACCAGCAGCAGCGCCTGCTGCGGCAGCCCAACCATCTGCTCCTGCAGTTGTAGAAACAACTGCGAGCAATGGCGATGTTTATGCTGGTCCAGCAGTACGCAAATTTGCGCGTGAACTCGGTGTTGATCTTGGCAAAGTTAATGGCACGGGCGGTAAAGGTCGCATCGTAAAAGAAGACATAGAAGCGCACGTGAAAGCGCGTATGCAAAGCACCAGCGCTCCAGCTCAAGCTGCTGCTGGCGGGTCGGGTGTGCCGGGTATACCGGATGTTGATTTCAGCAAGTTTGGTCCGATCGAAGAAATCGAAATGTCCAAGCTGCATCGCGTGACTGCACTGAACATGACACGCAACTGGCTCAATGTGCCGCACGTGACACAATTTGATGAAGCTGATGTAACAGAGCTCGAAGATTTCCGCGCTGCGCAAAAAGCATTGGCTGACAAGAAAGGCATCAAACTCACACCGTTGCCGTTTATCATCAAGGCCTGCGCACAGGCCTTGGCAGAATATCCGCAGTTCAACGTGTCCCTGCATTCTTCAGGCACCAAATTGATCCGCAAAAAATACATCAATATCGGTGTTGCCGTTGCGACTCCGGCTGGCCTGATGGTTCCTGTGATCAAGGATGCCGACAAGAAATCTATCTGGCAGATCTCTAGCGAGATTGTTGCGTTAGGCGCAAAAGCCAAAGATCGCAAGCTGACGAAGGAAGACATGGAAGGTGCATGTTTCACTGTGTCGAGCCTTGGCAATATCGGTGGCACAGGTTTCACACCTATTGTGAATGCACCTGAAGTTGCAATTCTTGGTGTGTCAAAAGCATCGATCAAGCCCGTGTACAAGAACGGTCAGTTTGTGCCACGTACGATGCTGCCTTTCGCACTGTCCTATGATCATCGCGCAGTGAATGGTGTTGATGGTGGTATGTTCTGTACTTATCTCGCGTCGTTGTTGAGCGACATTCGCTTAATGGTGTTGTAACGGAAGAAGCATGCCTACCTTTGATATCGTCTCGGAAGTCGACCATCACGAATTGGCCAATGCGCTCGACCAGGCCACTCGCGAAATTAGTACACGTTTCGATTTCAAAGGTGTGCCCGCCACCTATGAGCTCAAGGACAATGTAATCACCATGACGGCTGAAGTTGAATTTCAGCTGGAACAGATGCTGGAAATCCTCAAAGGCAAAATGATCAAGCGCAAGATTGAGCTTAGTTCATTAAAACCAGGTGACGTAAAACTTGTTGGCAAGAAGGCGTTCCAGGAAGTAGCAGTTCAGCAGGGTATCGAAACCGACATCTCGCGCAAGATCGTCAAACATGTGAAAGATCTGAAACTGAAAGTCCAGATTGCGATTCAGGGCGACAAGCTGCGCGTCACTGGCAAAAAACGCGATGATTTGCAGGACGTCATTGCCGTATTACGCCAGGGCGATTTCGGTCTCCCTCTGCAATACGATAATTTTCGCGATTAATCAGTTTATAAAATGTCATCTGCGGCGTGTGTTAGGCCGCTGTTCAATTGTAAATATCTGCTGAGTAATTTATTTAAAGTGATTACCTCGTCCTGATTTGGCGAATTTTTTAGCTACTTGGTGGTCTTAAGAGGTACTGCGCGTTAAACCGAGCCAAGTTGTGGGTTTTCTTGCAGTATAGGATTACATGGATCTGGTTAAGGATTACCAGTATGTACAGTGCCCATTTGGCTGCTCAGGCTCTTGGGTATGGAGTTTCACTTTGTAGGGAGATATAAAAAATGGCCTATATCAATCAAATGTTGCGGCCCCTGGGTCTCAATCTGCAACGCTGGCATGAACCTCTGGACAACTTGTCGAGTCTCCTCGGCAAAGACAAAGTAACAACAATTATTGATGGTGGTGCGTACAAAGGAAACAAGGCGGCAATCCTGCTCGATACGTTTCCCGATGCAGAAGTGTATTGCTTTGAGCCACAATCCGAACCATTTGCCTTCCTTAAACAGCGTTTTGCCGCTGCGCCACGCTGCATACCTGTCAAACAGGCACTTTCGGACTATGCAGGCACCGCCGAGTTATTCGTTACTGATGAACGATATACATCCTCTCTCATGCAGCCTCTCGCCTCCGACATCACCACCTCGGCGATGGCGCAGGTGAACGTCACTACACTCGACCTTTTTATGCAAGAGAACCATCTCAAGAACATCGACGTCATCAAGCTGGACCTGCAAGGCAATGAACTGCCTGCGTTAAAAGGTGGCAAAGCTGCACTGGCGGGCTGCAAGGCCATCCTCGCGGAAGTGAATTTCAGAGAGCGTTACGCGGGATGCACCGGATTCGCTGAACTTTACGGGTTTCTACGGGAAGCGGGTTTTGCACTCTACAAAATCTATGAGATTCACGGCTATCCGAATGGTGCATGGAAACTTGGGGATGCGCTGTTTATGAAAGAAGAGCTGCTTCCCACTGAGTAAGGTTTGATGGCCAAGGTTCTCAAGCCTCATATTGATAAGTAGTTAGTGGCACCTTCATCTGTTTCATCAATATGCCCTCTGCTTCAAGGTGCTTTTTCTGCCGCTTCCATGCCGGACTGCCGGCAGGAAAGGCAAGCTCACCGTTACTTTTCAGTACCCTGAACCATGGGAGCGTAGTGCCTTTAGGCAATTGCTTGAGGGTTGTACCTACGTAACGCGCATGATTCGGAAACCCGGCAAGTCTGGCCAGTTGTCCATAAGTTGCAACTTTTCCTCGTGGTATCGAGGCTACCAACTGCCATATTTCTTCCTTCAGGCTTGATGCCAGCATGTTTGCCCCCAACTCATAGAGTCATACGCGAGAAAACCAGACCTTTGGTATTTAGAGGTAAATTCTCCTTTTTCAGAATAGTAGCCCAGCATATGCGTGGATTGTTTTTACTTTTAATCATCATACCGATCATCGAACTCATGGTTCTTGTGAAAGTGGGTGGTGTTATCGGCGTTTTTCCCACAATTGCGTTGCTGATAATCATGGGCGCTGCGGGAATTTATATCTTGAAGCGACAGGGGTTTTCCACCCTGCTGCGTGCACAGTCCCGCATGCAGAGCGGCGAAGTGCCCGCACGCGAGCTTATGGAAGGATTGTTACTGGCTTTCGGTGGCTTGCTGCTGCTGATTCCAGGCCTTATTTCCGATGCCATAGCGTTCATTTTCCTGTTGCCTTTTGTTCGCAGGCCACTCGTGTCGTTTCTGCTGCGTTCAGGATATTTCCAAGCGGTAGGTAAAACTTCAGGCACAGCGCATTTTGGTCAGTTCGGCGGTGGTTGGCAGCCTGGTCCTGGCTTCAGGGGTGACTCTCGAGGACGCGCTTTCGAGGGTGAATTTACGCGCGAACCGTCTCCCGGAACCCCTTTGGTCGAGCAAGATAGCGTGCCTCCGGGCGATAAAAAATAATCCGCATTTTTTGCCCTCCGGCCATTGAAATCACCAAGGAGAGCCCCATCTTAGGCCCGCAACTAGGGGTCTGGGCGCTTGCCTTTACGGTAAACCTCAGCAAAAGGGCCTGGGTCACCTCAAGGCTGAAAAGTATTTATTAAGTGAATGTTGGAGATAAAAGCAAATGAAAATTCGTCCATTACAAGACCGCGTGGTGGTTAAGCGTAAAGAAGAAGAGACTAAAACTGCTGGTGGTATCGTGCTGCCAGGCTCTGCTGCAGAGAAGCCTTCACAAGGCGTAGTTGTTGCTGTTGGTCCGGGCAAAGCACTGGATAA
Source organism: Pseudomonadota bacterium (assembly GCA_040386995.1). Taxonomy (GTDB): domain Bacteria; phylum Pseudomonadota; class Gammaproteobacteria; order Pseudomonadales; family Pseudohongiellaceae; genus CAILUG01. The sequence goes on along the minus strand of JAZKES010000121.1, from coordinate 22,863 downwards.
CGGTACTGTTCGCAAAGTTGACCTTAAAGAAGGCGACAAGGTGATTTTTGGTAAATATGCCAGCAACACCGTGAAGATAGGTGACGAAGAGCTTCTGATCCTGAGTGAAGGTGAAATCTTCGGCGTAATCGAAGGCTGATCTCCCGCTTTACTAATCTATAAAAAATAAATCACTAGCTTGAAATTATAGGAATCTAACAATGGCTAAAGACGTATTATTTGGTGACAAGGCCCGTCAGAGCATGGTGAGAGGTGTGAACCTCTTGGCTGACGCGGTTAAAGTAACTCTGGGTCCAAAGGGTCGTAACGTAGTTATCGACAAATCTTTCGGCGCCCCCACCGTGACCAAAGACGGTGTATCAGTTGCAAAAGAAATTACCCTCAAAGACAAATTCGAAAACATGGGCGCGCAGATGTTGAAGGAAGTTGCTTCACAGACTTCTGACGTAGCTGGCGACGGTACCACCACTGCTACCGTACTTGCTCAGGCAATCCTGAACGAAGGTCTCAAATCAGTAGCTGCTGGCATGAACCCGATGGACCTGAAACGCGGCATCGACAAAGGTGTTGCTGCAGTAGTTGCAGAACTTTCCAAAATGTCACAGCCCTGCACCGAGAACAAAGCAATCGCACAGGTCGGCAGCATTTCTGCCAACAGCGATACCAGCGTTGGCGACATCATTGCTGAAGCAATGGCCAAAGTGGGCAAAGAAGGTGTTATCACTGTAGAAGACGGTTCCGGTCTCGAAAACGAACTGGCCGTTGTAGAAGGCATGCAGTTTGATCGCGGTTACCTCTCTGCTTATTTCATCAACAACCAGGACACCATGGCTGCCGAACTCGACAACCCATTGATCCTGCTGGTTGAGAAAAAGATCACCAACATTCGCGAAATGCTTCCTGTACTTGAAGGCGCTGCCAAATCCGGCCGTCCGCTGTTCATCGTTGCTGAAGATGTTGAAGGCGAAGCGCTTGCAACTCTCGTTGTAAACAACATGCGCGGTATCGTGAAAGTTGCTGCTGCTAAAGCTCCTGGCTTCGGCGATCGTCGCAAAGCCATGCTGCAGGACATCGCAGTATTGACTGGCGCAACTGTTATTGCAGAAGAACTGGGCCTCAATCTGGAAGGCGCTACTCTGACTGATCTGGGTTCCGCTAAACGCGTAATCCTGACCAAAGACAGCACCACCATCATCGACGGCGCTGGCGACAGTGTGAAAATCGAAGGCCGAGTAGGTCAGCTGCGTGCGCAGATCGAAGAAACTACTTCTGACTACGACCGTGAAAAACTGCAGGAACGCGTAGCCAAACTGGCCGGCGGCGTTGCGGTTATCAAAGTAGGCGCTGGCACCGAAATCGAAATGAAAGAGAAAAAAGCCCGCGTTGAAGACGCGCTGCACGCAACCCGTGCTGCTGTTGAAGAAGGCGTGGTTCCTGGCGGTGGCGTTGCTCTGGTACGTGCTCTGCAGAACATCTCTGGCCTGAAAGGCGACAATGAAGATCAGAACGTTGGTCTTGCAATCCTGCAGCGCGCACTGACTGCTCCATTGCGTCAGATCGCGACGAACTCTGGCGATGAAGCGTCAGTAGTTCTGGATAAAGTACGCGCGCTGAAAGGCAACAATGGCTACAACGCCGCTACTGGTGAATACGGCGATATGCTGGAAATGGGTATCCTGGATCCAACCAAGGTAACTCGTTCTGCATTGCAGGCTGCTGGTTCAGTAGCTGGCCTGATGCTGACTACCGAAGCCATGATTGCTGAACATCCGGAAGAAAAACCGGCTGGCGGCGGTGGAATGGGCGGCGGCATGGGCGGAATGGATGGCATGATGTAAGCCGTTTATTCAGCTTCGCAAAGAATAAAAAGACCCCGCTTTTGCGGGGTTTTTTTTGTGCTGGATAATTAACAACGAACAACTCGTGAATACATTTCGAATGAGTCATCAGACTACTAATGAAAGTAGCGGAGATGTCTTTTTAACAAGCAGATACGTTCTCACGTAAATTCTTATGACTCGAGTAATTCACTCCGGTCGATTTAGATCACGCGGCTCGACACACAAGTGTTATCACTCGGAGGATTTTTGCTTCGCCGCAATTGCGCGCACCGTTTCAATGGAATCGGCATCCGCTGCCGTCTTGTCATCGCGATAACGAATGACGCGCGCGAAACGTAATGCGAGGCCGCCCGGGTAACGGCTACTGACCTGCAAATCGTTAAACGCAATTTCAACGACAAGTTCAGGCCTGACGTTTACGACGTATCCCTCCGCATCGGGATCAAGCGCAAGAGCAAGGAGCTGTTCCGTCTGCCATGTGAGTAGTTCGTCTGTCAGCCCCTTGAAGGTTTTGCCGAGCATGACGAAACCATTATCACTGCGTGCTCCCAGATGCAGATTGCTGAGCCAGCCACTCCTTCTTCCGCTGCCCCACTCGGCCGCCAGTACAACCAGATCGAGTGTATGGGCAATCTTGATCTTCAACCATGACGCGCCACGACTGCCTGCCTCATAGGGCGCCTGTAATGATTTCGCCATTAAACCTTCATGACCGGTATCAAGTGCGGTACGCAGAAATAGCGCTGCAGCATCCTGCTGATCCGTTACGAGTCTTGGCATCATCAGATGAGACGGTAATAACTGCGACATCACCTCGATACGCTGCGTTGTCGGCTTGTCGATGAGGTCTTCACCGTTTGCATGCAGGCAGTCAAAGCAGTAAAGCGACATCGGTATTTCTGCCTGCATATCCTCAACCGCCAACTTGCGGCCAAAACGCCGCATGCTGTCCTGGAATGCACGAGGGCGGCCAGTGTTGTCCATCGCGAGAACCTCTCCATCGAGTATGAGTGTCTCGACTGGCAACGCCGCAATAACTTGAGCAATTTCGGGAAGGCTTAAGCTGACATCACGGCCAGTTCTGGAATAGATCTTGATCTCACCATCACGCTTATGAATCTGCACGCGCGCGCCATCAAGTTTGTATTCGAATGCGGCGGCGCCGAGTGCAGCAAGTGCACTTTCAACATCGTCGGTCGGACTCGCGAGCATTGGGCTTACCGGCTCGAACAAATTCAGTCGAAAATTAGCGAGACCTGCGCGACCCAGGCTTAATGCGGCCTCGGCAACCGGGGCCATGGTGCCAGCGAGCATAATTGCGCGCCGTACTTCTGCCACTGGCACTTCTGCAGCGGCTGCAATTGCATCCGCCATTACGCCTTCCAGCGCTCCCTGGCGCAATTCGCCGAGCAGAAGACGCGCAAGGAAATCCTGTTCTTTTTCGGTGGCGAGTTGAAACAAGTTGATCAGCACATTCTGCCGCAGGCCGGCGCTGCCTTTGCCTTTAATGTCCTTAAGGCTTTCGAGCTGGTGACGCGTGGCAGTAAGCGTCAGCGTTGATTCTGCTGCAGGTGGTATATCGCGCAGTGCGTGAATTGCCGCAGGACCCAGACCGAGACGCCCACCCGGTAAAACACCCGAAAGCCATGAAACTCCGGTAGCACGTTCGTCGGGATCGAACTCGCGTAAACAAGCGCTGAGCAAGCCGACTTTTTTTATTCGGCTGCGAACTGTCGCAAGTGTTTCCGAGACTTCGGCAAGTGTGATGAGTTTCATGTGTCCGTTCCCTGACATGAGGAGATTTGCTTCACCGGATCCTGGTGAAGGTTGCTCGCATTTTCCCAATACTGTTTAAGCCCAGCCCGATGTTTTGATGCCCAGAGTAGCAACAGCAAAACGGATAAGTATTGTTGCGCTGTGGTAGATCGTTAATCAAGCTGGGCGGGTGACAGATAAGCTTGCGCGGACGGTTTTTTTTATGCGTGGGTGGAAAGTAGCTATTCCGGATCAACCTTGGCGAATAGTGATCACTGAGGCTGCGCGCAGATCCCGCCGCCGTTCACTCGCGAGTCGTTGGATATTTGCTGCAATAGCGCCGTATTCTCCGTGACTGCTTTTGTGGCGGCTGCACGGCCCGCATGCCAGGTGCGCCAGTCATGGTTAGCGTCCTCGGTGGAGTTGGCCTGATTCCACCGACTAAGAAGTTCGGCGGATAGCCGGCATTGTTGAAGCGGAGCCAACTGAGCAAGGTGTGTAAGTAACACAGGCACAACGTCCGCGCCGAGTGTGAGCAGATAATCAAGATCCAGATTGGTTTGTGTTGTCGGCGGACTACCAACCTCACGATTTGTCGAGGTCTGTGAATTGCCGATAATACGTTCAACATTGGTTCTCGCGACCAGCGCTGCCGGGTTAATAAAACCAAACAGCAGGGTGATCACGAGGCCGGATACCACGATCCCTGTGGCGAATCCGGCTATCCGACCGCGCAGCACAGTGCTCGCAAATAACACCAGACAAAATGCGAGCCAGAACATCATGGCAAGTGCGATGAGACGTTGAATCGTCAAGCCATACGCATCGATGTACAGGAAAAATCGCTGAAGCGCAGAGGCGAGGATAATCATTACGCAAGCGATGAGTATCGCGGCCAGTATCCCGAATAAACGCTGACTACTATTTGTTGCACCGAGCGCAACAAGCACAACAAGCGTCAACCCAGCCACAGTGATGAGTTCGAAAAAACCGCGTCGTGCATACTCCGCCAACGTGAGGCCCGTAGTAGCCTCGATAGTGTCGCGGCCGCCAAACAGATACGTTATCTGTAGTACGACAAATACGACAAACATTATCGTCAGCAAACTCATGACCACTGCTAACTCCTGTTTGCCAAGTTCAAATATCCTGAATTGGCGAGGTGCAACAGGAGATTGATGCTGGCTGATGCCATCAAGCAAGCCGGCGGAAACCCACGCGAAGAAACCTATGATCATTAAACGCGGAATTGTTGTAGCGGAAAAGATCTGCGACAGATCAGGCATCAGGCGCGCGAACGCAACATCAGCTGATGAAAATAACGCGCCGAAAACTATCAGTAGCGGCAGCGCGATCAACAAACCTCGCAATATGCCGGACCATTGTTTTTTACTGGCATCTGGGGGTGGGTCGAGGTTCAGCAGGATTAGCGGTGTACCGATGATGGCTCTCGTGGGAATCTGAAATAGCGCGATGAATAAATCACTAACTCGCGCCGTATTAAGCGTTAACCCGTTGACGTGCAGAAAAACCAACGTGGCTGATGAGAGTATTACGAGCATCATTGCGGGTATCAATTCGTCTAGGTCTCTGAGGAACACCATGAGAGTGGCGAGAATTGCAGTGCTGCCCCAACAGGTGATGACGAGCAGTTTATGGCGCCCGTCATTTCTTGTAGACCACAAGGCAGCAGCGACCAGCAGGATCATCCAGATGACAAAGCCAGGGCCCTCTATTCCCGCTGGCCACATCACATAGTTGGCGGCTATGCCCAGCCCCAAACCGGCGAGCAAAAATTGCGAAGAGCGTAGCTTGGGTTTTTGTTCAATGGACATATCAGATTGAGTAGACACAATTGAGTTCCTTTTATCCTATAGTTTACTAAAGTACTTTGCAATGCAAAGTAGATTGGTAAAAAAATGTAACTCCGAGCCTATATTTTTTTCATCGCCATGATCAGGGCTTCCATATGGGCAATGTAGTTTTTCAGCGCGTCTTTGCCTTTTGCGAGCAGTTTATATTCTGTGCGCGGAATTCTTCCGTCGTAACCCTTGGTACAGCTGATATACCCGGCCTCCTCAAGTTTTCTCGCATGCGCGCTCAAGTTGCCGTCAGAAATGTTCAAAAGCGCCTTCAGGTCGTTGAAGTTCATCGCGCTGTTTGCCGCTAGCGCACTAACCAGCGCGAGGCGAACCCGCTCATGAATCAGGCGATCAAGGTTTGCTGCAGGTTTCTTTTTGGCAGCTGCAGGCGCAGGTTTAACAACCTTGACGGTCGAAATGGATTTCTTTTTCTGACTGTTAACCGCCATGATTTTTCCAGATGATGATGCCGAATACGATATGAAGTAATCCCATGCCCAGGCTGAGTGTGGTGTTGGCAGGTAATGGGCTCAATAACACCGCTGCTCCCAACAGAATAAACAGCGCGCCCATGATCGGAATCACGCGCACAGAATGTACGCCGGCGGTCATGACCGCTGCGCCATACAGGCACATCCAGATGCCGGGAAGTAGCGAGATAGTATTCTGGAGATAAAGCGCCAATGTAAAAATGCCGCCGGCTACCATGCTGGGAAGAAACGCCAGAAGAAGCTTTATGCCATTGCTTGACCAAAGCGAACTGCCCTGGCTGCGCGCCTTAAAAGCAGTCATCGCGAGCGCCACGGTTGCGGCTATTACAAGTTCTGCCATCCATACAACAAGCCAGGCGGTTGCACCTGGTTGTTGCGCTGCAAGCCATCCTGCTATCAGTGCTGAAACACCCGCCAGAACATAACCCTTGCCGGATACACCGGTAAAGGAAACGGCGCTTTCCATCGCGTTGCGAATGTATTTGAGATTGTCTTCTGCGTGCTGATGCAAAAACACAGGGGAAGACGATTTGGCGGGACTGCGTGGGCTACTCATAGCGAGTCAGAATGGTATTACGTGCAGATGTTGTCAAGTACTTTGCAGTGCAAAGTCGAATGCGTTGTAAAAAATGCGGAGTAGGGCCGTCTGATCAAAGGTTTGTCTGGAGCTGACTCAACCGCCATACTTGGCCACACCGGAAATCACTTAAAATTTTTACGAAGGAATATTGCATGACTCTCTCCCTCACTCCGCTCATCTCTCTGATTGCCGGGATACTGATCCTGCTCCGGCCGAGACTTCTTAGCTACATCGTAGCCATCTACCTCATAGTCATCGGCCTTGCAGGCATTTTTGGCCTGAGCAACCTGAGGTTGATAGCGTAGTACATTTGATGCCATGAGGTACAACTTCATGGCGGCCGCCTTTTGTTGCTAATCAGGTCAGATCGAGTTTCAGGCTCATCAACTTGTGATGAGCTGACGCCGATTTTTTGCTTGAGCATGATTGGTCTCCATCCTTATATAACTTCTCATCATCGCTCACGGGCTGCGCGGTGAGCGTAAGCTGCAACACAGCTAAGGCGACCTGTAATCCGAGGTTCATAAATTGTGTTGAACATGATCACCTTTCTCCATTGCCGTTTGCGCCTCTCATGAAGATTCGCAAAATGCTGGTCCGTGAATCCTGATCGCATGGCGCTTAACGGTGGAAAAAAATTGCGCTTGTGTCCTCTCGTGATGCAAGTTTTTGCTGGATTGGCGATCAGAAGATAAGGAGCTACGTATAGCTGCGTATTGATGTTTGGTCTGACCAAGGTATAACAAAGGCGAGCGATTATTTATCATTGCCAACTAGCATCAATCCCGCAATTCAAGATGTTGCGAAACAAACACGATCCATCTTCAAACCCGAATGTATATTTTTCAGGCAGGAACAACAAACGCATGTCCAGATTTTGCAGGCTCACATTGGCAGCCATCGTCTTTTATTCATCCAGTGCAAATTCACAGCCCGATACCCTTTCGGTCGCGGTAGGTCAGAAGCAATTACAGGCCGTGCGCGTAACAAGCCGTCCTGCCATTGATGGCAAAATGGATGAGGCCGTCTGGCAGCAGGCCAAACCCATCACCGACTTCCATCAGATAAGGCCTGGAGATGGTTCAGCGCCGTCGGAGCTAACAGAAGTCTATGTACTCTATGATGACGACGCGTTGTACATCGGTGCGCGTATGGCCGACAGTGATCCTTCATTGATTGCTGCGCCAACCATTCGCCATGGGCAGGGTCTTGGTGGTGACGACAGGCTTGTCGTGATACTCGATCCGTTTAATACCCGCCGCACGGGTTATCGCTTCGAAACCAATCTCAATGGCGTGCGACACGATGCGCTGTACCAGAGTGTAAGTTCGTTTTCGGGTGACTGGTCGACAATCTGGGATACCGCCGCAAGCTCCGATGACAATGGCTGGACGGCTGAACTGGAAATTCCTTTCAAGTCGTTGCCGTTTGATCCGCGCATTGATACGTGGGGTTTCAACTTTGGTCGCGGTATTCGCCGTCGCGGCGAGGAGATGGCGTGGGTGTCATACAACCGCACCTACAACCCGAGTATCGCGGGCGAGATGACCGGCATGAGTGGGATGGATCAAGGTGTTGGCCTTGATATCGTCCCGTCCGTTTCATTCAGCCGGCAGGAACGCTTCGATCCGGATATCAACGACAACAATCTCAACCCATCACTCGATGCGTTTTATCGCCTGACACCGTCACTTAATGCAGCACTCACTATCAATACCGATTTTTCTGCGACGGAAGTTGATAATCGCCAGGTGAATCTCACGCGCTTCAATCTGTTTTTCCCCGAGAAGCGCGACTTTTTCCTTAATGACTCTGATCTGTTTCAGTTTGGCAATATCGGCGGTGGTGGCAATAACGCGGTGTCGCGCGGCGCAAGTGAAAACGCGCGGCCGTATTTTTCACGCAAGCTTGGCCTGAGTCAGACGGGCGCGCCTGTCGATATTGAATATGGCACGAGAGTCAGCGGTCGTGTCGGACGCTGGAACATCGGCACACTTGCTATTCGGCAAGATGAGTTTAATGCCGTCAATGCATCCAATTTGTTTGTCGCGCGTATGTCGGCCAATGTGCTCGAAGAATCAAGCGTTGGTTTCATCGTTACTGACGGCAATCCAGCTTCGAATGTAGACAACTCGGTTTTCGGTGCCGACTTTCGTTATTTGAATACCCGACTACAGAGTGGTCGTGTGGTTGAAAGTGATGCGTGGTATCAGGTATCGGATACACCGGGTCTGAAAGATGACGATGCTGCGTTCGGCTTTGGCCTGCGCTCACCTAACAATACCGGTTTGCGTGCGGGCGTTGGCTTCAAGGAAGTGCAGCGTAACTTCAATCCGGCGATGGGATATATCAATCGCGCGAACATTCGTGACTATATCGCCGATGCGGGTTACACCCATTTTTTCGATAGCAGTTTTCTGCAAACGGCTTACGTTGGCGTCGATGCGCAGCGTATCAATGTGATCGATGGTGGCCTGCAGAGTCAGGTGTTGTCGTTTCGTTTGCTCGAGCTTGAAGCAAATACCCGTGATCGCGCCGGGCTGCGATATCAGCAGAACAAGGAGATCGTGGTAACGCCGTTTACCTTGTATTCCGAACCTGGTCGCCAGGTGCAGATACAGCCAGGTGATTATGACTTTGACGAATACACGCTGAGTTTCAACACCGCGAACCAGCGCGAATTTTCCGGCGGTCTCTCATTCACCAACGGCGACTTCTACAACGGTAGTCGCAACAACATCAATGCGTCGCTTACGTGGATACAGTCGCGTTATTTCGTGATGTCGACGAGTTATGACTGGAACAACATCGAGCTGCCGCAAGGCGATTTCATTACACGTTTGACGAGCTTCAACACACAAGTAGCGTTTTCCTCAACGCTGTTCTGGGTGAGCCTGTTGCAGTACGACAATTTATCGGAAGAGCTTGGTATCAACACACGCCTGCAGTGGATACCAAAAGCAGGGCAGGAAGGTTTCATCGTGCTGAACTACAACCTGCAGGATAAGGACAAGGATAATTCGTTTGTATCAGCGACGTCGGAAATCAGTGTGAAATTCAGGTATACGTTCAGGTACTAGGTGAGTTGAATGTGAGGAATGACAATCGTCATTCCTGTTTCTGCAGGCGCCGACTTTTACTTCCAGTGGGTCTGGACAACTGGAACTACCAAAGTAGCTCCAGCCTTCCATGTGTTAATTCTCAAATAACAACAAGCGCCGCAAAGGTGTTACAAGCGGTTGTCCTGACAGTAGTGCTCCTGCGGATCCTGGCCGGGCAACCACTTCAAGGTCCAGCTGCTGGTCCATGGTCGTGTGTAAGTGCCCGGATCGTTGATCGTCAATTCGTAGTTCATGGTGTTGTAGTCGACACGTGTGAGACGTTCAGTAGCATGCATCTGTGTGCTGTGTGGCAAGCCGCCGGGTAGCCAGAATTTTTCGTTGAAACCTTCCGATTCAATGACGAACGTATCACCTTCCCACGCGCCAACGTTGCGGCCGTAGTAAAGCAGGTTGCCGTCGTCGAGCTGGAAACCACCATCGAGCGCGCGACCATCGGTGTAGATCAATTGCCAGTCATGGTTGCCACCGCCCGCGATAACGAAGATACGTTGCATCGGTTTGTCTTCGAGCAACTGAATGCCGTAAGGCTCAAGGAATTTGCGTGGGCCCGCAGGTGGCCGACATTCGAGATAGGTTGGATCATTCGCAAGAAATTCACGCTGGCGTTTTTCATATAAACGTAAGGCCCAGGTTTGCAGTGGCGCGACCTTCGATGCGTCGGCAATATTTTTGAGCTGGCCGTTCGCCTCCATCGCGATTCCTGTGCCGTCTTCCATTAACGCGCTCGTGGTTGGCACCCAATAACCAGACTCGCCCGGAGGTGCGCCCAGACGCGGAGTGCCATCGGGCCAGCGTGGTGTTTCACGCGCGGGCTGATCAGCAATGGTTGATACCAGTGTTGGTTTGGTAATGCTGAACACGGACTGGCTGCTACTGTCGATAACTACTTCGTCACCCCACGCCTGCTGGCTGTTATCACGTGCACTGAATCCTTTCACAGTAATGTTGTCGCCGGGTTTCAGCACCGTTTCCTGCCAACCGTTCAGCTCAAGTAACTGCGGGCTTTCGAGTTCGATATACCACGGAATTTCCTGGGTGCCATCTTTCACCAGCATGAATATGTGTGCGTGTGGATTGGACCAGTCGATTTTTGTGACGCGGCCTTTAAGTTCAATAGTCTGCTCGGGATCAAACTTGGTGGAAATGCCGTGATGGGCGAAAACCGCTGTACTTGCGAGCGCCAAGGCCGTGGCTGCAGTAAGCCGGTTGAAATACTTGCGCAACATTGTTGCCTCCAGAAAATGTTTCGAATTTATCGGGGTAGTGACAATCACGGGAAGATCGGCTGCGTGCGATCCATGCTTTGGTATTCGGTACCGAGCATGAGATCGAAGGCCATGTTCGCGTCCTGGCAAACAAACTCGAAAGTTTCGCCTTCTCCCCACGTCATGTTGTAGCCGCTGGTCCATGTTTTTGTGTAGGCGCCCGGGTCGTCGATGGTCACCTGATAGTCAAGCCGCTCGAGTGAAACACGCGTGAACCGTTCAGTCAGATGCAACTGGTTGGTGTGTGGCGAGCCTTCGGCGTCGAACCACATTTTTTCGTTGAAGCCGACTGTGTCTACTACCAGCGTGTCGCCTTCCCAGTGGCCAATGGAATGTCCATGGTAGGTTGGTTTCAGATTGGCAGGATGGTCACGGCCATCCATGAAAATTTCGCGGAAGTGGCGCGGGCCGCCGGTCGGAAAGATGTAGATCTTCTGCATGTCGGGAAATTCGACGAATTGTGTACCGTAAGCGGTCGCGACTTCGCGCGGGCCCGGCGACGGCTTGCAACGTGTATAGGGCTCGAAGCGTGTGCGTGAGCGTGCCTGGAACAATGCCTTGGCCCAGGGCTGGTAAGGTACTTCGCTGACTTTTATTTTGGGATAACGGTCGGCAATTTTCAGCACGTCTTCGTACGGGGTATAGGCAATGATCGAGCCTGCGGGGATTGCGTCAAAAACGGTAAGCATCGGGCGTGTGCCGAAGCCTTCCCACATGCCGGCTTCCTCCCCGGGCAGTGAGCCCAGGACAACACGGCCGTCGGCGTTGCGCGGAGCGGGATGAGATTCACCAGCAGGCCTTGGTGGCTGAGCCTGCAGTGCCGGCGAAATGGCAAGAGCGAGCGCAATAGCCGCAAGCAGCAGCGCACTTTTTTTACGGGTGACGATCACGAATTTTTCCTCTGAATCAAGTTTGGCGCAGCAAGTTATTATTGTTGTTATTTTTCGTTACGACGAAAAAAAGTAACGCCGTACGGGCGCGCCAACTCTACATGATCGTGTGGCAGGAAGGTACTGCGAGACCTGTTAAAACACCCGAGAAAACAGGCAGCAAATGTGAATATTGCGATGCTTTATCCGAACTGACTGGTTCGAATTTTTGTACTTGTGTGGCGCTTTGGTTGTTCGGCACTCGCCGTTTTGAATGATCGAGTTGATCATGAATTTTTTCATTTGTGACTACGATTTTTTCCGCGGCTTCATAAAACCATCTCTGCTTGAAATTGCGTACAGGTTGGTTCGGTATGTGTCGTCTGGAATCACAAGCGCAGGGGTGGGCAGCAACCTGAAATGCCAACGCGATAGTGCCAACTTGCTGCGCTTGCGTTTCGCTTTAGTAAGCTCTCGATCGCAACACTGAAACTAAAAACTTGACCTGATCCTTGTTTCAGGGTTTTCTTGAATTTGCAGGCGAAAAGTAAGCAATATCGGCGTAACATTGTTATAGAATTCGGTCTTTGTATTTCAATAAAAATTACCTATGTCCCTTCCCATGAAGACACCAGTACGGCTGATCTGTTTTGCCGGAACGCGCCCTGAATGCTTAAAAATTGCGCCACTGGTGCGACAGGCAATAGGGGATTCACGCGTGAGTGTTGGCGTGGTTTCAAGCGGGCAACATCCCCACATGGTCATCGAGACGATGGCGCACCTTGAACTGCCAATCGAGCACAGTCTCGCCGCAGTTCCTCCAGGGTCGATCCTGTCAAAAAGTGTTGCCCATCTGCGCAAACACACCCGCCAATGGCTTGCTGTCGAACGGCCTGATGTAGTGCTCGTGCAAGGTGATACTTCCACTGCCTACGCTTGTGCACTCGCTGCCGCAGACTGTGGTCTGCCCATTGCGCATCTTGAAGCGGGTTTACGTACGCAGAATCCGATGCGTCCATTTCCGGAAGAGCCATTCCGACGCCGAATCGCACCACTGGCGCGTTGGCATTTTGCTCCTACCCATATGGCTGCCCAGAAGCTGCACGATGAGGGGGTTGATCCGCGTAATGTTCATATGGTCGGCAACAGCATCGTGGATTTGTTACGCGAAACGCTGGCCAGTCCATTTCCTCACCTCATCCCGTGGCCTGCGCTCGGTAAACGTCTTGTGGTGATGACTCTGCATCGCCGCGAAAATTACCAGCAGGGTTTGGTGAATGTTTGCAACGCGATGCTTGAGCTGCTCGATGCCGACAAGGATTTATGCCTCGTTTGCCCCGTGCATCCAAACCCACTTATCGGAACCAGGATTCGCCGGTTGCTCGGCTCACATCCAAGAATTTTATTAACCGCACCTCTGGCGTATCGCCCCTTCATCTCATTGCTGAAAGACGCGAGTCTGGTCGTGACGGATTCCGGCGGTATTCAGGAAGAGGCTGTGTATATCGGTGTGCCGGTACTTGTCACACGCTCCGAAACAGAACGGCCGGAAGCCACCTTTAACGGCATTGTTCGATTAGTCGGAAACAATCAGCATACGTTGTTGTTGTCCTGCATCAGTAGTCTGCAAGCGCCGATGCCCACGCCATGTCCTTTCGACGAACAAGCTCCGTTTGGTGATGGCCACACGGCAGACAGGGTGCTGGATGTATTGCAAGCCCTTCAGAAAGCGGCCGCTGCTTGAAAAGTACTGCGGTAACACCACTCATTGCTGCCGACGCACTGCGCGAATTTCTTCTGGGCAGCGCGATTCAGCAACAGACTTCTGAACACGCCGGTGCTGTCGCAGGTACTGTCAGTCAGGGTTCAGTTTTTTATGTGTACGGTGAAATAACCGGCTATTACCTGCATTGGCTTGCTTCACTGGACAACACCGACCCGCGGATTTTTGCTCGCGCGCAAGCCGCGACCAACTGGCTCGAAAAATATCTGCAAGGCGAGAAGATGCCTGCGACCCGAATATATTTTGATCCGACAGTTGATGACTGGCGCAACAAAGCCCTGTTTGCTTTCGACCTCGCGATGATTGCGGGTGGCCTCGCACGAGCGGAAGTGAAAGGCCTGATATCTGTGCCGGACACACTATCGAAACCGTTGATCGGTTGGCTGCAGCACTTTGTCGATGGTCCCCATCTCAAGGCTTGTATCGTCGACGACAAGACCATGACCCTGCCCGCGCGCTGGTCTACCCAGGGTGGCAGTTTTACGGCTAAAACCGCGAGTCGAATATTGCTGCTCGCGAGACGCGCGGCGGTAGAGCCGACTCTGCTCGACGCTTGCAGGCAAACGCTTGCTTCCTATGCGTTGGCTGCAGAGAAAAACGGCCTCGACATGTTGCACCCGACTTTGTATGCAATCGAAGGTTGTCTGCTGGCTCCTGATGCAGATTATGAAAGACTTGCGCTGTGGTTCGATCAGATCGTCAGCCTGCAGGCGCCCGATGGCAGCCTGCCTGAATCGTTGCAGACTCCGGATATTCGCCGTACAGACATCATCGCTCAAGCCCTGCGTGTTTCCGTGTTCTTGCAGAAACTCACTGGCCAACCTTCGCGTTATCAGCAAGCAAACCTGAAATTCGCAACCGCCTTGTGTACGCGTGTGCGCGAAAACGGCGGCATCGGTTTTACTCCCGATAAAGTCGGTGAGGACAATACCTGGTGCGCCATGTTTGCGGAACAAGCGTTGCGGCTGTACGCCGCTGACACAACTGGCCAGCCGCTGCCGTTTGCTGTGGAAGATATCGCATGAAGTGGCACCTGCTGCCGCAGAAGTTATTCAACTGCTGGCGTTTTATTCCCATGTACCTTGCGCTCAGGCAAGCGCGTCGTAATTCAACACAAGCCCCCGTGTGGCGTGACGCTGAGGATTGGGGCAGAGGCATTTCCGTTCTGATTCCGGAAAGTGGCACACCGGACTTGTTGCTTTCAACACTTGCGCACGCGCGTGAAGCGTTGGCACAGATCGATGAGCCCGGCGAAATTGTTGTGATGGTCAACGGCGCTGAACAAGCACTTTACGCGGAGCTGCAAAAGCAATTCGACAAGGTGGTCTGGTTGTTCGCCAGAGAAGCGCTTGGGTTTAACGGTGCGGTAGAAACCGGTCTACGCGCAGTGCAGTACCCCGCGGTGTACCTGCTTAACAGCGATATGCGTATTGCGCCTGATGCAATCGCGCAACTGTTGCCTTATCGCACTCCTTCCGTGTTTTCTCTCGGGTCGCAGATTTTTTTCGCTGACGCAGAACGCAGGCGCGAAGAAACCGGCTGGACCGATTATTACGTCCTGGGTGGTCGCACAGTCATTTATGATCGCGATCCCGATAACACCATGGTTGCGCGCGGAAACATGTATTCCGGTGGTGGTTCGTCGCTGTTCAAAACAACACTGCTGAAAGAATACATGCACGACAGTTGGGCCTACTCACCGTTTTACTGGGAGGATGCAGAGTGGGGAACACGTGCATGGGTGGAAGGCCTTGAATCCATTTTTGTGCCGGCATCAAAAGCCGTGCATGAACATCGTGGCACCATCAAGCGACGTTTTGCTCCGGAAGAAGTTGCGCGCATTATTGATCGCAACGCGTTGTTATTCGAAATGCGTCATCACTTCACTGATCTCGATGGAATCCGCGCGTGGGGACATTTGTCCGGCCAGCCTGCGCAGACGCAAAAAGAATTACGGTCCCCCCGTATTGCGCAAGACGTCGCGGTGATGCGCGCCAGCAACGATGCGGTAAAAAACGCCGGGTTTTTCTTCAACTCGATTATCAATCGATACTACTTTGCGAGTCATCGCGCAGAGTTGCCTACCGTACTTTGGGTAACACCGTTCGCCATATATCCTCCTGCACATGGTGGCGCGCGCCGTATAGGCGAGCTCGCAAAAAGACTGGCTCCGTACGTCAATCTGATCCTGCTGTCGGACGAGTCCGATGCTTATAAAAATTGTAATCCGGAAAATTTCTCGCCATTTGAATCTGCGCATTTGCTGCAAGCACGCAAAGACACGGCAGGGCAGAAGTTGCATGATCTGGGCACGCGTATGAAAGATCATGCGCCAAAAGGTTTGCGCTACGAGCTGCGACGTATTCAGCAACAACACAAGGTCGATCTGGTGCAGATCGAATTCATGGAAGCATCTCACCTTGTTGAAGCGCGTCTCGGCAACGTCCCATTTGTGGCGGCACTACATGATGTGTATCTGGATGGTGGTAGTGATGATCAGTTTCAGATTGAAGTTCTGGAGCGTTACGATGCTGTCGTGACATGTTCCGGCGAAGATGCGGCATTTCTGACTTCACTTCCTCACCATGTGATAGCCAATGGTGCGGAGGATCGCTTTGCGGAGAGTCGCGAATCATCCGATAAAAAATCAATCCTGTTTATGGGGCCGTTCCGTTATGTGCCTAACTATGCCGGGATATTGCAGTTCCTTGAATTTGTTTGGCCAACAGTGCTTGCTACCCATCCTGATGCGGAGTTGATAATTCTTGGTGGAACTGAAGCTGCACGCGCCGAGTTTGCCAATCCATTGTTGAAACAGTCAGGCGTAAGACTGGTCGCCGAATTTGTTGATCCTGCACCCTATCTTGC
This sequence comes from Pseudomonadota bacterium, assembly GCA_040386995.1. GTDB lineage: Bacteria > Pseudomonadota > Gammaproteobacteria > Pseudomonadales > Pseudohongiellaceae > CAILUG01. The sequence continues at coordinate 6,427 of JAZKES010000121.1, read as the reverse complement.
TGCATGCAGTTTGACGATTAATCCACAGCAGGAAATTCGGGGCTCCGCATTAAAAGTAGCGGAGTCTTTGCTCGCGAAAAGAGTATGCGTGACCACCAGAAATGGCGCGCGTGGTTTTACAGATCTGCAGACGGAGGCGCTGCGCATCGCAGACGACTGGTCCGAAATGAGTCGTGAAATAGCCAGATTGTTAAGCGATCAGGATTTTCGTCACCGAATCGAATCTTCGAATGAAGCTGTACGCAAAAAGCTGTCTTGGGATGCAAGTGCAGAAGCATTGCTGCTTGTATACCAGAATTTAATTCCGCAGAAATTCAGGAATAACCCCGCCAATGAGTCGTGAATCCTACGATCAAATAGCCGCTGTCTATGCCACTGACATGGGGCAGAGCATGGCCTACGACGATGTCGGTTATTACCGGCAGTTATGCCAGGCGAAAGGCGGAAGCAGTCTTGAGCTTGGTTGCGGCACGGGTCGTATTCTTCTTCCACTGCTCAAGAGTGGCATCGATATCCGCGGCATTGACCAGTCACCTGGCATGCTTACGGAATTGCGCCGGCTCGCTGATGAGCAGCAACTTCAGCCACAAGTCAGTCTCGGGACGCTTACCGATTTTTATTCCGACACACTCTGTAACACGATCCTCGCGCCTTATTCAGTTGTTACGTATTTGACGGAGACATCTCTGCTGAATGCTTTTTTTACTGCCGTAAATAACGTGCTCGCAGTTGATGGCCAGTTGGTGCTGGATACGTTTATTCCGCGCGAGCTCAGCAGCTTCAATGAGTTTCGTCTTGATTATCGCCGGCCGCATGGAGCTGGAATCCTGCAACGCGAAAAGCGTATCGAGCGAGTTGGCTACTGCAATCATATTGAACGTCGTTATACATTGCTTGATGATGCCGGCGAGGTGCAACGCACCTGGACGACGCTGGACATCATTCGACCCTGGACCGAAGTAGAATTAGTCACTGCCGCTCAGGAACATAATTTTAATCTGGTAGAAAAGGCATTCGATTTTTCTTCCTCTCCCTCCGCTAACCCTCAGTTTGTCATCCTGCATTTTCAGCAAAAAAAATAATCATTTTTTGATCATGTATTGGCGCGAACATTTGGTTTGATGCCATCCAATGACCTGCTGATTTGGCGATGATTCATGCCGCATTCAGCAATGAAAAGTTATATTTCATTTCGAGTACAAGGCCGAAATTGCCGGCGAATTCCGCCTCCGTCTGAATGGAATCGATCTGCAATCTTCTGCCGTGTTTGAAGATTGAAAATATTTTTTCCGTACCAATATTTATTTACAACCGATGGCTTATCTATCTGCGAACTTCTGTTCGATCCGTTTGCGGCGAGAACTTTCCGCCAACGAGGAGGAATGTCATGTTTGACTTGCGATGTATTAAGTTTGCGCTGCTCGCAACGGGCTTTGGCTTGGTTTTATCTGGCTGTACCAGTACGCTCAGCAGCGACGTAGTCACGTTTCACGACGGTGCCCTGCACGAAGGTGAAACGATCCGGGTGGTGGCAATTGATCCTGCAAAAGTGCCGAGCCTGGAATTCCGCTCGTATGCAAATCTGGTTAACGAGGAACTGCGAAAAATTGGTTACACACCCGTAACTGATGAAAACTCTATTGCGCAATTACTGGCTGAAGTTGATTATTCAGTTGAAAGTGGCGAGTCGCTGGTGAACGTAAATGATCCCACCCGTTATGCCAGGTATCACTTTTCGCTTGGACGCTTCTATGACCCGTTTTACCTGGGGGTTTATGATCCTTGGGGGTCGGATATCGTATCTACAACGCCGACTTTCGTACGCAACTTGCAGTTAAATATCGTCACGAATGACGAAACTAAAACACATATCTTTGAAGGACGTGTGCAAAGTAATGGCATTCACAATCAGTTGCCCGAAATCATGCCTTATCTGGTAACTGCCATGTTCAGTAATTTTCCTGGAGAAAGCGGCGTCACCAAAGTGGTAACTGTTGAAACTGCCCCGTAACAAGAACGACTGGATAATTTCTGAGTTGTCTTTATGAGTAGATGTATTGACAGAATCGTGAGCGGACTTTCGATCACCTGACGCTTGATTCGAAGCCAGCAATTCCTCGCTTTTGCGTGCCTTCCTGGTATCCCCAATTTTTACGCTCCTTCGGTCCACGAAGGAGCTTTCTGTTGTCGCCATCCCGCAGATGCAAAGTCCTCTTCAGTGCAGTACATTAGAGGCACGCGCATTAGAAAGTGATCAATTCAGCCAACGGAGTTCAGGGATTTATGTTGACGGGTACGGGTATTGTTTTACGTTTCTTGTTCGCCCTTCTACTGGTGCTGCTCACTTACAATCCAAGTGGTTACTCCTACTTTCACTGGCTGTATAACAATCCTGATGTTGTCACACCTTATGTGGTGATTGCGGGTTTGATTCTGATTATTGGCTGGGGGACGTATCTCAAGGCCACGCTCAATTCTCTGGGCATCCTCGGTATCCTTGTCCTTGCCGCATTGCTTGGCTGCCTCTTGTGGTTGTTCATTTATTGGGGCTGGTTAAGTCTTAATGATGTGTCTGCTTTGGCCTGGATAATCGAAGTCCTGCTCGCGGCTTTATTGACT
>JAZKES010000121.1:0-3708 GCA_040386995.1 Pseudomonadota bacterium | reverse complement strand
TACGGGTAGGCAAACACTGATTTCGAACAGATTTTGGTTGGTTTGCGCCTCTCAATACCGGTACGATTGGATTTGGTCTGATAGGAAATTTTGGAAAAGGAATTTGGGTTTCTAGTGACAGCATGTAGAACTGCCGTAATAAAGAAGACTCCTCAAAGTGTTCGTTCACCGCATGGGAGCTCCAGGTGATAAAGAATTTAAAAATGTTGATGGTCGAAGATTCCTCTATGGACGCGGATCTTTTGCTGCTTCATCTCAAACGTCAGGGCGTTGTTCCTGACTATCTGCGTGTCGATTCACTCCGCGATTTTTCCGCTGCTATTTCTTCCGAGTGGGACATTGTCATCTGTGATTACAACCTGCCGGGCTTTGATGCGCTCGATGCAATTTCTATTTCGAAGGCGATGCAGCCAGATGTCCCGGTGATTGTCGTATCAGGCTCTGTTGGCGAGGAAGTTGCCGTCGAAACCATGCATGCCGGTGCCAGTGATTACATCATGAAAGATAATCTTTCCCGGCTCGTGACCGCCATAGAGCGCGCATTAAAAGATCGTAATCTCCAGGGTGAAAGAAAGCGCGTCGAAGAGGCGCTTAAAAAGAGCGAAGAACAATTGCGGCAATCACAAAAGCTGGAGGCTATTGGCAGTCTGGCAGGTGGCATAGCGCACGATTTCAACAATTTTCTCGCGATCGTATTCATGCAGGTCGATTCGATGCTGGAGTTTGTCCATCACTCGGAAAAGGACCTTGGCTTATTTGCAGGCCAGATCAGATCTGGTCTGGATGTTATCAAGTCTGCTAGCGACAGTGCCTCGAACCTCACGAGACAATTGCTCACCTTCAGCCGCAAGCAGGTCATGCAGCCAAAAATACTCAATATCAATTCGCATGTAGCGAGCCTTGAGAAACTGGTACGCAACCTTATTGAGGAAAACATCGAATTCAAGACCGAGTTGGCTGGCGATCTCGGCAATGTGTTGACTGATCCTGGTCTCATCGAGCAGGTCATCATGAACCTGATGATCAACAGCAGGGACGCGATGTTGCAGGGCGGAGTTCTCACCATCAAAACTGCCAACTGCAAGGTGGACGAAATTCTTGCGAAGCGACACGGCGTTGTGCCCGGCCGATACGTTGAGCTGCGGGTAAGTGATACCGGTAGTGGCATCAGCGCGGACGACCTGGAGAGAATCTTCGAGCCATTCTTCACGACTAAGGGAGCCGGTAAGGGCACCGGCCTCGGGCTTGCAACCGTTTATGGAATCGTGAAACAGAGCCTCGGGTTTGTCACTGTTGAAAGTAAGCTAAACGAAGGCACCACTTTCCGTGTGTTTTTTCCGTGTTCGGCCCAATCAGTTGAAACCCAGCATGCCGAGCCTCACGCCAAAGCAGTTGGCGGTACCGAAACTATATTGTTTGTTGAAGACAATAATGACCTGAGGAATGCAGTAACCAGAATTCTCAAGTCCAAAGGCTACAACGTTTTAAGCGCCTGCGATGGCAAAACTGCCCTCAGGCTCATGAGTGAAAATCACGAGTTCATTCACTTGTTGATTTCCGATGTAGTGCTGCCAGGCATGGGCGGGTACGAGTTGTCCCAGAACATTCAACGGCTAAGTCCCAACACCAAAGTACTATTTCAATCCGGTTACACGCAGGACATCCTGATTCTCAATGGAGTTAGCGCAGGTGTCCTGCAGTTCCTCGAGAAACCTTTTTCAATTAAAACCCTGCTGGAAAAGATTCGCACGATTCTTGATGCGACGGACAGCGTGCCGGCAATTCAGGAGAACAAGAGTTTCGGTTGAGCTTCATTGCAATGAATTGGCTCAAGCTGAAATCCATTTCCGGTTTTCCGTTCTTTCTATTCAATTGCCGCTAATAAAATAGTGGATTAATCTAGCCATGATCACTCGATTGCATCGCGGCTGGGTTTATTTGTGCATTTTTCTGCCAGCAAAATAACTTAGTACCTGTTTCCTGATAACTTTTACCCGTATAATAATTTTATGGCTCAGACACCCGATAATTTCGACGAAATCCCCAGCATAGTTCCCGAACGGGACGAATTGCATTCACATCGCAAGCGCACGCGTGGCACTGCCGGCTCATCCGTATCTTCTTCTCCGGTGATCCACGAAGTTGTCAGCGCCGGTACAAGCGGATTTGTAATTTTTTTCATCACTCTGCTGTTCCTTGGCATGGTTGCAGCCGGAGGCGCTGGGTATTACTTCTACCAGCAAAGCGAGATTGCCAAAGGCGAGCTCATCAATTCCAACAATCGCATCACGCAGCTCGAATCACGCCTCAATATGGTTGACGAGACGAGCTCCCAGTCTTCGCTTGGTCTCATGGAAAAGGTGGAGTTCAACTTTTCCGAAGTAGATAAGTTATGGGCCGCGCGTAATACCCTGAAGACAGAAGTTGATACTCTCACGGCGACTGTAAATACCCTGAAAGGCACGACAACCTCGCTCGAAGCTGCGATCACGACACAAGCCGGTATGCTCAACACGCTAAACAGCCAGGTCACCACGATCGGCAACAGGATCGAGCAGATCAATCAGAATTTTGCTGGCATGGACGACCTCGGCGATCAACTGACCGATATCAATGCCGATCTCAACCGCGTCAAGGCATCCATGACTTCGGTCGAGAAAGATGTAGAGTCTCGTTTGATGACTGCCGAAGAAGACATCGAGTCAATCAATGTATTCCGCTTGCAGATCAATCAGACCCTGACGAGTTTGCAGGAGAACGTAAACCGTCTTCAGTCACGCGTTGGCCAGTAGTCGAACTGGCGACGTGTTAGTAGAGCATAAAGGACCAGTGTTTTTGCCAACCTTGGTTCTGTTTGACCCTCGAAAATTAGTTCGGAAGTGGCTCGGAAGTTAGTTCGGAAATAGCTCCGAGAGTTTCCTCAAAAATTTCTTCGAAAATTCTTCAAGGTTTTTACGGTACACACTTATAGCCAGTGTTTGGCATAGCCAGGCTCAAGTTATAATGTTTCAGTTCCGCGGACGTGGCGAAATGGCAGACGCGCTGGATTTAGGTTCCAGTACCCTTGGTGTGAGAGTTCAAGTCTCTCCGTCCGCACCAACTTTCATAATCGGTACTCCCTTCGGCCAGATTATCAGATACCTCTAAAAGAGGTTGGGAAATAGGCTGTGAAGTTTGCAAATCCCGAATCAGCACAAGCGAGCCTCTGAAAAGTCGCGCCTACTAGAGAAAGTATTGAATTACCGACACTGGGATTTTCAAACCTCCAGGAGTATTTTCCTATCCCCGTGATTTTTCTAACTTCCACTTCTGAAAACGTCGAATAAATGTAGCGCTTGGGAAAATGAACGTCCTGATTTCGCTTTTTGTATTTTGGAGAAAACCGTACTCAGTTCATTCACGTTCAGGCAATGGCAGCTACCGACGTCCCTCCCGGGTTTAGGAAACCTCTGCTCTTTTGATGACAGTCCCATGATATTCTTTGATCTGGACTCCGGTCCGTTGGATTAGAGACCTAACTTCTGCGGCAGCTGAACAATCTGCATTTACTTACCGATGAAATTTCAATGATTGAATCCGTGAATACCTCACAAAGCGCAGAGATTCTGCGTATCACTCTGCCGCTAATGTCAAAATACAAAATACCGATGACACCGCACAATTATGCAGTGTGGTATGAGTACGCATCGGGCAAAAATCTTTTACTGA
>JAZKES010000120.1:19047-50403 GCA_040386995.1 Pseudomonadota bacterium | reverse complement strand
AATACTTCCCTGTTGGTAGTTTCAATTTCTACCAACTGGGTCTGGATAGAAGCCATTTCGGTCTGCTGTCCATTAACCTGCACTTGCAACTGTTCGTTGTACTTATTAAAGCTGTCGAGTTCAGCCAGCGCCTGAGCGTATTGATTGCTCAGCTCCTGAGTCTGATCAACAAGACCATTAATGGATTCTTGTGACTGAGCAGCGGCTTCATTCGCGTTATCTTGTGCTTCAACAGCGGCTGGGCTAACTGCGTCCTGTGCGACAACCTGAGCTGCCGGAATTACTGATAGCAAAAGCGCAAATCGTAAATTAGTTACGATTTTTACGCCCAGCCTGATAATGGGTAGTGTTGTTACCATTTGATTACTGTCTCCCCCTGAAGATGAAGAATTACGCGAAAAAATACGGGTGTTTTCGATTGCCTGAAAGAGGCTAGGAAATGAGTTCCGCCAACGATGGTATTATCTTATGCCACCGATGTCGATATGGAAATTGAAAATACTAGATTTCGATTTGTCAAAACCAAAAGCAAGTGCAACTACGATTTCTGCAACTCATTTTCTATTCTATTTTTCAGGACGTATTAGTAAAAACTGCGGCTTGTAATACGCTAGGCCAAATATAACCTTACTTCGTTTTGGATGCCAAGCCCTAAGTAATTAATCTTCCATTAATATCCAATTTAGATATCTTATTGTGACCGTGTTTGATCACTATGCCTTCGATATTCGTGTTTGATCCGGTGTAATTCTCAAAGCGCACCGGCTCGAACAACCTGTAATTCCCAGGAATAAATTTTCTTCACAAAGCGCTCACGGAAAGCCATCATGATCGCGATAATTTTTTAAATTTATCGGGGCATTTCTGGCTATTTTTTCACATCAACATCTATTCCAGCATTTCGATACATTCACGCGAAAAAAACAACGCGGATTCATCCAGACCAACGGACCGATCAAACATCAACGTTTCTTAAGCGCATCCTTTAACAAATTGCCAAAACTTCCTGCGGAAGTTCGAGACGCATCTGGAGTAGACGTTTTGTAGGTGGTCTCCGCACTTTTTTTATTCTGCCTTGGCACCGGAGCACCGGCAGCCTTTGACTCACCAGCGACCGGAATCGGGTCATCAAGACGCATAGTGAGCGCTATTCTTTTCCGCTGGGTATCGACCTCAAGTACTTTGACCTTCACCACATCTCCGGTCTTGATAACTGAATGCGGATCTTTGACAAATGTCTTGGACAAAGCCGAAATATGCACTAATCCATCCTGATGAACACCGACATCGACGAAGGCACCAAAGTTCGTGACATTAGTGACCGTACCTTCAAGTAACATACCCGGCTGGAGATCACTGATCTTATCAACGCCATCCAGAAAATCTGCCGATTTGAATTCCGGCCGCGGATCGCGCCCAGGTTTTTCCAGCTCGGCGAGAATATCCTTGATTGTAGGCAAACCCGCTTGTGGCGTTACATACTCGACAGGATTGAGACTGCGAATGAAACTACTATCTCCCATGGCTTGCTGCATCGTCCGGTTTTTTGACGCAAGGATTTTTTCCACAACCGGATAAGCTTCAGGATGCACAGCTGATGCATCCAGAGGATTATCTCCATCCGTGATGCGCAAAAAACCTGCGGCCTGCTCAAAACATTTATCCCCAAGTCGCGATACCAACCGCAGATCTGCTCGTGTCTTGAACGCACCATGCTGGTTGCGATAACTCACAATGTTGCTGGCAATCGAAGGACTCAGACCGGACACCCTGCGAAGCAATGCAACAGACGCCATATTCACGTCGACACCCACGGCGTTCACGCAGTCTTCTACTACAGCATCAAGGCTATGCCCAAGCTTGGTTTGACTTACATCGTGCTGATACTGACCGACACCGATTGCTTTCGGTTCGATTTTTACCAGCTCGGCCAGGGGATCCTGCAAACGACGCGCAATGGAAATCGCGCCACGTATCGATACATCGAGCTCCGGAAATTCTTCGCGAGCGATATCTGAAGCAGAATAAACAGAGGCTCCTGCTTCATTTACCGTCATTTTTTTCAGCTTGAATTCGGGATGGCGCTTCATGAGATCGCCAGCCAGCTTGTCGGTCTCACGCGAAGCAGTACCGTTGCCGATACTGATGAGCTCAACCTTATGTGTTTTGCAAAGATGCGCCAGGACTGCAATGGACTGATCCCACTGATCCTTGGGAGCATGAGGATAGATCGTGGTATTTTCCAGATATTTGCCGGTCTGATCGACAACCGCAACTTTTACACCCGTGCGCAAACCCGGGTCCAGGCCCAGAATAGTTTTGCTGCCAGCAGGCGCCGCTAACAAAATGGCTTTCATATTTGCGGCAAATACGCGAATTGCCTCATCTTCACTCTGTTCACGCAACTGCCCCAACAAATCAGTTTCCATACGCAGCAGTAATTTCACCTTCCATGTCCAGCGCAACACTTCCTGTAACCAGGGATCAGCGGCCCTGCCCTTGTCGGCGATTCCCACGTGCTGCGCAATTATCTGAACGCACGGATCTGTTTGACCGTCTTCAACACCCTTAGTGCCGATGCTCACATGCAGGAAACTTTCGTTGCGGCCGCGAAATACAGCGAGCGCGCGATGCGAAGGTACTTTCTGCAGCAATTCCGCATAAGCAAAATAGTCACGGAATTTCTCGGCCTCGCCTTCCTTACCCTCATTCACCTTGGAACGAAGCTCGCCGTTCTCCCAAAGAAAACTGCGGACTTTTGCCAACAATTGCGCATCTTCACAAAAACGCTCAAGCAGAATGTACTTCGCTCCTTCGAGAGCAGCCTTGGTATCTGCTACTCCCTTTTCTGCGCTAACAAATTCTGCAGCAAGCATTTCGGGATCAAGCACGGGATTTTCATACAATTGATTCGCTAATGGTTCCAGACCAGCCTCTATGGCGATCATCGCTTTCGTGCGGCGTTTGGGTTTGAAAGGAAGATAAAGATCTTCGAGCTCTGTTTTGGTTTCGGCCGTATTGATCTGGTGTTCCAGTGCCGGCGTCATTTTTTGTTGTTCATTGATACTGGCTAAAATTGTAGCCCTGCGCTCTTCAAGTTCACGCAAGTATCGCAGTCTCACTTCGAGGTCGCGTAGCTGCAGATCATCAAGTCCGCCTGTGACTTCCTTGCGATAACGAGAGATGAACGGAACGGTAGAACCCTCATCAAGCAAAGTGACAGCGGCAACAACCTGCGCAATTTTTACGGATAATTCCTGGGCAATTTTTTCAACAATATTCATGTAACAACTTCGTAAAGGATGGGAATTGGACGGGATAGATTTATTCAGCAGCAAAAAAAAGCCCGGCCATTTGACCGGGCTTTTTCATACAAACAACGTACTGCTTACTTATTGGAGCGCCAGCTGCTGTCAACGTATTGTGCACGCACAACTTCAGCATAAGGAACCGGGCTAACGCGAGCACGGATTCTGGTCTGGGTTGAAGGCTCAACAGTGGTTTTGCCGGTGTTGGGTTTTTCACCCCACAACAGGTCAACTTCGGTACCAACTTCAATGTCTGAATCAACAGTCGCCAGCGACAACATGGAGCGCTCGTTGTAGCTGTAACCGCTGAACATGGACAGACCAATAACCTTGTCGCCACCCATGACTGCGTCATAGTTGGAGTTGGCGTAGTTGGACAGTGGAAGCTCCATGTATTTAACGTTATCGCCTTTTCTGAACATGCTTGCGAAAGCGTCAACAACGTCTTCGCTGTTCCATGCCAGAGTAACTTTACGGCGATGATTGTTGTTCTGCATTTTTTCCAATGCTGAACGACCGATGAAGTCATGGTCAAACTTGATGAAAGGACCGTAGCCGATTTCATAAGGATTGACGTAGTAGTCTTCAATGTTTTTGGATACAAAGCTGCCGCCGATAGCGCCAGTGCCTTCGTAGCTGGCTGCAGGCAGCCACTGACGGTATTTCTTCATTTCGTCGCCGGTGTAAACAGCAGGCAACGGAGAAGGAATCCAGCCAGATTCCAGAGTGTTGGAAGCGTAAGCACGTGAACCTACTGGCACGATGCCGAATTCGGCGCCGGCTTCGAGGATCGCATTCTTGATGCGCTCGCCTTCAGCATATGGGCCCCAGATTTCAAGACCAGGTGCACCAGCCATACCGTGACGCAGAGTACGAACTTCAGTGCCGTCGATGTTCATCGTGGCCATGTTGAAGAATTTCAACTGTTCCAGTTTGCCACCGTGCAGTTTTTCGATGATCGGCCAGGCATTTGGACCCTGGATCTGATAACGGTAGCTGATACGGTTAACTGGTTTGCCACCTGGACGTGAAGGTGAACGGTCGTCGTGAATGATTTCTACATCGTAGCCACCAGTTTCTGCATGGAAACGGATCCAGTTGGCAGAAGGTGCGCGACCTACGAATACGAGCTCATTCTGTGACAGATGGAACAGAATACCGTCGCCAATTACGTGACCGCTGTAGCTTACTGGTACGTACTGTTTTGCGCGGTTAACAGGGAAGCTTGCAAAGCTGTTGATAGCGGTATCGGAAAGCAGTTTGATTGCATCCGGTCCTTTGATATAGATGTCCACCATGTGGTGAGACTGATCAAAAAGTACCGCTGATTCACGCCAGGCTCTCTGCTCGCTGCGCCAGTTATGAAATTCGGGTGCTACTACTGGATAGACGTACGCACCGATTTTTGAATTACGCAACAGGTCAACTGTATTGCCTGCGCTTTGTAACAAGTCTTCTAAACTTTTGCTCATTTTAATTAACTTCCTCTAGGACGCGGTAAAAACGAAGGCCGAACTCTACACGGTAGAGTAGACCTTGGCAATCAGCGGGTTACGGTGATTTTACTCAGAAAAAAACCGGTTAATTTGCTGATACCGCTAGTTTAATTTTGTAACAACACGTCCTCTTCAGAACACTGCTGTTTCCCGTTTCCACCCCTGAAAACAGATCTTACGCTGCCGGAGAAAAGCCCAGTAAAGACTTGTACTCCAGAAACTCGCCAAAAGCCTGATCACCAAATTCGCGGCCGTTCCCGGATTGTTTGTAACCTCCAAACGGCGCATTCAGATCAAGCCCTGCATTATTTAAACTGATGTAACCTGCGCGGATCTGCGCGGCTATGGTCCGGGCGTGTTCAATGTCCTTGCTGTGGACATAGCCGCCAAGGCCATATTCAGTATCGTTGGCAATTTCTACTGCTTCTTCTTCAGTATCGTAACCAATGATACTGAGGACCGGTCCAAAGATTTCCTCTCTGGCAATGTTCATATTATTGTTAACATCCCGGAATACGGTTGGTTTGACGTAATAACCTTGCTCAAGGCCGTCAGGCTTGCCTGGCCCACCTGTTACAAGTTTTGCTCCTTCTGCCAAACCGTTTTGAATGAGCTTCTGTATTTTTTGCCACTGGGCTTCGGATATCACCGGCCCCATGCGACTGTCTTGCTTCGGATCACCTGGTGTCCACGACTCGGCAACTTCCTTCGCTATCACGCAAACCTGATCCATTAATTTGTTCGGCACAATCATGCGTGTCGGAGCGCGACATGACTGACCTGAATTCATCATGATGCCATTGATGCCGCCCGTTACAGCCGCCTTGAGATCAGCGTCCTCAAGAATAATATTCGGGCTCTTGCCACCCAGCTCCTGATGCACGCGTTTAACCGTTTTTGCTGCGGCCTGCGCGACCAGTATTCCCGCGCGGGTTGAACCGGTAATCGACACCATATCCACTTTCGGATGTTCGGCAATCGCTTGACCAACCGTCGGGCCTTCACCCTGGACCATGTTGAATACGCCAGCAGGAACACCCGCGGCGTGCAAAATTTCAGCAAAAATCTGCCCGGAAAATGGCGCAATTTCGGAGGGCTTCAATACCACTGTGCAGCCAGTCGCGAGTGCGGGTGCCACCTTCGCGCAAATCTGGTGGATAGGCCAGTTCCATGGCGTGATGAAACCACACACACCGATAGGCTCACGCACGATTCGGCTCGTGCCGCGGTCTTCTTCGAATTCGAATTTTTCCAGTATTGAGATAGCGGTCTTGAAATGATTGACGCCAATGCCGGCCTGGGTGCCTTGGGCAAGCCACTTGGGGGCGCCCATTTCTTCTGTGATCGCATCGCCGAGTTCGGGGACACGCTTGGTGAATTCTTCAACGATGCGCGCAAGTACGGCGAGGCGCTCTTCGCGGGTAGTACGAGACCAGGATCGGAACGCTTTTGCTGCTGCCTGCACTGCCTTGTCTACATCTGCCGCGCTGCCCAGGCTGATATGACCGGTAACAGCTGCCGTTGCCGGATCAACTACATCCAGCGTGCGGGGGGTGACAGGGTTAACCCATGCACCATCAATGTAAAACTGCAGGTATTCCCGCATGATCTAACTGCTCCAGAACTATTTACTACACCTGGACACCAATCTGGTGTGTTTACTAAGAGGGAGGGGTGCGCTAAAGCGGGGCGGGAGTATAACGGCTCAATTGGCAGATGGCCAACCCGTTATCGCTGAATCTTGCACGCTTAAGGATATCAACCTGCGGCCGCAGTGTTACGTGCAGATTGTTTCCACATTGTGCTTGAAATCCGATGTATTTCTTCAAGCGCAGCACGCATCAACGGGCTCCAGTTCTCAACACATCAATCAATTGTGCCCGCCAGTGAGTTGTCACCGTATCGAAGCGAGATGAAGCTGCACCTTGCCACGCCGGCTTTGCGGCGCTGCAATACGCCTGTATATTGCAGAGGCATATTGACGTCCATGCTGATCGCAGCGTCACACTCAAGGATGAGATGAAATGATTATTGGAATTGGACTAGTGGGTGTCTGCATCGGTGCGCTGTTGATGCTGCTCGCATCAAACTTTCGTAACAATGAAAAACATATCACTGAGCCACTAAAGCGGCTCTATTCAACGAATGATCCCCAATTCCGGCGCGACATGAGCCTGTTGCTTGGCCCTGCCGTGGTCGAAGGCAATCACACAGAAGTGTTGTTGAATGGCGACAAGATTTTTGCCTCCATGCTCGCAGCCATCTGCCAGGCCAAACGCACCATCACGTTTGAAACCTATATCTATTGGTCCGAATCCATTGGCGAAGAATTCGCCACGGCCTTGAGTGACCGCGCACGCGCAGGAATTAAAGTACATCTGCTGCTCGACTGGATTGGCAGTTTCAAGATCGAAAATAAACATCTTGAAGCGATGCGAGACGCTGGGGTCGAGGTCGAACGTTTCCATCAACCCCACTGGTCACATCTGCCGCGCTTCAACAATCGCACACACCGCAAGGTACTTGTTATCGATGGCGCGCTCGGATTCACAGGTGGTGTTGGAATCGCTGATCAATGGCGTGGCAATGCCCAGGATGAAAATCACTGGCGCGACACCCATTTTCGCGTGACTGGTCCTGTAGTCGCCCAGATGCAGGCAGTATTTGCCGATAACTGGGCTAAAGCCACAAGTCGCGTTTTGAATGGCGAGGATTATTTTCCACAACTGCCGCTGACCGGCACCATGCCCGCGCAGATGTTCATGAGCTCACCGAGCGGCGGCAGTGAAAGCATGCATCTGATGTATCTGATGACAATCACCGCAGCTGAACAAAGCATTGATCTCTCAAGCAGTTATTTCGTTCCGGATAGCTTGACTGTTGCTACTCTCGTTGCTGCTGCAAAACGCGGTGTGAAAATTCGCATCATCACGCCCGGCAGGAAGACCGACGCGAGTATTGTCCGACGTGCGTCGCGTGCGCGCTGGGGCCCATTACTCAAAGCAGGGATCATGATCGCCGAGTTCCAGCCAACGATGTTTCATTGCAAGGAACTCATCGTCGATAACTTTCTGGTTTCAGTCGGCTCGACGAATTTCGACAACCGTTCTTTTCGACTGAACGATGAGGCAAACCTGAATGTTTTCGATACCAGTTTCGCGAAGCAACAAACTACGATTTTCGAAGCTGACCTCGCGCGCTCAAAAGCGATCACACTGCGCAATTGGCGCCGAAGACCACTCCACAAAAAAATGCTTGAGAACGCGGCATCGCTGTTAGGTAGTCAGCTATAAAGTTACGCTGCCGGCATAAGTCTGCAAGTCAGATCAATCTTCCAACGGCGATGACCTCACCTGAAAATGCACTATAAGCGGTTTGGTGCCGACCCCATTGTCCTTCAACCATGGGGTGCGGCCGCAGGAGACTCCGTGTTTTCCTGCGCACAAGCAGTAAGCAACAACATGTTAATTGCGGCGGTAGTCGCAGGCAGTTTTTGTTTCAGAAGTGGATTACACGCAAGGAAAGTATTCACAACGTACTCCGCCAGATTCTTATCGGGAAGAAAGCTGGGATATTTCCAGATCGCGTTAATCAGCCGGATATTGCAAGCACGATGAGTTGCAAACACAACCATGCAAAAGTGCCGGCGACCGCATCATCAAGCATGATGCCAAGCCCGCCGTGGATATGTTTGTCCAGCCAGCTGATCGGGAACGGTTTGAGAATATCGAAAAACCTGAACAGCACAAACCCGATCACGAGCCACCACCATTGCGGCGGAGCTGCGACCATCGTGATCCAGTAGCCGACAAATTCGTCCCAGACAATGCCACCGTGGTCATGTACGCCGAGATCCTTCGCGGTGCGTTCACACAAATAAATGCCGATACCAAACGCCACGATGAGCATCAGCAAATACCAACTCATCGGCAATTGCGCCAGCAGCAGATACAACGGCACCGCAGCCAAGGTACCAAACGTACCCGGCGCAAATGGCGCAGCGCCGCTGCCTAGACCAAACGCCAGAAAATGAACAGGATTACGAAACACTGAACGCGGTGCAGAAACTTTTGTCATGGCTTGATACCAAAGTGATCGTAACCTTTTTCGTTTATTTGCACCGACTTTCCCGCCGCATCAAGAACCAACGTTCCGCTACCGGCCGATACACTGCCGATACGCGTAACATTCACACCTGATGAAACAGCAGCCGAGATAACATCTTCATGACGATTTAAGGGCGCCGTGAATATCAGCTCATAATCATCCCCTGCGGTCAGCGCCAGCAACAACGCTTGTTCATACGATTTAAAATCGAGCAATACAGTTGCCAGCGGAATTACGTCCGCCTCGATTACGATCTGCACGTCACTCTGCCGCGCAATGTGTCCGAGATCTGCCAGCAGGCCATCGGAGATATCCTGGGCCGACGAAGCGATACCTTGTAACGCCTGCCCGAGCTTTAAGCGCGGCTCGGGCAAATAATAGGCTGCTTCGAGTTCACGTATTTGTTCTTGAGTCGCGGTTGTCAGCGCTCCGCCGATCCAGTCGAGTGCGAGCCCTGCCCTGCCGGTTGTTCCGGAAACATAAACCGAATCTCCGGGCTTCGCGCCACTGCGCAGCAGCGCTTTGCCCGTTTGAACAAGACCATGCACTTGAATACAAATCTGCAAAGGACCACGCGTGAGATTGCCACCAAACAGCGGACATCCGTATTTTTGCGCACTCAACCGCAAACCTTGCGAAAAATCAGCGAGCCAACTTTCTTCGGCGCAAGGCAAGGTTAAACCCAATGTAAAGCCGATTGGGCTCGCGCCCATCGCAGCGAGATCACTAAGATTCACCGCAAGTGCACGTTGCGCGAGTAATGCGGGATTAGCCTCGAGAGGGAAATGTACCGTTGCAACCAGCACATCCATTGATACGGCCATCTGGTAGCCGGTAGGCACTGTCAACAACGCGCAGTCATCACCAATGCCAAGGGGAATATTTGCATGAGTAACATCAGCGCACAGTCCAGCTTGCTGGAAATAACGCGCGATGATGTCGAATTCAGAAAGTGGCATCGGGATTATCTGAAGAGTTCATATCCCCATTGCCACGCAACAGGATAATGAATGAGCTGAAACTTTTATGCCGGCAGGCGGAGCTCAACCTTGCGCAACTCGCGTGCTGCCTTATCGAGAATGCCATTTATATATTTATGACTTTCTGCAGCGCCGTATTTTTTCGCGAGATCCACGTATTCATTGATCACAACTTTGTACGGCACATCAATGCGTCGACTGAGTTCAAAGATACCGAGACGTAGTATCGCGGTTTCAATCGGGTCGAGATGAGTCAGCTCGCGATCCAGCAGTGGCTGGTAGATGGCATCTAACTTGTCAGCTTCCGCTGCGATAGTGGTGATTGCCTGATTAAAAAATTCCCAATCGACTTTCTTGCCGTTATCCGCGCGATATTCTGCTTCGACTTGTTCGGGCGGATAACCCGACATCTGCCATTGATAAATCGCCTGCACAAGCAAATCGCGTGCTCGCTTGCGGTGGGAGATGGGAATGTTTCCGCTGGATTTTGGCATCAGTGATAAAACCTGTTATGACTGCAGCTTGCGGAGCAGGCTGCAAAGTTCGATTGCCGTGATCGCAGCATCGGCACCCTTGTTGCCTGCCTTGGTACCGGCGCGTTCAATCGCCTGTTCGATGGAATCTACTGTCAACACACCAAACACAACAGGCAAGTCGTGATTCATGCCGACCTGACCGAGGCCCTTCGCACATTCACCAGCCACATAGTCGAAGTGCGGAGTGCTGCCGCGAATAACAGCACCAAGCGCGATGATCGCAGAAAATTTTCCTGAGGCAGCAGCCTGCTTTGCAATCATTGGCAGCTCGAAAGCACCCGGCACTTTGATGATCGTGATATTTTTTTCGGACACGCCGTGACGGACAAGCGCATCGATCGCTCCGGCCTGCAGGCTGTCAACGATGAAGCTGTTGAAACGCGCCACGATAATCGCAAAGGTGGCGTTGGATGCGCTGAAATCGCCTTCGATAATGCGGATGTTGCTCATGCTCGGTGCCTGCTGCAATGCTGTGTGTCAGGGTTTACGGGGAATATATTCGACCACTTCGAGATCAAAACCCGAGATGGCGTATTTGGTCGGATAACTGAGCAATCGCATCTTGCCAACGCCCACGTCACGCAAAATTTGCGAACCGGTACCAACAGTCAGATAACTGCCATGAGGGGCCGGCATCACGGTGCTGTTGTCAGTTTTTTCATTAAACTCGGCCAACTGTTCAGTGACATCGCCCGTGCCTTTTTCGTTGGCCAATACTACCACAACACCCTTGCCTTCCTGGCTGATGCGGGCCATCGACTGATGCAGCGACCAGCTCGGTCTGCGCGGATTGGCGACTCCCAAAAGATCGCGAATTGTATCGGTAACCAATACACGCGCGAGAACAGGTTCATTCGCATCGATCTCGCCTTTGACCAAAGCAAGATGTGTCAGGTTGCCGTCTTTGTAGAGATCGCGATAGCAGTACACCGTGAAATCGCCGTGTTCGGTTGGCAGATGATATTGATGTGTGCGCTCGATCGTTTTTTCTGTCGCGATACGATAGTGAATCAGGTCCATGATCGTGCCGATTTTTACATTGTGCTCAAGCGCAAATTTTTCGAGATCGGGTCTACGCGCCATCGAACCATCGGGGTTCATTACTTCGCAGATAACAGCGGATGGTGTGAGTCCGGCAAGACGCGCCAGATCACAACCGGCTTCGGTATGACCTGCACGGCGCAATACGCCGCCTTCTTTTGCCATGACCGGAAAGATGTGGCCAGGCTGGATCAGGTCTGATGGCTTCGCGTCGGGCGCGACCGCCGCCTGAATTGTGCGTGCACGATCCGCGGCAGAAATACCGGTAGTAACTCCCGTTGCGGCTTCGATCGACGTCGTAAAATTACAGCCGAACGGTGTTTGATTACTGTGCACCATCGGCGAGAGATTCAGTTGCTTGCAGCGTTCCTGCGTCAGCGTCAGGCAGATCAGGCCACGTGCATGGGTCGCCATGAAGTTGATGTCCTGCGGCCGCACCATGTCAGCAGCGATGACGATATCGCCTTCGTTTTCGCGGTCTTCGTCATCCATCAGGATGACCATCTTGCCCTGGCGAAAATCGTCGAGTATTTCCTTGATCGTGTTCAGTTGCATGTTCAGTGTCCGAATCCGGCTTTGGTAAGTTGGTCCAGCGTGATCCCCTCGGAAACTCTTCCATGTTCACCGGCTTGCAGCAGACGCTCGAGATAACGACTGATGACATCCACTTCGATATTCACTTTATCTCCTGCTCGCAATCCTTGCAGTGTCGTGCGCTCGGCAGTGTGCGGAATGATATTGACACCGAAATCGCAGCCATTAACCGCATTCACTGTAAGGCTGATACCGTCGATACACACCGATCCTTTCTGAGCGATGTAACGCGCGAGTTCCTGCGGTACTCTAAAGTCGAGACGTTCGCTGCGCGCATCGGGCTTACGACTCAACAACTCGCCAATGCCATCAACATGGCCGCTGACGATATGGCCACCAAGGCGACTTTGCGGTGTCAGTGCCTTCTCAAGATTCACCTGACTACCTTCGCGCAACGCTTGCAAGGTCGTACACGCCAACGTTTCGCGCGAGACGTCAGCACTGAAACTGTTGCCGCCAATGTTAACCGCAGTCAGACATACACCATTGACCGAAATGCTGTCGCCAAGCCGCACATCGCTCAGATCCAGAGCTGTCGAACCAATGGTCAAGCGCCAGTCACCACCAGTCTCACGGATGCTTTTGATATTGCCAGTTGCTTCGATAATGCCTGTAAACATGGGGTTTCTTAAGCGGCGGGTAAAACGAGGGAGCGGATTCTACAGTCTTTTCCGAGCATTGCCACGTCAAGGAACTCCAGCTTGAACTGCTCAGACAGACGCTGCATTCCCGGTAACAAGAACATTGGAAATGCTTCGCTGCCCAGTACAGACGGCGCAACATACGCCACAATTTCATCGATCAAACCGGCTCTGAGCATTGCTCCACCAAGTATCGCGCCAGCCTCCAGCAATATTTCATTGCAGTGATGTGATGCCGCGAGATAACGCATTAACTGCAGAAGATCGACCTTACCCGCGCCATTATCGAAGGTCTTGATGATGAGCTGGCGTTCGCTATTTTCCGATGTCGTATCAAACAATTTTAGCGCGTGATCCGCATGTTCAACTGCCGTCGCAACTACCACCATGCCGGGTTCCTGCAAAATGCGCGCAGCAGAATTTATCCGCAACTGAGAATCAACGATCACACGCAGCGGTTGTTTGCCGACATATCCAGGCAAGCGCACCGTGAGCGATGGATTGTCCTGCAGAACAGTTCCGGCACCTGTCAGAATCGCAGAACTGCGCGCCCGCAATTGCTGAACATCCTCACGCGCTTCTGCGCCGGTAATCCACTTGCTTTCACCACTTTGCATGGCTGTCCTGCCATCGAGACTCATACCCAGTTTGCAGCGCACATACGGCAAACCAGTGCGCATACGCTTGATGAAACCGGGATTGAGCGCTTCAGCCTGCGGCTCGTGGATGGGACCTGCTACCTCGATGCCTGCATTCTGCAACACGGCAAGGCCTTTGCCGCAGACAAGGGGATTTGGATCCTGCATCGCGTAAACAACGCGCTTCACGCCGTTTGCAATCAGCGCATCGGTGCAGGGTCCGGTGCGACCATGATGTACACAAGGCTCGAGTGATACATAAACAGTTGAGTTGCGCGCGCGTGCGCCGGCTTGTTGCAGCGCGTTGATTTCGGCATGCGCGTGGCCCGCGAGCTGATGCCAACCTTCAGCAACAATCTCACCATCACTCACAACCACGCAGCCTACTACCGGATTCGGATGCGAAGTATTGCGTCCCCGTTCCGCAAGAGCGAAACAGCGCTGCATGTAGTCATTGTCTGTAAGCATAAATTCAGGATGGATCTGTAGCCGAGGAATCCTGGATTCTGTCGATTTCGTTACGGAATTCGTTCAAATCCTTGAAGCTTCTATACACCGAAGCAAAACGCACGTAAGCCACTTCATCGAGCTTGCGTAGTTCTTCCATGACTTTTTCTCCCACCGTATTGCTGGGAATTTCGCGTTCGCCTGATGCGCGCAAAAAATGATTGATGCGACTGATCGCTTCGTCCACTTTCTCGAGACTCACCGGGCGTTTTTCCAGCGCCTTGAGCATGCCGGAACGCAACTTGTCTTCATTGAAGGGTTCACGCTGGCCGTTCTGCTTGATCAATCTTGGCATCAGCAGTTCGGCGCTTTCGAACGTAGTAAAACGTTCTTCACACGTCACACATTCGCGCCGTCTGCGTACTTGGTTACCCTCCGCGACAAGTCGCGAATCGATAACCTTGGTATCCAGCGCATTACAAAAGGGACAATGCATGACGTGTCGTGTGCCTCAGGCATAAACCGGAAAACGCGCACAAAGAGCCACAACTTTGGCTTTTATATCCGCGATCAGATTGTCGTTGGTACTGTCTTCCAGAATGTCGCAAATCCAGTGTGTGAGCGTAGTGACTTCTGTTTCGCCAAAGCCGCGACGCGTGACCGCGGGAGAACCAATACGCAGACCACTCGTAACAAACGGTGGACGCGGGTCGTTCGGCACTGCGTTTTTATTCACGGTGATATTGGCGCGACCCAGCACTTCGTCTGCTAGTTTGCCCGTGATCTCTCGACCAACGAGGCTCAGCAAAAACAGATGATCATCCGTACCGCCCGACACAATCTCGAACTTGCGCTCAAGGAATACTTTCACCATTGCCCTCGCGTTTTTCACAACCTGTTTCTGATACGTGATGAACTCGGGACTCATGGCCTCTTTAAAACATACCGCCTTCGCTGCAATCACATGCATCAGCGGACCACCCTGGTTCTCGGGAAATACCGCAAAATTCAGCTTTTTGGTCAGCTCTTCATCATCACCCATCGCGAGGATCAGTCCACCGCGTGGACCACAAAGAGTTTTGTGCGTTGTTGAAGTCACAACATGTGCATACGGAAACGGTGTTGGGTATTCACCGGCAGCAACGAGGCCAGCGACGTGTGCCATGTCGACCACAAACCATGCGCCGACTTTGTCAGCAATGCCACGTACACGTTTCCAGTCGATGATGCGTGAATACGCTGAAAAACCTGCAACGATGACTTTGGGTTTATGTTGCGCGGCGAGTTTGTCCATCGCCTCATAATCGATCTCGCCAGTCACAGCATTAAGACCATATTGAATCGCGTTATAAACGCGACCGGAGAAACTCACGCTCGCCCCGTGCGTAAGATGACCACCATGAGCGAGACTCATGCCAAGCAAGGTGTCGCCCGGTTTCATGAGGGCTGAATAAACGGCGGTGTTGGCCTGTGAACCCGAATGGGGTTGAACGTTCGCATAACCACATTTGAACAAGGTCTTGGCGCGTTCAATCGCAAGTGTTTCCACTTTATCGACGTATTCGCAGCCGCCGTAATAACGCTTGCCTGGATAACCTTCGGCATATTTGTTGGTCAACACACTGCCCTGGGCTTCAAGCACACGCGGGCTCGCATAATTTTCTGAAGCGATCAGCTCGATGTGTTCCTGCTGCCTTACACCTTCGCCGGCAATAGCACTGGCCAGTTCATCGTCGAAGCCGGCTATTGTCATGGTTTTGCTAAACATAAAATTCCTCAAATGGTATTCAGGTAATGCTTTAATTTTGTATTTCAAACACTCACCAGCACTTGTAAAACCAGTGGCTGGACAGGTTATGCAGATAGATTTCGGCGGAATGGTCGAAAAACTTTCCTGCATTTTTGTCATGCCCGCAATCCATTCTCGCCATAAATTGCAGCCAGATCCGGCGTGAGTACAGGGATGAATTCATGCGGTGCAGAAAACAAACCAGCTACTGGCTCACCTGGTTTGTTAAAAACACAAAGTGAATCTCTTCGGAGAACACCCTGCACATGCATATGCCTGCAGAATGGACTTGGCGAAAGGATAACGAGTAGAATCGCGGCCCCGTCATTCTATCCCAAAATCCGTAAATTTATGGCCCAGTTTGTATTTACCATGAATCGCGTTGGCAAGGTCGTACCGCCGAAGCGCGAAATTCTCAAGGATATTTCCTTATCGTTTTTCCCCGGCGCCAAAATCGGTGTGCTGGGCCTCAATGGCTCAGGAAAATCCACACTGCTGCGCATCATGGCTGGTGTCGACACGGAATTTAACGGCGAAGCGCGTCCGCAGCCCGAGCTCAAAATCGGCTATCTGTCGCAGGAACCACAGCTCGACAACAGCAAGGACGTACGCGGCAATGTCGAAGACGGCATACGTGAAATCAAAAACCTGGTCGATGAGTTCAATGCCATCAGCGACAAATTTGCCGAGCCGATGAGTGATGACGAAATGAACGCATTGCTCGAACGGCAAGGCGTATTACAGGGCATGATCGATGCCTGCAACGGCTGGGATGTGGATCGCGCGCTGGAAATTGCCGCCGATGCTCTGCGCCTGCCACCCTGGGATGCAGAAGTTCAAACTCTTTCAGGCGGTGAAAAGCGCCGTGTCGCACTTTGTCGCTTGTTGATTTCCAACCCCGATATGTTGCTGCTCGACGAGCCTACTAACCATCTGGATGCCGGCAGCGTCGCATGGCTCGAACGTTTCCTGAAAGATTTCACAGGCACAGTCGTGGCGATTACCCATGATCGTTATTTCCTCGACAACGCAGCAGGCTGGATTCTCGAACTTGACCGCGGCCATGGCATTCCTTACGAAGGCAACTACAGCGATTGGCTGGATGCGAAGGAAAAACGCCTCGAAATTGAATCGAAGCAGCAATCGTCCATGTCGAAGACCATCAAGTCAGAACTCGAGTGGGTAAGACAGAATCCAAAAGGTCGTCAGGCCAAGAGCAAGGCGCGTCTCGCTCGCTTTGAGGAAATGCAGTCGAAAGAATTTCAGACCCGCAACGAAACGCTCGACCTCTACATTCCACCTGGTCCGCGTCTCGGTGAAAAAGTTATCGAAGTAGAAAATCTCTGCAAAGGTTTTGGTGATCGCATGTTGATCAACAACCTGAGCTTCAGCGTACCGCGCGGCAGTATCGTGGGCATCATCGGCGGCAACGGTGCCGGTAAAACCACCTTCCTGCGTATGCTCGTCGGCCAGGAACAACCTGACAGCGGCAGCATCACACTGGGCGAAACCGTAGATCTTGCGTATGTCGACCAGAGTCGCGATGCACTTAACGACAGCAACACGGTATGGCAGGAAATTTCCGACGGCGCCGAAAACATGATGATCGGTACTTATGAAGTTGCCTCGCGCGCGTATGTCGGTCGTTTCAACTTCAAAGGCAGCGACCAGCAGAAATTCATTCGTGATTTATCGGGTGGAGAACGCAACCGCGTACATTTGTCGAAGCTGTTGAAACGCGGCGCCAACGTGCTGCTTCTCGACGAACCGACCAACGACCTCGACGTAGAAACATTACGTGCTCTCGAAGAAGGCTTGCTTGCATTCCCCGGCACTGTAATTGTCGTATCGCATGATCGCTGGTTCCTTGATCGTATCGCCACACACATCCTGGCGTTCGAAGGCGACAGCGAAGTTATCTGGCACGAAGGCAACTACACCGACTACGAAGCTGATCGCAAGAAACGTATGGGTGATAACGAACCGACCAGAATAAAATACAAGAAGTTGTCTTAAGAGCCTCTCGCTAATTCAAATTACGTCCCGCGCCTTTGAAATCTGGTCGCAACAAAGGCGGGGGCGGATAGGCAGAAAAGTCACCAACCTGGATTCCCGCTTCCGCGGGAATGACGAGTTATTCAAGGCATCCCTGGATAAGCCAGTCAGCGGTCGCCTCACATCTCACATCACCACTTGTCTCTCATCTCACATCAACAATCGTGCGTGCCTCATCTCACGTCAACTGCATCGCTCGACTATCGTAAGACGAGATTCAGAAACGCCGCATGGAAATCCAGCTTTTCGTTCGCTAGTCCTTTCGCTTGCCAAGCGCGATGTATCCAAGAATTCCCGTCAGCAGTACCAACCCGCCGACAATAATAAAAAAGCCGCTGCCATTTTCAGTCAGGGGTATGCCGCCGACGTTCATGCCGAACAAACCTGCGATCAAGTTGATTGGTAGCGCGAGCACCGTCACGATCGTAAGGACGAACAATGTGCGTCCGGTTTGTTCATTGTTCAGCGCAGCTAACTCTTCCTGAATCAGCTTTACACGTTCAACCACCGCTGTGGTGTCGTGAATTGCCGCAGAAAACTCCTCCGCTGCGCCACGCAAATCCTGCAGGTCATCTTCCGAAATCCACGAAAGTGGTCGATTCAACAAACGAAACAGTGCTGCTGGTTCTGGCGCGAGCAATCGCTGCAAGCGCACGAGAGAACGGCGTAATGCGCCAAGCTCCCCGCGCGAAGTAACACTGCGATGCGCGAGAAACTTGTCTTCCACTTCATCAACATGAGTAGTCGAGCGCCGCAGAATTTCCGCCAGCACATTGGCCTGTTCACGCAGCAGATTAGCGAGTAGTTCTACTGGTGAGCGAAACACATAACCCGCGCGCACTGTGCCGCGCAACTGATCGACCGAACGCAACGGTCGTAGCCTTGCACTCAAGAGCAGCCTTGGTCCGATGCACAAACTCGTGCTACCCACTGCTGCAGCATCGAACTTTGATCCGAACAACACATCCTGAATGACTGCCACCAGAAAATCTTCGTCCTGCTCGAGACGTGTAGAACTGACACCACTTTGTAAGGTATCGAAAAAAGCGGGAGGCAAACTGAAATGCTGACGCAGCCAGGATTCGGACGCCGCATTCGCGAGTGAAAAATGTAACCAGAAAAAATCGTCAGACGCTTCGAAATTTATGTTTCCCATCGCCTTGGCTGCTTCTTCCGAAGTAACCACTTGTGCGGGTCGGCCCGGCGAAAAACGATAACCCCAGATCAGTCCATGTTGGTCAGAACCATAACTTGGCTCAATCATAAGTACGACCAAGTTTTTTGACCATCACCAGCACATCCAGTCCTCGATAATTGATTCGATCCACAGCCTGCCAACCGAGTCGACTGTACAAACCACCATCCTGTCTTATTGTTTGCAGGTGTAATTCATCCACACCCATTTGCCTTGCAAGGGCAAGCACCTTTCTGATGAGCGTCTCCGCAACTCTGCGATGGCGAAATTGTTCAGCGACAAATACACCGCCGAGCCAATGCTCTTTTTCTGGATAGATGGGCATTTCACGGTATTTGAGTTGCACTGCCCCCATCAGCTCACCGGCATTTTCCGCAATCATGATGAGCGGAATCCGGTCGGTATTCAGATATTCCTGCAGCCGTGTTTCTACTACTTGTACTGAAGCTGCCTGAGTGAGTTCGCCCCACTCAGCAAAATACCATTGCGCAAGACGGGGTAGATGTTGCGGCTGGTTGGCCAGGAATTCAGTATTAAAACTATCCATGGCCAGGTTTTTCATTTTGCTGATGACTTCCAGAGATGGGGCACTATTACAACGCGAACTTTTCCCGCAACACTTTCAGCCTGGCCATGTTTTCTTCCGGACTGAGTGGTGCAGAAATAGTCTGAGGCAATGCGACAGGAATCTGGATGTCCAGTTGTTCGCCGCGCAGCACCTGTTGGCACAGCAGCTGATAGTTGTATTCAAACACAGGGAAAATCGCAGACTGCGTTTCAGTCGCCAACTCAAACCAGCCAGTGTGTTTACCTGCCAGGTATACAGCAGGATGTGACCACTGGTAACTGTGTTTCGGCTCTGGTGCACAACACGCTTCGACATATGCAACATGTGGAGTCGGTAGGCCAAACAGCGATAATGCATTTTCACAGGCCTTGACCATACTGGCCA
The DNA here is from genome assembly GCA_040386995.1 of Pseudomonadota bacterium. GTDB lineage: Bacteria > Pseudomonadota > Gammaproteobacteria > Pseudomonadales > Pseudohongiellaceae > CAILUG01. The sequence goes on along the minus strand of JAZKES010000120.1, from coordinate 30,624 downwards.
CGGTCGGTAGATACTCCTGCGATTTGATGACCTGCCGGGCCGCACGCAAAATAACCTCAGGCAAAAAGTCGGCAAGACAGCTCAGCCAGTATTTCTTGGCGAGGTTCAGGCTACCTTCCTGCGCATAGGCCTTGTGGAACTGGTTGTGATAGGCAAGTTCGAATTCGGCGAAAATCTGGTTGATGGCATCGACGTGATCACGGCCGCCATTACCCATCCGCCCGTTGCCTGCGGAATTTTTAGCACCATTCACAACATACGCAGCAGCGTTCCGCTGTTGCGGATTCGGTGCAACTTCCCTGATTACTTTGTCTACAGTCTTCAACTTCGCCTCTATTCTATTCAACTTAACTCAACTCAACTCAACTCAACTTATTCGTAACGGCAGGGAGCCAAGCCCCCGCAATGCATTGTTCAGCCGGCGTACTGGCGGCCCCGCAAGTTCAATATGCTCTACGCGTTGGACGAGTTCTGCAAGCACGAGTTCAACTTCCAGGCGCGCAACCATTTGCCCTACGCAGGTATGTACGCCACTGCCAAAACCAAGATGCCCCTTGGTCTCGCGCGTGATGTCAAAGGTAGCAGCGTCAGGCCAACGCTTCGGATCGCGATTACCCGCAGCAAACATCACGAGAACTTTTTCATCACCGGGAATGTGATAACCACCGAGATTGACCTCTTTTGTTGTGGTGCGGAAAAAATTCATCACGCCACCTTCATACCGCAAGATTTCATCAATTGCGCTACGTGCAAGTTCAGGATGTGCTTTTAACTTCTGCCACTCTGCCGGGAAACGCGCGAAACAATAGAGCGCATTACCCACACCATTGATTGTGGTATCCACACCAGCCGACAGCAGCGAGCGTACCAGCATACCCGCCTCCGCCTCAGTTATTTCACCACGCTCGACTGCTGCAAAAGTATGCGCTCCCAAACCGTCGGGGGTTAGTGCTTCGCGCGAGCATTGACTCATGATCCAGGCGATAACTTCGTCGGCCCCTTGCATCGATTTTTCAAATAAATGATTACGCGGACACGTGGCATTAAACGCAAGCGTACCGTAGGCGAGCAGATTTTCGCGCCCGACCTTGTTCAGCCCTACCGCATCGGGAAATACCTTGAGCGGATACACTTCAGCAAGATCCTTCACACCATCAAATTCTTTGCGCGAGACAAGGTCGGCAATCAGTGTTGCCGCTTCAGCCGCAAACGTCTGGCGCATTTTTTCCATTGCCGGACGCGACAAGACCCGATTGAGCACACGTCGCGTCACATTATGATCGGGTGGATCAACTTCCAGAATGATGCTCTTGGGCCGCCACGGTTTGTCGTGATTAAAATTGATAAGACCAACACCTGCCGAGGAGGAAAAAGTCTCCCAATCCGTCAGCACGGTATTGATGACATCGAAATCGATAACTGCGTAACACTCGTATTGCTGCAGATAAAGCACAGGCGCAAGTTCGCGCAATTCTTCGAACGCGGCGAAAGGCTCATCGAGACTCGCATCGGAGAACGGATCAAAATCCACACGAGGGCAAGGTTTGCCAGGAAGTGTTTCTACGGTGTTGTCTGTTGGATTCATTGGTAGTTTGTCTTATGACACTCACCCGGACGGACGGCCCGGGCAAATGTGTTGGCCTGACGGCACGATGGCATTTCAGCACACTTCGCTGCGCAGGAAATAAAAAATTAACTTTAGCTTTTTGTGATTGTTCTTATATTCGCGGCGGGAGCTACACCATGGCCGAGCTGTCGGCCAACCGCGCCGCAACAGCTCCTGTAGCAGCTTTATTGTCAGCAAGAATCCTTCGCGCAAGTTCCTGTTCTGCAAATTGCTGGTACCAGTTACTCAACCCAGGTATTTCCGGCAGCACTTCCCAGTTGTAGTCGAGCTGGGTCAGATGAGTGCTTACGGCAAACGCATAAAACACAAAAAGCTAGCGTGTGTGAGTAAGAATGGAATAGAGCACTACCTCACGCCGAGTAAGCTAGTCTCATCACCTGTTACGGTCGTGCGACACGTCAGCCGGCGCAGATACAAAAGAACACGTTCCCTTCGTGAAACAAACGCAACCCTGATGGCGTAATGGTGTCAGGATTTTTTGCACCTAATTCAGCTATTGAGCCTATTTTGTTAACTCTCTATGCAAACCACTTTTGCACTTGCCATATCTCAATGATTCTTATGGTTATTTTTCTTGGCACAATAGCTGCTAACTTAATTGGCAATAACCAGAAATAAGCTTTTCCTTGAGGTTTTGCCGAATGAAAACTTGCCGTTTTGCCACCCTGATCATGACAACCGTATTAACCCTGGGCCTGTCCAGCTACACCAGCGCCCGCACCTTGTCATGCGAGTCAAATGACGGCACCACTCTCCGACACTGGTTACTCGATAATGCGTACGCCTGTAGTCCTGGCAAGGGCGACCCAAGCAGCTCCGCCGATATCGAAGCAGTTGGCTCACCGTTCAATTTTGAAACCTGGCAGACCGACGAACAAATAACCAGCGACCTCGACGCATCAGCATCGCTGGACATTGAACTGGTTGTAGGCGGATGGGACGAGAAGAATGTTTTTGCAACATGGACACTCGCGCCTGGCTTCTGGGATGAACACGATATTGCTGTTTTCAGCTTTCACGTTGGTGACAATAGCGAAGAAGGCCTGAGTGATTTTGCAACCTTCATCATCACCCCAGGCGAATACAGCGGCACACTTTTTTATACCCAGGTTAACAGCACAGGTGAAGAAACCGGCGCTGGCGGTTTATCCAATATTCGCCTCTGGACTCCCGAGAAAGCAGACAGGGATTCTTGAGTTCACTTCAATAATACGCGAATAGCTGGAACAGACCTGTTTCAGCGATTCGTTAGTCCATTCAACACGCGACACCATCCACATCAAGCTGCATCAACTCCAATACGTAAACCGGCGCTCGTGCCCTGTGTCGCGTAGATAGAAGTCCAAATCACTCTTTAGTAAAACTCGAAGGTTCACCGGGCTTTTCAGCAGCGTAGTGCTGCAGCGCGGATCGCGCGGGCTTCCTGAACAACCAAAAAGGTTTGGCGAGAGAGAAAAATGGGCAATGGACAAGGCCGCAACAAACCGGCTTATTGTGCGGCCATATTCTTCTTGAACACATATCTGGTACCCACCACCACGAGCACCAGATAAACCACTTCATAACACCACTTGGCAGGGCCAGAGTGGCCAAGCGACTCCACTCCCGCAATAACATCAAGCCAGGACCAGAGCGGGTACAAAAGCAAGGTTATGATCACAGTGAGGGGAGCCGCAATGAGCAGCACTGCAACAATGCTCAATAACGTCTTGGAAGATAATTTCATTGCCAGCCTTTTACTTCAGTAACTCCATCGAACGAGTTTTTTACAAGTCTTTCCTGCGGATATTTGGCCAATCTATCGTCGTGACCGCAAACCAGGACAGGAAAATTCCAGATACCTTCGCAAGTTTTGTGCGAAATCGTATAGCTGCGTCATATGAGGGAAAAAAGGGACATCAATAACACACTCGATGTCCCTGTAACGTCCCCCTCCCCTGATTCGTTATTCTTCTTCTAGCTCAAAACGAAGCAGTGTCTGGATACCCACACGCTCTACTGCAACAGTACCTTCAATTTTTGGGTTGTAGCGCCAGCGACTGACGGCTTTTACCGCAGCATCATCGAATACATTCGGCGGACTGCTCTCGACAACTACTACATCGGTTACTGCGCCCGTTCCGCTCACGGTGTACTGAACAGTTACCCACCCTTCAATGCCTCGCTCGATCGCTCTTCGAGGATATTCCGGCTCGATTCTGACCAGTGGTTGAACATCACGATCCTCAAATCCTCCGATGACCGGCCCATCGAGCTTTGGTAATCCTATGACTTCTTTTGTCACCACAGTGGCTACAGCGGTTGGACCTTCGGTCAGCGGGCCAATATCAATAGTGTCGAAAACAGGTGGTTGGGTAATCGTTTCTGGCTGGAAGTTATCTGGTGGTGTATCAACAATGGTTCGACTGAACTGAATCTGTACCGTCTTTATTGCAGCCACGTTAAACGTGACGTTGGTGAATAACCACAAGCTCCAGAAAATGGCACCTGTAAAAAGCAGACCAAAAACCAATGCGGTGGGATAACGAAGACCTCTGATTAATGACATGAACAACCCCCTGTTCTTTTAATTGAGTACGAGTTTTCAACAGTCATCCCTGGAACGCGCCGATGCACTTCATCCATGAGTACACCTACTACCTTTCAATTACCTTCCAATTGATGTCCGCCACCACGTTGTAGTGGGCAGATTCAGGTAAGCGTTCTGTTAACCCGGTACTTCTGCAATCCGCCGGATTGCCATGTTATTAAGGGATCCGGCTCTGCCGTGCCGACCAGCAGTCTTTCAAGAGGGTCTAACTTCCGCCTGCCGTACATTCATCTCATTGGCGAAAAGAAATATCACACGACTTAAAATAGCGCCAGCGTTTTATGCACATTTATTACACATTATTTGCACCATGACCGGGTTTTTTGCCTTAGATTGCACAAATGTGCACATTATCTGCTTTGTGTTTGTAGCGCAGGCGGCTTCGCAGCAGGGACCAGGATCGACTTTTTCAGCTGAAAATCAACGACCCGCCAAGCCCGTTTGGCAGTGAAATCTTTTCAGGCTGTAGCGATGGTCTGGATGATGGATTTGCGTGCTCTATTTCCGCATCTCTTCATGCACCAGTGTTCTACAACCTCGTAACTTCATCGAGGACGCTGCCTCAAAGAAGGAGCCAACGTTGCCATCCTCGCGCTTTGGCTGGACGAAAGCGCCTGCGGTGTTTACCCTGCGCGCTCATCGCCATGGCTGGTTTGTGATAACACTCCCTCCAACAAAGCTGGCACATTGAACCTGACTAGTTTGCTTCACTGATAACAACGTTATTCCTGAGGCACTGCATAACGGAGACGCGGTATGGCCGCAAAAATTTTCATCGACGGAGAAGCCGGCACCACAGGTTTGCAAATTCGCGAACGACTGGCTGCACGCGCTGACATTGAACTGCTGTCTGTGCCCGAGGCCAGGCGCAAAGACGCCTCCGCGCGCGCCGAATTATTAAACGCCGCAGACGTAGCGATACTTTGTCTTCCGGATGAAGCAGCACGGGAAAGTGTTGCACTGATCACCAATCCGACAACCCGTGTGATAGACGCCTCCTCCGCTTACCGCGTGGCGCAAGACTGGACTTACGGTTATGCAGAACTCGACAACGATCAGGCTGGTGTTATCGCCAGAGCGAAACGTGTGTCGAATCCGGGTTGCTGGCCACAAGGTGTGATCGCTGTGTTGCGGCCGCTGATCGCCGCGGGCCTGTTGCCGGCTTCCCACCCAATTACCGTAAACGGAATATCGGGTTACTCGGGCGGTGGAAAAGGCATGATCGCCGACTACGAAACCAAAGGTGATGCCGCACCCGAATTTATGCCTTATGGCCTGACCTTCGCACACAAGCACCTGCCGGAAATGCAACAGTACGCCAAACTCAGCACCACGCCGTTATTCGTTCCTGCCGTTGGTAACTTTCTGAAAGGCATGCTGACGTCAGTGCCGCTGCAACTTGCCACGCTGAAAAAAATACCGAGCGGCAAAGAACTTCATGACGCACTGGCTGATTATTATGCGTCGATCAAAGACAGCTTCGTTACCGTCGCACCGTTTGCTGCGCATGAACGTTCACCAACACTTGATCCAGAAAGCCTGAATGGCACCAACCAGATGCGCCTGCATATTTTCGCTGATAACAACAAGGCGCAAGCCGTGCTCATCGCGATCTATGACAACCTGGGCAAAGGTGCGTCAGGCGCAGCGATCCAGAATCTCAATCTGATGCTGGGCATGGATCCAGCTACCAGTCTCGGGCGTTTTTAATCCACGCGGAAACTTTTATCCGCGTTTTCTCCGGCTCGTTCACGACTGATACAAATCGCACATGATCGGCTTACTTGTACCAGCGTGACGAGCACCATTCATTGAACACGAAAGATTTCCCTATCCACGAAGTGTTACCCGCAATCGAAATAAAATTGCGGGAACACACTCGCCTTATCCTCGAAGCGCCGCCGGGCGCGGGCAAAACCACCCAAGTGCCGCTTGCACTACTGAACGCGCCCTGGTGCGCAGGCAAAAAAATTCTGATGCTCGAACCACGCCGCGTTGCTGCTCGTGCTGCCGCTATGTTCATGGCAAGACAGCTCGGGGAAGACGTGGGCGCAACTGTTGGTTATCGAATTCGTTTTGATAACAAGGTCTCCGCTCGGACACGTATTGAAGTCGTCACCGAAGGCATACTCACACGTATGATTCAGGACGACCCGCTTCTTGAAGATGTTGGGGCCATTCTGTTCGACGAATTTCATGAGCGGCATTTAAGCGGCGATCTCGGACTTGCGCTGGCCCTCGATGTGCAGACCCAACTGCGTGACGACCTGCGCATTGTGCTGATGTCCGCAACACTCGATGGCGACAAACTCGCGACCTTCCTGCAGGCCGAGCGAATCACGAGTGCCGGGCGCAGCTTCCCTGTAAGCATTGCGTATTTTCCGGCGAAGCGTGATGAAGCACTGGCTTTCCATATCAAGCGGTGTGTTGATCAAGTGCTTGAACAGCACACCGGCGACGTGCTGATTTTTTTGCCGGGCCAACGCGAAATTCTGCAAGTCGAGCGTTTGTTATCGGGCGATACGTTCGACGCCATATCAGTCATATCGCTGTTCGGCGAAATGCCGGTGGAAAAACAAAGTGCCGCGTTGATGCCCGACACTAGCGGCAAACGTCGCATCATTCTTGCGACCAATATTGCCGAGTCCTCACTGACCCTGCCGGGGGTGAGAGTCGTGCTTGATTCAGGACTGGCTCGTGAGCCTCGCTTCGATCCCAACTCCGGTTTTTCCCGACTCGAAACAGTTTACATATCACAAGCGTCTGCTGATCAGCGCAGTGGGCGTGCGGGCCGTGTCGCTGAAGGCTGGAGTTATCGCCTGTGGCCACAATCGCAACGGCTCGATGTGTCGCGCACACCCGAAATCCAGAATGTTGATCTGGCTGGCCTCGCTCTCGAACTCGCAACATGGGGAAGCGAAACATTACGTTTTGTTGATGCACCACCGCCCGGCACGTACGCCGCAGCAAAAGATCTGCTGCGCAGTCTGAATGCGTTGGATAGCAAATATCGCATCACCGATTTTGGCAAACGTATGCTCGCACTCGGCACTCATCCACGGTTTGCGGCGATGTTATTGGCGCCGACAGAAATACGCGAGACTGTACTTGCCTGCGATCTTGCTGCGTTACTCGAAGCACGTGATCCGTTGCAAAATTATCGCGGTGATGACTGGCAACCACGCTGGCAGGCACTGATGGATTTTCGCTCAACATCGCGAATGAATGACACCCAAGCCCAGCACGTATCAAAAGCCGCGCTGTCATCCATTAGTCAAACCGCAAACCAGTGGCGCCAACGTTTGCGTATAAATAACGCGACGCAAGCGGAGATTCACGCGTACGAACTTGGCGACATTCTGCTGCATGCTTACCCCGATAGAATTGCGCGCCAACATCCAACGGATAAATATCGCTACCAGTTGAGCAATGGCCGCAGCGCTCGTATCAGCGATGACAGCCGCTTACTCGGTGTGCAATGGCTCGTGATCAGCGAATTACGGTATGAAAGCAAAGACAGTTTTGTGTTGCGCGCCGCACCCATTGATGAAGATAGATTACATCGCGATTTTCCTGACCGCTTTACTGAACAGGACATCGTGCGCTGGGACGATGCGAGTCGCGCGCTGATCGCACGAAGAGAAACCCACTTTGAACAAATCCTGCTCTCGTCAAAACCTGCGGGCCGTCCCGATCCAGATCAGGCCGCACAAGCACTGAGTGATGCAGTTGCAGAGTACGGTCTGCAGTGTCTACCCTGGACAGAATCACTACTGCAGTGGCGCGCGCGTGTCGCACTGTTACGCAAGTTCATGTCCGAATTACAATTGCCCGATGTTTCCGACACCACCTTGCTAGCCACTCGTGAAAGCTGGCTCAAGCCAGCATTCCTTGGCAAGACACGCCTCGATGCACTCAGCGAAGTGGAACTGGTCGAAGCACTTAAAAGTATGTTCGACTGGAATCAGTTACAACACATCGACACCCACGCGCCCCAGCGCATCAAAGTACCCTCTGGCATGGAACGGCCGATTCAGTATGACGGCGAAGGCCCACCAGTGCTTGCGGTCAAACTGCAGGAATTATTTGGTCTTGCTGAAACACCCAGAATCGCCGACAAACGTGTACCGCTGACTTTGCATTTATTATCGCCTGGCGGCAAACCTCTGCAGATCACTCAGGATCTCGGCAGTTTTTGGCAACGTACGTATCCGGAAGTGAAGAAAGAAATGAAAGGTCGCTACCCGCGCCATCCGTGGCCAGATGATCCCTGGAGCACACCCGCAACACACAAGGCAAAACCAAGAGGGACCTGAGCAACCATCTGCGTGTATCACGTTCGCCTTGTGCATCAGGTTAAGCAGGTCCTGATTAATTCGTGTGCATCAGGTCAAGCAGGTCCTGACCAATTCGTCATTCCCGCGGCTTTTAAAGCTTGTCCCCGCGAAAGCGGGGACGGGAATCCAGGTTGTTTATTACGCTGGATACCTACTTTCGTGGGTGTAACATATCCGCAACTAATCAGAGATTCCTTAAGCCGCTATTCATCCTCGCGCTGGACGCTTGCGGTCCTCGACGTTATTCTGGTTTAACGCCAACAAGAATGGATTCCACATGAATACGTCGTATTTACCTGCTGCGCTCGTTCTCGCGCTTGGTGTTGCTGTCGGTGGCTGGTTTGTTGCCGATGGACTTGTCACAAGCCGCGAACCCTTGCGTACAGTTGTCGTCAAAGGCCTTGCTGAACGCGCAGTGCGCGCAGACCTCGGCTTCTGGCCTGTGCGTTTTGTTGCAACGGGTTCAGACCTCGAACAAGCGCGTGCGAAACTCGAGCAATCAGAAACGCTGGTGCGCACGTTTATGCAAGACAAAGGTTTCACCGACGCGAATCTGCAAGTGCAGAACATAACCGTGGAAGATCGGTTGGCAGGTTTCTATTCGGGCCAGACTTCCGCTGAAGTGCGTTATGTTCTCACCGAAGAAATGCTCGTGCGATCAGAAGATGTCACCGCGCTTGCCGCTGCGGCACAGTCCGTAGCCGACTTGTTGCGTGTCGGCGTTGTGTTCACGTCGGATGCATGGTCCGCAGGTCCGAGCTTTATATTCACGGGCATCAACGATTTAAAAACCGAAATGCTCGCAGAAGCAACCACTCGTGCGCGCGAAGCGGCGCAACAGTTTGCAACAGAATCGCACGCCACCGTCGGCAACATTCAATCTGCAAACCAGGGTGTTTTTGAAGTATTACCCGCGGTAGAAATTCCGAATGACCGACCTGAAAAACAGATCGACAAACGAGTTCGTGTTGTCACAACGATTACTTATTTTCTTGAATAAGAAAATCCCTTCAGAAATCTTGTCTCGCGCATCAAGTGTTTCGAAAATTTCTCGCCGCTGACTCTCGCACTGCAACGATTTCCGCGCTCTCCTTGCGACTCATCAAGAGTTAACTCTTCTCGCTATTTCCAGAAACATGACGGTACCTGACCGACACGCTGATTCGAGAAAAATCGAATCGTCACTGCTATAAAAAAACACAGCCATCACTTCGTTAAGAAATAAAGAAACTATATTAATGAAAAATAAATTTTCAGAAAAATTTTATTGCAGACTGAAAAATAAAGAATTGAGTATTTGTGGCTTAAGACAATGTGCCTATTTAAGCTTCATCCGGCCGATAACTGCCATTATTTTGCGATCACGCCAATCAGAATAACGATGACTTATGTGGAGAACATTCATGCTTAGACGTACAACTCTTTCCCTTTCAATTGCGATGGCCAGTGCATTTGCATCTGCCGCTCCCAAGGATGTGTCGATCGCCCTCTTGCCAATCGGCACCTACGCATCTGGCGCATTCGCCGCTGGTGCAGCCGAAATCGTTGCACATGATCCTCAAACCCAGACTCTTTTTGTAATCAATGCGGCTGACAAGACCGTAGACATTCTGGACCTGAGCGATCCAACGCAGCCGTCACTACTCAGCACAATTGATGTAGCGCTCGAAATTCCAGCCAGTGGCGGAATTAACAGTGTTGCCGTGCATGACGGCCTTGTTGCTATCGCTGTTGAAAATGATGACAAGCAAGCAAATGGTTGGGTCGCGTTTTATGACACAGCAGGTCATTACCTGAATCATGTTGAGGCGGGCGCACTTCCAGACATGGTGACGTTCACGCATAACGGTAATTATGTATTGCTCGCCAACGAAGGTGAGCCAAGCAGCGATTATCAAACTGACCCCGAAGGCAGCGTGACAATTGTCGACGTGAGTAATGGTGCTTTGTCGGCTATAGCAGTCAGTGCTGGTTTCAGCGACTTCAATAACATGGATCTCACTGGCATAAGAATCAGCGGACCGGGCGCTTCGGTAGCCGAAGACCTCGAACCGGAATATATCGCAACCTCGCACGATTCGCGCACCGCCTGGGTCACGCTGCAGGAAAACAATGCGATTGCAGAAATCGATATCCGCAGCGCAACCGTTACGAGCATCAGAAGCCTCGGCACAAAAAATTACAACACTCCGGGCTTCGGTCTCGATGGTAGCGATCGTGATAGTGGCATCAATATCAAGAACTGGCCCATCCGCGGTCTGTATATGCCCGATGGCATCGCAGCATATGAAACAAAAGGACGGACCTTCCTGATTACAGCCAACGAAGGTGATGCGCGCGAATACATCAATTCAACTACCGCGGCAAACTGCCCCACATTGCCGTTCTTCAGTTATTCCGGCGGCAACTGCACTTATCTTGACGAAGCACGCATCAGCTCACTCGATCTCGATAACACGCTGTTTCCGGCACCGCTCGAAGCGACGTTGAAAAACAATGCGAACATCGGTCGTTTGAAAATTGTTCGAACCGAAGGCAATCCTGATCATGATGGCGATTACGAACAACTATTTACCTACGGCACCCGTTCGATTTCCATCTGGGATGAAAGCGGCGCACAAGTCTATGATTCGGGCGACACCCTGGAACGTATGACTGCACTTGCCGACCCCGCAAATTTCAACAGCTCGCACGACGCCAACAATTCATTTGATACGCGCAGTGATGACAAAGGCCCTGAGCCAGAGGGTGTTACGGTTGGAAAAGTAAGAGGCAATCTCTACGCATTCGTTGGTCTTGAACGCGTGGGAGGTGTTGCGGTGTTTGACGTTACCGAACCTGCTGCGACTAAATTTGTAAGCTATACAAACAACCGCGATTTTTCCGTCGGTGATGTGTCGGCCGAATATGCGGGCGATTTAGGACCAGAAGGTATTCTGTTCATCAAGGCGGAAGATTCACCAACTGGTGCGCCGCTACTCGTACTCGGCAACGAAATCAGCGGCACAACCACCGTGTATAGT
>JAZKES010000120.1:7505-18947 GCA_040386995.1 Pseudomonadota bacterium | reverse complement strand
CTCTGGTTATTCTATAGAGAAAGTGTTCCCGCAATTTATTCGTGGTTGGAATAGCGGGGTGAAGAAAATTTTTCTTCGTATCCTCCATCCCCAGTCTCTGCATTACTGCGGCCGAACGTAAATTCAATACCGGCGTGAACGCGACCACTTCATCAAGTTCGAGCTTCGCAAACGCAAATTCCAGTGAGGCTTTCGCTGCTTCAGTTGCATACCCGTTACCCCAGAACTTCTTCGCAAGACGCCAGCCAATTTCTGTACAGGGATAAAACGGCAGTTCGGAAAAAAATGGAATATTGAGACCCGTGAATCCCATAAATTCATTTGTTGTCTTGAGCTCGACTGCCCACAGCCCCCAGCCTCTTTCCGTTATCGCATCGCGGAGCCTCTGCATATGAAGATTGCTTTCCGCTGCGCTCAGTGTGGCGGGAAAAAATTCCATCACTGCAGAATCCGCATTCAGTTGCGCGAATGGCTCCGCATCGGTGTCGCGCCATTGCCGGAGTAGTAAACGTGAGGTTTCCAGAATCATGAAGTTGTCTTGAAGGATTAATGAAACTTCTTAAGACCACTTGTCGTCACGGCAAACTCTGCGTGATCGGCCAGTGGTTAAAACTAGTCGTCAGCGAGAAAGGTAATGCTGATTTTTGCGAACCTGGAATATAAAAACAAACCAATACCAGCGAACAGTGCTTGCACGACGCTGAACACAAGTCCCAATGCTGCCACTACGACAGGACCAGCGACGACCGTCATCACCCCCGTTATATATTCATCTTCCCATTTGACAATGGGTGCACCGACCATCGCTGGGATACTTAGCAAGATCCAGACAACTACAAAACTTACGGAGTTGCCGATCAGGCACAATTTAAGAAAACTCAGGATATTTATTCTTTTGACCGGCAATTGTTGAGGCATGTTTTTTCCAGGGCAGATGATCGACAAAGATCTTCGCGAGCGGCGTCAGGGATCACCACATTATTCACGGGATCCTGCGTTCCTGAAAGAGCAGTTAAGCAGCAATCCATCACGCCATGCATAAACACAACGGCGAAAAATTCCCTTCATCGTGTTTGTCGAATCAGGCTATCCAGGTAGCTTCGCGCCGATACACCTGGAAATTGCTGAAACTGCCGTCATCGGTATAACTGATCTGCGACACAACCAATAGATCCTTGCGAAACGACACCACTCTCCTGGCATACATCACAACATCTGCATTGACGTATGCGGTGCTGTCGAGTGTATTCGCATCGATCTTTTCGTAAGACACACCAGTGATGCCCGGCGTTGCGACGTTATTGGTTGCACCATCGAGGGACCCACCAAATTCCAGTTTGTGGTCCGTCCCTTCGGTGTCGGTCCAGTCAATCCTGAAACGAATTTCATGATCATTGCCCGAAATTATATATTTACCTGTTAACGGTGGAGTGCCCTTCTGATAAACACAGAGTTCAGGAATCAGTATCCATGCACCAAGGTAGTTTGCCCTGTTCAAGCCCGACCCCCTCTGGCAAAAAATGAAGGCACGTACTCAAGTAGATGCGCGGAACACGGTAACGTATTGTGATCACTACGGCTCCACAGCAGATGTGTTGGCGCATTCCTTACATTCGTATGCGCTTCGCGGGACCAGGATTGAGCATCAATATTTTCCGGTAAGCGGAATAACAGTGAACCATCTTTCATCAGGCAAGATGGATTTTTTTGGGTGATACTTTCCATAGCGTCATCCTCTATTCAAGACCATGAAACCCACTTGATATATCTCAACACTCCACACAACACATTCGTATGAGCTGCTAAATATGTTCTGTCATCTACGAGACTCAAGATCAGTGAGCCAATCACTGCCGGTGTTTATCGCAACTGACTATCTTTGCTGCCGCGGCGGTTGTAGCCGGAAAATGCAGATTGGGTCTTATCGAGTTCTGCCTGACACACGACACACAGTCGCACACCTGGCACTGCCTTGCGTCGCGCTTCAGGAATTTGTTTATCGCATACTTCGCAAGTCGTCAGGCCTGCACCGACAGGCAAACGACTGCGTGCCTGTTTGATCGCATCCTCAACACTTGCATCAATTTGATCCTGAACCGCGCCATCGCGGGACCAACCTCCGGCCATATCAATTACCTCCTCATATTTTCTGATTGTGTTGTATCGAACACGCTCTACTTGTGACCGAAACTAAAATGCCTAAGTTCCGGGATTAATTCCTGACTTACAACGAAGAACCACGTCGTAATGCGCAGGCGGTTACTAAATTTACCCGCTGCATAACTTGCTAATAATTCTTCTTTTCACAACCGTCACTCGCCAACCTTGATTAAAACTATTTCGCCGAAACATCTTTCTGGAAATCTGCATGACGATGATTCAACTTCCAGCCTTGTATCTCAAGGCGAAACACTTCGGTAACACGCAGATTCATCGCTATTGCTTCCGTTTTTCCTTTCAAGCACACGGAAGCGCGCTGAAAACCTGTCGCTTCAACCGTAGAAAGCTGCAAAAACTGTTCCCGCTCGATCATGAAAAAAAAAGGATCACCGAATTCAACTATACACAGCGTGTGAAAGGCCCTCGAATCAACGTCGCCAGTCCAGAACTAGGCTGTACCAAACATAACCTTGCGACCATCGGGATCAACAACAGTCACGACTATTGCATCGATAGCTGCAGGTTCGACATTCTGTGTCCGCAAATGGTCCAGAAATTCTTGCTGGCTATCAATCTGGAAATAGAGATGAGTTGTGTTTGATTCCTGAAACGCGGGAAACGTGTAGTCGGCAAATTTGCGCGCATCATGAATCGCAAGTTGCACACTGTTTTTGTCGGACTTCCAATAACGGTAATCATTCACGCTGCCAACTTCCTCAAGTTCCAGTAAAGCGACATCCCGATAGAAGCGCGCGGTTATTTGCGGATTTTCCGAGGTGAGAAAAACTCCTCTGAACACAGGTTTGTTCGCTGCGGATGCGCGTTTACCCGGCTCAAACAGTTCGATCAGGTTGCCGGCTGGATCCTGCAGCAACACTTGTTTGCCACCCTGGCCCTGAGTGATTTCGTTGCGAAATTTTGCACCAGCGCTCTTCAGACTCGAATATAACGACGCGAGATCCGTTACGCGCAGCTGAATGCGATTCCAGCCGCCAGCCTTCGGCAATTGTCCATCGGGCATGGCTTGACCAGCCCCACCGACACCCGGCGCGTTGAGCAACAAACGAAGCTCCTCCCGTGCCAGTAATGCAAAACCAGGCGCGGGATGCATTTCAACTGTGAAACCCAGATGCGTGGTGTAGAACGTTATTGCGGCCTCCACATTATCAACGATGTATCTGACACTGACTGTTGCCATAGCACCTCCCTTGCGAACTTGACGTTAGCGATTATTCAACAGACCGTTAATGAGCGGGATGAGTTCATCCCGGCATGACTGAAACGCGGCAGTAGTGGTTGATCGCGTGAACTAATAATCGACGCCGGCTGCGCGCGCGAGCACTGCCGCCGCACCAGGATCGGCCACATTACTTGCCCACGCTACAAATTGATCAGGCCGTACCAAAACCAGGCCTGCTTCATAACGTTCACGTCCACCACTGCGCGTGTCGCGCACAACGGTTAACGGTATATGTAGACTCGCAGCGGCATTTACAAACTGCGCAACAACGTCGTCTTGCTGGTCCAGCACGATGAGGGTGAAGCCCGTACCCAGTGCCTCGTAAATATTGCGTCCATCGCTCAGCGGTTGCGGCGCAAGATGCCTTCCTGCTTCCGCACGCAAGGTGTGACTGCCCAGTGCGTTGCAGCCAGCATTTGTTATGCCGCAGTTGATAGCAGAACCGCGGTAATTGGGTTCGAAAGCATTAACCTCGGCCACGGCTCCAGAACTGCGCGCTGACCATTCTGTGTTGAACGCAGCGAGGTCGCGCTGCGGATCACACGTGTCGAGAAACCGGCGGTCTTCATCGATTGCTTTTTCGATGAAGTCGCGCGCAGTTGACGCAAATACGCCATGGCGCTCTTCGTGATAACTCGCGAGCAATGCCGACCCACCCCAACCTTGCAGCGTTGCCGCAAGTTTCCAACCGAGATTACGCGCATCTTCGAATCCGGTGTTAATACCGTATCCACCGTACGGAGGATGACTATGCGCGGCGTCGCCGGCAAGGAACACATGATTCTGGATGTAGCGATCAGCTATGGCGAAACGCAAATCCCAGAAACCCGTGTGTTCGAATTCCACATCAAACTCAGCACCAACAGCCGCATGCATGTAGGCGGCAAAATCGAAATCACCTTGCGCTGCTTCGCGTGGGATGGGCGCGTGAAAAAACCAATCGTCATCTAGTCCAACACGTCCGAAAAACAGCCAATAACCTTTTAGTGAAGGATGCAGCACGTTATAAAACGACTTGCCTGGAAAACGTTCAAGCAGACGGCTCAACTCTTTCGAGCGAAATACCAGCAGGACCATAAGTTTGTCGTGGTCGGCCAAGGTCTGCGTAATACCAGCAGACTCTCGCACGACCGAACCACTGCCATCACAACCAACCAGATATCGGCCGGTCACAACATCGCTGCCACTGCCGCGGTGTTCGGCGATTGTTAATCTGACACCATGCTCATCCTGCTCCACGTTTTGCGCGACCCAGCCGTAGCGTAGTTGCACGCTCTGCAGTTCTGCCACGCGTTTGCGCAGCACTTCTTCGGTGGCATATTGCGGCAGGCGTTCGTTGTTCGTGAAGTAATAGGGCCGCACGAGTTCACGCTTGAGCCAGTCATAGTGATAACCCGACAACAGCGTGCCGTAGGCAGTAAGGCCACCGATGCCATAGTCTGCAGGAATTGTCCGAGCGGCACGCAGTGCATCTTCCGCACCCCAGAAATAGAAGTGTTCCATCGTGCGCTGCGTCAGATTCTGACCTTTGGGAATGCGCTGCGGCTCAGGATATTTCTCGATCACCAGCGTCCGCACGCCGCGCTGACCGAGTTCGATGGCGAGTCCCATTCCGACGGGGCCCCCACCTGCAATGATTACATCGGCATCATTCATCTGATTGGTATCTGTCATTCATCATGGTTGTGGCAACAAAACGCGAGATCCGTGCTTGTCCTGGCGAATAAGTTTACGGGAGAACTTAACCCAGCAACGTTTCAAAAAGGTAACAATTTTTCTCACGGCAACACACGAATATTGAGCCTCGCTAAAACAAAATGGCCACCATGAGGTGGCCATTTTGTTATTCGTACGATGGAGTACAGAACGTGATTGCCCAGTTCCGCTTTGCGATCAGACTTATTGAGCCTGGTTCATAAACTCCGGTGTCATTTCTTTGCAGCCTTCCATCATGAAGGGGGTTTCAGAAATAAACACGGTGTCGGCGCCTTCATATGGGCCAGCAAGATAAACAGGATCTACCGCAGAATATTCGCGGTGAATCGACATCGTTTTTGGATCCAGAGTGAACCGTTCAACGATATGCAGCTGTTCGCTGCTTAGTGTTGGTGGCGACAACACACCGGCTTCGAAACCAATGCTGTCGACAACCAGCGTGTCACCTTCCCACTTGCCGATTGAATGACCAAACTGGCTCGGCTCGAGATCGGCTGGATGACCGTCCATGTCCATGTGGACAGTACGCGTAAATGTGTAGAGGCCGTAATCCAGGATGATTACTTTTTCGCCCGACTGCGACGTGGTCTGGGTAATACGGTTTACGGGCCAGTCGAAAGTCCAGTCATAGATGACGCTGGTTGGCATACAAGACAAACGCGGGTTGTCTTTGACGGACCACATTTCAAATTTATCAGCTGCTGCTTTGCCCGCTTCTGTGTAGACCGGACGTGGTGTCGGGTTTATCGCGCGAATTTCTGCAAGCGTAATCTTGCCGGCTGAATAAGCTTCCATCTGGCTGCGCGGAATCATGTCGCCACGGCCGCCACCTGGAGGCGCGGTAAGTACTGCCTGTTCAACAGCCCAGTCACCAGAAATATTCGGCTCGCCTGACGCTAACCGCAGCGGCCGGTCCGAATTGTTAACAGGACCGTTGGTGCTGGAAAGCTGATCATTGCGACCAATTTCCTCTGCTTCGTTCAGCGTAAAACTTTCGAGATAACACGCATGTGGATCGGTGCGATGTGGATGACCTTTGATCTGCACATGTGCGCCAGGCACAAACATTTCTGCCGACCAGCCGGAGCGACGAATCAGCATCGCCGCACGCATTTCACAGCGCATCGCAAATGGCTGTCCATCCGGGCCAGCAACTTCAAAGTGCATGTAGGAGTGCGGATTGACAAGTTCCATCTCGGTCAATGTTCCGGAGTATTCAACGTCCTTGTCGACTTCGAACAGGCCGGTGCCATGATGAGCCTGCGCAGCGCCAGCAGCAATTAGTCCGGCTGCCGCAAGCACAACTCCAGGAATAGTGTGTCTAATGTTCATTAAAATTTCCCCTGAAAAGCGTGTCTAAAAAAATTGAAAAAGCAGATTGTGAAATACCAGCAGCCAGATACAACAACCGAGCGCATTACGAGCAACCGGGACCAGATTGTCAAAACAACCAGGCAGGCGTATCAGCAAAGGCCTGACGCTTCGAGGCGTCTATTGAATTTTTTATAGCCGAGCTTTCACGCAAATATTCATGCTGAAAAGCGTGACTTCCGCTCCGAGGCATCTGAACACCTATCAGCACTGTCACAGCAAAACGCGAATATTTAACGGAATAAATACGAAGCCTGGCAGGTACTGAACCGGCACCGCGGTAATGCGCCGGGCGTCACTGTAATTCCATGCAAATGGCTGGCAACTATTATGCTAGAGAATGACCAATCCTCAAAAGACCACACGGTTTGGCAGGCCGGCATTGTTTGCTACGTTAACCTGGACGAAGCACTCGCCGTTCATCATGAGCAAAATGAGGATTCGCGCATTAATCCAGAGGCCACAATTCCAGCACATTCATGACAAGTATCATTTTTTGCCCTCGCCCTCCCAGTAATCGACAGTGAGGTCGTCCCTGCCAATGAAGCGAAAGTTCTGTGGCTTGCCGTCAGGACCTGGCGGGTATTTGGCAGAGACGCCGAACTTGCCACTGTCGGGATATTCAACAATTTCCGGCATCAGGTTGGTACTTACCGCGAGGAACCGCAGTTCTTTCGTGCCCGTGTTTTTGATTTGATGTGCAGTATCTTTTCCGCCTGCAGGACACGCAATGATGTCGCCCTCGCGAATGGGATAGGTTGCACTACCAATTCGCACTTCACCTGCACCTTGCATGACGAAGAACATTTCCTCGTTCTCAAGATGACAATGCGCAGGATACGCAGCTTTGCCCGGAGGTATCGCGGTAACGTTGTAGCCAAGTTTCTGCGCACCCAACACGCCGGAAACCTGGCCCATGCGCGCATCGAAATAATCTGCGGCCGGACCCGTAGCGGCGATTGCGGGAGGGCGTGGTTTAAGTTCAAGGTCGGCGATGTTTAATATCGGCTTATTCATTCAGTGATCTCCTTTTCAGTGTAGTCAAACAAAGCTGCTATCCATCTCGCTTTGCTGTCTTCCATTTTTACGATGATTAAACTGCTGTTTCTCATTCCTCGTGAACTTGTAGCTGAGCCGTAAAATCAGCGGTGCTCACCTGTTGAACGATTACTTCTTTTTGACAACTCTTTCTGCGCTGCTGATCTCCCATGACACACCAAATCGATCCACCAGCATGCCAAACCCCGATGACCAGAATGTGTGTTGAAAAGGCAGCGTAATTTTTCCGCCCTCTGCCAACGCGTTGTAGATTCGCTCTGCATCGGCAGGGGCTTGCAGCTCAAGAGTAACGGAAGATTCCTGCGGCTGGCGATACTGATCGGGAAGAATATCTGCGCCCGTCAATTCAAACTCATCCGCTCGAAGCACGACCTCGGCAATGAGGTGACGCCATCGTGGCGCAACGCTGGCGCCCTTCTCACCATAAGAAACCATCGTGGTGATAGTCCCGCGAAGCAGCTGCTGATAAAACAGGAACGCCGATTGGCATTGCCCATCAAAAACAAGGTGAGTACTGCTGGCCATAATATCTTCCGTGAAGTGTTGCTGGTGTGCAGCTCGCACAAAATGCAGATGCGAGGTTCGTGCTGTATTACCGCTGTTAAATGACGCATTACAACCAGAATTGTAACTCCGGGATTTCATGCGAAACGTGCATCACACTAGCAGTAGTCTCTATTATTCGCTGCTGTCAGGCTGATTGCGCACCCATGTAACATCGAGTGCGTAGTATGGAATCCAGAGAGGATCGGGTCTAGCTTGCGGGGCAATGTTTTAATCTTTGGCAGGCACGATACAAAAAATTTGCGGCGTTTGTAACATTAATCATGCTGAGGCTGGCACTGACATTCATTTCACGAGCTTCAGCTCCGCAGTTATTTTATCAATATCCTCTTCGGCAGCTGGTCCGATACCAACACATGTGATGGTGCCAGATGCGATAACGGTTCTTCCTGCATCCCGTATCAACTCTGCGGGAACATTGTTTGCACGCGCTTTTTCATAACATGAGATAACGTCTGCTTCATCACTGCCAGCCAACACAACTTTCGGCATCCCGTCGTTGAGCCACGCTTGTATGTCATCTCTGCCAGCCACCAACAGGCATGCCACCGACGCATGCGCAACTTGCGCAGCGAGTTTACCTCTCGGCAATTTCAACAATTCGTTTACGACGATAACCTGTTTGAATTTTTTCAATTGTTTTACTCAAATATGAAAGCGCAGGAGCGGTCACATCAAGGACTGAGACAACGACGCTGTTTATAGAGGCGCTCTTGTTAGAGAAATACCGACCAGGCCATCCGCAATACCATGAACCACAGCGCTAACGCAGACAATGCATATATCCAGAACCGCAACAGCACCAGATTAAACGTGCAATGCACGATGCTGTGCAGAACACGCAACACGAAAAATATCCACGCTGCGGTCACGTATGAACTATCAACCTGCTGCGTCACGTACAGATAGAGCACTAGCGCATAGAAAATTGTGGGCAGTTCAAACAGATTTTTCAGATTGTCTGATGGGTTCGCTACCTGCGGCGGTGACAAGCGCGCGAGCTCCTGTGGCGTGAGCTGCGCCGGGGTGAGTTTGCTGCGCACGATGAACGGGATTCGCCTTGCATACATGTAAATCCACACCACCAGTGTCAGCAACATGACACCAACAAACGGCAAGAAAATTCTGGTTTGGTCCATATCTCGTTCACGGCGGATTATTAAATATCAGGGACGCCAAGAGCATCGGCTCATGTTTGCGACGCAACTAGTCACCGTGCTTCGCTGGCGCCGATTGATACACAGTCAGCGCAGCGCGCGGCTCGATCACTACAAGCCGGCGCCACATGTGTGATCAATCAACTTTCTGTTTTGCCGATGAACCGGTAGATGACCGCACCCAGCAACGCACCCACAATAGGCGCAACCCAGAACAGCCATAACTGCGCAACTGCCCAATCACCAACGAACACACCCACACCTGTGCTGCGCGCTGGATTCACGGATGTGTTGGTAACCGGAATGCTGATCAAATGAATCAGCGTGAGGCCCAGACCAATAGCGATTGGTGCAAAGCCCTGTGGAGCACGTTTGTCGGTTGCACCAAGAATAATGATCAGGAACATCATGGTCATCACAATTTCAGTAATCAATGCTGAGTGTAATGAATAACCGCCTGGTGAATGGTCGCCATATCCGTTTGATGCAAAACCTGCAGAGACATCGAATCCCGGTTGACCATTTGCGATCAGGTAAAGGATACCGCCCCCGACAATTCCACCGAGCACCTGCGCAGCGATATACGGCAACAGCTGGCTCGCTGGAAAACGGCCACCCGCCCAAAGCCCGATCGATACGGCCGGATTAAGGTGACAGCCAGAAATATGGCCAATCGCGTATGCCATCGTCAGCACTGTTAATCCGAACGCCAACGAAACGCCAAGCAAACCAATACCCACATCAGGAAAGGCGGCCGCAAGCACCGCACTACCGCAGCCGCCGAGGACCAGCCAGAATGTTCCAAAAAACTCCGCGCCATATTTGTTCATGTCGTTCTCCATTTGGTTATTGTCAGGAACCGGTGATTAACCGATCAGCTGCGAAGATAATCTGGCGTGGTTCTGCATTAAGCGAACGCCATGACAGATCGGCTTTGTCCATGTGCAGGTGGTGACGCTATCCTTGTCAGTACTGTCTTACATCAATTGCCACATTGCAGTTGCGGTAAAGTCTCGTGTTTGTGCGGGCATTTAATAACGTGAAACAAATCTGCTGTTACGGTAAATCAGTAGTGCAACCAGTCGCAGTTCGCTGCAGCATCACACACGATGATCTGCAGCGTTGCGTGTTATCGCTGGCAGCTTAAACGATCCTAATTGTCGCCCTGGAAATTGGCTTGCAACAAATGCGTCAGTGTATGCACGTAACGCAACTTGCCATTCTCGACGCGGAACAAGTGTGTATCAGGTGAACCACTGCCGCCGCCCGGACCACCGGGACCAAAGGTGCAATACACCACTACCGTGCCCGTAACTTCGTCTACTACAAAACGACGATTGGCAATGTTGACGCCGGCAGGCACACCAACCTCGCAGCTGTCAGCAGGAGAATCTTTACCGGTGTATGCACCACCCTCGACACGCACACACGGAAAGCCCCATGGCACCTGATCGAGCTTTCCTTCGAGGAACGCGTCAAGATACGCATTCGCAGCGGCCGTAATAGTGCCGCGTGTGTCGCGTTCGTCAGCAGGAATCGGATCCCAGTTTTCGGTCGAAGAATATTTCAGGTAGGCGTCAGCATCGAAGAGCCAGTATCCCGTTGTTGTCCACAACGTTTCGACCTCCGCAATTTTGTCGTGGTTAACACGCATACGAGTGCCGAGTACATACGGCGCACTTTTATCCGTCACGATCACTTCCGTAAACGACTGACACGTGTCGGTATCAAAAATGCTGCGGTGATGATCAATCTTCATGGGCCTGGTGAGTATGCTGTCTTTGATATCGGCAGCCGCAATGTTCTCCCAATATCCTGCTGTCGCAGCGAGCGGCATGCCGGAAATATCGCCTTTGGTCTGCGCATCGATGTAAAGATCAACTGCGCGCTGCAGTCCTCCGCGTGTGCAAGACACTTCTTGTGCAAAGCCCAGAACGGGGGTTAGTAGTGCGCTGGAAAGTAAAAGCCATTTGAAAGTAGTACGTATCACTGGGGTGCCTCCTGGGGGTTATTATTATTTTTCCGGTTTTTATTCTTGATTCCTTCTTCTTGATTCCTTCTTCTTGATTCCGTCTTATTACCTCACGATGCCGGTACCAAGTACCTTGAGAAAGGATGTTGGTTAATCAGCATCACATGCAGTTAAAAAGCGCATCAGAATCGATGCACCCCGTA
>JAZKES010000120.1:0-7405 GCA_040386995.1 Pseudomonadota bacterium | reverse complement strand
GCGGGAATCCAGATAATCGTGCGCTCTAACACTGGATTCCCGCCTTCGCGGGAATGACGGGGAGAGAGATCATGAGCCTTGAGTGAGTACTACTCGTAAAGTTGTGAGAGATCATGAGCATTAAGTAAGCACCACTCGTAAAGTCGCTTGATTTCGTCATTCCCGCGAAGGCGGGAATCCAGATAATCGTGCGCTCTAACACTGGATTCCCGCCTTCGCGGGAATGACGGGGAGAGAGATCATGAGCCTTGAGTGAGTACTACTCGTAAAGTTGTGAGAGATCATGAGCATTAAGTAAGCACCACTCGTAAAGTCGCTTGATTTCGTCATTCCCGCGAAGGCGGGAATCCAGATAATCGTGCGCTCTAACACTGGATTCCCGCCTTCGCGGGAATGACGGGGAGAGAGATCATGAGCCTTCAGTGAGTACCACTCGTAAAGTTGTGAGAGATCATGAGCCTTGAGTAAGTACCACTCGTAAAGTCGCTTTATATTGCGCTACTTTTTTAGCTAGCCACTTCAGCTAGCCAGCCGAATTGGCAACGACCTATTTCTCAGGCGTCAGAATATACCTGATCTGCCACGCGTGAAAAAAGTGTGCGAGCCGGCGTTCGTAAAAATCCTGCGTGTGAATACTGTGATTCACCAACTTTGAGAAAACCGGCGATAACAACCTGTCGAGTAGACTCGCGCGGTAGAAATCGATCTTCAACGATTTGATCTTGAATCGCGTGTCGGTATAAAACGCAGGAACATGCCTTCTCGGCTGGTTTTCGTGCGCGACAAAATAATTCATCGTATACAAACCAAAGAAGCGCACATGCGTTGGGTCCGAGAAACCATAGACATTGGAGAAATGCGGAACAATGATCTCGATTGTTCCACCTGGCTTGGTAACGCGGTGAATCTCGCGCATCAGCGGCAGAAATTCATTTATATGTTCCAGCACATGGCGCGTGTACAGATATTCAATGCAATTATCGGGCAGCAAGCTTAGCGGTTTATTAAGATCAGCAACGATATCGATACCATCCATCTCGATATGATCAAGGGAATAGAAGCCATCGCGTTTGCGCTGACCTGAGCCAAGCTCCAGCTTGATGGTCCTGTGCTCCGACAGATCCTTTTCCAGCGTTGAATTCACTATTCTCATCTGATCCAACAACTCCTGTAGATGGTGTCATCATTGCGACGAAATTTTGTGTTCCCTCAAACACGAACAAAGCTATTCGCGATGACTGGATAGATTTCGTAGCACCAGTACTTCGATACGCTATTTCCGTTGCACACTTTTTAGCATTGAACGGATAAATCGGGCTGCATACAACGTGTTATTTGCGACGAGCATCCGGCTCGCAACGAGTATCCCATAAATAACTGATCGCAACAGATCAGTCCAACCACTATAGGGTTGTACCAGACCAACTCGAATACGTGATAAGACGAACCTGCTTTCATATTAGATCAAGAGTGGTTGCAGATCCGGCTCCAGCCAGGCCCTGCGTGCCTCGACTGAAAACAGACGCCGCTTCGAATAATGCGTAAGAGGCCATTCGCTATTACCCAATGGCGACGCGAGCAGCAATGCCAGCGATTCCTCAAAGGTCAGGTTTTTATGATGCAGGACGTGATTGGCAATTACGGTCATATACAAACGCGTGATCGTTTCATGGTAGCCGCCGCTGTCCGTATTTTCTGTACCCACCGATTCGTTATGACGCCAAATGTATTCGCGAATAATGTTCAGCGCCTGATCCGGTTCATATTTATTTGCATACCAGAAGCCAGCGACCAGATGTGCTTCATGAGTCCACCGCGATCGCGGCAAGCAACATTCCTCGAAATCACGAATGAACAGAGAGACTTCGTTATAGGTATTCAACATGACGGTAGTGTAAATCGCTCGTGAAATTTTCTGTGTCGGTGTAAAACTCAACCCATGCGCACGTTGTATTTATGGATTAGCAATCGTCAGCCCTTCATACGCAATTTCAATACTCTCTATAGCGACTTCGTTACCTTGCGCATTCAAATCGGGACTACTGATTTTAACGGGCCACGCGCCGGCGAGAGTCCATACCATTGTTGGCTTGCCTGCTTCATCCAGCAGGCTGATCGTGACGGGCACACGCTTGATGGTGTTCATCTTGATCTCGTTAAACCATAGCCAGAATTTGTCATCAGCCTTGAATATGCCTCTTTTCAGCGTAACGTTGCCGTGCTTTTTCAAGCCGGGCATCTTGACCGTCTGAAACCGCGCACTATCACCATGGCGATATTCGATCGGTTGAGACTCTATATCCAGGCCCGAAATTTCCTGGAAGGACATCGGCGTTGAATCCCACATCACGTGAAAATGAAACTTTGGTAGCGGCCATGCGTTTGCAGATTTTATGGAACCGTCATCAGTCATCGTATTCTCCGGCGGTTGTGAGTTTGAATATCAGCGACTGGAGCTAATGTTGCGAGGGCGTCGCCACAGCAAAACTATATCAGCAGCGGGTGTTATCGAGTCGTCAAACAGGAAAATTCTTTAGCAACTTCTGATGCCTGAATCCGGGCAAGAGTGGCGGTGTTACTCGCAGCCATGTGCTGGCTGCCACCAGATAATCACAAGTAGGATTGTTCGTGAAAACATGCGACCTCTTTCAAGAGCTTATTCAGCAAGCACCAACTCAAGCCTGCCTGCGCACCATTTCATTAATCCAGATCGGCGCAAAGGGTGATGTACAACCTTTGGCGCATGGATAGTCACGAAAGATGCCGAGTGTTTCGCCGATGGCGATTGCACGTTTGCGGTGTTTGGGAAAATGAATGCCTATGCTTGCAAGAGTGGAGTTCATCGTCCATTGCACTTCTGGTGCGGCGTCCTTCATTTCAGACTCGATGCGATCCAGAAGTGCAGCCACATCGAGCCCTTCTGGACTTTTTGTAATACGTTCGGCGGTCAGGCTCCATCCAGCACGCGCGGCCCAGCGATCATCATCAGTCATCCATTTCACGCGCAGTGTTTCTTTGCCCGGATGTTTCTTGACGATATAAGAATTAAACCAGTCCGCCACCTGTACAAAACCAACGGCCCGTTCCATGTCATCAAGTTCATCAACCGACAAGTTCTTCGGCTTCATGATGAGAATTGCCAGAAGCTGCGCATCGATATTGCCACTCTTCCACAATGCAAGCCCCAGTTCGTGATTGCTCTTGACCTTGTCAGCCACTTTGCGAATGTCGCCAAGCAAAACACCAAACTGATTTTCGCCAGCACCTTTCTTTTTGTATTGCGCACGCACCTGCTCGTTACCGAGTGTCTTGAGCTGCGCGAGAGTTTCTTTTAGGGTCATGGTTATAGTCGTGAGTTAACGTGTCATGGAAATAATTTAGGCGAAGCAGGCACGGCGAAGTTTCACTGAAAGTAACTTTTCTGTCTGCCAGTGTAGCCGTCCAAGCGACGGCGAAGCCAAACAGCTGGTGTTAAAAAATTTGTTAGAGCACATCATTCTCGCGCATAAGAAATTGAAAATGGTTTTCTCCATATACGCTAAACCCAAGTCGTTCATAAAGAGCCTTGGCCTTTTCATTGGTTTTCATAACATTCAGTTGTGCCACCTTCCGCTTCTCTCTACCCATCTCCTTGAATTTGGCAAGCAGCATAGAACCAATTCCTTTCGCTTGTTTGGAAATATCTACCGCGAATTCCATTAGCTGAATGGCGTTCTCACTCTCCTGGATACTGCAATACCCGCAAGGTTCATTTTCAAAGATGATGATGTCGTAAGACAAGCTGTTCCACGATTTATCAAAAAAATGATCCTGAACATGTTCTTCCCATTTCCCGAACTGCTTAACTATCATTTCTCTATAGGCAGTGTGATGCACACGTTTGGCATATTCGTAGTCAGAATTATTGGCTGGTCTTAGCTGAAGCATGGCATAGCCTTTGGCGCCGCGCTTCGGCGACCGATGCGTGCTGGTGTAGTTTTTGTGAAAGTAAAAGACATGACAAAGTTCTTTGGTCGCGCCACATCAGCTTGTTAGTTGAGAGTTGCGCGCTTAACCCACGCATACCAGCTCCAACTGCCGCCAATCTGAACTATTCGACGAATACTCCCCGTTCGAAACGGAAAGATTGACCTGCCAATAATGAGAGTGGTCCGTGATGCCAAGGCGAGCATTACCCTGCTCGCCTTCAAACCAATACTGTATTAATTCGCCTTCCGACAGGTTCAGTATGCTCCATGCCTGCGTTACCTGCTCCTGCGTTGGCCTTATCCTTTCCATGCCCTCGATGTAAGACGGTACATAACAAGACCTTCTCGCATGCGTATACCCTGGTATGTCTGACGCACACCCGGACATAATGAGCAAAAGGAGTATCGATGTTAGAAGTTTAGAAGCCATTGGAGCCTTACTCCCATGCCAACGGGCGACGAAAGCGACGCTTATTACTCCGCCGAAGCTGGCGAAGCAGACTTGGTTTTTGTTCAGGCCGCGCACGCTAATCATTTGTTATTTTGTAAACATCTGGATCAGACAAGCCCCAAAATTGCAGATTGAATACTAGAGCTGTTGTAATTGTGATGATGAAAAGCTTCCAGTCATTAGCGATTCCCAGCCTGTCCCCTAAAAATAAAATAACACCATATACAATGAAACCGATTCTGAAAACACCCGCCAAATTTCCTATGTAGTTTGAAATATGGACACGATAAATGAATGCTATAAGCGTAATAGCAATCGTGATTAGAGGCATGTCATGTCTTTGATAGAAATAGACCGCTGCTACGCTCATTACAATCATCCCAATCCCGACAAGCAATATCCGCGATAAAACGATGTTGCCGAATTCGTTTTTAATCTTGGTGAATCTCTTAAGCATCGGTGACTTTCTCCTCGCCTTAAATTTTGGAAGCTCTCTCGGCGCCAGCTGATAACGGTGCTACAGAAGCTCTGTCGCTCATCATTGCCTGACAGCGACACTGGGAGCAGCGCCACCGCATTGTCTTCCAGTCCAGCCAGCGCCTATCCAGGAGTGAAAATATTTCATTGGCAATAATATCGACATCATCGTCGCCCGGTAGCAACCTTCACTCAGACTCTCTGGTAACCAGAAAATAAATAGGATGACGTTCTGCATGAAAAGGATCTCATGAATTCATTCCAGTGATGCAAGAGAACACGAGAGGAAGAATTCTGATCGCCTTATTAGGAGCCCCGCCATTGCCATGAACCGAGTGTGTCGCCGTTGCACTTCACTTGGAAATCCTGGGGGCTTTAGCCGCCGCGCTGGCACGAGCCGAAGCGAACAGTCAGACCAATAGTTTACTGAGCGATCTGCTCAACCATGTATTGGACTGCCCCGATGACTTCTTCATCGGAGAGGTCAACGCGCTCGCCCTTCTTCGGCATCACGCCGGTGTCGCCGCTGAATCCGTTCAACGCATGTTCGACCAGTGTGTCCATGCCCTGGGCGATGCGCGGAGTCCACGCTTCGACGTTACCAAGGGCCGGTGCGCCGCCCACGCCGGGTGGGGAGTGGCAAGCAATACAGACGTTGTTGTAGACCTGCGGCCCGGTCATTGGCGCCTTGGTTACGGCCGGTTGTTCTGAATCTGCGAGCGCAACCTGGCCCGCAACCACGCCGATGAGAATGCCGAGTACGTGTATGAAGCTGTTGAAAAATTGCTGGCCGGGGTTGCGCATGGTGCTGGTCCTGGGTCTCTAACGCCGCGATTATAGAAGGTCGAAGCCGTACGGTCGATCAACCCAGCTCAACTGTAAGGCAGCGCCCGTGGTCAGCGACAGCATCGTGGATTCGCTATCGAGGGCTAAGCCTACGGAACGCGTGAACAGCTCTGCGCCCGCTAAAAAGCGCCCACAATCAAGATGCCAATCTTCACAGTTCTGCCCCATTCTGATGCAGGCTAAATACAGAATAATCATGTTATTCTTTCTTGCGTAAATAAAAAATTTAATAAAAACACAATTACAGGGGGTCTGGTTCCATGCGAATACACAATCGTTTGTTCCATCTTTCATGGCTTGTTTCAGCCTGTTTCAGCGTCAACGTCTGCGTTGCGGCCGAAGCGCAAGAGCATGATCACGCCGCAGCGCAGGAACAAGCTGCTTCGGTAGTCGCGGCCAAAGGTGGGTCGTGGTCTGATCCCTCCACCTGGTCCAGCGGAGTGCTTCCAGTAGAAGGTGATGTAGTCACCATTGGCGAGGGCATGGACATCGTCCTTGATGTCAGTCCGCCAGCGCTGCATGGCATGAATCTGAACGGCAAGCTCAGCTTTGCCGATGACAAGGATCTCGAACTCACCACCGAGTGGATTTTGATGCGCGGCGAGTTGCAGATTGGTACAGAAAACAAACCTCACACCAGCAACGCGACCATAACGCTGACCAATAACGTCCCTGATGAAAACATCAACGCAATGGGTGACCGCGGCATCATGGTTGTGGGCGGCGTGCTGAGCCTGCACGGTGATCGCGAAAACGCCTGGACCAAACTGTCTGAAACTGCCGAGGCTGGCAGCACCAGCATCAAAGTTCTGAATGCTGACAGCTGGCGAGTGGGCGACGAAATCGTGCTCGCGTCGACGGACTTCAATCCACGCCAGGCTGAGAGACGCCACATTGCGCGCATCAGAGGCAACACGATCACGCTGGATCAACCGCTCGAATACATGCATTTCGGCAAGATCACGTTCGACGTCGATGAACGTGGCGAAGTCGGCATGCTGACACGCAATGTCAAAGTTCAGGCCTCAGCTGACGCAGAACAGTCGTACTTAGGCGGACATATCATGGCGATGGCCGGCAGCAAAATGACGGTTTCAGGTATCGAGCTGACTCGCATGGGCCAGCATCTGACACTCGCGCGCTACCCGATCCACTGGCATATCAACGGCGACGTGACCGGACAATACATCCGCAACTCCGCGATTCACGACACCTACAACCGCTGCGTGACCATTCACGGCTCGGACAATCTGCGTGTAGAAAACAATGTCACCTTCAACACGGTGGGTCACTGCTTCTTCATGGAAGACGGCGTCGAGAAGGGCAACCAGATTGTTCACAACCTCGGCATCCAGACCAAGTGTCATCCAACCCTGCCGTGTGAACCAACCAACCTCACGTTGCCGCATCAGTCCACAGCGGGCCAGACTGCCGAACATGTCCTGCTTCCTTCGGACAATACCGTTTCCACTTACTGGATCACAAACCCCGACAATACCTACCGCGACAACGTGGCGGCAGGTTCCGACCAGATCGGCTTCTGGATGGCCTTTCCCACCCATCCGACCGGCGCGTTCGAAGGCACGGAGATTAGTGCCAATACCTGGCCCGGACGCACCAAGCTGCGGGACTTCAGCGGCAATACCGCCCACTCCAATTTCGA
>JAZKES010000119.1:0-1873 GCA_040386995.1 Pseudomonadota bacterium | reverse complement strand
GCTCTCAAGGAAGAACTGCCAGCAGAACTTTCCGATGACGCACAGCGTTATTTCGACAAAATTATCGCTGCAACGTTACGCATGGGACAACTGATCGAGGATTTGCTAAATCTTTCGCGCGTTTCACGTGTGGAGCTTATTCGCCAAACAGTAAGTTGCAGCGACATCGCCAATGAAATAATCACAGATCTCAAACACCAGCATCCTGATCACAATGTCGATGTTGAAATCTGGAAGGAGATCATCGTCAATGCCGATCCAAAACTATTGCGGATCGTCTTTGAAAATTTACTCAGCAATGCCTGGAAGTTTTCGTCCAAACAGGCCGCCCCCCAGATAGAGGTCGGCACTATGCGAGATGGCAAGCGCGAAATTTATTTCGTGCGGGACAACGGTGCCGGTTTCGACATGAAATATGCCGACAAATTGTTTGGGCCCTTTCAGCGTTTACACGCCATGAATGAATTTCCAGGTACCGGCATTGGCCTTGCTACTGTCCAGCGCATCATTCATCGCCACGGCGGCAGAATCTGGTTCGATTCAAAAGCAGGACAAGGAGCTATTTTTTATTTCACGCTTAACGGCGAATTCACTTCGACGGAAACAGTACAGGGTTGAGACAAAAATTCAGGAGCTCGAAACTTGATGAATCGCGCCCAGCTCAATATTCTTTTTATTGAGGACAATCCGGATGATGTCGACCTGGCTGTGCTTGAGCTGAGCCGTAATGGTTTCGAAATCAACTGGCAGCGTGTTGATACTGAGCAGCACTTGCGCCAAACGTTATCCAGCTGGAAACCCGATGTCATTCTGTCGGATTATTCCATGCCGTCGTTTAATGGCATGGTCGCGCTGGATATAGTCCAGGAAGTTAGCCCCTCCATCCCGTTTATCTTCGTTTCCGGCACCATCGGAGAAGAACTCGCGATTGAATCTATTCGAAAGGGGGCACATGACTACCTACTAAAAGATAATTTGCGCAGGCTTGGCACCGCGATAAAACGCGCAATCACCGATAAGGATGAACGGCAGCGCTCATCTGAGTTGGAAAAAGATCGTTCTCGCCTGATAACTATGATGGAAGAGACAAGTGACTTCGTCGCGATTGCACTGCCTGATGATTCCCTTCTTTACCTTAATAAGGGCGGTCGTAAGTTGTTGGGGCTGACCAAGCCTAATTCGGAGCTGAGCATTGGTGATCTGCACGCACCCAGAACCTGGCATCTGATCAGACGCGAAATCCAGCCTCTCGCAATACGCGAGACCGTCTGGCAAGGAGATGCGATCCTTGTGGGAGAAGGCGGTACTGAGATACCCGTATCGCAGGTAATCATCGCGCACAAGGGAGAAAGCGGCGAAGTCGAATATTTTTCATATATGGCCCGTGATATCCGCGATCGCAAAGCCTTCGAAAATAGAATCGAACACCTCGCCAACTACGATCCACTCACGGGATTACCCAATCGCTCTCTTCTCGCTGACCGTATCGCTCAGGCCATTACTTACTGTGACTGGACCTATCGTTCGCTCGCGCTGGTAAGCATCAACATAAATCGATTCAAACTGGTGAATGACGGATACGGACAGGAAATTGGCAATATGTTGCTGAAACTGGTTGGTGAACGTCTGAAGGAGTCGGTGCGAACACGTGACACCATTGCTCATCTAGGTGCTGACACCTTTGTAATACTCGCGACCGAACTCTCCGCCCCCGATGATGCGGCCATGGTCATTGCGAAAATCCAGAAGGCGTTACATAAACCATTTCAGATTGATCAGATCCTTCTGAACGTTACAGCAAGCGTCGGTGTCAGTACGTATCCACGAGATGGAACCGATTTCACTACGTTGCTGCAAAATTCCGACATAGCGA
>JAZKES010000118.1:75681-82931 GCA_040386995.1 Pseudomonadota bacterium | reverse complement strand
CCTGGATATTTTCGTCGCAACGGCGTTCCTTACGGCGAGCAGGCGAAAATGACCGAATATTTTGAACTGGTGACGGAAGCAAATGGCGATCAATATCTGATCGTAATTTCACAGCTGGAAGATCCTCAGAATCTGGCCCAACCCGTGTTGACCAGCACTAATTTTAAAAGGGAAGCCGACGGTTCGAAATGGGAACCGTCCGATTGTCTTGCTCAGTAGTTTATTTGTTATTGCCGATAACTGTTGTTTTCCAGTTATCGGCGAATAGAGCAAATGAGAAATAGGCGGTTTGGGTATATGCCTGGGCCGACCCAGGCAGCGGTAAATGTTATTCGAATGACTCGCCGTTTGTGCCCCAGCCGAAACCATCAGTGCTACGTACGATGGACAACATGCGAAGCCGGTGATCGCTCACTTCTCGTCCTGGCTGTCCAGTAATCACCACTTCATCTCCCGGTTTGAACGAGTCGCGCGTCAAACCCTGCCGCGTCAAGATACTAGCGCCACCCCATTCGACTCCCCAACGCTGCATCACGCCATCAGCATCGGGTGCCATCACCATGACGGATGAGTGCGGATTGCGGAAGTTAAGCTGCACCAGCTTGCCTTTTATTTCTTGCACACTTTCGGTGTCATAACTAGCCTGAAAAGAATGATGCGCCGAAACTGTTGCGACAGGAAAAGCCGAGCTCAACAACAAAAATGCAGCTGTTTTAATAGTTATTTTCATAGGGCACCTTTATTTTGACGAACAAACAAAAAGTCAAATGATTATAACGAAACGCCCGTTTGGTGCGCAGATTTCTTTAATGAGACTAAACGAGTCAGTACGGCTGTGAATCAGTTGGTCACGCCTTTACGCGATTCCAGAGACTCGAAAAAAAGGCCAAAAAAAACCGGCTAGATGCCGGTTATTTTCTTGCGATTTCAAATCACGCCCTGAGAGCCTTGATTGAATCGTTAAGGCGGCTTTTATGACGTGCAGCCTTGTTTTTATGAATAATTCCCTTATCGGCCATGCGATCAAGTACTGGTACAGCCTCGTTATAGGCAGCGGTCGCTTGGTCATAGTCTTTGGTTTCGACAGCGGTAACTACTTTCTTGATGTAGGTACGTACCATAGAACGAAAGCTGGCGTTGTGACGACGACGCTTTTCAGCCTGTTTTGCGCGTTTGCGGGCCTGTGCAGTGTTTGCCAAGGGAGACTCCTGGAATTCGTATAAATGGATTTAGGATAACGTTTTTATATTCGCAATAGCACTTTTTGCTACCCGAAAAAAGACGCGCACTATGCTGTTTTGGGCTGGATTTGTCAAGAGTTGACGACTCAACGCACTGAGGAAACTGGAAAGCGCAGGCCTGTCCCGGTAACATGCCGGCCTTTCGTGCGAGCAATCAAACCCAATGCAGGTTACCCCGGATTCATCCACCTCAGACCCCTCTAGCTCAGCGAAAGGTGCCGGTTTATTAAGGTCTTCAATAATCACTTCCGGGGCTACGTTATTTTCACGCGTTCTTGGGCTGGTCAGAGAAACGGTGTTTGCTGCGCTATTTGGTGACGGGGCGGCAGCAGATGCGTTTTTTGTCGCCTTCAAGATTCCCAATTTTTTGCGTCGTTTGTTTGCAGAAGGTGCTTTTTCACAGGCGTTTGTGCCTGTATTAGCTGAATATCGTACCCGTCACGACAAACCGGCAGTCAAACGTTTTATTGATCACATTGCGGGCAGCCTGAGCCTCATCCTGATCATAATTACCGTAATTGGCGTCATAGCCTCACCGTTGGTGGCGGCCCTATTTGCGCCTGGCTATCTCGATGACGACGGCAAGTTTGCGTTGCTCGTGGAAATGCTTCGCATCACTTTCCCCTATCTGTTGCTGGTATCGCTGACCGGCTTTGCCGGCGCCATTTTGAACAGTTATGGCCAGTTTGCCGCGCCCGCAATGACCCCGATTTTCCTGAATATCACCCTGATCGCAGCTGCTCTCCTCCTGAGCCCTTATTTTGCAGAACCGACATTGGCCCTGGCGTGGGGCGTATTGCTCTCGGGTTTAATTCAGCTCATGTTTTTGTTGCCGTTTTTGCGACATCTGCGACTTGTTCCAAGGCCACGTTACAAGCCGAAAGATGAAGGCGTAAAAAAAGTAATCTCACTCATGATCCCGGTAATGTTCAGTGTTTCAGTGGGCCAGATTAATCTTCTGCTCGACACCGTCCTGGCCACTTCTATCGAGGGCGATGGCAGTGTCAGTTGGCTGTATTATTCGGATCGCTTGATGGAGTTGCCTTTGGGCATTTTCGGGATTGCGATTGCGACGGTGATACTTCCTGCCTTGTCGCGTATTCATTCGAGTGGTGACGAAAAAAGCTTTGCCCGAACCCTGGAATGGGGCATGCGCAGCATTCTGGTGGTTGGATTGCCGGCAACCATTGCGTTGATTGTGCTCGCAGAGCCGATGGTGGTTACGCTGTATCAACGCGGACAGTTTAGTGTTGAATCGGTGATTCCCACTTCTCGCAGCGTGCAGGCCTACGCAGTAGGTTTAATCGCTTTTATGGCGATTAAAATTCTCGCGTCCGCCTTCTTTTCACGCCAGGACACCCGCACGCCGGTACGTGTTGGCGTAATTTCACTCGTAAGTAATATGGTGATCAATCTGATTCTGATAATACCCCTCGCTCATGTAGGACTTGCATTAGCAACTTCGATTTCCGCTTTCCTCAATGCGGGACTATTGATGAGAGGTTTAATGAAAGCTGGCCTACTTATCTTCACCAGAACGTGGTGGATCCTCGTCCTTCGCATCGTAGTCGCTACTATCGCGATGACTCTTGTATTGATGTTGCTTGGTCAGGCTACCGCACAGTGGATCGCATGGAATGATCTGCACAGAATAGGGTACTTGATGATGCTCTGTACTGCGGGTGGCCTGAGCTATATCTTGATTCTATGGCTCCTGGGCGTCAGGCCAGCGCAATTTCGTGCCTGAAATACTGAATTTTTGTCGACAAATGTATCTGAGCGGTTTTTGAGAAGCAGTTTATTAATGAAAATATTTACTACCATCCATGACGCAAAACGGGAGCTTGATTCCTGTGTTGCAACTATCGGTAAATATGATGGTATGCATATTGGGCACCAGAAAATTCTTGATGAATTGATCGAGCAAAGTCGCACACTTTCCAAGCCATCCGTAGTGATCTTGAGTGAGCCGCAACCCGATGAATTTTTTGCCAGGGAAACGGCTTCGACAAG
This sequence comes from Pseudomonadota bacterium, assembly GCA_040386995.1. GTDB lineage: Bacteria > Pseudomonadota > Gammaproteobacteria > Pseudomonadales > Pseudohongiellaceae > CAILUG01. The sequence goes on along the minus strand of JAZKES010000118.1, from coordinate 79,677 downwards.
GCTCAATCATTTTCAGGACAAAGTGAAATTTCTCCAGGACTACGGCATCAATGCCGTGTATCGGCTTAAATTCGATTATGATTTGAGCCAACAGACGCCGGATGATTTTGTTCGCAACTTTCTAATTGGCGGGCTGGGCGTAAAACGACTCGTAATTGGCGATGATTTTCGTTTCGGCGTAAACCGTAGCGGCAATCATGAGTTGTTGCAGAAATTAGCCAGTGAGCTGGACTATCAGGTCATTACTATCGCACCTTGTTTCAATCAGAGTGAACGAGTGAGCAGCACTTTGGTCAAACAGTACCTTCATGCGGGTGATTGCAAACGTGTTCGCGAATTACTGGGACGCCCCTACAGCATCAGCGGTAAAATAATTCGCGGTCGTCAGTTAGGCCGTCAGCTGGGTGCTCCAACCGCAAATGTAGAATTGCTTGTGAAGAGTTTGCCCATGACAGGTGTATTCACTGTTATTGCCAGGATTAAGGAGTTAGAGTTTATCGGTGCCGCAAATATGGGATACAACCCAACGATAGACGATTCAAAAACTCCTTCTCTTGAAGTACACCTGCTCGATTTCAACGATGATATCTACGGTGAGACCATGCAAGTCAGCTTTGTTGAAAAGATAAGAAACGAAGAAAAATTTGCGAACCTTGATGAATTACGCACGCAAATTTTTCTGGATATTGAACATGCACGAAACTTCTTTAGATGCGTAGAAAAATGATCGAGACCTTTGACATGCCGCAAGAGAAAACCCGCAGGAAGATTTCCGGCATACACTTGCTGATTATCGTTCTGTGTATTGTTGTGTTCGATCAGATAACAAAGTTCCAGACAGTAAATACTCTTGAACTTGGTGAACGTATAGTCGTTTTTACCGGTTTCGATTTATGGCACGTCCATAACTATGGTGCAGCCTTCAGCTTTCTCAATGATGCTGGTGGTTGGCAGCGTTGGGTGTTGACGGGAGTATCCCTGATCGCCAGTCTGGTTCTTGCGTGGTGGCTTGTGCGTCTGCCGAAAACCCAAAGGCTGCTGGCAGTTGCTCTCGCGGTGTTGTTGGCAGGTGCCGTAGGTAATTTGATTGACAGATTTTTCTTCGGATACGTGGTGGATTTTATCAGTGTGTATTACGCGGACTGGCGCTTTGCGACATTCAATATTGCTGACGCCGCCATCAGTATAGGTGCAGCCCTGCTCGTACTCGATATCTTGCTCGGAGTTCGTTCAGATGACCGACAGTAAAACCAGCAGGATCGCACTGCTTAATGTTGAGTTTGAATCTGCAGTAGTCGACCCAGAGCCTGTTTACGCGGATGATGAAATTGGCCCGGGGAAAACCGTAACATTGCATTTCGCGTTGCTGCTCGAAAACGGTGTACACGTGGATTCGAATTTCGACAAAGAGCCCGTCAGCTTTACGGTAGGCGATGGCAATCTTTTGCCCGGATTCGAGCAAGTCTTGATGGGATTAAAGGCCGGTAATGAAGGTGAGTTCTTATTAACTCCAGAGGCCGCTTTCGGAGTAGGCAATGAGGACAATATCCAGCGTTTTCCGCGTTATCAGTTTCCACCTGATCTAAACCTTGTACCGGGCTTGATGATAAATTTTGCTGACAGCGCCGGTAACAACCAGGCTGGTGTCGTCAAGCAGTTTGACAGCGCGTGGGTAGAAGTTGATTTTAATCACCCGTTGGCCGGTCTCGTTATACGATTCAAATTTCATATTCATGATGTTCAACTTTCGCAGGCGAGTACGACGCAGTGACTTCTCCAACTTCACAATTTGTTATCCAGTTGGCCAATCCGCGCGGATTTTGCGCAGGGGTTGATCGTGCCATCGACATCGTTAATCGCGCACTGGACATGTATGGCGCGCCAATTTATGTGCGGCATGAAGTTGTTCACAATAAATTTGTCGTCGAAGGTCTCAGGCAACGCGGAGCAGTTTTTGTCGATGAATTAAAAGATGTGCCTCAAGTATTGCCCGAACAACAATCTCCGATTGTGGTATTCAGTGCTCACGGTGTTTCCAAAGCTGTTAAAGACGAGGCGAGCGCGCTTGGTCTGAAAGTTTTTGACGCCACTTGTCCGCTCGTGACAAAAGTACATATGGAAGTGCTGCGGTATAGCAGAGCTGGGGAAGAGTGCATTCTTATCGGCCATGCCTTTCATCCGGAAGTTGAAGGCACGATGGGCCAGTTTGACGAAAGTTATGGCGGCAAAATTTATCTCGTGGAAGATGAGGATGATGTCGAAAAGCTTGCGATCAAAGATGCCAATCGCCTCGCGTTCGTAACACAAACCACATTGTCGATGGATGACACGGCCCGTATTATCGATGCCCTGCACGCACGTTTTCCCGCCATCAAGGGACCACGCAAGAATGATATTTGTTATGCAACGCAGAATCGTCAGGATGCCGTAAAACAACTCGCGCTCGAGAATGAGCTGGTCCTCGTGGTTGGTTCCCCTAACAGTTCAAACTCCAATCGCTTGCGCGAACTCGCTGAGCGCTGCAACTGCGAATCCTACCTGATTGATCACGCAGAAGAGATCAAGCTTGAATGGCTACAAGGCAAGTCACGAGTTGGTGTAACCGCGGGCGCATCGGCACCTGAAGTACTCGTCAAACAAGTGATCGCTCGTCTGCAAGAACTTGGCGGCTCGATTCCGGAAGAAATGGCTGGTGTTGAAGAAACCATCGTATTTTCCATGCCGAAAGAGCTCCGCACTTCAGAGCAACTCTGAAGATCACGAGCTTTAGAAAGCACGTCTGGAAAGCGCGTGTGGAAAGTATTTGCCGTAAGTAGCTGCATTAAGTATCCCAGTAAGTACATTGCAAATAATCCAGAAAAATTCCTATCCTGTCCTATAGTCACATACAGCGGTGTGATGTGTTCGTGCGAGCCGTTCGAATACTCCGCTATGTGTTGAACATTTAGCACAATTCAACTGCAGAAAAAAACAGACTTGAATTCTCAAGGATGAGATTCATTAGCTTGAAGGAGTCAGGCTGCCATGCCACGGATTCGGACCAATCAAAAATTCGTAGATAACCTCTGCGGATTTTCACTGATAGAAGTGCTTGTCGCACTTTTTATTCAGGCCTTCGGATTGCTGGGAATGACCGCGCTGCAACTCCACGCGCTGAAGTCCACACATGCTGCCCTTACTGACTCACACGTGCAGTTTTTGCTCGCCGATATGGCTGAGCGTGTTCGCGGCAATCCCACTGCGTCTTATCAAATTATTTTCACTGATCAATCTCCTGCAGCAAGCAAAAATTGCGCGACACAGATATGCAGTACTGATGATCTTGCATGGTGGGATGTCAAACAGTGGCGCGAAAAAATTGAAGATGCTGCTTACCTGCCAGAAGGTGAAAGCCAGATAACGTTTGATAGCCTGACCCGCACCTACGAAATTTCCATTCGTTACAGGTGGAGTCAGTCAGGTGAAGTAAATCTGCTTGGCGAAACAAGAACTGTCTCTCTCATTACGAGCGCTGGAGGATGAAGTTGCCATGAGCAGAGTGTGCTTTCGACAGACCGGTTTCACACTGATCGAGATGATGGTGTCGATAGTTATAGGTCTATCAGTCATGGCCGGAGCACTACAGATAATGGTGCAGGGTAAAAGTAATTTCCTCGCCGAACGAGAGCTGGCTGCTCTGCAGGAAAATGCGCGCCTTGCCTTCAAATTGTTTCAGGATGAGCTGCATATGGCAGGCTTCAACTCGTGTGGTTCATCAGCGCAAGATATCGCCAGCAGCATCATCGGAGCCTCAACAAGCTGGGAATTAAATGGGACGGGCATTCAGGGATATGAACATGAGGCAGGCCCCGCAAGTTTTCCTGTTCAGATGCGAACAAGCGTCGCTGCGTACACGGATGTATTTGTCGTCAGGAGAGGTGACAGTGAAAGTTATTCTGTCACTAGTCACAACGCACAAACCAGTCGCTTCGATCTCAACAAGACTCACGAGCTCTC
>JAZKES010000118.1:30739-75581 GCA_040386995.1 Pseudomonadota bacterium | reverse complement strand
CTAGTCACAACGCACAAACCAGTCGCTTCGATCTCAACAAGACTCACGAGCTCTCCCCAGGAGACATCATGGTAGTAGCAACTCCTGACTGCCAACAAGTGGGTTATTTTCAGGCCATTTCTGCTGCGGGTAGCCTTGTCACTCATACGACAGGAGGTGTGATAAAGCCCGGCAATTGCACCGCAAATTTATCGGGAGCCTTTATTTGTGGGAGCGGTGTTGCCAGTGCAAAACCCTATCCACCAGGATCAATGTTAACGAAACTGATCAGTCATGCTTATTATGTTGGTCCATCAGAAGTGAGTGAAAACCTTCCGGCTCTGTTCCGTGAACGCCTTGGAGTAGTCACAAAAAAAGCAGCAACGTGGAGCGAAGAACTGATACAGGGTGTCGAGAACATTCAGGTGCAATACGGTGTTGATCTCGATGCTTCTGATGCTGCAAACACCGCGGATATTTATCTCAACGCCGATGACATACGCATGGATTGGGGGAAGGTCCGAACTGTACAGATTTCGTTACGCCTGCGTTCGGTGCTGCCGTTTTATCCGAAGAATTTGCCGTTCGGTGAATTCATGGGCATCGAGAACACGGATGGTAGTGATCGCTACATGCGGCAAACATTTAATACCACTGTCCATCTGAGGAATTAACTTGTGCATTCGCGAACACCAAGAAATATCAGATTCAACGAACGCGGAACACTGCTCGTGGCAGTGTTGTTTATTCTACTCGTCACTACGATTCTGGGTTTGTCGGCAATGGATGCAACTGGCCTCGAAATGCAAATGAGCAGTAACAGCCGCGAGCAATTGACGACGTTCGCAGCTGCAGAATATGTAATTGCGCAAGTAACAACTCAAATCGCAGAACACGATGGTTTTAGCAACAACAGCCTCAGCAATCACGCGTGTGATGATCTCTGTTTTGACGACAACTGCACAGGAGGATATTGCTTCTTTGGTGCTGACAGCGCCGGCACTTCTTCATGGCAATCGTGCATGCCTGGTGTGTCCACACTAGACGCCACGCAAGAGGATGTATGGTCCGACAATAGTGGGATGCACAATCAGCTAAGTATTCCCGACACGGAAATTACCGCGAAATTCATCATCGAGTTCCGTTGTTATGCAGCTATTGATGAATCCCTCGCAATGGATGATGCCAATAATACGAAGGTGTTTCGTATAACAACTCTGGTCACGAGTGTTAGTAAAAGATCCAGGGTTATGTTGAGAGTGACATTGAAAAATTTATGAGTGAGGTTCAAGGATGAACAGAAACAATCATGGCACTTGCCATTTATTAATCCGGCGCGCAGTCAGATTTACTGTATGTCTATATGGCTTGATTGCCGCTAACACCCAGGCACAGCAGGCGGCAGACTTTTCAGCAAATCCTCCTTTCACCAATAGTGATGAAAATTTTCCGTCTGGAGGTGGCAGTGCAGTTTCTTCATTTGAATTCGCCGGCGTGGGCGCGGCCTATCAAGCGTTTTATCACAAGTCCTATACCGACAATGAAACCGGCAAGTCGATACGTTGGGGAGGGATGCTACACGCTCTTTTTGTCGATGATTCCGGGCGTCTCAGAGAGGACAACGGCGTTAGGGGAATGCTGGAGGACACCAGTATTGACTACGTTGTAGACATATTCAGAGATAACAGTGTTGAGCCTGTGCGTTCCCGCTTCAAACGTTTCCAGCAAGTCGGTAGTGGTGAGGACGCGATCCTGAATGCAGTTGGTGCGCCAGCAGAACTGGACGAGCTTCACACGATCTGGAATGCCAGAGATACACTTGCTGGAATCAGCCAGGATGATCTCCTGATGCAGCGACAGCTTGATACTTTATCAGGCAACTTTTCCGAAGACGCTGGCGACAAGCGTTATGTATTCACCTGGCTGGATGTGGCCGGCCAAACGTCGACTGGTGATGTCGATGCAGGTGAGACAGTCGCGTTTACCCCGGATACCTTCGATCCAGAGATAAACAGCAACTGGCGTTACCTGGGACTTGCGGAGCAACAGGACGCGATGAATCTTGTTGCTTATGTCAGAGGTCACGACATTGCTGATTGGCGCAGTCGTCTGATAAATATCCCGGGTGACAATTCTGATGCGGAACTGCACTGGATACTTGGCGACATTGTTAATTCAACTCCTCTGATTGTGAATGCTCCGCAAGAGCGGTATGACCTTGTTTACGCAGACAACACCTATAAAACCTTCAAGGAAAAATACGTGCATCGACGGCAGATGATTTACGTTGGTGCGAATGACGGCATGCTGCACGCGTTTAATGGTGGTGTCTGGAATGCCGCTAGTCGAACGTTGCAAACCCAGGGCTATGTCGATCCGGATTTTTCTGTGCAAGGACAGGCTCATAAGCTTGGTGCCGAAATGTGGGCTTATGTGCCGATGAATCTACTGCCCCATCTGCAATGGTTGAAAACTCAGGACTATCCCCACGTCTATTATGTCGATGCTTCGCCACAGTCGTTCGACGTGAATATTTTTGCGGATGACGCGACCCATCCCGGTGGCTGGGGAACAATTCTGATTGCGGGGATGCGTTTTGGCGGCGGCGATTTTCCACTGGATCTCGATTCGGACTCCAGCGTCGAAACGCTGCGGTCATCAGCTGTGATCGTTATGGATATCACTGATCCTGAAAAACCGCCGGTGCTATTGGCAGAGTTGAGTTCACCCGAGCTTAACTTCACCACCGGCGCACCGGTCGTGATAAAGGCAAGGAAACCTGATTCATCGGGTGATTACGGTGCTCCAGCATTAAATCGATGGGTGCTTGTTATGGGTTCTGGACCTGAAGATTCCGCCGCAGCGACAAGTGTTGAGCAACGACCAACACTTCTGGCGTGGGATCTGCAGACTAAAAAATATGTCGAAATTTCATCCAGCGTTCAATCCGCTTCAGCAGAGCCGTCAGGCTTCTACGGTAGCTTTGCAGCCGTGGATCACAATACTGACTACGTTGATGATGCGTTATATGTCGGCACGGTCGAGGGCACAGAGACAGCTCCTACGGGACGGTTGAAGCGGATTCTTCTCAATGCGAGTGCGCCCGCATTTGGCCTTGCCGATGGAACTGCAGAGTTAAGTAGCGTCATCGATGTAGAGAAACCAATCGTTGCACGACCATTGTTTGTTCACTCTTATCATAGGAATGAAAACTGGTTGTTCTTCGGCACTGGGCGTTCGTTTACGCGTGAAGATTATCGAGTTACATCCCTGCAACGTCTTTTAGGCATCAAGGATACTGGGCAACTGGATACCGAGACCCTTGAACTAGACAGTCTGATCAATTCCACCGACATCGTTGTGCAACCGGATGTGCTGCAAGCTTCGCCCGATGTCTGGGATGGGCAAGCAAACAATTCGGTGATCATCGACGATGTCCGGCTCGATCAGTTCGACGATTTATTTACATTTATGGACGGTAAAAATGGCTGGTACAGAAATCTGCAGACAGCTTGGGATAGTCCGGCAGAAAAAGTAGTGAACGATGCTCTCTTGCTGCGTAGCTCCGTCATATTCACATCGTATTTGCCGGGACCAGTCAACAGCGAGCAGGAAGGTGAAAGTTTTCTCTACGCGCTTAACTACCGCACAGGTACCGCTGATCCGACAGGGTTCCTGGGAGCTACCGATATGGGTGTTCTGCGCGACAGTGTTTCAGCTGGAGCAACCGAGCTTGCACAACCCTCTATGGACGTTACGCAAGGTAGTGATCCCCATCCGGAGCAAATCATTGATAACCCAAACGATGAAGATAACGACGGCAACGTAAGCCTGATAGCAGGGAAGAACGATGGTGGTCAGGAACAAATTAATCTCCAGCTACCATCCGCCGCTATACAAAGGCTCTCATGGGAACTGCTGGACTCTTCTTTCTAGAGCGATCGCACTATGGGCAGAATAAATTGCAGGAGAAGCGCAGGGTTCAGTTTGCTGGAACTGATGATCACGTTCACGATCCTCGGCATTCTGGTTGGCATTGCTATTCCTTCCTGGCAGGGTCACTTGCGTAAAGCCCGACGCGCCGATGCAAAAATCTCGCTGCAATACACTGCCACCGCACAAGAGACTTATTTTTTTCAGCACAACAGATATGCGACGAAATTTTCTGAGCTAAGCGGTGTTGCAGAGTCAGTTGTCGCGATGCCGAGTAAAGAAGGGTTTTATGCGATAACGATGGAGGCAGACGATTTTAGCTGGACTATGGCGGCGACTGCTGTCGATCAACAAACCTATGACAAGCAGTGTGCCTCGTTTTTACAGAATCATCTTGGTGACCATTCAGCCGTTGATGCCGATGGGCTTGCAATTAGCGGATGCTGGTAGGAGAGCGATTCGAAAAAATTACTGCAGGTAAATCAAATAAGTTTACCTGGCTACATCACGCGGTACTCGTCGGCGATTCGCGCGCTCACACTATGATGAAACGGCTTTTATTTGAGGTCAGAAAAGCGTGTGATCGCTCCCGTAGCATTTATGAGCACACATGTATGTATTCACGAGCATGACAGTGGTGCCCCATCTGCGCCCTCTTTTATTCCGTCTCCATCGGCATCGACAGCAAATCGCACCCGCCCGGTAATATTGAAGATCAGTTGTTGAGCAAGCCGGGGATTTTTGTCTGCGGGACACCACGTGAAATTCCCGGTCTGGTTGTTGATAACCCCCATCGCGGTGAATTGCAGGTATTGTTTATTGGGAAACGATCGGAGTATCAGCGTGCCAGGCAAACTCGCACCAGCTGTTATGTGCAGAATTTCATCGCTGCTTTTTAATACGTGATTTCCATCCGGATCGAGGAATACCAGAATTCCATCATGCCAATTACCGTTACATCCTTGTTTATCCTTGCTCCTGCACATCGTCACCGTTTGACCCTGGAATACTGCGGATGCGCGCGCTTTGTTCATCGTTCGCGCGAGATCGTTGAGAAGTGCTTCGGCAGCATTTTCCTGCAACATTGAGTTCAGTCCGGGCACAGATATGGTTGCCAGAACGGCAACTGTCGCGACAGAAAACATCAACTCGATGAGAGTGAAACCAGGATATTTTAATAATCGCATAACCACTTCCCTGTGTTCTGTTAGTTGCACCGATCACATCGGTGCCCAAGACACAGTTAAGTAGTGCTTACTGGGTTTGTAAAGGATGGCTTGCTGCGGGTTTTACTCGAGTCCGAGTTTTTTAAGACGGTATCGGAACGAACGAAAACTCATACCCAGTTTCTTCGCGGCCTCGGTCCGGTTCCAGCGACAGTCTTCAAGCGCTTTCTGGAAGGCTTGTCGTTCAATGTTCTCGAGGTGTTGCTCAAGGGAAAACGCTGCAGGTGGAAGAGCTGCTTCACTAGCGGCAACGGACTCTGCAACACGAGTTGGGCTGGGCTCCGGTTCCTGATAGGCCGAGAAGTGAATATCGTCAGCAAAATTTCCATTATGCCCTGGCACTCGTTCTGCCTTTTGCTTGCCGTCAAATCGCGACTGGGCCAGCTCGGGTAAATCACTCAGCTCGATAGTATCTGCATCTGACAACGCACACGCTCTTTGTAACATGTTCTCGAGCTCGCGCACGTTGCCCGGAAATGCATAACCCCTGATCGCAGCCAGCGCTGCATCGCTCAATCCTGAAGGAGAACTACTTTGGGTTTGCCGGATAGTTTTCATGATGTGCTGCACGAGCAAGGGGATATCGTCAGCGCGTTCGCGTAAGGCTGGAACCTGCAGTTCAATAACGTTGATGCGGTAATAAAGATCCTGGCGGAAGGTGCCTTTTTCTATGGCCTGAGTCAGGTTTTTGTGGGTTGCGCTCAGTACCCGGATATCAACGGGAATTTCCGTTTGCGATCCCACTGGCCGAATGGCTTTCTCCTGGATCGCGCGAAGAAGTTTCACTTGCATGTGCAGCGGCAAATCGGCGATTTCATCCAGAAACAGACTGCCCCCATTGGCGGCCTGGAAGAACCCTATCTTGTCGTGCTCAGCCCCGGTGAAGCTGCCTTTTTTGTGGCCAAAAAATTCACTCTCCATCAATTCAGTCGGAATAGCGCCACAGTTGATTGGAACGAAATTATTGCCCTTACGTGGACCTTCTGAATGGATGGCGCGCGCCACTAGTTCTTTACCACTGCCCGATTCGCCACAGATGAAAACCGGCGCCTGGCTGCGCGCCAGTTTTGTGATCTGTTGCTTCAACGCAAGCATGACCGTCGATTGCCCAATGATTGCCGAGTCTGCTAACACACTTCGGCTTGGGGCAGAGGGCTCGGGTTGGCTGAGCTTCAGCGCGCTGTGAACGAGAATGCGCAGCTTCGGCAAATCGACGGGTTTTGACAGAAAATCAAACGCACCAGACTTCAGCGCGGTGATCGCAGTTTCCGTGCTGCCATGCGCGGTGATCACCGCAACCGGCAAATTCTGATAATTATTCTGAATGTCTTTTACCAGCTCCAGGCCATCGCCGTCGGGAAGGCGCATGTCAGTGAGGCATAAATCGAATTTATTCGCCGCGAGCAGCTTACGTGCAGTGCCAAGGTTGCCTGCTGACATGGTGCTGAGATTCATGCGGCTCAGGGTGATTTCAAGCAACTCCCGGATGTCAGGTTCGTCGTCAACAATGAGTACTTTTTGTGTCATCGGATGCTTGGATTGGATCAGTTATGGGAGGCTAAATGATGATGCGATCGGGATGGGCAAAAACGATGCGAAAACAGCTCATATTATCCGGTGTTCTGCGAAAGAAAATGCGTGCCTGATTAGCTTCGCATATTTCCTTGCAGATAAACAGGCCGAGTCCGGTGCCGTTCGATTCTGTCGTATAGAACGGTTCGAAGACTTGCTCTTCCATATTAACAAGAGGGCCTGGACCATAGTCGATAACGTCCAGTGCTGGCACCTGTGAATGTTCGAGCACGCTGACTTCTATCGTAAGTTTGTATTCGCCAGTTTGCCGGTGGGAATAACGCAGGCCATTTTCGCAGAGGTTGGTGAGTAGGCGTTCAAGTTGCTCTGGGTTGAATCTTATTGTGGTTTTCTCCGGCTTGACGTTAATCGCAACATTGATGGATTCCTTGTAGCTGTTGCTGAACCGCGCGCGGAATTCTTCAAGCCAGGATTTACTGTCGAGCAGTTCTGGTGGTGACTGGCGATGACGGGAAAGTTCCAGAATGTTTTGGATGATCGAATTCACGCGCTGTGTGTGAGTGAGAATAATGTCGAGCAAACGTTTTTCCTGATTAACGAGGCTGCTCGATTCATTCAGCAATTGGCAGGCATGGCTGATGGCACCGAGCGGGTTTCTTATCTCATGGGCAATGCTGGCCGTCAGGCGTCCGAGCGACATCAGTTTTAAATGTTGCGCCCGGCTGCTCAACTGGCTGTTATCTTCGAGAAAGATGAGGATATTGCCCGCATCCTGCGAATGCAGATACGTAAAATTTGCCTGTATTTCAGGCGTATTTTTCTCCAGCAAAATAGGTTTTGAACGTATTGTATTGTCCTGTGTCCAGGTTTCCATCTGGGTGAACAAGGGCAGGGGCAGTGTAGGAGTATCGTCATCACGATCAGTGAAATTCAGTAAACGTTTCGCGGAATTGTTGTAGCTGAGTAACGTGCCGTTGTGGTCTGCCACGACTATGCCAGTCTGCATGCGCTGGATGATTTGCTGGTTCACCTCTTGCAAGGATTCAATACTCGCGGCTTGCAGAGTATTGATGGCTTCTTTGAGACGAATGCGGTTGCCGAGATATTGCAGTGAAAGTGAGGTGGCGAACAGCGTAATACCTAACAGCCCCACCTGGACAGAATAATTTTCTCCGTCCAGATACGTCAGTGTTAAAAACCCTTCGCTGTAAATTGCGCCGATCGAACCTATGGCCGCAAAAAATATACTCATGCGGACGCCAAAGACGATACTGCTGGTTGCTACCGGGACAATCAGGAGATGAGCCATGCCGCTGCTGACGCCACCACACGTGTAGCTGAATAACACCAGAGCGAGGATGTCCATGATCACGATCGCAACAATGGAGTGGTATTCCAGTTCGCGCGGCACCGGAAAAAATCGCAGGAGCAGTATCAGCAGATTGATTGCGATATAGGAAAAACTCAGGCGCAAATATAAGGTCTCGTCCACGAGACCAAGCGTCGTGCTGCTGTCACGAAAATAAAAACTGATGAGAAGAATGAGTCCGAGGACGACGCGGTAAACATTGTAGATCTGGAAGATCTGCCTGTTCTGGCGCCAGTTATCTGTCTCCACCGGCGTTGGCGTAGCAGGCCCCATATTAGCTTCGTACATGAATACGTCTCAAAATATTTACTTGTCTGCTGCCTTTTTATGAGCGAGATAACTTTGCACGTGAGACTGACTGCAAAACCAGAGGGTATCGTGTTGGATGGCTTCTGATTCCGGCGTATGAACGGAGCAGTACTGACACTGCACTATTTTTTGCGGTAACGCAGGTTTGGCAGGTTTCTTTCGGGTTTCTTTCGCCAGATAGTTTCTGATCATGAACCAGAATATCCAGATGACGAGTAACCAGGTTAACAAACGGAACAGATTCATTAGTCAGGATTCATTTTTTGCCAAGCAGGTTCGAATAACAGACAATACCCCACCTGTTCTTCATAATCCATATTACATCCCGTCGTATTGAGACTGTCTCTTGTTAGATCACACCGCTGAAAAATTGACCTCGTTGACAATAGTGATGGCCCAGATCAATCCATTGGTCGGAGACATTCATGGCAACACGCTGCTCGTCCTCGAACATTCGAAGCGCGCAATTTCAGAACTCAATGCGGACATGGTCGTTTTTCCCGAGCTCGTATTAACCGCGTATCCACCAGAAGATCTCCTGCTGCGTCCTAGCCTCGATATCAGGATTGAACAGGCGCTTGCGACGATTACAAAAGCACAGTTGCCTGCATGGCTCGTGATCGGTTATCCCGGTCGTATCGATGGACGTTTATACAACATGCTGGCGGTCATCAAGGATGGCGAAATCCAGGGTACTTATCGCAAACACTGCTTGCCAAACTATCAAGTGTTTGATGAAAAGAGGTACTTCAAAAAAGGTAAGGATGCGCTGATTCTCGATATTGGTGGTTTGCTGGTTGGCTTCACTATTTGCGAGGATTTGTGGAAATCCGAACCCATGCTGCAGGCTGCAGCAGCGGGTGCGCGACTGATGATCAATATCAACGGTTCACCCTATCATCTGAATAAGGTGGTCGATCGACGCGCGGTCATCAAACAACGCGCAACCGAAGGCAACATGCCTGTCATTTATGTCAACCAGATCGGTGGTCAGGATGAACTGGTTTTCGATGGTGCATCGATGGCTGTATCTGAGACGGGCGAAGTGAAAGTTCAATCATCGCAGTACAAGGAAGAGTTGACGCCTGTTGTGATAGACATCGCGAAAACCATTTCGATTCGTGAGCAAGCCGGCCCGGCTCTTTTAACTGGTGAAGCAGATCTTTACGGCGCGTTGGTGCTGGGACTCCGCGACTACGTCAACAAGAATCATTTCAAAAGTGTGGTGCTCGGTTTGTCGGGTGGCATCGATTCAGCATTGACACTTGCGATTGCCGTTGATGCGCTTGGCAAGGAACGTGTCAACGCGGTCATGATGCCTTTTACCTACACCGCGCAGATGAGTATCGAGGATGCGCAGATTCAGGCTGGAATTCTCGGTGTTTCGTTCCACGTCATTCCGATTGGCGAACCTTATGAAAGTTTCATGTCGATACTTTCTGATGAGTTCGCAGGCAAGCCTGTCGATCTTACTGAGCAAAATTTGCAGGCGCGTTGCAGGGGTGTTGTGCTGATGGCGCTATCAAACAAAAACGGCTGGCTGGTGTTAACTACTGGCAACAAGAGTGAAATGGCGGTCGGGTATTCTACGCTTTATGGTGATATGGCGGGCGGTTTCGATGTGTTGAAAGACGTGCCAAAAATGCAGGTGTATGCGCTCGCGCGTTATCGCAATGAACAATATGGCACGGAACCTTCGGCAGTAATTCCGCAACGTGTAATAGACAGGGCGCCTTCAGCGGAGCTTGCGCCAGGCCAGGTTGATGAAGATAACCTGCCTCCTTATCCCATCCTTGATCGAATTCTGGAATTGTATGTTGAGCGGGACCAGAGTGCGGAGGCGATTATCAGGCAGGGGTTCGAGCGTGCGGTCGTGGAAAAAGTTGTGCAGCTCGTTGATCGCAACGAACACAAAAGACGTCAGGCACCGATTGGTGTTCGTATAAGCCAGCGCGGCTTCGGTCGTGACCGGCGTTATCCGATTACTGCAGGCTGGAAGCCTGGGGATTGATGTTCAAGGGTTCGTAAAAAAACTCGACGAATAGCCCGAAAATCAGCCATTTTCTACATCGTTACTCTTGCGTCTCATCTTGCGCGCAAATCACTTAAGCACGTTTAGCCGTTAGCTTGCGCAAAATCTGCGCGCCACTTGCTCCGAGCATTGCGCATACCAGAAGCGCAGTCACCGGTAGCGGTGTCCCGTCATAGGTCCACGCCAGAATTGGCCCCGCCAATGCGCCACAGCCAAAACGTAGCGTGCCCGTAACGGCAGATGCGGAACTGGCCTGGCTGGGAAATTCAATCAGAATCAGTGAATCTGCATTGACCGCAGAAATGCCGAGGCAGCCGACCAGCGCAACAAAGCAGACAACCGTCCAGAACAAGCCGAGCCCGAAGATAGTCACAAGCAGTGACAGAATCGCAAAGCCGGTTCCGAGCGCAAGTCCTGCATGCATCATGCGACGCGAACCGAACCTCGTTACCACTCGGACGTTGATAAAATTGGCGAGGATCAATGCCGACGCAGAAAGCGCAAATAACACACCGAACAGCGTTTCACTCACGCCGTAATACGTGATGTACACAAATGACACGGACGTCAGATACGTAAAAAACGCGAGCGCCGCAAGCATGAAACACAGCAGGTCAAGGTAGATGTGTTTGTTGCTCAGGATAATTTTGTAATTGCTCAGCAACGACCTGCGTTCACCTTGCGTTTCAGCCGGTTTGGTTTCCGGCAAACGCCACCAGGCCAGCAATAACACGACGAGAGGATAAATTGTCAGCGCCACGAATATTCCCTCCCACGGCGCGACACTCAACACCAGAGAGCCCATCAGTGGGGCAAGCAGCGGCGCTACCAGCATGATCATGGTGACGGCCGACATGCCCTTCGCAGTGTCCTTGCCATAGCAGTCTCTGATCATCGCTGGAATAACGACGGATGCGGCGCTTCCCAGAAATCCCTGGGCCAGACGACACAATAGAAATACGCCAGGGGTTGTACTGAGCGAGAGCAACAAACTGAAAATTGCAAACCCGGCCAGGCCCAGCATGGCAAGCGGCTTGCGACCATAACGGTCGGAAAACGGGCCGAAGAACAACATCCCCGAACCAAAACCGACCAGAAAAATACTCAGTGAATTCTGTACTGTGCTGATCTGGGTACTCAGATCGCCTGCAATCTGCGGAATCGCAGGCAGGTACATATCGACAGCCAGAGGTGGCAACGCCGCGACGGCAGCCATCAAAGGCAAGGGGAGTTTGTCACGCAGGGAAGTGGCGTTATCAGGCATTTTCAAGAGATCAAGCTGGATAGGAAAAGGGCGCGACTATACCGCTTTGGTCGGAGGGCATAAAGCAAGCAACAGTCGTTTCCTGCTTACAGCTGAATTATTGCAGGCGGCCAATTGCCATCTCGAGCCTTATGCTAGCGAAGATGCTGCCTTCACGCGGAATGTCGTCAGATACCTTCTCCCAGCTGTAACCAGGTGAAAGTTCAATGAACAGCCATGGCCTGGCTATATTGCGCCGGAATCGCACGCCCACCTGATATTCGCCGACATAATTCTGGTCGGTGGTGCCACCCATACGTGCGTAATAACTCATCGCAATATTGTTGGCGTATGTCGAGACGTGATTCAGTGACGTGCCCCATTCGAGGGTGTCGAGATCTTCTTGTGCGCGAAACTCTGAGGACCAGCGCAACAGGCTTGTGGAGTTAAGCTCCCGGTCAATCTGATACTGCGTGAAAGAACCATAACCCTGGCCATCGATAAAATAGACGGTTTCCGAGAGGCGGTGCTGCATACGATTGCTGAGTGCATCTTCATAGCGATAACGCACGCTGGTGCGGAGCTTGAGGTTGGAACGCAGACCCACGCGAAAGTCGAAACGGTGACGATCGGTATCGCTCAGATTCACTTCCAGGTTAACGCGAGTGCTTTGAGGTTTATCCAGCAGTTCGTTCTGCGAGTAGTAACTGGAACCCTCGCCTTTATCCTCTGAAAAAATGAGGCTCAGGCGTTCGTTTACGCGCGGAAGATGCAAGGTGCCGCGCAAGCGCAAGTGCGGTTCAAACCCTTCACCTTCTTCGTAGCGAAATTCTGTACCAAGTCGCAGAGACGAGTAGGCTGCTTCAAGGTCGCTGCGTTCCACGCCAAACGCACGATCAAGACGCCTTGCGAGTGTATCTGCCCTTCCCGTGAAGTTGGCTTGGGTCTGATCCAGCCAGTTAAGCCCGAAAAAACCATCATTGTCAGCGTCGTCGTCATCGGCCGCGTAAGTTGAGGGGGCAAGCAAGCTGAGCAATGTGGCGAGCGAAAGAACGGAAAGTTTTAGCAAAGTAGCTGAATTTCTCACAGGAGGAATGGCAGGAGTGAAATCTGTTGTCATTGTTAGATCCCTTTTTTCAGCTTGATGCGGCCACTTGGCGCTGTTGTTCATTTTATAACTTTTGCACATCTGCCACAGCATCAATTCTTTAAATCTGGCAGTGCTTTTAGTAATTACAGTTAACCATGACGAAGGGGAAAATAACAACGGAAGCTCAGCTTCAGGATGAAAAAAAAATCCCAAATGCGACACATTCCCAAGACGTGTCAGGACGCGAGATTGAACCAGCGTTGGTGCAACGCACGGCTCAATGCCAGATGCTCGGTAATAGTGTTGAGCGCAGAGCTGTCGACGCCACGCCAGTTCACATCTGCCAGCGCAGCAAACTCCATGTTCGTGACTACTGTCGTGAGCAGCTTGTTGAGAGGCAACATGTGGCGATGTTTTGCGAGTAACGCCTGGACACGAACCGCTCCGCGAAATTTCATTTCGGCAATTTTTTCGATGTTCTCGAGAATGTGTTCGACACACTCGTATTTCTGCAGAAGTTTGGCGGCCGTTGTATAACCGACGCCCGGAATACCTGGAATGTTGTCGACCTTGTCGCCTGACAGGGCGAGCATGTCAGCGATCTGCTCTGGTCTTACACCGAACTGTTGTTTGACTCCGTGTTGGTCAAGCAGGTTGCTGCGCGCAAAATCCCACCATTGATCTTCTTCACCGACGATCAATTGCGCGAGATCCTTGTCGGCGCTGACCACAGTGATCGCAAAACCCTGCTGACGAAAGTGGTGTGCAAGAGAACCGATGATGTCGTCGGCTTCATAACGGTCGCTGCCGAAGTCAGGGATGCCAACCGCCTGGCAGAATGAGCGGCACATCGCGAACTGATATTTGAGTTCTTCGGGGGCAGGTTCGCGATGGGCTTTGTATTGCGGATACAGCTCGCGGCGGTAGGAATTGGTCTGTGTGCTGTCGAACGCACACGCTATGTGGCGCGGTTTTTTCTGCAGGATAAGTTGATAAAGAAAATCACTGAAACCAAAAACTGCGTTGCTTGGTTTGCCGTCGCGATCGGTGATTGTTGTGTCGTAGGTATGCCATGCACGGAAAATATAAATGCTTGCATCGATAAGATAGATTCGGGGTTGCGGCATGACGTGATATTTCCGGAATTATATTTTTTATGTTGGCAGAATATTCTGCGTTGCTGCAATAGAGGCTGATTTTCCGGGCTAAAAATTTACTGCAGGACAAATTCGTCCGCATCCATCCACGCCGGAAACTTTTCGCGCCAGTGCGACAATTCCTGCATTGAAATTGTTGTTGTGCGGACGCCTGCTTCTGCGCCGGCTTGCAGGGTTTCAATTCCTTGTGGCGAAACTACGACGCTGTGGCCTACGTACTCCAGGTTATTACCATCGATGCCAATGCGGTTTACGCCTGCAACATAAGCAAGATTTTCGATCGCTCTGGCCTGCAGTAGCGTTCGCCAATGATGATTGCGTGCGGCGGGCCAGTTCGCCACGAACAAAGCTAAATCGTAAGGCTCGGTTTTTGTATAACGGCACCAGACGGGGAAGCGCAGGTCGTAACAGATCAGCGGCAGAATTCGCCAGCCGCGCCATTCGACAATCACTTTGCGTGAACCATCGGCGTAGCGTTTGTCTTCTCCGAGCATACGAAACAGATGACGCTTGTCGTAGTGAATAAATGTGCCGTCTGGTTTTACGAACAGCAGACGGTTGTAGCGTTTGCCTGCTTCGGTTACGGCGATACTGCCCGTGATCGCAGCATCAAGTTTGCTGGCTAGATTCTGCATCCAGACCAGGGTTGGCCCGGGATGTTCTTCGGCGATTGCACCAGCGCCCATCGCAAATGCACTGGTGAACATTTCAGGAAGAATGATTAGATCGGTTTGTCCTGCCATCGGCAGCAACTGTGGTTCGAGCAACTGGCGGTTGAGCTCTGCAGCCTGCCAGGCCAGATCGGTCTGGATAAGAGAAATTCTCAGATCTGGCGAGGCAGACGTCATGTTCAGCTCCAGAGTGCGTCCGCGTGATGCGCGATGTGATCAGCGATGAAACTCGCAATGAAGAAGTAGCTATGATCATAACCGGCATGTAAACGCAGTGTCAGTGGGTGTTTAGCTTGCAGACATGCGTTTTGCAGCAGTTCAGGTTTCAATTGGTTGACGAGAAAATTATCGTCTTGTCCCTGATCCACGAGGATGTGTAATTTTTCCTGCGCCTTGGCAACAAGTGCACAAGTGTCGTATTGCTCCCAGTCTGCCTTGTTGCTGCCAATATAATTACCCAGGGCTTTTTCGCCCCATGGGCAATTGATCGGTGAGCTGATTGGTGAGAAAGCGGAAACCGCACGGTATTTACCGGGGTTTTTCAGCGCGATGGTAAGAGCGCCATGGCCACCCATCGAATGACCCATGATTGAGCAGTTGTCGGTATCGAGCGGCAGATCGGAATTTTTCAGCAGGTCGGGCAATTCCTTCGTGACGTAATCATACATCTGATAATTCTTCGCCCATGGTGCTTGTGTGGCATTCACGTAGAAGCCAGCACCAAGGCCAAAGTCCCAGGCTTTGTTTGGATCACCAGGAACATCTTCCCCGCGCGGGCTTGTGTCCGGGCAAACGATGGCTACACCGGCATCAGCTGCGTATTGCTGTGCTCCGGCTTTCTGCACGAAGTTATCGTCTGTGCAGGTAAGTCCGGATAACCAATAAATCACAGGAACCTTGCTACCTGGTTTTGCATTCGGTGGCAGGTATACCGAAAAAATCATGTCGCAGCTGAGCACCGCGGACTTATGTTTGAATTTGATCTGTTTGCCGCCAAACATTTTATTGGCGCTGACTTGTTCAAGGCTCATTATTGGTCACTCCTTCAGGTGATTTGAATATCGTGCGGCACGAGGGTGCGCTGCTGCCGGGTAGGCCGGCGTGTATGTAACATGATCGAGTTGAACAGTTTACATACGGAAAAATAAAAAGGGGCCAGAACTGCTTCTGACCCCTCCTTGCCAAACCGGAAACGAATTCCCTGCTCAGTCTTGGTAAAACACTTCTTAGTACAACGCTTCTTAGTACAACACTACTGAACGAATGCTCTTGCCTTCATGCATCAGGTGGAAAGCGTCGTTGATTTTTTCGAGTGGCATGGTGTGGGTAATCAGGTCATCGATGTTGATGCGGTTTTCCATGTACCAATCGACAATTTTAGGCACATCGGTACGGCCGCGTGCGCCACCGAAAGCGCTACCACGCCAGTGACGACCGGTCACGAGCTGGAACGGACGTGTGGAGATTTCCTGACCGGCACCGGCAACGCCGATGATGAAGGACTGACCCCAGCCTTTATGGCAGCACTCGAGTGCCTGACGCATAACTTTTACGTTACCGATACATTCGAAGCTGTAATCTACGCCGCCAGTCATCTGCACGATGGTGTCGACAACGTTCTCAACATCTTTCGGGTTGATAAAATCGGTCATGCCGAACTGACGGCCCATTGCTTCGCGCGCTGGGTTCAAGTCGATACCGATAATGCGGCTGGCACCAGCCAGACGAGCGCCCTGGATAACGTTCAGACCGATACCGCCGAGACCGAATACGGCAACGGTTGAGCCGATTTCAACTTTAGCCTGAAATACTACAGCGCCAACGCCGGTGGTTACGCCACAACCGATGTAGCAGATTTTGTCGAAAGGTGCGTCTTCGCGAACTTTCGCCAATGCAATTTCTGGCAATACGGTGAAGTTGGAGAAAGTTGAGCAACCCATGTAATGCAACAATGGTTTGCCATCGAGTTTGAAGCGGCTGGTGCCATCAGGCATCAAACCTTTACCCTGGGTAGAGCGAATAGCCTGGCAAAGGTTGGTTCTTGGGTGGAGGCAGTAATCGCACTCGCGGCACTCAGGAGTATAGAGCGGGATTACGTGATCGCCTTTTTTCAGGCCTTTTACGCCTGGACCAACATCAACAACGATACCTGCACCTTCGTGGCCGAGAATTACGGGAAACTCGCCTTCTGGGTCATCGCCGCTCAGTGTGAAAGCGTCAGTATGGCAAACGCCGGTAGCTTTCAGTTCTACGAGAACCTCACCAGCCTTTGGGCCTTCAAGATCCACTTCGCAAATTTCGAGAGGTTTGCCTGCACCAAAGGCAACGGCTGCGCGTGTTTTCATGGAAATTTTCCTTTTGTTTTGGGTGAATGAATTCCACTGCCAGAGGCCTGATTGGATACAAGATATGACTTTTCATCTTGTCTGCGGCCGCTGCGTCAAGCGCGCAAATATAGCGGGTTGGGTGCGGGAAAGGTAGCCTGCACTCGAAAAAAGACGGCAGTAAAAAATGTGCAAATTTCCTGCATTATTCCTGTCGGAGCGTGCAAGCAATGCATCACTTTCGATGTCTCGTTCGTTGGGTATAATGCGTTTTTTTGCAGGAGGCGCCAGGCCCATCATCGATGAGCTTTGCTTGGGTTAATACTGGTGCCGCTAGTTCGACGAAAGGTGAAGATAATGCCGTTGGTTACCTATATCAGCCACGATGGGTCCAGTTATGAAGTAGAGGTGCCTGCTGGTACATCTGTGATGCAGGGTGCAGTAGATAACATGATCGACGGTATAGTCGGAGAGTGTGGGGGATCATGTAGCTGTGCAACTTGCCATTGTTACGTCGACGAAGCCTGGCTCGGCAAACTCAAGGCTCCGGATGGAATGGAAAAAGACATGCTCGAATGTGTGCTCGAGCCGCGCCCGAACAGCCGGCTCAGTTGCCAGATTGTAGTAACCGACGCGCTGGATGGGCTAAAAATCATGATGCCCGAATCCCAGTTCTAAAATAAATTTCGCATCCGATTGAACTTAACCTGATTCGCGGGTTCAAAGTTAGTGTGGGCAGATTCCCCTCTGTCCACATCTCCCCGAAAGATGAGTTTGATGTGTAAGTGGACATTTTGAAGCCCGGCTATGCCGGGCTTTTTTTTGGATACAGGTTTGTGAGCTGAATAACATTATGCCCGGGAGCGGCTCTCTATAATCACGACCATGAATTATTGGCAGTGGTAGTGGTCCCTGTGCGAAAGGAAACGAAACCCCCTAAATCTCCTGGTAGTAGTAATACTGCTAAAGGAACGGCCAAAGGCACAAGTGATAATGCAGTCTTGCAATCACTCGTGGATTTTCTGCGTTATCCGAATTTGAAAACTTGCCATCGTTGTCATGGCAGGGGTGTTAATTACGCCAATTCAGCTTGCGAAACCTGCAAGGGAACTGGCAAAGAAGTTATCAATCCTCTCTAGTCAGTAACCTGTAAGTTTCTCAAATCAAAGCGTGAAATCCAGGGATTTCCACCAATGCCTCTGGTGTATCTGCATCGCGCAAAATTCCCGGATCGCTGACATTCAGGCGGACCATAAGTTCGGGATGCTGCTGCATAAGTTGCCGGGCTCCGCTATCACCTTCCAGTTTCGCAAGCGTCGAAAAAAACTGTCTGCCAATCATCACAGGATTGCCGCGCTGCTGTTCAAAAAAAGGCACGACGATGTGGTCAATTTGCGCTGCCTGCTGAAGCAAGCGATACGTTTCAGGAAGTACCAACGGCATATCTGCGAGTGCAATAAGAGCGGCGATGCCATCGGTCACAAGGGTGATCGCAGAAGCGATGCTGTGTCCCATTCCCTGTGTGGCTAATTCGGCATAGATCACCTGCCAATCGTTTTCATATATTTTGCCAAGCGTTTCATCGCCGGGATGCAGCACCAATATACGTTGCTGGAAAATTGCGGGAATACTACTTAAGGTCATTTCAAGCAGTGTCTTACCCTCAGCATTTCGTATCTGCCTTTTGTCGCGCCCAAACCGCGCACTTTTGCCGGCGGCAAGCACGATGCAGGCGAACGAATCCATTACGAGCGGCTGTCGCGAACAGCTGAGCGCAACCGCGTCAGTTCGGCCAGGATTGCGATGGCAATTTCGGGGGGTGTTTTGCTGCCGATATTCATGCCAACCGGTGCATGCAGTTTCTGCATATCGGCTTCGGAAATATCAAGATCCAGTAAACGTTCGCGGCGTTTTGAAGACGTGCGTTCAGAACCCATTGCGCCAATATAAAACGCTGAGGTCGGTAATGCTTCCATCAGAGCCATGTCGTCAATGCGCGGGTCGTGACACAACGCAATCACTGCGGTGTTCTGATCGATAATTTTGCCGCGTAACCAGTCATCAGGCATTGCTGCCACAACCGTGGCTTTAAGAGGTGGCGAGTTGGCGACCAACTCGGCGCGCGGATCACAAATTTCTACGTGATAGTCGAGCGCCTGCGCCATGTCAGCGAGGTACCAGGCGACTTGCACAGCACCAATCAACAGCAACTGGAACGACGGGCCATAAGTATGGCTCAAGGTGTCGTCGATTACGGTAAGTGGTGCGAATTTTTCGACATCGCTTATGGTCACAGTCCCTGTCGCGAGATTGACAGTACGCTGGACGAGAACACGCTTGCTGATCTTGTCTGCCAGTTCCTGATAGAGAGATGCCTGATCAGGACGGATAGGTTCGATCACAACTTCGAGACTGCCACCACACGGTAAGCCAAGCCGGAGCACATCTTCAACAGCTACACCATAACGAACTTTTTCTGGCAGGGACTTCGCGAGCTCACCTTTGAAAATGCTTTCGCGCAGGTTGTCTTCAACACATCCTCCCGAGAGCGACCCGCAATACAGTCCATCTTCATTACACGCAAGTAATGAACCGGTTGGGCGCGGAGAAGAGCCGAAAGTATCAATAATGGTACACAGCCAGCAGAGCTTACCGGCCTTAAGCCAATCGCTTAATTGCGCTAGAACCTGCTGATCCAGACTTTGCATGGATGATTCCGATGGAGCCAACAAAGCACCAGATTATACGGGAACAGATTCAAGTGAGGGCAAGTCAAAGAGCGACAACGCAAAAGAAAGGCAGATCGAGAGAAAGGCAGATCGAGAGAAATGCAGGCAAGCAGAAAGTATTTCGCCTTTGTGCAGCTGCATTTTTTTCGAATGATCAGGCATGCCTGTTATCGAGGCGATACATTCGCGGGAAAACCCGTCATTCCAGCGTTGTGTGAATGACGGGGTTAAGGCAGATAAAAATTGCCAGTGTTGCCGTCCCTAAATATCTGGTTCGTAACGATCCAGAATGTGTCTTACCAAACCGCTGCGAACAATATCGCCGCGTTCAAAACTGTGAATATGCACGTCGGGTACGCCGCTCAGTAGGGAGATAGCATCCTCGAGCCCGTTGCGTCCGTAAATATCACTCTGCTTGATATCGCCGTTGATGACGACCTTGGCATTTTCACCTATACGCGTAAGAAACATTTTCATCTGCGCGGGAGTAGTGTTCTGCGCTTCATCGAGAATAACAAACGTATTATTGCCGAAAGTTTTGCCACGCATGTAAGCCATTGGTGCACCGACAATGCGCCCATGCCGCAAGCAGTAGTCGACAACGCCCCGTCCCAGTCTCTCGATCAAAATATCGCGAAACGCATCGATATATACCGCATATTTGTCTTCCACCTCGCCCGGCAGAAAACCGAGTTTTTCACCGGCTTCTACTGCAGGACGTGTGAGGATGATGCGCTCGATTCTCCCTGACTCCAGCGCTTCTGCTGCAAGTGCGCCGGCGCAATAGGATTTGCCGGTTCCGGCGGGGCCTATGCCAAAGGTCAGAGCGTGGGATTTGATTGCGTTGATATAGCGTTGTTGCGAAGCGGTTTGAGCCTGCAATGGTGTTTTATCGCGTTGGGGTAGGTAGGCTGTTGCTACCTGATTACTGCGTGCATTGATTTCTACAATATTGCTGTCTTCTTCAAACGGGCGACGTTTTGCACGGGGTTTGCTGTCTTTGCTGCGTCGCTGCTCTCGAAAGTTGGTGGTCTCCTGTTCGCCTGGATATTTCGCTTGGCGTTTAACATGAGCTCTTTTAGCCATATTACTATCTCCGCTTTAGGTGCTGTTAGGTTGATAAATCTGGAACTTCATGGCACTAGCGCATAATCATGCTGACATACGGAAACCATATTCAGCTGATGCTGCAAACCCTGTTGGTGAGCGTAGTTCTGTGGAGATTTATTTAGCTTTTTATGGGGAGTCGGGTACCCTCCAGGCTGGCTTGCAGCGGACAGATACTCTTGATGGGACCAGGCATTTCACTCTGATCGTTGTACCTCTGTAGTGAGAGGGGTTGAAACAGAATTGTGAACCTTGTTAACGCGCAACATAACACCTTCTTACAATTGCCTCGTTAGACTTAAGTCTGCCATACAGAATTGTTCCAGACAATCAGAAAAAATAAAAATCTGCGACGAAATGCCGAAGTTTTTTTATCTGAGCGCGCAAGATAATCTTGTTATGTTTAAGCTAAATTAACAAACCATAAATCTGCAGTGAAATGGGCAAATATTTTTTTAGCTGATGCTCAGCCACGAAGCCTTTTGTTGTATGCTGTTTCTTTCAGAACAGGGAATAAAAATATGAAAAAGCTCAACGCCTTGCTTCCCCTATTGTTACTCGCAGATTATTCGCTCGCGCAGCCCGCACAGGATTTCAGTGCTGTGCAAATCGTGCCACATCAAGTCGCGGAGGGTTTGTATTACCTTGAAGGCTCTGGTGGCAACATCGGCGTGTCTATCGGTGATGACGGCGTGTTTCTGATTGATGATCAATACGCGCCCCTGACTGAGAAAATAATTGCCGCAGTAAAAAACATCTCCGAAGAACCTATACGTTTCGTCTTTAACACTCATCATCATGGTGACCACACCGGCGGCAATCAGAATATGGGCAATGCCGGCGTGATAATCATCGCGCATGAAAATGTGCGAACGAATCTGGCCAAAGCGTTTAATGGTGGTGATCTGACTAAAGCATTAAGTGCAGATCAAAGTGCAGGTCTGCCTGTTATTACCTTTGCCGACTCAGTTGATTTACATCTCAATGGCCACGACATGCATGCGCAACATCTCGCGCCCGCGCATACCGATGGTGATTCAATTGTTGTGTTCAAGGATCTTAATGTTATCCACACCGGCGATGTATTTCGCACCACAAGTTATCCGCGCGCGGATGCCACAGCCAATGGCAAGTTTTTCGGCATCGTGGAAGCCTACGAAACCCTGCTCGCTATATCCGATGACAACACTGTTTTCCTGCCCGGTCATGGTGTGCTGAGCAAACGTTCTGATGTGCAAGCACAGCTCACCATGTTCAACACAATAAGTGCTCGTGTGAAAGCAGCAAAAGACGCAGGTCAAACTCTTGAGCAGATACAAGCTGGTAAACCAACTGCGGAATTTGATGCGGCCTGGTCTGGTGGTAATGCCAATGCGGGTTCAGATCTTGTTGCAGTAATTTTCAATGAACTGAATGCACAATAATTATTTGCGCGGCCTCACATGAAATTCCGTCCTTGTATTGATCTGCACCACGGCAAAGTGGTGCAGATAGTGGGTGGCTCACTCGACGAAGCAAACCACTCTAATCTGCGTACCAACTTCGCTACCGATAAATCACCCGCTGAATTTGCGCGTATGTATCAGGCATCCCATCTGTCTGGTGGTCACGTAATTGCGTTGG
The DNA here is from genome assembly GCA_040386995.1 of Pseudomonadota bacterium. Taxonomy (GTDB): domain Bacteria; phylum Pseudomonadota; class Gammaproteobacteria; order Pseudomonadales; family Pseudohongiellaceae; genus CAILUG01. The sequence goes on along the minus strand of JAZKES010000118.1, from coordinate 53,256 downwards.
GTGGTGGCAATCAGGACGCTGCATTTGCCGCGTTGCAGGCCTGGCCGGGAGGATTGCAATACGGTGGTGGCGTGACGCCAGATAATGCCAGGACCTATCTGAACACCGGCGCGAGCCACGTCATCGTGACGTCGTATGTTTTTTCAGAAGGCCGCATCGATGTCGAAAAACTGGATCGCCTGGTACGCAGAGTCGGACGCGAACATCTCGTGCTGGACTTAAGCTGCCGCAAGCGTGGCAATGATTTCTATATCGTTACAGATCGCTGGCAGAAATTTACCGAGGAAAAAGTGACAGCGGGCCTGCTTGGCAGACTGGCAGATTCCTGTGCCGAATTCCTTGTCCATGGCGTTGACGTTGAAGGTTTGCGACAAGGCATCCAGGAAGAACTTATTACCTTGCTTGCGCAGCACAGTCCTTGTCCGGTCACGTATGCTGGCGGGGTAAACAAGCTAAACGATCTCGACCTCGTGAAAACCCTCGGCCGCAACCGCGTAGATCTCACCATTGGTAGTGCACTCGATATTTTCGGTGGCAATGTCGCGTTTGCCGACGTGCTGGAGTGGCAGGCGAAAAATCGCTAGAACTGCAACCCGATCATTACCGCTTTCAGTATCCATCAATGCGCGCACACTGGGATGCTGTCTGAAGTTATACCTGAGATGCTACGACTTTTCGTTCCGTGAATGCATCGCAGAAGATATTAGCCGAACGTGCACCCTTCAGATAAAACCGTTTTCGCATGTCATACACAAAATCAGGTGCGCCGCACAAAAAGACGAGTGTATGCGCCAATTTCGCAGAATTGAGGCGTTTTTCCACGCTTTTTTCGAGCTTGCCAGTCAGCCCTGCAGGCAAACCACTCGCTTCGATCGTACAAGGGAAATAGTTGAAGTTGTCATGCGCCCTCTCCAGTGCCTGCAGTTCCGCAACGTAATAAAGTTGCGCGCTGCTGCGAGCCCCGTGGTAGAGCTCTATCGTTCCGTTATGTCCCCTTGCAAGTGCGTCTCGAGCGATGCCGTAAAGTGGCGCGAGGCCTGTGCCGGTTCCTGCCAGGATCAATGACTGACCATCCTCAAATGTGTCGTGGTAATAACAATCACCGGTTGGTCCGCGCGTATGAAGTGCGTCGCCGACACGCGCCTCCGCCATAAGCCAATGTGTGAAAACCCCATGTTGAGTTTTCGCAATATGTAATTCGATGAAATGATCCTGCTCGTAGTTATTGGCGATGGAGTAGCTGCGTGTTATGCCGTGTGGATTAATCAGCGAAAGATATTGGCCGGGTCGGTACGAAAACATCGCGGCAGGATCAGGTACATTCAGTAGCACGCGCATCACCGCATCATTAAGCGGCGTGAGCTCACGAATAGTGACAGCAACGGAGAATTCTTCGACCGAGGGTAGCGCCACCTGCACATCCTGGTCGGGCACCCACTGGCAGGCGAGCGTATAACCTTTAGCCTGTAGTGCGGGCTTCACCCATTTTTTTGATTCTGGCGTTGCGTCGCAGTCGATCGCTTTGACCAGACAGGCCTGGCACATACCTGCCTTGCAAGCGTACGGGATGGGTTCTGAATTTCGCAGCAGACAATCCAGGACACTTTCATATTGCCTGAGAGCAAAGCGGTGATTTTTAAATTTGAGGTCTGCCATACGTCAGGGCAGCAGTATAGGGATTGGGTATTGCAAAGGCCATGCGAGCGGCAATTTAAAGTCGTGGCCAAGGATCATCGGCTGATTAATCAGAAGTTACGCCACAAATCGATATAAACCACGTTTGTTCCTCGCACTTACGTGGCCCTGAGCGCGTTCATGGGTGATAATGGCTCGCAAACGGGGTGTTTCCCGAATTTCACAGCAGGATCAATGACGTACAACCCTGTACAACAACCTTTGTTATACCTGGCCTCGGCTTCGCCGCGGCGCCAGGAATTACTGGGCCAGATGAGTCTGTCCTTTGCCCCGTTGCCACAGTCGATTGATGAATCGGCGCATGCCAATGAGGTACCGCAGGACTATGTATTACGTATGGCGAGGGAAAAGGCCCAGGCTGCGTTGCTTGATCCGGGTTGTACGCTGGCGATTCCGGTGTTGGCTGCCGATACAACGGTAGTCTGCCAGGACAAAATTCTCGGTAAACCTGCAGACATGAACGAAGCCCTCCATATGTTGACGCTATTGTCGGGACGTCGCCATCAGGTCATGACCGCGATTGCAGTGGCCACCCGGCAGAAAATTCAGCTCAAACTTGCGATCACTGATGTGCATTTTCGGACGATCACTCCCAATGAAATGACCGCATATTGGCACACTGGCGAGTGTCTGGATAAAGCCGGTGCGTATGCAATACAGGGCAGGGCTGCGATGTTTATTAACCGTATTGAGGGTAGCTACAGCAACGTGGTGGGGCTGCCGCTGTTCGAAACCATTCAGTTGCTCGCATCCGCAGGCATCAGCAGTACTGCAGTTTTGACGTGGGGAGCAAAGTGAGTATCGAAATTTTGATGAATGCGAGTCCCAGCGAAACCCGTGTCGCACTGACCGAGCTCGGGCTGCTGCAGGAAATTTATATCGAGCGTAACAACAAGCGTGGTCCAGTCGGCAATATTTACCTTGGCAAGGTCGTGCGTGTTATGCCCGGCATGCAGGCGGCGTTTGTCGATATTGGGCTCGACAAAGCCGGCTTTATTCACGCTGCTGACATTGCGGTGCTCGGCCCGGATGGATACGAGATCGAACAAAAAACAGTCCCGACAATTTCTGAACTGTTGCATGAAGGCCAGCACCTCGTTGTGCAGGTTGTCAAAGAGCCGATAGCAACCAAAGGTGCGCGGCTCACTACCCAGCTTTCGATTGCGTCGCGTTTTCTGGTGTATATGCCGAGAAGTCGTCACCTTGGTATTTCGCAACGCATAGAAAGTGAAGAAGAGCGCGAACGTTTGCTGGCAGCATTGCGTAGTTGCGCTCAACAGGAAGACCTCGAAGGGCAGTGCGGTTTTATATTACGTACTGCCGCAGAAGGTGTGAGTGAGACGGAACTGCTGGGCGACATTCGCTTCTTGCGTCGCGTGTGGAATGCAGTTTCCAAACGCGTGGCGGAAACCCGTGAGATCAAGGTTATTTACCACGACCTTGTTTTGTACGTAAGAGCCTTGCGCGACTTGCTCAAGCCGCAGGTAGAGCGTATTCGCATAGACGACGCCGGCATCTATCAGGAAGTACTGCATTTCGCGCGCGAGTTTATTCCTGAAATCGAACACAGCATCGAGCTTTATCAGGGAGAACGACCGCTGTTTGATGTTTACGGAATTGAAGATGAAATCCAGAAAGCGCTGAGCCGTTCTGTAAAACTGAAATCGGGCGGCAATCTTGTCATCGATCAAAACGAAGCGATGACCACAATCGATGTAAATACTGGCGCTTTTCTCGGTGCCCGTAACCAGGAAGAAACAATTTTCAAGACTAATCTTGAAGCTGCCAAATCAATTGCGCGGCAGCTCAAAGTCAGAAATATCGGCGGCATTATCATCATCGATTTCATCGACATGGTAGATGAGGAACATCAGCGGCAGGTGTTGCGCACGTTTACCAAGGCGCTCGAAAAAGATCCTGCACGCACACGTCTTTCACCGTTGTCCGAACTTGGGCTTGTGGAAATGACGCGCAAACGCACTCGTGAAAGCTTGAAACAGATTCTTTGCCAGGATTGTCCAACGTGCAAGGGCAAAGCAACGATCAAGACACCTGAGTCGGTGTGTTACGAAATCTTCCGCGAAATAATGCGCGTCGCGCGTGCGTTTGAAAATAAAGCCTTACTTGTCATGGCGGCTCAGCAGGTAGTCGATCGATTACTGGATGAGGAGTCATCCACTGTGGCAGATCTGGAACAACTCACAGAAAAAAGCATCAGTTTTCAGGTTGAGGCCATGTATAACACCGAGCAGTTTGATGTGGTGATGTACTAGCGATGAATACGGGACCGGACAAGGCACCAACTGTCGCCGAGGCGAAGCTGGCAGATACTCCGCGCGGTCCTGGAAAATTTCGTCCGTTCGCCTGGTTATTTAAAAAGCTCTCACAGCTAATGTTCTGCTTACTTATTCTGCTCACGGTGTATGTAACAGTTGGCAGAATTTTCATGGGAGTATTGACGTATCAAGCTGATACGGTCGCAGCACAAGTTTCTCAAGCAATAAACATGCAGGTTTCCATTGAGGCGCTCAACGGTAGTTGGTCGTGGTTCAGCCCGACACTGGAAGTGCGGGGTTTGCGTGTTACTGCTGCACAAACCGCCGAACCACATACACACAGCGTAGCTCGCGCAGAACTGAGTCTCGATCCATTCAAAAGTCTTCTCGCGCGCAAAGCCGTCATTACAAAAATTACTGCAGACCATCTCGATCTCACCGTGCAGCAGAATGACAACGGCGGCTGGACTCTCGCAGGCCTTGCGGCGGGCCAGTCAGATATTGCGCGCAGACTGCAGAATTTCGTCCTGAATACCGGCGTCGTAACGCTGATTGAATCGTCTCTTGATGTAAGACCATTCAATGCTCCGGAGATACAACTCGGAGCGCTGAATCTGACTCTGGAAAATACCGGCAGCAATCATCAGCTGCAGGTGCAGGTTCGCATCAACGATCAAGACAGTCCCTCGCAATTTGCCTTAACCATGGAAGGCGAGCCGGGTGATGACTTCAATGCAACAGCATACGCCAACGTCACCAGCCTTGATCTGGTGTCCTTCGTAACCAGGTTCCTGCCGGCGAACTGGAACTTGCAAGCCGCACGTGTCAGCGCCAGCGTTTGGGCAGATATCAACCAGACGGGTTTGCAATCATTACGAGGTACATTTGCCGATGTGCAAGTGCAGGCGGAAGAAAATGCAGGCGATCATGAAATTGATTTGCAGAATGCGGCTGCGAAATTTCAACTGCGTCGCGACGAATCGAACGGCGCGAATGTTGATGACTGGTCCGTAGCGGTTCAGAACCTCACACTCGATTGGCAACAGGCTCCGTGGGAAGTGCCTGCGATACAACTACACCTGCCAGCAAATGCAGCCGATGAGCTTACCTTGCACGCAAGCCAGCTTGACTTGGCAATGCTGGCGCAAATCGTGGAAAGTGCTGTGCCAATGCCAGAGCGCGCGGCAGATGCGCTGCGTACTCTCAACCCAAGCGGGCTGATGGAAAGTGTGACGATTACAAGTGCGCGTGATGGTTCATATGCCGGTGGTTTTCTGCTGCGCAGTAATCTGCAGAATGTGGCGGTTGATGCGTGGCAGGGCGCACCGGCTGGCAGTGGAATCAATGGTTATTTACAGGCTGATGCCAAATCCGGCTTCGTAGAGCTCGACAGCAACAATTTCAGTATTCGTCTCCCACAGCTCTTCGCGCAAACCTGGAGCTACGATCATATCAACGCGCGTGTAGGTTGGCAGTTTGACGCCAACAATCTGCGGGTACAAAGCAGTGTGATTGATCTTGCCAATGCGTCGCTTAAAGGCCGCGTACAGTTTGAACTCTACAACACGCGTAACACACAGAACCTGTGGGAATCAGATCTTTCGCTGTTGGTAGGCATGTTGAATATGGATGCTGCGGTGCGTGCCGCCTATTTACCCACACTGCCAAATCTGCGCGAACCTATGACATGGCTTGAAGGCGCATTGCAGGCTGGGCAGCTCAGCAACAATGGATTCATTTTGCGCACCTCAACCATTAAAGGCGCGCCCGCGGCAGCAAAAACAACCGCCTCCTGGTACAACATCGAAAATGGTCAGCTCAAGTTTCTGCCCCAGTGGCCAGCGCTGGAAGGCATAACAGGACATGTAGAGGCACGCGAAGCAGACGTTGATGTAATGACCACCAAAGGCCGCATCTCAGGTATCAACCTGCAGCCCACCACAGCGACTGTGCGTCCAGTCGCAACAGGTGGCTCGCTTGTAACGGTGATCGGTGCGGCAGCAACAGACACTGCTACAGGCCTCGAATTTTTACGCACGACACCACTTCACGACAATATCGGTTCATTTCTCGACAACTGGCAAAGCTTTGGCAATCTCGCGATTGGTTTGAATCTCGCGATCCCACTCGGCATCAATTCCGATCCGGACAGGATTGATGTATCAGTGCAAAGTACTGGCAGCGAGCTGGTGATGCCCGATTACGATCTGGTCATCAACGACATCAATGGTGAAATCACTTACAACAACCTGGCAGGACTAAACGCCACGGCGCTGACGGCGCGCCTGTTTAACGCTCCGCTCGAAGCGAGTATTACCACGATTGGCGAAGATGCAGAGCACAGAGGAACGCGGGTTTCCGGTGCTGGCAGAGTAAACATGACAGCGCTGCAATTGTGGCCACGCCAGAGCGAATTTGTGCGCCAATTGCTTGAGTTCATGCCGGGCGCGTTTGAGTACAGCGCGGATCTGACTATTCCTTCCGCGAGTAGTACCAACGCGGGAGCAACCCGCCTTGAGCTGAAATCTGATCTTGTCGGCGTGACAAATTTGTTGCCCGCACCAATGAGCAAGAGCGCTGATGAATCCGCCAATGTCGAGTTGAGCTTGGGATTTGGTGCGGAACAGGAAACTCTCAGCATACGTTATGGGGATTTTCTATCCGGCGAAATCGTTCTGGATAACAACGGTATCCAGCGTGGTCAGCTCTACCTCGGCGAACGCAATCGCAACTTCACGATTCGACAGTCGGATGCGAACGTGCCGGGACTATTGGTCAATGGCGACGTAGCTACTTTCAATTTCGAAGAATGGAAAACCGTTGCCGATTCCTTCAGTACCGGCGATCAGGATTCTCGCGCGCTCTCTGATTATTTACGGCTAGTGGATGTTAATGCGGAAAAGCTGCAGATATTCGGCCAGGAGTTAACGGATATCAATGTTCAAGTCAGGCACGAGAATGAGGCATGGCTGATCTATGCGCAGAATACGCTGGTGGAGGGCAATTTTGTGTTGCCGGATAACGACGTTATGCCGTGGCTCGTGAATCTAGACTATTTGCGTTTTCCACCACGCCCCGAGCCCGACCCTGAGGTAGAGGAAGAGGAAATTGACCTGCTTGAAAATGTAGATCCAACAGAACTTCCGGCTGTTAATTTTTCTACGAAGGAACTTAGCGTAGGTGCCAATGTACTCGGCGCGTTTGCCTTTGAACTGCGACCACGAACGGGTGGTGCGACGATTTCCAATTTCACGATGAATGCTGCAGATGCGCATATCTCTGATCTGGCTGAAACCGGAGGAGCAAACATTGATTGGCGTTTCACCAACAAGATGCATACCAGCAGTTTCAACGGCCTGTTTGCCGCAGGAAATCTCGCGCAGGTGTTGCCAGCATGGGGAAACGACGCCAACGTGGAAAGCACAACCGCGAGATTTGGCGGCAATCTGCAGTGGTCTGGATCACCGTTGGCATTTTCACTGAAGAAGGCCAGCGGCCAACTAGAGATGCACATAACGGATGGCAGATTCGTGGATATCGAAGCTGGGTCAGCCAAAATATTTGGTGCTCTCAATTTTGATTCGCTGATAAGGCGTCTTCAGCTGGATTTCTCCGACCTTTTCCAAAGCGGTTTTGCGTTCGACAGCATTGACGGCAACATGATCTTTAATCAGGGTATCGTGACCACCAACGAGGTGATTAGAATTGTGGGGCCCTCAAGCAACATTACCATCAACGGTGAAATCAACCTGCCACTTCAAACTATCGCCGCAGACATGCAGGTGCAGATTCCGCTGGGCCAGAATATTTCCATGCTTGCGGGCATGCTCGGTGCGTGGCCCATTGCGTTGAGTACTTACATCGCCAGTAAAATTTTCCAGGAACAGATGGAAGATTTCACGACCATCATATATCGCCTTGACGGGCCGTGGGATGCACCTGAAGCAGGCTTCGAACCACCACCTGATGCTCAGATATCACCAACGCCCGGATTGCCCGCAACGACTACTCCACCTGTTGGAGAAACCCGTCCTTAAGATTTCGCGCCGCGCGAACTTCCTGATTGGCGCGGACGCCACCCCATTACCAAACAATACATAACGAGATTTATTTTATGAGTATAAGTGCCCTATCCAATCTTGTTGCCCTGCTTATAGCCGTCGTAGGCTATTTTCTGCCGGGAATTTCCGGAGAGCTCACGTTGAGCACAGGACTGTATGCGTTATCGGGAGGCATCACCAACTGGCTCGCTATTCATATGTTGTTCGAAAAGGTACCGGGCTTTTATGGCTCGGGAGTAATTCCCGCGCGTTTTGAGGAATTCAAGAAAGGAATTCATCACATGATCATGCAGCAGTTCTTCAATCCAGAAAATGTGCGCAATTTTTTCAGCCAAAACGGAAGTGGTGCGACCGTAAGTGCCGAGCTTGCAGAAGGCATAATCACACGGGTGGATTTCAACAAGGCGTTCGATTCCCTTGTAGAAATGATTCTTGAATCCTCCTTCGGCAGTATGCTCGGTATGTTCGGTGGTGCCAAAGCGCTCAGTAATCTGCGCCAGCCCTTCATCGATCGCATGCAGGATTTTCTGCAGGGTATGGCAAAAGATGCGGAACTTCTCGATCAGATTGGCAAACAAAGCGCTGATTCGTTGCTGGGCAAAGTCGAGAACATCGTTAACAAACGTCTTGATGAACTAACGCCACAAATGGTTAAAGAGATTATCGAGCACATGATTCACAAACATCTGGGCTGGCTGGTCGTGTGGGGCGCCGTACTAGGCGGTATTATGGGACTGGTGGTTGAAGCGGTGATCTAGACTTTGCATTCTAATTGCCATTAATCTGCTGAATTGTGCAAGAAATGTAAACCGATTTGGATAACGAGCGTTAAAAATCAGGCCTGATTACAGGTATTTCATTCTTAACTGGTGGCACCGGGGTATTTGTACTAAAATTGCAACCCTGTCGGTATCGGGGGGTACCGGTCAGTTTAGAATTTTTCCCACTTTATGCGAGGTAATTAGAAGTTATGGCCAGACCAGTAGAATTTGAATACGACGTGGTGCTCGAAAATGCAATGGAACAGTTTTGGCGAGAAGGATTCGAAGCCAGTTCCGTGCAGAAATTGCTGGATGCAACCGGCATCAATCGTGGCACTCTCTATAACTCCTTCGGTGACAAAGATACTTTCTTCAAGTCTTGTGTAGGTAAATACAACGGCATGATCAAAGGCACCCTCGATGCCACCCTCAACGACAAGACACAGAAAGCAGACAAGGCACTTGCCGCTTTTTTTGACGCAGCCATCATTTCAGCCCCGGGAAAACAACGTGTCCTTGGCTGTCTGCTGGTAAATTCCATTTGTGAAAGTATTGTATGGAATGCGGATATTCAGAAAATTCTCAAGGATTCCCTTGGCACTATCCGCAAGGCATTGGTAGTGCGGACGAAAGAGCTAGAAAAAGGCAAGTTACTTGCCAAAGGCGTGAATGCGGAACAGGCTGCCGACATACTGATGAACCTCTACAGTGGTTTGCGTGTCAGTGCGCGTAGTGGAAAGGCTCCGAAGCAATTGGCAGAATTATTGTCATTTACTCTGGGTTCGATCAAGCGCTAGTTTTATTTTGCAGTGGTTAAGCCGTGCTTCAGGTTAACAGCAGGCTGGTGACTTTTCTTGATGCCAGGCCTGCTCACTGCAAACGTAATCGATCTTATAATAGCCCGGGTCATTCCGGGTTATTTCGTTCTGACGGTTAAAAATTGCAAGAAATGAGGATGCGTATATGGAGTTGGTGATACTAATCGTTGTGCTGGCGCTGAGTGAATATATTCTATTTGCATTACAAGTAGCCAAAGCGCGGGTTAAGTACAACGTCAAAGCTCCTGCCGTTACTGGCAATCCAGTATTTGAACGGCACCTTCGTGTACAGCAAAACACCATCGAACAATTGATTGTTTTTATCCCCGCCATTTTTTCGTTCGCCTATATTGCCGAAAGTCTGGGATGGGCTGGCAATGAGATCGCCGCAATTCTCGGCGTGATATTTTTGATTGGACGAGCGATCTATGCGCGCTCTTACGTCACAGATCCTGCTTCAAGAACTCTGGGCTTTGTACTGTCATTTTTTCCGAGCGTAGTGCTGCTCGCAGGAACCGTCGTTGGTATCCTGGTTTCGATTATGTAAGGTGAATTCATGCGACGTTACGCAAATGCCGGGATTGTTTTTCTACTGTTTGTAATTGGCACCTTATCCGTGCAGGCCGCGGTGCCTTTATATACCGCTACCGTCGTCAACACTTATCCTCATGATCCTAATGCATTTACCCAGGGGCTTGTGATTGCTGATGGCCAGCTCTATGAAGGCACAGGCCGCAATGGTCAGTCTTCGTTGCGCAAGGTCGCGCTCGAAAGTGGCGAGGTAGTGCAACGTAGCAATCTCAACGCGCGCTACTTTGGCGAAGGCATCACCATCATGAATGGCAAGGTCTATCAGCTCACCTGGCAGACACAACTCGGATTTGTTTACGATCTCGCAAGTTTCAAAGTGGAAAAAACGTTTTTTTTTCCGGGTGAAGGTTGGGGAATTACACATGATGGAACGCATCTGATTGTCAGCGATGGTACCGCTTTTTTGCGCATGCTCGATCCGGCTACGCTCAAGGAAGTCAGCAGAGTTGAAGTGAAGATGGAAGGGCTATCTCTCGACAAACTCAATGAACTCGAATATATCAATGGCGAAGTTTGGGCGAATGTCTGGTACACCAATTCCATCGTACGTATCGACCCCGAGACTGGTGCTGTTACCGGTCGTGTTGACCTGAGCGCGATCAATCAGCAGCGTGCCACAGATGACGTGCTCAACGGGATTGCGTGGGATGAAAAGTCCTCAAGGTTATTTGTGACTGGCAAACTCTGGACGCAGCTTTACGAAATCAAAGTCGATCCACTGACGCCCTAGGGTTCGTTAACAGGCCCCAGTAGAACATTGATCAAACATTTGCACGGAGCACGGTGAGCTCGAATATCAAAATAGCATTTGCTGTGGTTTTTTGTATCCTGCTTGCTGCATGTGAATCTCTTCAATATTACGGCCAGGCTGTTAATGGCCAGTTCTATATTTTTTCCCACCGCAAACCCATTGCTGATCTGTTGCAGGATTCCGCAACAAGCCCTGCGCTAAAAGCGCGACTTGAAAGTATCAATCGAATTCGAGCATTCGCCGCAAATAGACTACATCTCCCGCTAGGCAATCAATATTCCACGTATGTCGATCTTGAACGACCATATGTCGTATGGAATGTTTTTGCGGCACCTGAATTTTCGATGCAGCCGTTATCCTGGTGTTATCCCGTTGCAGGGTGTGCTTCGTATCGCGGTTACTTCAACGAGGGCAAGGCAAACGAGTTTGCAGCGTCACTTGAACAGGAAGGTTATGAAATTTTTGTCGGTGGTGTAGCGGCTTATTCGACACTCGGCTGGTTTTCGGATTCTGTGCTGAACACGATTGTCAATCGTGCTGAGTATGAGCTCGCTGGTTTGATCTTTCACGAGCTTGCCCATCAAGTGGTATACATTCCGGGCGAAACCGAATTCAACGAAAGTTTTGCAACAACAGTGCAGCTCGAAGGCCTGCAGCGCTGGCTGGAAGCAAATGATGCTGCGCCCGAAGTGCGAGAGGAAATTGCAGCGGAAATAACACTGGATCTCATGCGCCAGAAACAATTCACCGCATTGGTACAAGCCGCTGTTTCCGACTTGAAAATTCTCTATGCCGGACCACTCGCAGAGGTCGAAAAACGTCTCGAAAAAAACCAGCGGATAACACGTTTGCGCGATGACTATGCGTTGTTGAAAAATGAATGGCATGGTTATGGCGGATATGACGCGTGGTTCGCGCGTGACCTCAATAATGCCCAGCTTGCTACTGTTGCGACATACAACAGTCTTGTGCCTGCGTTTAATGCCATGCTGAGTCAGGCAAACGGGGATCTTGATCTTTTTTATCAAAACGTAATGCAGCTGAAGCGACTTACGCCTGAGGAGCGCCAGCAAAAACTACAGATGTTGATGGCACCATAAGAGCGCCGGAACCGACAACTGCCTGTGCTAAAATCTGTTCATTCAGGCACGACCATCAGGAACTAAATTCATGATCATCAAACCCCGCGTACGCGGCTTTTTATGTGTAACAACCCATCCCGCAGGCTGCGCAGCCAATGTGCAAAACCAGATAACTTACGTTAAACAACAAGGCAAGATTAACGGCCCTAAAAAAGTACTGATCATTGGTGCTTCTACAGGCTACGGTTTGGCCTCACGTATTACTGCCGCCTTCGGTGCGGGCGCTGCAACACTCGGTGTGTTTTTTGAAAAAGAAGGTGTCGCTGACAAACCTGCCTCGGCTGGCTGGTACAACAGCGCGGCGTTTCATGACTTTGCAGAAGCCGAAGGCCTATACGCCAAGAGTATCAATGGCGATGCATTTTCAAATGAGATCAAACAGAAAGTGATCGAGACGATCAAAGCGGACCTTGGCCAGGTAGATCTCGTGATTTACAGCCTCGCATCACCACGACGTCAACACCCGGTGACAGGCACAGTGCACACATCGACACTGAAACCCATCGGCAAAGACATCAACATGCGTGGCATCAATACCGACAAGGAAACTGTGCAGGAAATGTCGGTGGTTGCGGCGACTGAAGAAGAAATAACAAACACGATTGCCGTGATGGGTGGTGAAGACTGGCAGATGTGGATCGATGCGCTCGCCAATGCTGGCGTGCTCGCCCCTGACGCAAAAACTACTGCCTATACTTACCTTGGCGCAGAGCTGACCTGGGACATCTACTGGAACGGCACAATCGGCGCCGCCAAAAAAGATCTTGATCAGAAGGCTGCCGTGTTGAACAAACAACTCGCACCTTCGGGAGGCGAGGCACGCGTCGCTGTATTGAAAGCTGTCGTCACCCAAGCGAGTTCGGCAATTCCTGTCATGCCACTGTACCTGTCACTGCTGTTCAAAGTGATGAAAGCCAAAGGCACACACGAAGGCTGCATTGAACAGGTGGACTTGTTATTCCGCGAAAGTTTGTACGGTGCAAAACCGCGCATCGATGATGAAGGTCGTTGGCGTGTCGACTACAAGGAACTGGATCCTGTAGTGCAGAAAGAAGTTGCGAATCTATGGCAGCAGGTCACGACAGAAAATGTCGCAGAACTTGCAGATTTCAATGCTTACAAAACGGGGTTCCTGCAACTGTTCGGTTTTGAAGTCCCGGGCGTTGATTATGAAGCTGATGTCGATCCCGTAGTTCCAATCAAACAGCTCGTGTAGTTACACGGGTAGTCCAACTGCGACATCACATGATGACTACGGCGCATGATGACGACAGCGCACTAGGAGTAGTTGTCGTGGCAACGAATTGCCTGGGTGTAGCGCTTGGGCAAACTCAACAAGCTTACTGATGCGATTGCCTCACGCCATTCAATCTGCATGAGTCAAACTCATCAAGATCAGCAAAGCGTGAGTGGCATCGCGATTGCTGCAAACATTTTGTCAGCACAGACGGGAAATGACTCAGCAGAAAGAAAGCTGCAGATACTTTCCTTCAGTAAATACTTTTCTCTCGTAAGTTAGATAGAGCCTGCCAGGAGAAATGTCACAGCGCGTTTGAACACGCCCACTGTGATTCCTGTCTTCCTGTGCGCTCACTTGTATCTGCAAGAGCCTTGATCAGTTGCTCCAGGCCTTGCAGGTTCAAGCCCTGGTTCACGCCTTCACGCAACCACAGCAAGCGGGCAGTAAGAATTCCAATGGTCTGATCGAATGCCTTGCGATAGCCGGCCTCATCAGAAGACAACACACTCGGATCAGCAAGGCCCCAATGTAATGGCCGTGTTTTGCCGAGCCACAACGGACAGGGTTCGCCTGCTACGTCGTCGCATACAGTGATCACGAAATGGGGGATGAAACCTGTTACTTCTTCCCAGGATTTGCTGTGCAACCCTTCCGCAGGAATGCCATGGCGATGCAGGCTCTGCAATGTCATGGGGTGCACCTCTGTAGTCGGAGCACTACCGGCACTTGCTGCAATCATGCAGCTGTCTCCAACATGATTCGCGATTGCCTCGGCGAGGATGCTTCGGCATCGGTTATGTGTACAGATGAACAATATTCTCAGCGGGGTCTGCATATGATGCCTGTGATTTGAACTTGGTTTGAACCTGGATTCAGACGGATGTCACGAACGGATTAGCTTGACCAAAGTGCAGCCTCGCAGCAGTTTTGACGCGAGGCTTTATTGCAGTGTGGCAACAGATGCAAAGATTATATATACGCGCAAAGCCCTCAGTATTAAGAGTGCGTAAAGACCCGACCGCAATTTGATTTCATGCTGCAATCAGCTTCACGCGGCGATTAGCACCTTACGTGTGAACTGCCCGTAGTTTTCCCAACGTGTTGGTTTTTCTGGCATTTCTTCTGGCGTGGCTTGAATCTGGCCATTCTCGTCGATCACGCGGGACACCAGTGTATGTTCACCTGCTGCTGCATCGTTCCACTGATAAGTAAAAAGTTTCCATGAATATTTGCTGGACTCAGGATCAAGCTTCGCGGCCTGCCAAGGCCCACCATCAATGCTGACCTCGACGGTTCGCAATGGTGTTCCATCATTCAGCACAAACCCCGTAATGGTATGGCTCTTGTTGTTTTTGGTAAGACGGATGATGGATGACTTCAGATTAATTTTTGTGACTGAGCGTTCTTCCCAGCGAACTTCACCACCCACATCACGTTTGCTGAGCGTGACATAGTCGCGGCCCATGAACCGTCCCATGAAACGACGATCCTGCACATGAATCTGATTGAGCCATTTCACGTTCGCAACGCCGTAATAACCAGGTACGACCAACCGCAATGGCGCACCGTGATAGAGAGGTAACGCTTCGCCGTTCATTTCATATGCGAGCATGATGTCCGGGTTCATTGCATCGATCACATGCAGGCTCCGACCAAAGGCCTGCTCGACTTTTGTATCACGAATCGTCTCTTCACCCTTGTCATAACCGTAGAACACAATTTCGATGCCTGCGTCCTGAAGCCCTGCTTCCTCGAGCAGATCGCGTAACGAGGTGCCGCCCCAACGTGCATTGCCAATGAGTCCCTGGAATAAACGCTCGCTGTTGCCGCCACATTCAAAGCCAGCATCGAGTTCCATTTTGGGACGTGCCTTGATGTCGGCGAGAGTGAGTTCCAGAGGTTTGTTGACGAGGCCCGTCACCCTGAGTTTGTAGTCGGCTTCAGCCACTTCCGGCTGGTTGTAATGCTGCACGATGTAGAAATCCGCATTGGGTGTATAAAAAGTATTGATGCCGCGAGTGTCGAGATAATGAGTTGCGCCTGGCGTGACGGGCGGAGCGATAAACGTTTCGGGCATGTCGGAAAAAGGCACCAGAGTATCTTCTGCGCCGAGCGCAAGCCTGGACCAGAATGGCAGGCCTGCAGTGGCGGCAAAAGCACCAGCGGCAAGGCCGGTTTTGAGAACGGCACGGCGGTTCTGATCGGTATCGGACATAGTTAATTCTCCTTTTAATTTTTTTATAACAAGCGGGGGAACGAGTGTTTGGCAGGATTATTCTCCGGCCCCGGTGCTTAGTCAAACGGCTTGAACCGGGCTTTGGATTTGATACGGTTTGCTTACTTCGGAAGGCGCGAAATAATAATGAAACGGTTTCAACTCACATGTTGCATGTCCTGCCAGTGTTCTTACTGAGGGGCGTTGCTCCTTGGCATGTGTCAAACGCTCGCTAACAATCCTGGTAGCGGCATGGATGAAGAACTATTGTTAGATGCCACTTGGCAAGGGCTGAACACTGGTACATATTCCAGCTAAACCAATGAAACTTTAGTCTATCGAACAGGGTCCCATTGATGTCCTGCTGGACTCCAGACATCTCGATCAAGCTCACAGGCACTGCACCGGTGAGACGCTGAAGTCGCCACCGTCCGGAGCACAACTGAAGGCATCATTTCCAGCAATAGTCAGCAATAAACACATATCCAAGGGTGAAGAAATACTACATGTTGATTCCGGACTACCAGACGTACGAAGAAGTTATGCCCGCCAATTTTGTCTATCTGCGCGACGTCATCCCCGACGTTGTGGAAGATGTCCGGTATTTTTCTGCGGATAATTTTGTCGGCGAACGTATTCCAGGTTATGAAGCTGCGCGTTTGCTCATCACCGCAGAAGCGGCATCCTCTTTAATGGCTGTCCAGCAGTATCTGCAGCATGTTGGTCTGGGCTTGAAAGTATTTGATGCCTACCGCCCAGCACGCGCGGTCAAGTTCTTCAAAGAATGGTCACAAAACCCTCAAGATATTCGCAAACAAGCCGTTTATTATCCAAACCTCGAAAAATCTGCAATTTTCGCGGCTGGTTATCTCGTGGAGTTTTCGAGCCATTCGCGCGGCAGCACCGTCGATCTTACGATCATCGATGCCTCTGGTGCTGAACTCGACATGGGGTCGTGTTTCGATTTTTTTGACTTGAGCTCATGGACGGCATCGCAGGCCGTTAGTGCCCAACAGCGTGCTAACCGGTTGTTACTGCGCAGCGTTATGCTGATGAACAATTTCATTCCCGTGGAAGAAGAGTGGTGGCATTTTACGTTGAAGAACGAGCCTTATCCTCTGGCATGGTTCGACTTTCCGGTGAGATAGCGGTGGTGGTGTTTTGCAGGTTGTTTGGCGTTGGTCAGAAGAAAATTCGCTTCATGTCAGGAACCCTGCATGTTCGATAAATGCCGAGTGTTTAACAAGATCTCAAAAATGGCCCCTCCGATACAGAGCCATTGTTGTTTCCACGATTGCTACGAGTATTAATGAACAAACTGGCGTTTTTTATAGCGGTGTCGCTGTGGGGGAATATTGCATTTCCTCAAAGCACCGCTGATGTTGAAGAACTGAAAATTGCCTTCGTTTATAATTTCAGCAAATATATAACCTGGCCACAATCAGCGTTTGGCACCTCAGAAGATTTTACTTTTTGCGTTGCTGGCGACTCTTCACTTCTCGCCAAGTTCGATGTTCTTGCAGGGCAATTGACGAATCAGAAAACGGTTCGTGTTGTACCTATGCAGTCTCCGGACAGGGCTACCCAAGACTGTCACGTGCTCTATATTTCAGCGGGTTATAAAGCTGACATCAAACCGCTGCTGGACATTACGGATGACAAACCGTTGCTTACCGTGGGCGATAGCAACGGTTTTGCGGAACAAGGCGGTGTGATCGAACTGATGGAAGTAGATAACAAGATCACTTTCAGGATAAATCAGGCGCAGGCACTCGCCAAAAATCTCACCATAAGTTCTCGCTTATTACGGTTGGCACGCTAATGTATAACACTATCTATACAAAGCTGATCACCCAGTTCCGCAATTTTCCGATCAAGATAAAACTGGTCGTGATTACACTGCTCGTGTCCGCCATAACACTCGTGATGGCTAGCGCGGCATTCACTTATCTGCAGGTCTCTAGTTATCGTAAGTCGCTGCTGCAGACGGTGGCCTCGGTTGCCCAGATAATTGCAGTCAATAGTGGCGCTCCCATTCTGTTCAATGACGCAGATGCCTCTCGTGAAAACCTGCGCATTGTCGATCAGTTTGATTTTATTGATGCTGTTGTTCTTACCGATGCCGACGGCAGCTTTTTCTCCGGCACTACCAATATTTCTGAATTATCCCGCGGCGTCGAAAACTATGTTGATGGGCTGGACAGTGCTGGCGATGCGATTTATTCCTACAGCTTCCAGGATGCATATCTCTATGTGCGCGTGCCGGTAGTTGTTGATGGTGATCGCATCGGGTCGGTCGAGGTCAGGTCCAGTCTCCAGCTTGTAGAACAACAAATTATTTCCTTCATCTATATTCTGGTGATCGTCTTGATGGTCGCTACTCTCGTCGGTTATGCGCTGATATCCTTGCTGCAAAAAATAATTTCAGAGCCTTTGCTTGAATTCAAACAAGCAGTAGAAAACGTCCGCGAAAAGAAAATTTTCAACATAACTGTGCCTGTTAACTCCAATGATGAAATCGGGCAGGTCATCAAGGGTTTCAACGAGATGCTGTTTGAGATCAAAAAACGCGATGACAGGCTGGAGTTGTATCGTGTCGATCTCGAAAAAACCGTTCATAGCAGAACGACCGAGATACAGAAGGCGTATACCTCTCTGGAGCAGGCGCTCAAGAACGTCACGGAATCAAAAGAACGCGCTGAAAATGCCAACAAGGCAAAAAGTGAATTCCTCGCAATGATGAGTCACGAAATACGTACACCAATGAACGGCATTCTCGGGATGACTGCTTTGCTCGGCGGTACTGAATTGAATCAGGAGCAGAAATATTATGCGCAACGGGCGTATGAGTCTGGCGAGGTATTGCTCAGCCTGATCAACCATGTGCTGGATTACTCGAGGATGGAAGCGGGAAAAATGGTGCTCGAACGTGTCGAGTTCGACTTGCTGGATCTGGTTACACTGACCTGCGGCATGTTCACCAGTCAGGCTCATTCAAAGGGCATAAAATTTTCGCTGCATTCCAAAACCGATGCACTGAAAAATATCGTTGTCGGCGATATGGACAAGATACGCCAGGTGTTAATCAACCTGATCAATAATGCCGTGAAATTTACCGAAAAGGGCGGCGTTGCGGTTTCAATAGAAGTGCTTGAGCCGCGCGTGAACTCCATTCGGATGATCATCAAGGTCGAAGATACGGGCATTGGCATCAAGCAGGAAAAACTCAGCAACATATTTGAAGTGTTCGCGCAGGAAGACACGTCCACGACGCGCTTGCACGGAGGTTCTGGTCTCGGTCTGGCAATCAGCAAACGCATGATCGAATTGATGGGTGGTGAAATTGGCGTAGTCAGCAAGAAGAACGAAGGCTCGATTTTCTGGTTTACCCTCGAGCTCGACAAGAGTGACAAGCTGGCGTCGAAATTCGGCAATTTTGCGCAGAAACTCCAGCACTCCAATGCCATTCTGATCAACACAAGCAGCAGTGGCAATGCCGTGGACCAGTTCATGGTGAATTCCGGACTGGCGCTTCACACGTTCGAACTCGACAAAGGCCTCGAGCACAATATTACGTTAATACCCGCACCTTCCGACCCGAGTGTGGCGCCGGGCTTTGTTCTGCTCGATCTCAACGCCTCGGCAGAAACTGCAGTTGAATACACCTTGAGTCTTCGTAAAAAATTCGCAATGAACAACCTGCATGCCATCATCGTGTTACAGGACTTTGAACGTTTCTCTTATATCAAGGCGCAGCTTGGCGAGCATTGCTCCTGTATATCGAGTCCGGTACGCAAGGCAGAATTGTTCGAAGCAATAAATGCTTTGCTGGGCGATAAGGTCCTCGATACCAGTCATCATTTTGCAGGCGGATCGAGCTTTAATCGATTGGCCCTCAAGGTGCTGCTCGTTGAAGATAACCCTGTAAATCAGCAGGTGGCAGAAGCGATGATTGTCAAAACCGGCTGTTCGGTAACCACTGTCGGCAATGGCCTGCTTGGTTTTGAGGCATTCCGTAATGGCACCTTCGATGTGGTTTTCATGGATTGCCACATGCCTGTGATGGACGGTTATGAAAGTACGCGCAACATTCGGCAGTATGAAAAACTCCACAACATCGCACCTACCCCGATCTTCGCGTTGACTGCCAACGTGGTGAGTGGTGATAAGGAGAAAGCAATTTCGATAGGCATGACAGACTATCTGACCAAGCCGTACACCTTCACGCAGATATACGATGCGTTGCTGCAAATAAACGCCCGACGGTTGCTCGCGAACCAGGACGGCTCACTTGAAGTGGGTAGTGGCACCGCGCAACAAACGCCAAACCCGGCAACAGAGGCGAAGGCCACTGAAGCAGAATCGGCGACGGTCATTCTCGATGAAATGTTTCTGGATGAGATCATGGAAATTGACGATGCCAACGGCAATGTTCTGGTCCGCGATATCATCAATATGTATCTGACTGATTCAATGAAATATCTGCAAGACGTACGAGCCTGCGTAAACAAAAGAGATGCAGCTGAACTGGCCATTACGGCGCACGCGCTGAAGTCGATGTCGGTTTCGCTGGGTGGCAGGGCGCTTGGTGAGTTATGCCATTTGCTGGAAGTGGCGGGCAGAACCAGCGAACTCAGCAACATTGCCCATGTCATGGTGCGGCTCGACCTGCACTACCTGAAACTTATCAGCGCTCTTGAAACCTATCGCGACACACGTTGTGTTGCGAGTTGACTAGAGTGGATAGCCGAGTAATTGGCTGGCGGATTTCACGCCGTTAATCTTCAAGAGCAGAAGCACACCCTTCGAGATAAGCCGCAACGCTGGTGCCAAGCACCGCGTGATTGTAACCACCTTCAAGCACCGACAATATTTTGCCATCGCAACATTCTTTCGCGAGTTTGCAGATTTGCACCGCTAGCCAATAGTACGAGTTTTCGGTCAACGCCAAGCCGGCAAGTGGGTCGGACTGGTGTGCATCAAAACCCGCAGACACCAGTATCAGTTGTGGCTTGAATGCGGCGAGTTCTGGTATCGCTATTTCGCTGAACACTTTCTGATAACCCGCATCATCAGTTGCTGCAGCGAGCGGTATATTACAAATATTACTCGCGATATTTTCTGCTTTGGTGCCCGTGCCGGGATAAAGCGGACTCTGGTGAGTAGACAGATACAACACGCCGGGTTTGCCGGAGAACGCATCCTGAGTACCATTGCCGTGATGCACATCAAAATCAATTATGGCGACACGCTCAAGATGATGATGCGTGATCGCATACTGTGCGGCGATCGCAATGTTATTGAAGATGCAAAAGCCCATTGCCGTATCTGGAGTGGCGTGATGTCCCGGTGGGCGCGTAAGACAGAACACCTGATTGGCCGTGCCTGCGATCAGGTCATCAACTCCCCGACAGGCAGCGCCCACGCCACGCAGAGCCGCATCGATTGTGCCAGGCGACATCACCGTATCTGCATCAAGTGCGCGCGTTCCTTGCAACGGAGAGTTGGCTAGCACCCTCTCGAGATGAGCGTTGCTATGGATCAGCAGCACCTGCTCTTTAGTGCCCAGCGGTGCCAAGCGAAAAATGACGTGTTGTTTAGCCGGACTGTTATGCAGGGCTGCCATGATCGATTGCAGGCGGCCTGCGTTCTCTGGATGCGTCTGGCCGGGATTGTGGCGGTCGCAGTCACTGTGGTGGTAAAGGTTGATCATGAGTGAGCGCCAATGATGAACTTGTTGTCATTATTCTGGGCAGCGCGCGAATTGCCAGCTGTGGTGCACACGTCTGGCTGAATGGTTGGTACGACAAGGTGAAAGTTTGGCGCGGGAATAACAAGACGATAGAACTGACCAGGCATGCAGAGGATCTCCCGTGAACAACGTGGGTAAACCACTATGATATTTTCTTTATACTACTTTTGGGGTCGGAATATACTCTGGACACGTAGCGGGCTCAACCGACCAGAGCAACTGATCGGCTGAGCAAGCCAGCTGTCAAAAGGCATTTTTCACGCGTAGAAAACCGCTGCGGTGTTACAACTTCTCCCTCGCGAGATTAGCTTTCGCTGCCTCATGGATGTAGCTCGCAAGGCCAGCGCAATTCCTGTCGATATTTTTCACGAACCTTTCATCCGTACTGGTCATTGCGGTCAGGTTAACGTGAAACTGCCGCGTGCAGTCGTAGAACCATTTGTGGATGTGCAGGCGTGCAGCGTCTACTGCTGCAAGAGCTGGCGCTGAGTCTGGTGCATGACCGGCCTGATACACTTGCTCCAGTTTTGCGCCGACTTCGTTCATCTCGGTTTTCATGCGCTCAAGATCATTTTTGCTGTAACGCTTCATACGCTGAGTAGATTGTTGCCAGGCCTCGGAAGATCCCCAACGCTCTTTCGCTTCATCCAGATGTTCCTGCTGCATATCAGGAAATACGTCAAACAGTTCGGTTGTATTCATTGTGTCGTTCTCCTTTTCGCTTATTTCGTGGCGGGTTATGGCATCGTCGATCAGTTGCAATATCGCGCGTAATTCACCGGCTTTCTGCTGCATCAGTGCACGTTGCTGGAGTAACGCGCCATGTTCGTCGAAATCGGTCGCTGTCATGAACGTCGCGATTGCTTCCAGCGGAAAATTCAGCATTCGATAAAACATGATCTGTTGCAGGCGCTGTAAATCGGCCGGTGAATACAAGCGATATCCGGCTTCGGTTCTGCCCGACGGAACCAGCAAGCCTATTTCGTCATAGTGACGCAACATACGAACGGTGAGCTTCGCAAGTTTGGCCACTTCGCCGATCTGGTAATTCATTTGTTGATCCTCTTCAGCAACGTGAGCGCAGCATAGAGCCTCTCATCATGTGAGGGTCAACAGGGGAGCTGAAATATTTTTGCAGCGATGAAGGAAAATCTGAGCGCGGAGCGATCAAGGAAGAATTACAGGGCACTCAATTACAAGACTCAATTACAAGAC
>JAZKES010000118.1:26787-30639 GCA_040386995.1 Pseudomonadota bacterium | reverse complement strand
GGAGCGATCAAGGAAGAATTACAGGGCACTCAATTACAAGACTCAATTACAAGACACGCAATTACAAGATTTGAAGATGATCTGGAAAACGGCGACGCGCTTTACAACCATTTTTTTCTATGAAGCAAGAACACGATACCGCTGCCAACAAGCAGTGTAAATCCGAGCACGACATAAAATGATCGAGGATCAGTAAGGCCTGGGAGGCCCGCGACGTTCATGCCAAATACGCCTGTCAGGAAAGTGATAGGCATAAAAATCGCCGACACGACGGAAAGTACATACATGCGTGCGGCCTGATCCTGCGCAAGGCGGTTCAGCAACTCATCCTGCAACAGAAGTGCTTTTTCGCGCACGAGATCCAGATCTTCCACGTTGCGAATGATGCGATCGGACTGCTCATGGATGTAGAGTGCATCCTCTTCAGTCAGAATACTTTTTGCCTGCAGATAAAAAATATCGAGCGCATCGCGTTGCGGAGCGAGATAACGCCGCACCGCGGCCGCCTGCCTGCGAATATCGGCGATATCCCTGCGTAACGCTGCAGCAGAAGCTTCTTCGATATTCGCCTCATGCTCGGCGATGTTTTCTTCAAGCTGGTTTACGTAATCGGAAATACGATCAGCCATGCTTTCGATTATCGCGAGTATGAGGTCATGCAGATTTTCGGGACCTTTACCGATCTCAAGAGCAAGCCTGATTTCGCGCGCTGACTGAACTCTGCGTTGGCGCATCGTGATAAGGCGATTGTTCTCGATCCAGAAACGTAACGACACCATGTCTTCAGGATTGTTGCCCGGATTCAGGTTGACGCCACGCAGGATAAGAATAGTGCCTTCACGCTTGACCATCGTGCGTGGCCGCGAATCGGGTCGAACAAGAATTTCTATTGCAACTTCAGGAACACCGAGCTCCTGCAGAAGTGGAATACTATCGTCGTGTGAATAGTCCAGGTGTATCCACACCATCTGGTCATCGTTCGCAGAGTCTCCGAGTGGCGTTCCATGACCGTCGCCATCAAGCGTAAAGCCGAAGACGTAGCCCGGACTGCCGATGATGTGACGATAATCAGTCATGGTTTTGTGGTCAGCTGCTGATCAAGAATTTTTTTCAGGGCCGCAATATAGAGACTCGGCTCGATGGCCTGAACGCGGGCCCGCAGTGTTTCAAGTGTATCTGCAGGCAAAACTTCCACCTGCTGCTGCATGATACAAGGACCTTCATCGATGCCTGCCGTTACATAGTGCACACTTGCGCCCGATACTTTTTCACCTGCTGCCAGCACAGCTGCGTGCACGTAATCACCATACATGCCTTTGCCACCATGTTTCGGCAACAGTGCTGGATGTATGTTGATAATCTTGTTCGGAAACGCTGCGCGTGTATTTGGCCCGATAGGTTTCATATAACCTGAACACACGACAAGGTCTGTATTCGTACCCTGCAGTACAGTGCTGATTGCCTCATCCGCATTTTCGTCACCGCGATGGGTCTTGCTGCTGATGTGTCGTACATTCACGTCATTTTCCAGGCACCAGTGCAGTATCGTTGAATCGCGATTGTTGGTGATCAGCATGCCGACGCTGGCATCGAGTTCACCTGCACGTATTGCATTGATGATTGCTTTTGCGGAAGAGCCGCCGTGTGATGCGAGGAAACTGATGATCACGATTTTAAACCTGCGAGTTTGGTAGAAAGACCGACACCTGCCAGGATCAAGGCGGCGCCGATCAGCATTTTAAGCGTGACAACTTCTGCCAGAAACAGCGTGCCCCACAACATGGCAAATACAGGCACAAGATAAGTGACGACGACTGTGCGCACTACGCCGACTTTCTCGAGCAATTGAAAATACAGAATAAAAGCCACTCCCGTGCAGAACACACCGAGAATAACCGCATAGATCCAACCCTGCGCGGGAATTGATGTATCTGGCCACAGGAAAAAAGCCACGGGTAACATAAAGATGGCCGAGAACAGTTGGCAGCCTGCGGAGATGACGATGGGTGAAACTGCCTGTGTGAAACGCCGAGAATAGTTACCCGTGAGCCCATAAAGAAACGTGCCTGTCACGCCCGCAATAATCGGCAACAGGACGAAGTTTGCGGAAATCGTCTGTCTGTCGAACACCATAACCATCACGCCGATAAATCCGAGGCTTATTCCTGCGACGGTAGAAACATTAAGTGCTTCCTTGAGCCACAGCCATGCAACAAGCGCACTGAACAGCGGAGTCAAGGCATTCAGGATCGATGCGAAACCTGCCGACGTGTACTGCGTACTTATACTGAGCATGGTGGCTGGAATCGCCGTACTGATCAAACCAATCACCATGATGTGTGGCCAGTTGCGTTTGAACTCCGGCCACTTTCCACTGATCAGCAGAATAGGCATGAGGGTGATCGTAGCAACGAGTGAGCGAACGGCGGTGAGCGGAATCGGACTGAAATACGGTACCGCGAGCTTGATGAAAAGAAATGATGCGCCCCAGAGCGCGGCGAGCGAAAACAGCTGGAGCAGTTGTGGTAATTTCAAGTCGTTGGCTTCTTGTTATCAGTTGTCAGTTACGAGCGGACGTTTTGTTTTCGGCATCCCTTTGATGACCAGCATGAAAGAGTTGTCGATCATGCGTTCGAGTTCCCCACGCGGTACCGTGCCATCGAGTTGCACGGTATTCCAGTGTTTTTTGTTCATGTGATAGCCGGGAGTGATGGCCGGAAAAATATCGCGCAGTGCAAGCGCTTCATCAGGATCACATTTCAGGTTGAGACTTGCCGCACCTTTCACCTCTATGAGCAACGCGAACATTTTGCCCCTGATCTTGAATACCGCAGCCTCGGCACCAAATGGATAATCCTCCGCTGCTTCAGGCTTGCTTAACAGATAGGCTTTGGCATTTGCGTAGTTCATGCGGGCATTCTAGCGCAGAGTAACAAGGGAGGGGCATCTTGTTGTCTCGTGATAATATGCCCGCGAAATTTTCAACAGGAGCAGTATCGTGGCAAATTTTTCCGGCAGTGAAGCACTCGCAAGTTATGGTATTGGCCGCCAGATGGGCGAGCAATTGGTAGGACAACCTTTTCCGGGCCTGAATCCGGAAGCACTGATGGCAGGTCTTGCCGATGTACTCGCAAGTCGCCCCAGTCAGTTCACGGAAGCCGAGTTGCGTGCGGCGCTCGATGACATCAATCGCATGATCCAGCGTCAGCAGAAACAACAGGCCAGCGCGATGGCGGTTGTGGGCGAAAGTTTTCTTAAACAGAATGCCACGAAAGAAGGCGTAACCGTCACCGCAAGTGGTTTGCAGTATGAAGTCTTGCAGAAGGGCACTGGTGCGGTTCCAACAACATCATCACGCGTTCGTGTGCATTACCACGGCACTCTGGTTGATGGCACGGTGTTCGACAGCTCGATGCAGCGCGGAGAGCCGATCGACTTCCCGGTGAGTGGTGTTATCAAAGGCTGGACTGAGGCGTTGCAGCTGATGCCCGAAGGTTCACGCTGGAAACTGTATATCCCGCATGAACTGGCGTATGGCGCTAACGGAGCAGGTGGTGCTATCGGCCCATACTCAGCGCTGATTTTTGAAGTGGAATTGCTGAAGGTTCTGTAATAGTCCCCGGGCAAGAATTAACTCTGTGTCCAGATCTCTCGCAGTTGAGGCGTTGATCAAGTCTCAACTGCGAACATCACCCTTCACGCGTTATCTCGCAGCCAGCTAATCCAGCTTCCGCTGTAACTAACCAAATTCTCTTGCAGGATTGTTCGACCCATTCACGCGAATCACGATTTGTGAATCGTGTGTTCGAAACAGCAAACTCGCTATTTCACTTTCAGATGTTCGCTGAAAAA
>JAZKES010000118.1:0-26687 GCA_040386995.1 Pseudomonadota bacterium | reverse complement strand
TCGTGTGTTCGAAACAGCAAACTCGCTATTTCACTTTCAGATGTTCGCTGAAAAACGGCAACACCTTCATTTCGATGCGCTCCGACACCTTGTTGTTGTGATCACCTTCATAAGTTTCGAACGTGTGCGGAATGCCTGCCTGGGTCATCGCTGCGTCGAGTCGTTGATTGGACTCGAGCAGGCTATCCGCGAGGCCCACATCAAACTGGATCGCCGTGTATTGGCGCAAGGCAAGCGTATATTGATCCAGCATTGCGATGATGGAATTCGCTAGCCATTTGGCCTGAACTTCGGGATGTTCTGTGCCATCTGTCACGGGCAGATCCAAAAAAAAGGGTGGCTTTTGCGGGTTAGGGGACCAGGCAGCCGCACGCGCCATTGTCGATTTGTTCGGATATTTCAGCGCCGCAACTTCATCGCGTGTTTTGTACTGGCCTGCGGTTGTGATTGCGTCACTGGGTTCACCTGCATCAAACATGCAACAGGCTGAGAGTGGGTACAGTGCTGAAAAAACTTCAGGATGTTTCATGCCGATACGCATGGTGCCGTACCCTCCCATCGAATGACCAGCAAGACCACGGCTCTCGCGTGTCGCCAATGTGCGATAGTGTTCGTCGATGTACGAGACAAGATCGGCGGCGATGAATTTTTCCCAATCACCAGTAGTCACCGAACTTGAATACATGCTGCCATCGTAAAGCGTGTAGGCATCAGGGCTCACGACAATCATTTCATTGGCATTGCCACCGTTGTTCGCAAAGGCAGTGTTCGCGCCAGTTTCAATACCTGCAAACGTCATCCAGCGTTCAGCACGCAAGCCATAACCATGTAACAGATACACAACTGCATAACGCTGCGCAGAATCGGCGTCGTAACCCGGTGGCAGATAGACAAACACATCGCGATCGGGACTGTCGCCATCAAGATTACCTTCCAGTGCATCGCCATGGACGACGACTTTTTCCACTCTGCCAGAGGTTTGCGCTGACGCAGCTGAGAACACGAACGTGAACACAATGGCGAGAAGTTGCGCAAAAACCGTGATGGTTAATTTTCTGGATGGCATAACGTTGATCCCCCGGGTTGCTGTTTTTATGAGTGTTAATTGCTTGTTCCGATAGTGTCCAAAACAGCAGCGTGGCAACAGGTCGGCAAACAACACACGTATTGTTATCAAGCAGACTTGTAATCAATGTCTGGACAGCCGACAAGAAATTTTTTATCGCGATGATTCACATCAAACGTGTGATTTTGTTTTCATCTGCTACTGCAGACCCCGAATCACAGATTGAAATTGCACAGGAAGGAAAAAAGAACGGTCTATGTTCAGTCCAGATCATGCATAAGCAAGTTCTGCCTGAACAGAGTGAAGAAGCTGACCACTCGCAATCGAGTGATCAGCGGAAAGGTGAATTACTTCAAGAATAGCGGTGCCGTATTAAGGTTTGGCAGCACGACGCTTGCGTACCGCCTCTGCAAGATCATCGAGCAGCTCGGCAGTTGTTTCCCAGTTCATGCAGGCATCCGTAATACTCTGGCCATAGGTCAGCGGTTTGCCGGGTACCACTTTTTGCGTTCCCGCAAGTATGTGGCTCTCGAGCATGATGCCGACAATACCGGTTTCACCGCCGGCAACCTGGCCTGCGATATCACGGCATACGGTGGCTTGCCGTTCGTAATCCTTGCTCGAGTTCGCGTGACTGCAGTCCACCACGATAGAGGCGGACAGGCCGGCTTTTTGCAGTTTTTCGCTTGTGTCGCGAATTGTTTCGGGATCGTAGTTCGGATGTTTGCTGCCGCCGCGCAAGATGATGTGGCAATCGGGATTACCAGCCGTTTGAAAAATTGCTGAATGACCTTCTTTCGTCACCGACAGGAAATGATGCGGGTGTGATGCGGAGCCAACGGCATCAATTGCAATCTGGATGCTGCCGCCCGTCCCATTTTTGAATCCGACCGGGCACGATAAACCCGACGCGAGTTCGCGATGACATTGTGATTCAGTTGTACGCGCGCCGATTGCGCCCCACGACACGACGTCGGCAATGTACTGCGGGCTTATCAGATCCAGGTATTCAGTACCCGATGCAATTCCTTGATCCGCAAGCTGCAACAGCAGACGACGCGCAAGGCGCAGGCCGTCATTGATGCGGAAGCTGTTGTCGATGCCGGGGTCATTGATCAGACCTTTCCAGCCGACTGTTGTGCGTGGTTTCTCGAAGTAGACACGCATGATGATGCAAAGATCGGCACTGTGTTTATTGATTGCCACTTGCAGGCGTCGCGAATAATCGAGCGCCGCGTCGATGTCATGAATCGAACAGGGCCCAACGATGACGAGCAGGCGGTCGTCTTCGTGGCGCAGGATTTTCTGGATTGCAGCACGCGTGTCGAGCACGGTTGTTGCGGCCTTTTCGGTGATCGGAATTTCGCTGATCAGCTGGCTCGGCGGCAGTAGTTCTTTCATCGCCAGGATGCGGGTGTCATCAGTTTTCAAACTTGTCATAATCTTTCTCGCTAAATCTCTTGTTTTATTGGCGTGTGATATCAAGGCCAAGTGAATGTTCGTCTACCTCGAAGTTGATGCTGCGCGGACCTGATGCGGCATTGAGGTCCACACACAACGTTTCTTTCTTGATGTGTTCGGCATGTTCTTCAATGGCAGTTTGCAGATCGCCATGCGCGGTATAGTCGACGCGAATCCGGTCTGTCACATTCAGCCCGAGTTCCTTGCGGGTTTTCTGAATGCGATTGACTACTTCGCGCGCGAGACCTTCGCTGATCAGCGCGCGATCAAGCGTGCAGTCCATGTCGATTGTGATTAAACGGTTCGACAGTGCTTCCGTGCCGGGTTTAGGCTCACGGAAAATCAGGATGTCTTCACTGCCGAATGTTTCGCCATCAAGCGCGAGGCTGCCGGTTTCCTGCAACTGGTTCAGCTGTGCTGCGCCAAGTCCTTCAATCGCTTTACGGAACGCGCCGAAGTTTTTGCCGAGTCGTTTACCCAGCACAGGAGAATTTGGCTTCGCGTACAAATTGATGAAACGATTTTCGTCACGCGAATATTCAACGTTTTTAACGTTCAATTCACTCTTGATGTAATCCTCGAGTCGCGCGATTTCATCGAGCATGCTCTGGTCCTGGTGAATGATCGTAAGGCGCGCAAGCGGAACCTTGGTCTTGATCTTGACCTGATTACGTTTCTGTCTGCCAAGCAAAATGATGTTCTGCATGCGTGCTACTGCAGCTTCGAGCGCAGGGTGAATCAGGTTCGAGCTCGGCTTCGGATAAGCACACAAATGCACAGACAATGGCAAGGTGTTATCCACTGGACCATACGGCAGCAGCTGCTGATAAATGTGCTCAGCCAGGAATGGTGCGAACGGCGCCATGCTTAGCGTCAGATCATAAAGTGTCTGATACAAGGTCTGGTATGCGGCTTCTTTATCCGCCGATTTGCCTTCCACCCAGTAACGGCTGCGGTTGAGACGGATATACCAGTTGGTCAGATCCTCGATGAACTCAAACAACGCGGGCACGACGTTGTAAAGCCTGTAGCCCGCCATCTCGGCAGTCACCGAGGTAAGCAACGACTGCAGACGCGAGAGCAGCCACTGGTCAGTAATGTTTGTGGTCGCTGCTGGTGATGCACTTGCACGCCATTGATCGATATCTGCATAAGTCTGCAGGAACTTGAACGAGTTGAACCACGGCAGCAGCGCACGGCGCACCATGTCCTTCACACCGCTGTCGGCGAAACGTTGTTCTTCGCCTTTCACGAGACCTGAGTTGATCAGGTACAGACGCAGTGCATCAGCGCCGTAACTTTCCATCAAAAGATCTGGCGGCGTGTAGTTCTGCAAACGTTTGGACATCTTCTTGCCGTCTTCAGCCATCACGATGCCGTTGACAATTACGTTCTTGAACGACGGTTTGTCATAAAGCGCAGTCGACAACACGAGCAATGTGTAAAACCAGCCACGTGTCTGGTCGAGACCTTCCGCGATGTACTCAGCTGGGAAGCCGGCTTCGAACAGCTCGGCGTTTTCAAACGGATAATGCAGCTGTGCATAAGGCATCGCGCCGGATTCGAACCAGCAGTCGAGTACTTCCTCAATACGACGGTAGGTGCCTTCTTCACCTTCAAGCGTGAAGGTCAGGTCGTCGACATATTCGCGATGCAAGTCCTGCACAAGTACGCCGGTGTATTGCTGCAGCTCGGCGATCGAGCCGATACAAATGCGGTTATCCGTTACGTCGTTGATCCAGATCGGCAGCGGTGTGCCCCAGTAGCGGTTGCGCGAAATACTCCAGTCGATAGCGTTGCTGAGCCAATTGCCCATGCGGCCATTCTGGATGTGATCGGGCACCCAGTTGATCTGCTGGTTATTTGCGACGAGGCGGTCGCGCATTTGCTCGACCTTCACGTACCACGACGGAATCGTGCGATAGATGATTGGTGTATCGGAGCGCGGACAGAAGGGATAACTGTGGACGATCACTTCCTGCTGGAACAGTTTGCCTTCATCCTTGAGCCGGCGAATGATCAGCCTGTCGGCATCCTTCACATAGGTGCCTGCAAAGTCGGTGACTTCACTCGTGAATTTGCCTTCAAAGTCGACGGGGCAGGGCACAGCAGTGACGCCGTTGGCTTTTAATACACGGAAGTCGTCTTCACCAAAGGCGGGCGCAAGATGCACGATACCGGTACCGCTGTCGTTCGTGACGTAATCATCGGCGAACACAGTGAAAGCACCTTCTGCCACCAGCGTATTGAAGTAAGGAAAGAGCGGTTGATAGTGTTTGCCTACGAGTGCGCTGCCCGTCATCTCGTCGATAACGGTGAGCTTGTGATTCTTGCCAACCTGTTCGAGTCGCTCCTTCGCGAGGTAAATCACTTTGCCGGTTTCTTCGTCGCGGGCTTTTACATATTCCATGTTCAGGTTTACGCAGAGCCCGAGGTTGGATGGCAGTGTCCAGGGTGTTGTGGTCCAGGCCGCGATGTAGGCATCTTCGTCTTTAAGCTTGAACAGGACTGTGATCGCAGGATCCTGCACGTCCTGATAATTCGAGCTGGCTTCGAAGTTGGACAACACCGTGCCAAGCGCAGTCGAGAACGGCACAACTTTCACGCCGCGGTAGATCAGGTCCTTGTTCCATAACTGCTGCATGACCCACCACACGGATTCCATGTACCAGGGTTCCATGGTTTTGTAGTCATTGCGGAAGTCTACCCAGCGACCGATGCGCGTGATGGTTTTTTCCCACTCGGCCGTGAAGCGTTGCACGATTCCTCGGCATTCGTCGTTGTAACCCTTGATGCCGAGTTTTGCGACGGCCTGCTGCGATGACATGCCGAGTGCTTTGTCGATTTCATGTTCGATTGGCAGGCCGTGGCAGTCCCAGCCGAAACGGCGCTGCACATAGAAGCCCTGCATCGTGTAGTAACGCGGAATGATGTCCTTCAGCGTAGAGCCGACCAGATGGCCGTGATGCGGCAGGCCTGTAGCGAATGGTGGGCCGTCATAGAAGATGTAGGGTGGGCAATCCTGGGTCTGCTGCAGGGACTTGCGGAACACATCTTCCTGCTGCCAAAACCGCAGCACGGCGTGTTCGGCCTCAACGAAGGAAAAGCTTTCGGTACTGCCTGGTTCTGTTACTGCGTCGTTCATCAGGTTCTCCTGTCTATTTCAGGATTCATAAATTCGGGGTATAAAAAAACCCGCCTTGGGGCGGGTTTTTCAGCTAGCTTTGTTTGCTACACACAAGCCCTAACCCACCTTAAAGATCCACCAATAAAGTATCGAATATAAAAGAAGGTTATGGCGAAATGCGGGCTGTTTGGCATGGGGTGAAGGATAGAGCCTGCGCCTTTAAAGTCAAGTCCGGATTTATGTGCAAAATTTGAGGAATTGCGCGGGCATAACGATGGTAAGGGGCTGCACGTGTGGCCGCCTTTGGAAAGTACGGTATAGTTGAAACAGATTTTACAAAAACAATAGATAGTCGATTCTGAGGGGAATACTGCCGCATGAAATGGTCTATACAGGTGCTGCATTTTCTATTGGCCTCGATTGTCGGCATGTGTGCAAGTGCCCAGGAAGGCTACCCCCTTGACGGCACCTGGCGTGGTGAATATGGCCAGCCCGGCGCCGAGGGCACACTTGCCGTTGTGGTCATGGAATGGGATGGTTCTGTAATCAATGGTCGTATCAATCCTGGCCGCAACACGATCAACTTCACAAGTGCTTCGCTCAATCCTGAAAACTGGTCCGTTCACTTTGAAGCAACCTCACCTCAGGGGCAGCCCATCGTTGTCGATGGCGTGCTTGAAAATATCGGCTCCTACACACGCACGATTACCGGAACCTGGAAAGTCGGTGATGTGGAAAGTCCGATAGTTTTGACTCGCGAATAAGCCCCCGAACCATCCAGCGGTGCAGCAGCACCGCCAGCACACGAACAAGAAAAGCGGAATTTCACAGGAGAAATGATGCAAAATTTTACGAAGAAATCTTCCTGCGCCATGCTCACCTTGGTCATCACGCTTGGTCTTGTCTCTTGTGGTGATTCAGCAGTATCGCCATCAAGCACCACTGCAGAAGCGCTTGCGCCCACGGCAGCAGTGCAGGAAACACCCCGCTTCGAAGATGGCACGATCCGCTTCGACCGCGCGCCGGGCGAACTCGGCTACTGGGCAAACCCGAGCAAACATTCGCTGATCGAAAACGGCGTTGAGGTATCGATGGATGACAAGGGCCTGCTCAGCACTATCGACGATGCCGCTAAAGTGGCGCCTTTCATGGATTGGTCGCTCGCGCTATATAAGTACCGCCAGCAGAATGGTCTCCAGGATGATCCGGCCAACGTGTGTATTTCACCGGCGGGCCCGCGCCATTTGCAGGATGAGGGTGGTTTCAGGATTATCCAGGACCGTAACTATGATCGCGTTTACGTGATGTTTGGTGGCGGTAACCGCGGTTGGCGCTTGATCAACATGGATGGCCGCACCCCACCCAATCCCGAAGAAGTGACCGGCAGCTATTACGGCTATTCAACGGGCCATTGGGAGGGAGACACCCTCGTGGTTGAATCGTCTGGCTTTAACGATCGCTTCTGGTTTTCCAATGGTGGCCTGCCGCATACAGCCGCGCTCAGCCTTACTGAACGTTTCAGCCGTCCTGACCATGACACGCTGCTGTATCAGGTCACAGTGACAGATCCACGCACCTACACACGGCCATGGACATCCGAATGGACGCTCGAATGGGTCGATGGTGACATCGCGGAGAATTTCTGCGAACAGTAACCTTATCTGCCATCGGCAGCCGAGGTTCGCTCCTGGGTAGGCCGCAACGTTGATGCCGTTTCTGTTCCGACGCGGCAATTGGACGCGCCGGTGATGGGAATCCTCTCTTTCAAAAGCGCCAGCAAAGGCGCCAACAGTAAAGTCGCAAACAATCGAGATGCCGCTTGCTGGTAACGTCTAACAATATTTCCTTTGTCGATGCCCTGAGCGGGCTCTCCTGATCCGAAGTCCTGAATCGACCTTTTCCATCTCGCGGGTATCGGGAAATAATCCTCCTTTAAAAGATGTTGCCGGACAGAGAAAAAGTCAGCTGATCACATAACAATCGCTCTAATAAGGTCGGAAACTTTTACCGATCACCAACGTTGTTTTCGTAACTTTCTTAATCGATTTTTTAACCGATTTCAGGTGGTCTAACTGTATAAGTTGCCATTGCCCCTGAATAAAGCCGAAATAGCCCGTGTGTGCATAATTGGGCCTGAATATTGCAGTATCCCGTTAAACAAATTGATATAAGCCGACTTCTTCCAATATGAAGCACACAAAACGTGTATATGTGCGACATCGAGGTGCATCATCCGCACCTCAATTGCGCAGTAAATTCTGGATAACCTCATAAATGTCCGCCGGTATTGAAGATCACCTCGCCCACATCGACCCAAACAAGCTGGAGTTATTGCTGCAACAATTTGGCATTGCGCATGAGTTCATTCAGTTTTCCGGCGTAGTCGCACATATCCCGATGGCCAACCGGCTGCATATCCTCGACACGATGGGCATCAGCATTGAATCAACCGAGCAGGTCGATTCACTGTTGGCCATACGCGAACTTGCGTCTGCTGCCCGTATGGTCCCCGCAGTTGTGAATACGGGCCCCGGGTACATCGAACTCGAAATCATCATTGCTGCCGATGATGTTGAAACAGACAGTCATTGGCGCCTCGACAGCGAAACCGGGGAGTTTCACGAGAGCAAATTTATCGCCAAAGACCTGCGCGTTGTGCATTCGTTCAACATCGCCGGTCGTGATTATTATAAATATGCCGTGCCGGTCGCTGAGCTGCTTCCGGGTTATTACCATTTCCAGCTCAGGGTAGGCGAAAAATCGACCGCATCATTGCTCGTGGTTGCGCCGCATAAAACCTGGCAACCAGCACCTCTTGAGGAAGGCAAAAAGCTCTGGGGGATGTCGGTGCAGTTGTATAGTGTTTCAACCGACCAAAACTGGGGCATCGGCGATTTCGCGGACCTTTCCCAACTCGTCGATCTTGCTGCTGCGCAGGGTGCCGATTTTATTTTGCTCAATCCTCTACACGCGCTCGATTTGCGTTATCCCGCGAATTCCAGCCCATATAGTCCGAGCGACCGTCGTTTCCTGAATCCACTTTATATCGCTATTTCGTTGTGTCCAGAGTCAGCGGCGCCGAGCGTTAAAGATGTTTTGGGTACATCGGAATTTCAGCACGGACTGGCCACGTTGCGTTCGTGTTCGCTGGTTGATTACGAAGGTGTGCAAGCCGCCAAACTGCAAATTCTCGGCCTTATGTATAAAAGTTTTCTTGCAGAACAAGCTGCGCAAAACACTGAGCGCTGGCAGCAGTTTCAGTCGTTCATCAAGCCAGCAAATCGCAGCTTGCACGTTTTTGCTCGCCATCAGGCGTCGCTGTTCGTTGCCGATGATGGTGTGGTAGCAGAACCCGGTTTTCATCTGTACATGCAATGGTTGGCTGATGGTCAGGTTGCACAATGCCAGGCGCGCGCAAAAAATGCGGGGATGACGATAGGTCTTGTACGGGATCTGGCGGTAGGGAGTAGTGTCGATGGATGCGAAGTCAACACCAATCCGGAGCTCTTCTGCGGGATGGCACGTATTGGCGCGCCGCCCGATAATTTTAATCCTGATGGTCAGAACTGGGGGTTGCCGCCACTGCTGCCTGAACAGTTGGTCAATAAGGGCTTTGCGCATTTCATTGAGCTGTTGCGCAGCAACATGCAGAGCTGCGGCGCGTTACGCATCGATCATGTGATGGCGTTGATGCGGCTATGGTGGTGTCCGCAGGATGGCACTAATTCCTCAGGCGCCTATGTGCATTACCCCGTCGATATCATGTTCGCGATACTGCGTCTTGAAAGTCAGCGGAATCATTGTGTGATCATCGGTGAAGACCTCGGCGTGGTGCCTCCCGAGATCAGGTCATATCTTGAGCAGGGCAACATATATTCCAATTGTGTGTTTTATTTTGAGAAATACGACAGCTGGAACTATCGCAAGCCCGAACATTACAAACCACAGGCACTGGCCATGATTGCGAACCATGATGTGCCACCTCTGGCAGCCTGGTGGAATGGCAGTGATCTGCAGCTGCGCCGAAGGTTGGGTTTGATCCTGACTGATGAAAAACTCGCCGAGGAACGCCAATGGCGGCACGCTGAAAAACAGCAAATGCTGCAATGGCTCGCAGAAATAGGGTTGTTGCCGGAATCATGGCACGACCGCTCTGATGAGCGTCCACTCAATGCCGCGTTACTGGCGGCGCTTGTCAGCGGTTGTGCGCGCTCGGCGTCAAAGCTGTTATCTTTACAACTCGATGATCTCGCTGGCATGGACATGCCGGTGAATATTCCAGGGACCAGTAGTGAATACACTAACTGGCAACGCAAAATTCCGATGTTGCTCGGGCAGGTATTTGCCAATCCGGCGGCAATCGAAATGCTCCAGGCCTTGCACCGCGAGCGGCATGCATGAGTCTGGCGGCAAGAAATGAAGCAACGCGACAGGATAAGATGGTGAGCAGTATCAAACCCCCAGACAAGTATGCATTGGTGCCCGCACCAGTGGTAAACCAGGTCATCAAAGGCAACTACATTGATGCCTTTGCATTGTTTGGAATGCACGCACACGCATCAGGAATGCGCCAGGTAACAACATTTTTACCCGGTGCCAAAGCAGTCGAAGTGGTGACTGATTCAGGCAAGAAGTCATTGGGCGAATTGCAGCTGATTCATGAAGAGGGTTTGTTCAGCGGCCTGATCGATCGCAAACGCCAGACATCCTACAAACTCCTTGTAACGTATCCTGAAGCGAAACTTTTGATTGACGATCCGTATCGTTTTCCGACCCTGCTCGATCCGACTGATCTGTATCTGTTTAACAATGGCACCCAGGAACAGGCGTGGCGGTTTCTCGGCGCCAACCAGCGTGTACATGATGATGTAGAAGGAGTGATGTTTGCTGTGTGGGCACCTAACGCACGCCGCGTTTCGCTCGTCTGCGAAGCAAATACGTGGGATGGTCGCGTTCACATCATGCGTAAACATCCAGGCAGTGGTGTGTGGGATATATTTATTCCAGGCGTCGCTCCTGGCATGCCCTACAAATATGAAATCATTAGCCAGGACGGCCACTGTTGTCCATTAAAAGCAGACCCGTACGCGCGCCGCATGCAACTGCGCCCCGATACTGCGTCATTGGTTCCCGAGCCAAACAATTACGGCTGGCAGGACACTGAATGGCTCGAAACGCGCAGGTCGATGTCTGGTCATTCAGCACCCGTGAGCATTTACGAAGTACATCTCGGTTCGTGGAAGCACAAACTCGAAACCGACCATCGCCGATTTACCTATCAGGAACTTGCCCACGAACTGGTTGGATACGTGCGTCAACTAGGCTTTAACTACATACAGTTGATGCCGATCAGTGAATTTCCCTTTGATGGCTCATGGGGTTATCAACCGCTTGGTATGTTTGCGCCGACCAGCCGCTTTGGCTCACCCGACGAGTTTCGTTATTTTGTCGATTACGCCCATCAGCAGGGCATAGGTGTGTTGCTTGACTGGGTGCCCGGACATTTTCCGAGTGATGGTCATGGTCTCGTTCACTTCGATGGCACACACCTGTACGAACATGCGGATCCGCGGCAGGGTTTCCATCCTGACTGGAACACCTGCATATTCAATTACGGCCGACCTGAAGTAATCAGCTACCTGCTCAGCAATGCGATGTACTGGCTCGATCAATTTCATCTTGATGGTTTGCGCATCGATGCTGTTGCGTCAATGTTGTATCTCGATTACAGCCGCAAACACGGCGAGTGGATTCCGAATCATCTGAGCGGCAGGGAAAATCTCGAAGCGATAGAAATCCTGCGCAGCATCAACAGTCGCGCGTATTTCAACTTTCCGGGCGTGTTCATGATTGCCGAGGAATCTACAGCGTGGCCCGGCGTTACCAATTTCATCGAACGCGGCGGCCTTGGTTTTGGCTTCAAATGGAACATGGGCTGGATGAACGACACGTTGCGCTACATCGCGCGTGACCCGATTCATCGCCAATATCATCACAACGAAATTACGTTCAGTCTGCTCTATTCGTTCAGCGAAAATTTCATTCTGCCACTGAGCCACGATGAAGTTGTGCACGGCAAACGTTCAATCATTGAACGCATACCGGGTCCCGATTCGCAGAAGTTCGCCACGCTGCGCAGCTACTACACCTTCATGTGGACGCACCCTGGCAAAAAAATGTTGTTCATGGGTGACGAATTTGCGCAGCGTGATGAATGGGATCACGACGGCAGCCTTGACTGGCATTTACTGCAATACGCTCCGCATCAGGGCGTGAGCAATCTCGTCAGGGATCTCAATCTGTTTTATCGGCATAACCCGGCGCTTTACGAACTCGACAATTCATCCGAAGGCTTCGAGTGGATCGATGCGGACAACTATCAACAATCGATTTTTATTTATCTGCGCAAAGGCCGCATAAGGGCCGAGCAGTTATTGGTTGTCGTGAACATGACGCCTACCGAACAGCGAAGCTTTCGTGTTGGTGTGCCTGGGCCCGGTTATTACGCGGAGAAAATAAACACGGATGCGCTGCAATATGACGGTGGCGGTGCTGGCAATCTTGGCGGAGTCGTTGCAGAAGAGATTCCATGCCATGGCCGGCCCTGGTCGATCCTGATCATGCTACCAGCGCTTGCGGCGCTGATATTTTCTTTCGCACACACTTGATAATACGCAAGAGGCAAGCAGTCTTTCATGCCATCAAAACGCGGATTGATAAACGGCAGCATCCATCGGCTCGGCGCCAGCTGGGACGGCAAGGGCGTGAATTTTGCGCTCTTTTCCGAGCACGCCGAAAAAGTTGAACTTTGCCTTTTCAACGCGGACGGCAGTAAAGAAACCCAGCGTCTCGCGCTGCCCGACTTTACCAGCAACATCTGGAATGGCTATCTCGAAGGTGTTGGCCCTGGCGCCGTATATGGTTATCGCGTGTATGGCCCTTATCAACCGGATCTTGGTCACCGATTTAATCATCACAAACTGTTGCTCGATCCTTATGCGCGTCAGTTATGCGGCAAATTCACGTGGTCATCTGCGCACTACGGCTACGCACCGAACTCGCGTGATGAAGATCAGACATTTGATACCCGCGACAATGCGAGCCAGATGTACAAATGTGTGGTGCTTCCGGGCCAGGCTGCATTTGTGCCGCAGCTCAATCGTGTCAATAAACAAGAGACCGTCATTTACGAAGCACATGTCAAAGGCTTGACTGCGCTGCACCCGGATATCCCGCCAGAGCAGCGCGGTAAATTTGCGGGCGTTGGCCACAAGGCAATTATTCGTTATCTGAAAGACCTCGGCGTGACGAGTCTTGAACTTATGCCGTCGCAGAGTTTTCTTGATGATCACTTTCTCGTTGAAAAAGGCCTGACGAATTATTGGGGCTACAACACCCTGTCTTTTTTCAGTCCACATCAAGCGTATATGCAGGGCAACAATATCGTGGAGTTTCGCGACATGGTTGATGCGTTGCATGACGCGGGGATCGAAGTCATTCTGGATGTCGTGTTCAATCACACTGCGGAAGGTGGTCGGCTTGGCCCAACCTTCTCGTTCCGCGGCATCGACAATTTGTCGTACTACCGTCTGCAGGCCGAAAACAAACGTTATTACATTAACGACAGCGGATGTGGCAACACGCTCAATCTGTCGCACCCGTATGTGCTGATGATGGTCATGGACTGTTTGCGTTATTGGGTCAGTGAGATGGGCATCGATGGTTTTCGCTTCGACCTTGCAACGGTTCTCGGGCGTGAACATTACGGCTTCGATAGAGGCAGCGGATTTCTCGATGCGTTACACCAGGATCCTGTGCTGGCTGCAGTGAAATTTATTGCTGAACCGTGGGACATCGGCCCGGGCGGTTATCAGCTCGGCAATTTCCCAAGTGGCTGGGGTGAGTGGAACGACCGCTATCGTGACACCGTGCGCCGGTTCTGGCGTGGTGATACGGGCATGTTGCCGGATTTCGCGCGTCGCTTGCATGGCTCGTCGGACATCTTCGAACATTCAGGGAGACGCCCCACCTCCAGTATCAATTTTATTACGAGCCACGATGGCTACACGTTGCACGATGTTGTCAGTTATCGGGAAAAACACAACGAAGCCAACCTCGAAGACAACCGAGACGGCCATTCGGAAAACTATAGCGACAACTATGGTGTTGAAGGACCAACGCTGATTCACGAAATTAATGAGCTGCGCCAACGCCAGTGCCGGAATTTTTTCGCCACCCTCATCTTGTCGCAAGGCACTCCGCTGTGGGCTGCGGGCGATGAATTAGGTCGCACCCAGATGGGTAACAACAATGCCTACTGCCAGGACTCACCCGCGTACTGGATCGACTGGGCCAGGCTCGATGACAACGCGTGGATACTGCATAAATTCGTGAAACATCTGCTGACACTCAAGCGCAAATATCCTGCGCTCTGGCAGAATTTCTACGTGCATGAATCCAAGGATCCGTCCGCGCCGTCCATTCGCTGGTACGACACGGCAGGTGAGTTGATGCAGCCCGTGCACTGGGGCCAACATCATATGAAGACGCTTGGCTATCTTGTCATCAGCGCGCCAGTGAAAGGTAAACGCGATTATTTTCTGACCTTGTTCAATGCGAGTAACAGTGCGCTCGTATTTAAATTGCCGCTCGAAGATGTGATTAGAGAATGGCTGGTTTTGGTCGATACCAGTCTGCCAGAGGGCTTCGATGTCAAACACAAAAAGCAGCTCAAAGATGAGTGGATCGTGCCGGCATACTCCACAATTTTGCTCTACGCCAATGGTGTCCATGAAGTTCATCAAAATCAGGAACTACTATTATGAAATGTGATATCACCAAGAATTTCCAGGATGACTATCCTTCACTGGGCATGGATGCCAAAGCGTTAGCAAATGATCTGCTGCGTCACTATCACCTCACACTTGGTCGTGGTCATACGATAAACGGAGAACGCTACGTATATCAGGCAGCGGCGCTTGCCGTGCGCGACCGTATGGTCGAGCGCTGGCAGAACACTCGTGACAAGTATCGCGTAGAACATAAAAAACGCGTGGCCTATCTTTCACTCGAATATCTCATGGGTCGGGCCCTGACCAACGCTGTGCTAAATCTCGACCTTAAAGCACCAATGGCTGAGTCGCTGCAAAAGTTTGGCTGTATATTCGAAGAAGTCCTCGAGCAGGAGCGTGATGCGGGCCTCGGCAACGGTGGTCTCGGCAGACTTGCTGCTTGTTTTCTCGATAGTTGCGCAACCCTTGGTTACCCGGTGACGGGTTACGGCATCCGGTACGATTACGGTATTTTCCACCAGAAAATTCGCGATGGCGCGCAAGTGGAAGTACCTGACCATTGGCTCGAAGGTGGTACGCCATGGGAAATCGTGTCGCTGGAAAATACGCGTACGGTTAAATTCGGTGGCTATACCGAATCGTGGTCCGACGACACCGGGCGCTTCCGTGTGCGCTGGCGCAGCGACGCAGATGTGCTCGCAGTGCCGCACGACGTACCGATCCCCGGTTATCACAATGGCACGGTCAACACCTTGCGCCTGTGGAAAGCTGACGTCAGCGAAAAACTGAGTCTGCAGGAATTCAATTCGGGCGATTATCAGGTTGCGGTGATAAACCAGAACTCTGCTGCGCAGATCTCCATGGTGCTGTACCCAAATGATGTAAGCGTGAATGGCAAGATCTTGCGTCTGCGGCAGCAGTATTTCCTGTCCTCCGCCAGTTTGCAGGATGTCATCGCGCGCTGGTTTCGCGACTATGGTGAAGACTTCACCAATTTTGCCGACAAAAATGCGTTTCAGTTGAATGATACTCATCCGGCGGTCGCGGTTGCCGAATTGATGCGGCTGTTGGTGGATGAACATCTGATTCACTGGGACCAGGCGTGGGCGATCACAACACAAACGATGGCTTACACCAATCACACTCTGTTGCCAGAAGCGTTGGAGCGCTGGCCCGTGGGAATGTTCAAAAAACTGCTGCCACGTTTGATGGAAATCATTTATGAAATCAACCATCACTTTCTTGAAGACGTCGCAGCGAAGTGGCCAGGCGACATGGCAAAAATGCGTGCGATGTCGATTATCGAGGAAGGTCCTGATCCACACATACGCATGGCGAACCTCGCCATAGTCGGCAGCTGTTCGGTTAACGGCGTGGCCGCGTTACATACGGCTCTGCTGAAAGAAGGACTGTTCCGCGATTTTTATGAACTGTGGCCAAACAAGTTCAACAATAAAACCAACGGCGTAACACCAAGACGCTGGCTTGCATTTTGTAATCCCCAGCTTGCTGCGTTGTTGAATGAGACCATCGGCACTGACTGGGTTATCAACCTCGAGAACCTGGAACTGTTGCGCAAACATGTTGACGACAAACAATTTCGTTTGCGTTGGGACGAAATCAAGCTCGCGAATAAAAGAGCCTTGTGTGAAATGGTCAGCGAGCGCAGTGGCGTCGAGTTCGATCCGACCATGATGTTCGACATACAAGTGAAACGTATTCACGAATACAAACGTCAGCTGCTGAACGTGTTACACGTGATTCATTTGTATGACCGCATCCGCCGTGGCGATACCGAAGGTATGGCGCCACGCTGCGTGCTGATAGGTGGCA
Source organism: Pseudomonadota bacterium (assembly GCA_040386995.1). Taxonomy (GTDB): domain Bacteria; phylum Pseudomonadota; class Gammaproteobacteria; order Pseudomonadales; family Pseudohongiellaceae; genus CAILUG01. The sequence goes on along the minus strand of JAZKES010000118.1, from coordinate 10,408 downwards.
AAGCTGCGCCTGGTTATGTCATTGCCAAGCTCATCATCCAGCTCGTCAATTATGTAGCCGAAGTCGTTAACGCTGATCCCGCTGCCAAACCCTGGTTGCGCGTTGCGTTTCTGCCGAATTATCAAGTGACCGCAATGGAGAGGATCAGCCCGGCTGCAGACCTGTCCGAGCAGATTTCGACAGCAGGTAAAGAAGCGTCCGGCACGGGTAATATGAAACTCATGATGAATGGCGCAGTGACGATTGGTACGCTTGATGGAGCGAACATCGAAATTCGCGACGCAGTTGGCGGCGAAAACTTTTTTCTGTTTGGCATGACTGCGCCAGAAGTGGAAGCGGCGCGTGCGGATTATCATCCCAGCAGTATTATTGCGAATGATCCTGACCTGAACCGCGTCATGGAATTGCTGGAAACCAATTTTTTCTGTAAAACAGAACCAGGATTGTTCACTCCGCTTACTGAGAGTGTGCGCAGTTCACATGACAATTGGCTAACGGCAGCAGACTTCCGTTCATATATTGATGCACAGAAAGAGGTAGCAGTAACCTACGCTGACAAGGATCGCTGGCTTACGATGAGCATTCTGAACACAGCGGCAAGCGGCTCTTTTTCTAGCGATCGGACCATAAAAGAATATGCTACAGAAATATGGAAGCTGGACCAGAACACAACTGAAGCTCAACTGAAACAATCACAAGGAAATAGATGATGGACGTCGGCAGTCGTTACGTCAGTAAACTGACGCGAGATACTTATGCACTTATCCTTGCCGGTGGCAGAGGATCGCGACTTTATGAACTGACGGAATGGCGTGCCAAGCCAGCGCTGTTTTTTGGCGGCAAATTTCGCATCATTGATTTTCCGCTATCCAATTGCATCAACTCAGGAATTCGCCGCGTTGGTGTGGTCACGCAGTACAAGGCCCATTCGCTGATCAAACATCTCGTGCGTGGCTGGGGTCACTTCAAGAAAGAACTTGGTGAAGGCATCGAAATATTGCCGGCTTCACAACGTTATTCCGACAGCTGGTATCAAGGCACGGCTGATGCGGTGTATCAGAACATCGATATCATTCGCGGCGAAATTCCAACTAACGTTATGATCCTGTCCGGCGACCATGTTTATCGTCAGGACTATGGCGAATTGCTTGCGTTCCACGCGGAGAAACAGGCAGACATGACGGTGTCATGTTTTGTGGTTCCTATAGCGGAAGCCGCCAATGCGTTTGGCGTGATTGAAGTCGACGAAAATTTCCGGATCATCGGATTTGAAGAAAAACCCGCACATCCGAAACCTCTGCCTGGCGATCCTGAACATTGCCTCGCGTCGATGGGAAATTATTTGTTCAAAACCAACTTCCTGTTCGAGCAGTTGCGCAACGACAGCAAGAATCTGAATTCTGACCACGACTTCGGCAAGAACATCATTCCTTTGATCGTAAAAGACAACCGTGTGTTTGCGCATCGCTTTGCGGATCCTGCGAAAGACCAGAAAGCCTATTGGAAAGATGTTGGAACACTCGACTCTTACTGGCTTGCGAACATCGAACTGACTACACCGTTGCCGCCGCTCAACTTGTACGATCCGCGCTGGCCGATCTGGACGTTTCAGGAACAGCTGCCGCCCGCTAAGTTTGTGTTCAATGACGAAGAACGTCGTGGTTACGCGGTGGATTCGCTGGTATCGGGCGGGTGCATAATTTCCGGATCAAAAGTAGTGTCATCCGTGATGTATTCGAATGTACGAACCAATTCATGGTCGACAATCGAAGAGTCTGTGTTGTTGCCCGAAGTGAACGTCGGTCGCCACTGTAAAATCCGCAAGGCCATTATCGACAGGGGTGTAAGCATTCCGGCAAACACTACTATCGGCTATGACCAGGACGCCGACAGGGCAGCCGGATTCAGAGTTACTGACGGCGGTGTTACGCTTGTCACCCGCTCCATGCTGGGCCAGTCAGTCGGTGGAGTGGGTTAAGTAGTACGGTAAGGCAAGGCAGGGCAAGCAGGAAAAGACAGGACAATTAGAACTAATGCATATAGTGATGGTAGCAGCAGAAAATGGCGCATTGGCCGGCGCCAAAGTGGGTGGTATTGGTGATGTTGTACGTGATGTGCCGCTCGCACTGGCTCGCAGGGGGCACACGGTAACCGTAATAACTCCCGGGTATCAGGCTTTATCGAAATTGCCCGGCGCAACTTTTCAGCAGAATTTGCTGGTGAATTTTTCAGGCAACGCAGAAACGCTCTCGTTACATTCGATAGCGCAGCCAGACTCCCCGCCCTCCGTCCAATATCTCGTGCTTGAACATCCTCTGTTTGCGGCGTGTGGTGCGGGCAAAATTTATTGTCACGATGAATACGAACCGTTTGCCACAGATGCCAGTAAGTTTGCGCTGTTCTGCCACGCGGTCTGTGCTGCGCTGGCAACCCAGGCAATCGCCAAAACCGACGTCATCCATTTACATGACTGGCACGCAGCGCTGGTGTTATTGCTGCGCGAATATTCGGCGGATTATCTAGCGCTGCAAGACATCCCTACTGTGTTTAGCATTCACAACCTTTCTCTACAGGGTGTGCGGCCCTTTGCTGATAACTGGTCGTCTCCTGACTCCTGGTTTCCTGATCTCGCCTATCCGCTGGATGCCGTGCAGGATCCCATTAATGATGACTGCATAAACCTCATGCGAGTCGGAATAAATCTTGCCGATCAGGTTCACGCAGTGTCTCCGCATTATGCGAAAGAAATTCTGCTGCCAAGTCATCATGAGCTGGGCCTGGTACGCGGTGAAAATCTGGAAGCGGATCTGCTCAAGGTGAGTGGCGAAGGTCGTTTGCATGGCATTCTGAACGGCTGCGAATACAGCGATGTGAAGCTCAAACAGAAGAAACCTTCCAAGGCGCGTTTTGTTGCGTCAGCTAATGCTGAGCTCAGAAACTGGGCGGACAAAAGTCCGTACATCAATTCCGCACTGTTTTTCGCGCAGCTGCGTCTGCAGGAGTGGGTAAAACACAAAAATAGAGATCAAAGTATTGTTGCGTCAATCGGACGACTGACCTCGCAAAAGGTCAGCCTTCTGCAAGTGAAGCTCAACGAAAATTATTACGCAATTGATGCGCTACTCGATGCGCTGGACACCGGTTTCATGGTGATGCTCGGCAGTGGTGATGAGGGGTGTGAACACTTCATGGCTGACGTGATGAAACGCCACAGCAACTTCCTGTTTTTGTGTGGCTACTCGGAAGCGTTGGGTGAGTTGTTGTATGAGTTCTGCGATTTGTTCCTGATGCCAAGTAGTTTCGAGCCTTGTGGCATCAGCCAGATGTTGGCGATGCGAGCTGGAAGACCATGCCTTGTTCACAAGGTAGGTGGACTGGCCGACACGGTGTTGCATATGTTCAATGGCTTTTGCTTCGACGGTGAAGACGAGTTGGCGCAAGTGCAAAATATGCTGATTGTATTTTCCGAGGCCCTTGTTCTGCAGCAGGGCAAAACACCTGCCTGGCAGGACATCTGTAAAAACGCGGCGGGTGTGCGTTTTTCGTGGGACGAATCAGTCAGCCAGTACGAAAGTTACCTGTATAAAAACGGGCAGTAGGTTTTTACTGTTGCGGGCATTGCGGCCGGCCCTTGCGGGACAGCGTGCCCCGCAACATTACTCATCCCACTGACGGTTATCACGCGCAATAAGCGAAATGGATGAGGTTGGTCCCCACGAACCAGCAGGGTAGGGATCCGGTTTTTCGCCACTGTTGTTCCAGCCGTTGATGATTGCGTCAACCCAGATCCAGGCTTGCTCTACTTCATCCCGGCTCACGAACCACGATTGATTCTGTAACATCGCTTCCATAAGCAATCGTTCATAGGCATCAACAACACGAGCCTGGTTGAAAGACTCGGAAAAACTCAAATCGAGACGGTTCTTCGCAATACGCGAAATTTCGGTGATACCCGGCACTTTATTCAGCATCTGCAATTCGATGCCTTCGTCGGGCTGCAGTCTGATGGTCAGTTTGTTGGGGGGTAATTCGGGATAGGCACTGCTGAAGATATTGTGCGGCTGGGCTTTGAAGTGAATGTCGATTTCACTGTGTTTCATCGCAAGCCGTTTGCCAGTGCGCAGGTAGAACGGCACGCCCGACCAGCGCCAGTTGTCGATCTCGGCCTTGATCGCAACGAAGGTCTCGATTGTGCTCATGCTGTTAGCACCCTCTTCCTTCAAGTAGCCCGGAACAGACTGGCCCTTGATGTAGCCATCACGGTACTGTCCACGCACCACTTTCTTACCAACATTACTGCCAGTGATTGGGCGCAAGGCTTTCAGCACTTTCAGTTTTTCGCTGCGGATGTTTTCTGCGGAAAGATCCACAGGGGGCTCCATCGCAAGCAAACATAAAATTTGCAGGAGATGATTCTGCACCATGTCGCGCATCTGTCCGGCTTTGTCGTAAAAACCCCAGCGTGCTTCGATGCCAACACTTTCGGCTACGGTAATCTGCACGTGGTCGATACACGTGTGATCCCAGTTGCTCGTGAATAATGCATTCGCAAAACGCAGAACCAACAGGTTCAGTACAGTTTCCTTGCCGAGGTAATGATCGATGCGATAAATCTGTCGCTCGGCAAAGTACTTCGCAACTTCATCGTTGACGACTTTGGAGGAAGCGAGGCTGTCACCGATGGGTTTTTCCATGATGACCTGGCTGTCGTCCCTGATCAGATTTGCATGATGCAAACCTGCGCAGATTTCCGCGTAGATCGACGCAGGTGTTGCGAAATAAAACAATGAAGTGCGCGGAATAGCGCTGAAATAGGACTGCAATTGCATGTACGAATCTGGCACTGCGAAATCCAGACTTTGATAACTCATGCGCTGCATGAGGCGTCGCATTGTTGGCTGGTCGATATGAGCGCCGACAAACAGAACCAGCGAGTTCATCACCATATTGCGGAAATCATCTTCAGACAATTCGGTGCGCGCGAGCCCGAGTATGCGTGTATCCGGATGTAGCAGGTTTTCCTTGTCGAGTTGATATAAAGCCGGCAGCAGTTTCCGGCGCGACAAATCGCCGCCTATACCAAAAATAACCAGGTTGCAGGGTTGAGCTTTATATATCGCGTTCATGTCATTTCCCGTAAGACTTATATCGGAGATCAAGCGTATAGGGGCGATCAGGATGAGGACGTTCCTCCGGAATATGCATTACGCCCTGCGTGTGACCGTGGGCGATAAAACGCGTACTGCGCCGGGCTTCTGCCTCATTGGCATTGATCGGAAAAGTATCGTAGCTGCGACCACCTGGATGGGCGACATGATATTGGCAGCCTCCAAGTGAACGTTTGTTGTGTGTGTCGACTACATCAATTACAAGCGGAGCGTGTACCGGAATCGTCGGATGTAATGCCGACCATGGTGCCCAGGCTTTGTAGCGAATGCCGCCGACATATTCACCTTCACGTCCGGTTGCCTGCATTGGAATGCGGCGACCATTACACGTCATGATCAGGCGTTCGCCAGTCATGCCGCGTACTTTCACCTGCAAGCGCTCAAGTGACGAATCGACATAACGCGATGTGCCCTGGCCTGTCGATTCTTCGCCGAGTACATGCCATGGTTCGATCGCACCGTGAACATCAATTTCCAAACCCGCTGCAGTGATATGACCATAGTGAGGGAAGCGGAATTCCTGGAAGGGCAGTAGCCAGTCAAGATCGAATTCGTAACCCGCAGTATTGAGGTCGCGGATAATCCAGCTCAGATCGTCCCAGACGAAATGCGGCAACATAAAACGATCGTGCAGTTGTTTGCCCCATGGAATGAATGGTTTTTCGTAAGGGGTATACCAGAACCAGCTGACGAGTGATCGCAACAACAACATCTGCACGGCGCTCATTTGCCAGTGCGGCGGCATTTCGAAGTTGCGGAATTCGACAAGTCCCAACCTGCCTGTGCTGCTGTCGGGCGAATACAGTTTGTCTATGCAGAATTCCGCGCGGTGTGTGTTGCCTGTCATGTCGATCAGGAAATTACGCAGGATACGGTCGGTCAGCCACGGCGTGGCAGAATCTCCGACCGGTAGCTGTTGCATCGCAACTTCCAGTTCGTACAGGTTGTCATCGCGCGCTTCATCTATACGCGGCGCCTGACTGGTAGGGCCGATGAACTGGCCAGAAAAAAGATAGGAGAGACTCGGATGGTTCTGCCAGAAACGCAGCAGACTGGCGAGCAACGAAGGACGGCGCAGGAACGGACTGTCTTCGGTACGTGCAGCGCCGAGTGTCACATGATTGCCGCCGCCTGTGCCGGTGTGTTTGCCATCAAGCATGAATTTTTCGGTGCCAAGCCGACTCTGTCGAGCTGTTTCGTAGAGGTTCGAAATGATACTGGTCAACTCAGGCCATGATGACGAAGGATGGATGTTCACTTCGATTACGCCAGGGTCGGGTGTGATCATCAATTTTTTAAGGCGTGGATCTCTTGGTGGTTCGTAGCCTTCGAGGATGACAGGAATATTGAGGCTCTGCGCGGTACGTTCCACGGCGTCAAGAAGCAATATATAGAGTTCCAGTTGCAGCAGCGGTGGCATGAACACATAAAGTTTCTTGTTGCGCACTTCGACACACATTGCAGTATGCACGACCTTCTCAAGCCCCTTCTTCGGTGGCGGAGGCGGTTCCACTTTTACCGTCCGCGCGGGCATTACCAGCTCCGCACGTTCCGCGAATGGATCGACCGAAAAGTTATAACTGCGTTCCTGCTCCCACGGCAGGCTGCCCAACGGCAGACGCAGGCCCATCGGAGAGTCGCCGGGTAACAGGAACATACGTTCTCGTTTGAACTCCCAGCGACTGCTTATCCAGTTGCCGCTTTTTGCGTCGCCGAGCCACTCGATTGGCAGGCAATAGCCGACTTCAGTCGCCAGCCCTTGATCAAACACCTTGCGTAGTCGCGCGCGTTCCTGTTTGTCAGCCAGTTTGTTGTCTTCAACCGTGACATTGATTGGCAACTGGCCTTCGCGCTGAATGTAAAAATCACGATCTTCGTAACCCGACACAATGTAGCGCGGATCAAGCTGGAGCTCGGAACAAAGTTTTGTCATGAACCGCTGCGCCGCTGTCGAAGGTATAACAGCGGTATGGTCTGGAGATATCAACAGCTCCTGATTTTTCCAGAGCGCCTGCTGATCAGTACGCCAGAAAATTCCGAGTGCCCAACGTGGTAACTGTTCACCTGGATACCACTTGCCCTGGCCGTGATGAATCAAACCATTGCTGCCATAAGTCTGTTGCAAACTTTTCAGCAACTTGCCAGCAAGCACCAGTTTTTCGGGGCCTTGCGCAGCAGTATTCCATTGTTCACTCTCTTGATCGTCAATTGACACGAAAGTGGGTTCACCACCCATCGTGAGTTTGACGTTGCCCTGCTCGAGACGTTTGTCTACGAGGTGACCGAGATGATCGATGTGTTGCCACTGCAATTCGGTGTAGGGTTTGGTGACACGCGGATCTTCATGGATACGTGTGACCTTATTGGAATATTCAAATTCAACTTCGCATTTGCTTGTGCTGCCGGTAACTGGCGCTGCGCTCTGCGGCTCCGGTGTACATGCCAGCGGAATGTGGCCTTCGCCTGCAAACAAACCCGATGTCGGATCGAGGCCGAGCCAGCCTGCGCCGGGAATAAATACTTCAGTCCATGCGTGCAGGTCGGTGAAATCCACATCGGTGCCCGATGGACCGTCAAGAGCGAGTTGGTCTGCTTTAAGTTGCACGAGATATCCCGATACGAAACGTGCCGCCAATCCGAGGTGACGCAATATCTGCACGAGCAGCCACGCACTGTCGCGACATGACCCCGATTTCAATTCGAGCGTTTGTTCGCAGGTCTGTACGCCCGGATCAAGTCTGATCAAATACGACACTTCGTTTTGCACTAGCTGATTCACAGCCACCAGGAAATCGATAATTACCTGTTTGCTGCGATCAACTTTATTCAGCAGCTTTAACAGATGTGCGCCTCTATCAGTTATGAGCAAGTACGGTGCCAGATCTTTCTTGCTTTGTTCGTCGTACGCGAATGGAAAAAACTCATTCGCCTCTTCAAGAAAAAAATCGAATGGATTAATGACAGTCATGTCTGCAATCACTTCGACATCTATAACGAGTGAGCGCGCGCGCTCCGGAAAAACCAGTCTGGCGAGATAGTTTGCGAATGGATCTTGCTGCCAGTTGATGAAGTGATCTGGTGGTGATATTTTCAATGAATACGAGAGAATCGGAGTTCTACAGTGCGGTGCTGGACGCAGTCTGACAACATGTGGCAAGATGTTTGCCATACGGTCAAAGTGATATGCAGTATGGTGTTGTATCGCTACCTTGATTGCCATGCGGGGATATCCTAAAGACTTATGACCATTGATTGGAAATCATACCATCCCGGCGAGTTTCATGACGAACTAATTAGCTCTCCGGGACACGCTAGAAAATCAGCTCGTGTCCTCACTAGTTATCTTGCGTCACTCAGCGACGAAGAACTGCAACATCGTCAGGACTCGGTAAATCACGCTATAAAAACGATGGGCATCTCGTTTACAGTTTATAGCGAAGCCGGCAACATCGATCGACAATGGCCCTTCGATCCCATCCCTCGCATCATCACCAAGAAAGAATGGGACGTCACAAGCAAAGGCCTCGAACAGAGGCTGCGTGCACTAAATTGCTTCATTCACGACGTCTACAACGACGGCAAAATCTTCCGCAATAAAGTTGTTCCAAAAGAACTCATCATGGACTCTGGAAATTTCCGTCCACAGTGTCAGGGCATGAAGCCTCTTCACGAAGTATGGGCACACATTTGTGGCACTGATTTGGTGCGCGGTGGTGATGGAAATTTCTATGTGCTTGAAGATAATTTACGCGTTCCTTCAGGTGTGTCGTACATGCTTGAAAATCGCACCGTCACTAAACGTGTGTTCCCCGAACTGTTTGAAAATTATGCGATCGAACCCATCGGTGAATACGCCGGCCAGCTGTACGAAATGCTCGCGTCGATTGATCCGAATAAAAAAGAGAAACCGGAAGTTGTTGTACTGACTCCTGGAATTTATAACTCCGCCTACTTCGAACATTCGTTCCTCGCGCAGCAGATGGGCGCCGAGTTGGTGCAGGGAAGTGATTTATGCGTCGAAGATGATCACGTCTACATGAAGACCATCAAGGGTCTTGCGCCTGTTGATGTTATTTATCGTCGCATCGACGACGTGTTCCTTGATCCCGATGTTTTCAATAAGGACTCTTCACTTGGCGTTAAAGGTTTGCTGAATGCCTGGTTAAAAGGCAATGTTGGTCTTGCCAATGCTCCTGGTGCTGGTGTCGCGGACGACAAGGTGATCTATACCTACGTTCCCGAGATGATCAAATATTATCTGGGTGAAGACGCAATCCTGCCGAATGTGCCAAGTTATTTGTGCATCAACGAAAAACACTGTGAATATGTATTGCAGAATCTCGAGAAACTTGTCGTGAAGCCTGCCAATGAGTCGGGTGGTTACGGTATGTTGATGGGACCGAAGTCGACCAAAAAAGAGCGCGAAGAATTTACGGCGAAGATTAAAGCGAATCCGCGCAATTATATGGCTCAGCCACTCGTTGCGCTTTCTACTGCACCTATATTGATCAATGGTACAGTCGAGCCGCGCCACGTTGACCTGCGGCCGTTCGTCTTGCAGGGCAAGACTACCTATGTAACGCCGGGCGGTCTTACACGCGTGGCATTGGTTAAAGGATCTTATATAGTGAATTCATCGCAGGGCGGCGGCAGCAAGGACACATGGATCGTTAATGAGGAGATAGGCTGATGCTATCCAGCGTTGCAGAACGCGTTTACTGGTTGGGTCGTTATCTTGAGCGTGTGGAAAACACGGCGCGCCTCGTCAATGTGTATTCTTCGATGTTGCTTGATACTCCAGCTGGCTCACACATTGGCTGGGGAACATTGATCGACATTACTGGTTGTAATGAAGACTACGAAAAGTCAGGTCAGAGCCTCGAAGAAAAATCGGTCGTAAAATTTTTACTTGCCGACAGCAAAAATTCTGCCTCCGTAATCAACTGCGTAAACCTCATGCGCGAAAATGCGCGCACCACGCGGGAAATCATTCCTGCTGAAGCGTGGGAGAAAATCAACAACCTGCACATCGATCTACGCGAGGCCATCGGCCGTTCGATCGGTCGTCGCGCCAGACAGCAGATACTCGAAAACGTCATCAGCGATTGCCAGCGCATTTTTGGTGTGCTCGCAGGATGTATGAATCACGATACCGCCTACGCGTTCATTCAGATCGGCCGCAAGCTTGAGCGGGCGGATATGACAACACGTATGGTAGATGTGGGTTCGATCAGTTTGCT
>JAZKES010000117.1:11991-13710 GCA_040386995.1 Pseudomonadota bacterium | reverse complement strand
AATGCCTCTCGCGTGCCGTTGCCAACAGCAACGCACAATTCCTGTAAGATCTGTAATTGACAAATCGACGGGGAGAAGCGAGTCAATGAAAACACCGCAACAGAAGTTTATTTTTTGTGCTGTCCTGTTCTTTACAGTTGCGGCTTGCGATGAAGAGCAGACCGCGGTTGTTAGTGACCAACAGGTCAACACAGAATCTCTGCAACCCCGCCTCACATCCCTCGTGTACGCTGTTGAAAATGCGGAATCTCTCCGAAGCATTAAACGTCTCCAATGGGCCTACGGCCACTATTCCGAACTGGGCCTGTGGTATGACTTTGCGGATCTGTTTGCTGACAGTGGCGTAGGGCATTATGTTCAGGGTGATCTCAATCGTGACCAGATTCGCGCGCTGTTTTATGACCAGGTAGGCCAGGGCAGGCTTGGATTGGCGGCGGGCAGAATTTATCCACACATCAGCTTTTCACCTGTCGTTGATCTTGCCGACGATGGTATTCATGCCAATGGACGCTTTCGTATTCTCGCCATGCTGGGCGGTTATGGCGGCAATGCCACCTGGTTTCATGGCGTTTATGAAAATGCCTACGTGAAGGAGCAGGGAGTCTGGAAACTCAATGAACTGTCTAACACGGCGCAGGTGAGCGGCAATTTCAAAACGGGTTTGACGGCGACCTCGAAAGTACCGCTCGATATACCCACGTTCCCGTTCCATTTTGTGCCTGAACAAGTGGGCGAGGCGGGTATTGCTGCGAAAACCGATGTCGATGCAGGAGCAACCAGCTCAAGTGCAGAAAAGTTTGGGGCAGAGCTGTCTTCGTTGCAGCAACGTCTGGATCGTTTGCAGGATGAAGTCGCTATTACCAGATTACAACATCAGTACGGCTTCTATCTTGATGAGCACAAGTGGAGTTCGCTGGCTGAACTGTTTGCCGAACAAGGCACGTTCGAAACTGGGCAACAAGGCGTTTATATCGGTAAAACAAGTATCCGCAACGCGCTGAATCAGTTTGGCATTGAGGGTGCCGTTACCGGCGTGGTGGACGAACACATTCTGTTTCAGACCTATGTCAGCGTTGCCCCCGATGGCGAGAGTGCCAAGGCGCGCGTGGACCAGTTGGGTATGCAAGGCAAACAGGGCGAAAGTGCCGAGTGGACACAGGGCATCTATGAAAATACTTTCGTTAAGGAAAACGGAGAGTGGCGTATACAGTCGGTGCACTATTATCCGCGCCTGATAACGGACTACGCGAAGGGCTGGGCGGAAGATGCTCAGCCTGCGGCTGGTCCCAGCGCAGAGTATCCTCCCGACGCACCTGCGACCGAAAATTACGCAATATTTCCAGAGTTCTACATCCCTGCCTTCCACTTCGCGCATCCTGTCACCGGTCGTGCGCCGCAGTATCCGGGGGGCGATCCTGCGATCAATCGAGCGACGGGTTTTGAACAATCAGCGCAGACCGCAAGCTATGTGCCCCAGCTTTCCGATGGCACAGCGTTGCAAGCACAATTCGCTACAGCGGAAATACAAGTACAACAAGCACTGGCCTACGACGCTGTTGAGAATCTCATCAACGCGTACGCCTACTACCTGGACGAATGTTTGCCACAACAAGCCGCCATGTTGTTTGCGCAGAATGGACGTAACGAGATACCAGGTGTTGGCTATTACCAAGGGGGCTCACGCATCGCAAATGCTTTGCAACTTGCATACTGCCCGCA
>JAZKES010000117.1:5450-11891 GCA_040386995.1 Pseudomonadota bacterium | reverse complement strand
TCTACAGTCGATTCGTAGCGCAGACGCAAGCGATCTTCCGTGAGTGTCAGGCGCTCGACTGTGTGTTTGGCGGGACTCGACGGCACGCCTGCGAACAGGCCGAAGACGTTGGGCTCGAAACCGACCGTGTCGATCACCAGTGTCTCGTCTTCCCAGCGTCCAATCGCATGCCCGAAGCGCGAGGGTTCTATATCGGCAGGATGTTCCGCGTTGAGATGGATGACGCGTTCGCCAAAGTCTCCCGAGTTATCGAAGCGAATCACGATCTCGTCATCGCTGATTTCTATGGTGCGTAGCTCGTTGAGCATTGCGATAAACGGAATTGGTTCAATGTTGCAGGTTCCCTCTGGTGGTCCCGCCGCCTGGATGGCGCGGCCCGCTGGCGTAAACGGCCAGCGCAAGGCTGCGGCGAACATGGCATTCGTCTGCTGCAGCGGCGGTGCCCAACTACCATCGAGATCATCTGCTGGCGTAAGCGTGCGGGCGCGGGAATTTGCCGCATAAAACGGGTGAACGGTGCCATCCGGCGTCGTGACGTCGAGCGCACGCACTGTCTTTCCCTCAATGCGATTAGGATTGGCGCGCATGACGACAGGAGTGCCGGGTCGCAGTGCCTCTCTGTCGAGACCGTCTACCAATGCCTGTGTAATGGACAGGCCCTCTGCCTGCACGAGCAGCGGTGCTCCGTCCGCGTCGACAGTTTCGACAATGAGGTACATGTGCGGGTTCTTCCAGTCGAGCCGTGCGATCTTCCCTTCGATCAATATTTCCCGAGAGGCGTCGAACGCAGCCTGGCTATGGTGGGCGAATGCAGGTACGGCAAGAAAGGCGGTTGTGAAGAAGACAGGGAGAGCTACTACTGGCAGGTGTGTCATGGTGATGACTCCTATAGTAAGAACCAGAAATGACAGAGCCTGCACTTGCGAAATGCGACTCTGACACTTTTTATTATATTGTTATGACCATCTTGGCGAGGTGCTGGTTGCGGCAAGGTTAGTCCGTGCGCAATAAACTTGCAATCAGGCGCCGGGCATATCGCTGATGTCACCATCGTTCCAAGCCTGATCAATAGTGTTATGGCTGTTCCGGAATTTATACTGGTATCGCACAAAACCGGAAACGTGCAGCCACTTTTTGACTATCGGCACGAGACAAGCGCCTTTCGTGCAGGTTTCGTAAGTAAATGTCCCATCGAGTATTACACGCCGTATTGCTGTCGAATGGAAAAAAGACCAGCAATTGATGCTTCGCTGCTTTTTTAACAGTGGGGTCCTCTCGCGCGACGAGGTCTGCGAGTCCATCGCATAATACTTCTGAATTTTCGGGCGCTTTTCAATTCTGGAATTTGAAAATTACCTTGGTGCAGTCAACCAAAAAGTGGATGCCCGATGGGAGCCGCCGCTACCAATTTATTTCTGAACCCGCAGGGCAGAAGTCATCACGAAAAAATCAAATTGTTGATTTGTAGCGCAGTGGTTGCTCGTCAAAGTGAATGTCCGTCAAACCCTCTGTCTGCAGCCGTCGCAGGTTATGGTGGTTGTCCACATCTGGCGTCGCCAGCACATCACGATAATGTTCGCCAAAACACTGGAGTGTTTGTTCAGCACTGAGTCCGACCAGCAAGGCCATCGCCAGCACACGACAACTGCCCTGGTTCTGCTCTGCGCTGTTGCTGACCTTGCCGTTGCGAAAAGCGGAAGGCGTGAAATCGAACCACTGGTTGATGAAGGCGAGCGTCGAGGAAAATTGATGAGTGTCTTTGTTAATAGCGTCAAGAAATTGTGGCAATGCGTTGTCGAACTGGTTCATGGGACTTCCTTTTAGGGCATGGCGAAAAACAGGCGGTATATTGTGTCATCGCGGCGATTCATCGAACAGTTACTTTCACGAGATCAACAGACATTTGACGAGACGCTTGAAGTGGATATGCCATGTGGACAATGTTCAGCTGGTGAAGAGCTCATCACTGTCATGACCTCTCCGATTGCTGTCAGAACAAATCTGCTAACCCAAGTATTTTCGCCACCTGTAAATTTCAAGTCTGGTGGACGGTAGCGTTCTCATCAGTTCTTCCCATCGCTCCAAGGGCCTCTCATTTGATCGGGGTCGCACTTGGTCGGGGTCGTAGCCGAGACAATGGACGGTGGCTCGCGATAGACTCAAAACACCTCATGGCGATGTTCAATGGCTTGTAAAAATCTTGCAACCGTGGCTGCAGCATGCGCCATGTTTCCCACTCAAAAATTATTCCGGTATGCCGAAAAACACGCAGGATTTTTTCCTGAGAATTTAAATGAAATTTGTTGAAATAATCCGCAAGGGGGAGATTGTGGTGCTACCGACACGCATCATATCTGCACTGCAATTTGCCAAATAATCACAGAAAATCCGTATTAATTTTTTACAACCTATAAAAATCGTTTTTTCAATTTCCTGATTTTCTTTAAATAATCTACTGGCATGATTAGTGCAAACTTCATATTGCAAAATCTTGAAAAGCCAGGAAATAGAAAGTTTAAAGTAAGGAAAAATCGACATGAAAATTTCCTTTGCTCATGCGCTGATCCTGGTTGACCTCATACCGTATTATTGAAAAGGAATAGAGCGACATGAACATCGAATTTCTTTTGGCCGAAGCTGATATGGCTATAGAGCGGAATCAGGCGATGACTTCTGGCAAGGGTAAGTATAGAGCCGACCATCATGCCGACCTGGCCACGATCTGCACGTTACTTCGAAATGAATTAAAAGAGCTCAAGGGACAGGCGAAAAGCGGCACAAAGAATTATTCGCATGCAGAAAATCACGACCGGAAAGATAATCTGGAGCAAGAGTACGCTGGTCTTGATGTCGGTATCATCAGAGCTTCATACAGAGCGAGAGCCTCTCGTTGATTGTGGACTTCCGGCGAAGACTGCGGACGGCGCGTATTGCCGCCGACCACGACCTTCTCGTTAATTTTCAAGAATTGTAAGGCAGGTTGTCGGGCTGCATTGCCAGCGCGTACCTTCGGCAGTTGATGACCCGGAGTCCAGAGAGTAGTGCGTACAACTTCCCTTATGATTTTCCTCCAGCCTCGGTTGCGCTCGTTGGCTTCGTGTATTGTTCTGAATCACAGCCGACTCAAATAGTTGTCCATGAATTTTTTATGGAGACTTTTCCCTATCTACATTCTGGTTTGGATGAGCGTGCTAAAGAAATCCGCCTATGGATTGACGTACCGATTCCATCAAAACTGGCTTTGCTTGCAGAGAAAACGGGATAGCTACTTTTCTGCTGGTGGCAATTCCATGTAAGTTATTAGCTAACGGGAATAGGGCAGCCACTTGCGTATTCACGCTTTACTGCGAATAACGACGTTACGTTTAGACTGAGAGGAATGTTGCGTAGCGAAGCTTATGGCAGGCATAAGATTTCACCGCGGGAAAAAACATCAGGGAGAAGCAGCATGATACAGGCTGTCGTATTGATACACGGGATTGGCGAACAGAAACCCATGGATACAGTGCGCGGTTTCGTGGAGGCCGTGTTGCCGCCAGCAGAGGATGGCACGGAACAATACTTCAGCAAGCCCGATCCGCTGTCGGAATCCTTCGAGCTCAGACGCTTGCAGGCGGTTGGGCGTAACAAGATTCATTTCTTCGAATATTACTGGGCGTATCAGACCGATGGCACGACTGTGCGTCATGTTACCCAATGGCTGATACAACTGCTGCTGCGCAGGCCGCGCAACGTGCCGCCAGGCTTGCGCACCGTTTGGGGCATGTCGTGGTTTTTACTCTTGGCACTTGTTATCGCCGCCGCACTTGGACTAGCGGATAAGGCTCTGCAGTTTTACGAGTTGGGCCGATCGTACTGGTGGGTTTCGCTTGGGCTCGTGTTGCTGCTCGGGTTGCTGCAGGGTTTCCTGATTCACTATGTTGGAGATGCTGCGCGTTATCTGAGTCCTTCGCCACAGAACATCGCGCTCCGGCAGCGGATCCGCAGTGAAGGAGTCAACCTGCTGCGCAGGTTGCACGAATCGGGCAAGTACGATCGCATCGTGATTGTTGGTCATAGTCTTGGCAGCGTGATCGGGTACGACATCCTGACTGCACTCTGGCAAAAACATAATGAGAACTATGATTTCAAAGCGCGTGAGGATTTGCTTGATTCGCTGATGGCCGCCAACCGGCGTCCGCAACCGATATTGCGCGATGCACTGAGCACCCTCGGCGAAACGCTGCGTAATCTTCCGAACAATGTCGCAGGTACCACATTACATCGCACTCTGCTGCAGGCTTTTCGCACGGCGCAACATCTCGGTTTCAAAGAGCAATGTATGTGGGGCAATACGTGGCGCATTACCGACTTCATCACCATTGGCAGCCCGCTCGCCCACGCGATGATGTTGCTTGCGCGCAACGGTAATGAATTTGCCGCGCGTAAACGGCAGCGTGAACTCGCGACGTGTCCGCCTATTGTCGACAGCGGACGTTATGCATATGCAACTGACGAACGTGTCGTAACCGCAGCTGGCAGAACATTCAGTCCGTTTGTGCTTCATCACGCCGCGTGTTTCGGTGTGACGCAATGGACGAATCTGTATTTTCCTGCGCACGCCGGATTTTTTGGCGATGTAGTCGGTGGTCCACTGGCCGACGTATTCGGCGCGGGTATCAAAGATGTACGTGTTACTTCCAAAAGCCGGTGGCGCTTTACGCTGGCTGCACATACCAGCTACTGGAATCCGCAAGCGTCGCAATCGGAAAGGTCAGAAGATCAGGCGCACGAGCAATTTGCACTTGATGAACTCAAGCAGGCACTTCGTTTCGACCGCGCGCGCGATTTCAAAGCTCACATCAGTGTTGCCGATGAGGATGACCGCGACGAGCTGGTCAAGTTGAACAAGGACATAACTGCACACTTGCTCGAGGGTGCCGTGGCAAAGGAAAGTTTCGCGGGTATTCTTGCTGATCAGCTGCAGTATTATCGGAGCGGTGAGCAAATACTCGGCAAAAAGGGCTTTATCGAACATCTGGATGAACACAAACTTGCCGGGATGCCAACACATGAAGGTATGGAAATAACGTTCATGGGACGTCTGGCACTCGTCAATGTAACGATGGAATTCAAGTCAGCAGATGCGGTGGTGACGAGAACAAGCGATATCCGGATCTTTGCGCGCGCAAACGATAGCTGGTTGCTCGAGACCTGGTGCAGCAACGTGCAGCGCTCTTCAAAGGCATAACTTTAAAGCCAAAAATCAGAGAACACTAAAGGGGACAGTCATCCTCGTTTCGAACGTTGTATCGTTTCTCGTAACACCCTCAGAGAACATTACGTAAATACCGGAACCAGCTCAGGCTCAAGCCCATTGATAAAGTCTGCATAGGTAGCCGGGCAATGTTGGCGCAGTCCTTTTTCGATTTCGGCAAGTGTTACCACATATGGTGTGACAGGGCCGTAGTAGTCGAGTTCGGGGCCGATTGGCGTGAATGCAAAATGGAAGCGTCCCATCAGTCGCAGCAGTGATTTTTCCATCGCTGCACACCAATGAGTGATCCCTCGACGTTTACTGATTTGATAAATGGTTTTGTATATACCGAGAGTGATGTCCGCTTTATCCTGTTTTGTCGCTGTGGGATTTACTGTGGCGGATTCAACTGTTGACGAAATATCTTCGCAAGACACTTCACCGTTGCTGCGAACTTCTGGCTTTGGAAATGTCCGGTGATGTTTCGTGAAGGCGAGCCGGGAGATTTCGGCAGTGGCTTTTTGCACGTGAAGATCAGTTAAATATTCGTACTGCGGAAAAATTTTGCAATGTTCGAACATCGGAAACCCTAGCGCAGAGTGCAGCACCATCCTGACGGTTCCAACCATCTCGCCATTGCTATTGGTACCCCCCACATGGACGGCATGATTGTCGTAGTGGTCAGATTCACACTTCTGGGGATATTTTTCGGGAGTAAGGAACCGCCTTTCCTTGCAGTACACTTCGTAACGCAACGCGAAACTTGCGCTCAGAAATGCTGGTTCACCCAATTCTGAAAATTTACAGGACGCGGCACGTGCCGTCTGGGTAATTTCGGGAATTATTCCTGTTGCATCAAGTTGCAGGTTTTTTACCATTTCCGTGGCCTATGCTGGAATACATGGCTGGAATCATGTTTCCGGGTTTATTGTTTTATGGATTCGGGATTTTTTCCCGAGTATAGCTGAGATATCAAAGTGATATTATCCTTCCTTTTGCAAATGGCAGGCTTTTCTATGCCGGTTTTGCGGAAAAGATCACAAAATTAAAAATTTAGATCAGCTAGGGCTTCTACCGAACCCACACCCGCTTTGCGAATACAAGGGAATGGGATAACGGATAGCAATGAATAAGCAGTCAGGGCAGGAGGCTTCCAACTGGATCAATCCGCTCGCATCACACCACGCCCTCACGTCGTCGTGCAG
>JAZKES010000117.1:0-5350 GCA_040386995.1 Pseudomonadota bacterium | reverse complement strand
TCGATCGGGTAACTGCGTTTCGGTCGAGCCGCTCGTCACGAGGATCTGAAAATTGGGACATCCACTTTTTTGTTTTCCATTTATTTGTTTTTTTTGTCTGGTCGACAAGAGAACAGCGAACTGATCTGCAGCACACATGTAATGCAAATTGCAAAGGCATATTTCAAGTAGCGGACGAATATCTCGTCTTCGTTTTGTTAATTTTAAATAGCTAACCTATTCAGCAAAGCTGCATTTAGCGACGCGCTATGAATTGCAATTTGGCTGCGTAAATGCAAACATTCTTATCTCGAATGGTCCGGTCTTTTGGCACCGTTCGATCATGAGTGAAGTAAGCCACGCAGTACCAACTACGTAGTAACAAGCCGCATCAAAGACGCACTCTCTCATACCGTTATATACAACAAGTAATACACCACAAGTAGTACTCAAGCAGTACCCAAGCAGTACCCAGATAACAACGCAGTGACTGTCAGCATTAGGGGGCAATACAGTCACGGGCGAACGTTGTCTATTTCTTTAACGCAGGAATAAGCGATAAGGGCATTTTGGTTGCGTGGTTATCCACGCGGTCGGCGTTTTATCGTGCCTGTAGTAATCAACAAAATAAGGGAATTTTTAATGACTTCAAAAACTTTACGTGCCTCCCGCACTTTACTTTCTACCGCTCTGGCAGCAGCAATTGCCAGCATGACGGGCGCATCGTACGCCCAGGACGACAGCGAACTCGAAGAGGTTGTGATAACCGGCTCGCGTATTCGCACAACAGGTATGGAGACACCAACTCCAGTAACTGCAATGGAAGCAATGGAGCTGACCACTATGGCTCCCGGTAACATGATCGATTCATTGAGCCTGTTGCCGCAGTTTCTTAACAACTCAAGTCCACAGACCAGCAGCAACTATGCTGGTAGTGGCGGTGCATCCAACCTGAACCTGCGTGGTGTTGGATCACAGCGTACTCTGGTACTGCTCGACGGTCGTCGTGTTACGCCGTCCAGCCGTACCATGACCGTTGACATCAACCTGTTCCCCGACGCCATGATCCGCCGCGTTGAAACCGTCACGGGTGGTGCGTCCGCTGCTTACGGCACCGATGCTGTGGCCGGCGTGGTGAACTTCATCCTCGACACCGACTTCACAGGCGTTGCCACCAGCGTGCAAACCGGCGCGACCAGCCGTGGTGATGGCGAGAACTGGGAAGGTTCTTTCAGCTTCGGCACCGACATCGGCGAGAAATCGCACGTGTTGTTCTCTGCCTCAGGTTATCAGTCAGACGGCATCGAAACCTACGAAGACCGCGACTGGTATCAGGGCTGGGGCACGGTCACCAATCCGGCCTGGCAGTCTGCTGTCAACGCTGGCAAGTGCCGCCTCAACGTGCTGTGTGCCGCTGGTCCGCAGTTGATCCGTGCACCGAACGTAGTCTCCACCAAATATTCCTTCGGCGGCCTGACTACCTCGCCGGTTCGCGCATTGAACAATCTTATGTTCTTGTCTGACGGCAGCGCAGTTCCGTTTCAGTTCAGCGACCTTGGCACCCAGAGTGGAACATGGTCACAGTCGATTGACCGCGCCTACGGCGGCGGCAGTGGCGACAATGCCCACGCCGACCGTATAGGCCAGGGCGGCATGCTCGCAGAGCTCGATCGTGACAACGTGTTCGCGTACCTCGATCACGATCTCACCGACAACATCACCGTGTACGGCCAAGTGGTTTATGGATCCAACAGCACTAAATCGTCTAACGGCGCAGTGGTTGGTTTCGACACCTACGGCGGCAGAATCTATCAGGACAACGCTTTCTTGCCGGCAGGTCTGCGTCAATCCATGATCGACAACAACGTGGCCTCCGTAGGCTTCAACACCATGCGTAGCAAAGCAGATTTGGCACAGGGCAACTTCGGCTTCGACACGTCAATGGCGTCTTACACTGCTGGCTTCAAATCTGAAATCACCGGCGGCTTGTTCGAAGGCTTCAGCCTTGATGGTTACGTGCAGACCGGCGCAACAGACGTGCGCGTGCGTATGAACGATTACCCACGTGTCGACCGTATCTTCCTGGCGATGGATTCTGTAGTGGCTGCCAACGGCACCATTCAGTGCCGCGCTGCGATCTACAATCCTGCCCAGTATGGCAATTGTGTGCCGTTGAACCTGTTGGGCGCAGGTCGCGCTTCCCAGGAAGCTGTCGACTATGCACTTGGCCGCGACGATGGCACCAACCAGAAAGTACAGGCTGCCGATCTTCAGCAGGATGTGGTTGATTTGTCCATGAATGGTGAAGTGTTTGAAGGCTGGGGCGCAGGTTCGATCTCCACCGCGTTCGGTGTGGCTTATCGCGAAGACTCTATCTCACAGAAGATTCGTGACTATACCAACGCTTACAACGATCAAAACTTCGACGCGGTACCGCTGAACAACCCCGCCGTTGGCATTCAGGGTATTCCTACCTCTTTCGTCGGTCATATGTCTGGCTTTCAGTTCGCCAGCGCACAGGAGTTCGACGGCAAGATCATCGTGAAGGAAGTCTTCAATGAGTGGCTCGTGCCGCTTGTCTCCGATGTTCCATTCGCACAACAGGTCAATGCCAGTTTGGCTGCGCGTTGGGCAGACTACTCTGGTTCCGGTGAAGTCTGGTCCTGGAAATACGGTCTGGATTGGTCAGTAAACGACGACGTACGTCTGCGCGGCACTGTGTCGCGTGACGTGCGCGCTGGCAGCTTGTCCGAGCGCTTCGACATGCAGAGCAACGGCTCTTCAGCCGCTGACCCACTGCGTGGCGGTGAATCGACTGCCTTCACCCAGATTGTGGGCGGCAACCCGAACATCGGCCCCGAGAAGGCGCTGACCTGGACTTCCGGTATCGTGTATCAGCCATCGTTCCTCGAAGGTCTGTCGGTTTCTGCCGACTACTACTCGATCAACACCAAGGGCATGATCGCGCAGCTCGGTACACTCAACATCGTGAACGCGTGTGCAAGCGGCGACGTTTCCCAGTGCGCCAACGTTACGCGTGCTGATGATGACGGCGCTGGCTACGGCGTTGGTCCGATTGCTCGCGTGTTCAACGGTTTCCAGAACCTTGGCGAAGCGCAAGTTTCGGGTGCAGACCTTGAAGTCAGCTATCGTACCGATATCGACTTGTTCGGTGGTGTGACTGGAGCAGGTGAAAGCATCAGCGCACGTATGTTCTACAGCTACCTCGAAGAAAACTGGATCGACAGCGATAGCAATCCTGCTACCGACACCAAGATCGAATCTGCTGGCAACATTGGCGCGGCTCTGCCACGTAACAAGCTCACGTTGAACATGTCCTACATGAGCGGCCCGCTGACCTTGTTCGTGCAGGAACGCATCATTGGTAAAGGCAACCACAGCAACCGTCTTAACAACTCTGATGTGACAGAAGGCGTGCAGATCAACGACAACTCTGTGAATGCGGCGTATTACACCGACCTCAACGGCACCTGGACTATTGATCAGTCTAATGGCGCTGAGTTGGAATTCTTCGCTAACGTAACCAACGTATTCGACCGTGCCCCGCCTATCCGCGGTACATTCTCGGATTTCACTGGTTCCGTACAGACAGTTCCTGCGTTGTATGACCTGTTGGGTCGTCGCTACACCGCTGGCGCGCGTCTGCGTTTTTAATAAACGCACAGCGTAGGTTAGATCTTATGGCGGGTGTCACTCTTCGGAGTGGCACCCGTTTTTTTTTTGCCTGTGTTTTGCGGGAAGGTTATGCACATATGAAGTCAGCCGTTTGGTTTTGCTTCTCGAACATTTGTGCATTTCATAAATACTAACGAATGAATTTTCCCAGTAGTGCTTCGCAAATTTCGCCGAGAGTGGATGTGTTGCGTGGACCATAATGAAGGAGCGTTATGTGGCGTTGCGAGGTAAGCGCAAAACGAAAGGTGTTATTGAAGAGCTTGTGCTTGAACGGCTCTGTTGCCACATATTGCACTGCACATGTGAGCGCAACGTTCTCCGCAAGGTTGCAATTGCATCGCCGAATTTATTAAAGTGCAGGTTAGGACATCGACAATACATGGCATACCGATTCCCGCTACGTAGCTCTCATCAAAGAGCACTTATCAACGGGCAATCATCACCATCAAGGTCACACTGATACCAGGACGTATCAGCTTCTTGTAGTTGTTTATAGTTGCTTATCAAGTCACATAATTTGATAAGCCCTTCCGAAATACTACATGCGGCACCAGCCAACCTACTCTGCAAGGAATAGCAGAGATCTTCTTTGACGCGTGTTTGATGCGTACCAGGAATACGCATGAACGCTTTTTAGTGAGGTAATCGCATGACCCGCCAGAATAGCGCAAGGCATTCATTGTTTTTCTGTTTGATAAATCTGCTTGCTGTCAGTTTTCCTTTTGCAGCTCAAGCCGAGAG
This sequence comes from Pseudomonadota bacterium, assembly GCA_040386995.1. Classification (GTDB taxonomy): domain Bacteria; phylum Pseudomonadota; class Gammaproteobacteria; order Pseudomonadales; family Pseudohongiellaceae; genus CAILUG01. The sequence continues at coordinate 934 of JAZKES010000117.1, read as the reverse complement.
CGAAGATATCCTTTCGAACTTACCCTACGACCAAAATTTTATTCAGGAAAAGATCAACCAGTTCACGGTGACGGCTCATGCTCCAGATACCGACCTCAAAGTGCCTGCGTACCTGCTGTACAAACTTGCGTTCCGAAAACTCCTCGCCGATGAAAGCCTGCAAGCACAAATCGCGCTACAAGATCTTGAACTCATAAAAAAGCTACCGGCTCCGTCGGACTCCAGTTTTCTGGCGAAAGACCGAAAAGAAATTACCGCTATTTGTATACAGACAAATAACATCGAAACACCTGCTGAAATTCAGGATGTTGCCGTCCGATACGATGATTCACGCGAGCGTAAAGAACGCGACCTCGATGCTTTCTACGATAACGCTCTCGCAAGTCTTTCTGCAGAAACTCGCACACTCATCCAGAACCTGCTCTTCGATATCAGTGCTCGCAAACAAGTCCCATATGCGACCTTTGATATGGCCGGCTTTGCGCAAGCAGTTCCCGATGCAGCAAAACTCTTGTTGATTGCAGGATGTGAAAGTTTCAGCGCAGACGTTATCGCATACACGCCCCAGACCGTCACAATGGGCGACTTGAAACCTGCGAATTAATCGTCGAACGAATGACAACGAGAGTGAGTTGAATTGTTCAGCATGGTGGGGACATGCTGGCTTTCGCGCAGGAGGTAATTCAACTGGACGCTCGATGTGGAGAGTTGCTCCCCAAGATCAATCTCGCTCGCAAACAGCGAGCGATGCGAGGAGTTGAGCAAGAAGCTGGAAGCGGAAATCGTTGTGAATCGACAGTTGCTTTGATGGGGTTTGATGCGAAGCGTGCCCGCCCGGCAGGACTGGTAACCACCGTAGTAGTTAACTAGCGGCAGGGAAATGAAAACTCCCGAACTTCCTCACTCGCTTTTCACATGCACATTCACATGCACA
>JAZKES010000116.1:0-1151 GCA_040386995.1 Pseudomonadota bacterium | reverse complement strand
CGCAGCTGATCCTGCAGCGTTCTGCTGCTGTGACCCGCAACCAGCATGATGAAAACAAACGCATCGAACAAAATGAAGTCTTTCTGCAGCATGAAAAAGTTGAGCAGAGGTTTGTAATTGATTGCGGATGCCGGCCCAGCGGCCAACAACCCGCGCACATACCAAACGGCCGCAATAATTCCGGTATGCAACAGTTCTACCAGTAACAAGCCGGCCAGCAAGATGAATAGTCGCCTGGAGCCGCGCGCAGTAATTAATCTGGAGCGCTGCAAATAGAACTGCACAAAAGGAACCAGAATTACCCAGGGTGCCCAGAAGTTTTGCGTCCAGAGCATGACATCTGCCATCGGTGCCAACACACTGGTTCTGACTGTGATGGCCACTATCATCCAGGTGGTCGCGAGATAAAGAAACATCGCGAACCAGATTTTTACGAGCGTTATGCCTGTCAGTTTCAGATTAGCTGCGGAGAACATATTGGCGTGTACAGGAACAATTGCTGAACGAAGTCAGAGAATAATACACAAGGAAAAACCGAAAACCTTGTGAATTGTTATGAATGATGGAGGTGTCGAATTGAAAACAGATCACAAGCAATAACAGAACCTGCAATTAGCGATGGCTATCTGGAATTTACGATATGGTTGGGCGTGTCATTACCAACCAGGATCGCGTTGTTGGCCTTACGCAGATCAAATGGATTACGCTTTTTCGCTGCGACTCACCAGAACCTGGAAGGAAGCGCTGCGAAGCAGATGAGAATTGTTGATACCTACACCGGAGCAATTGAAGACGCATGAGCTGCTGCAATGAGTAGCCCGCCGACAATCGCGCAGTTGGACTGGCACGTCCGGATGGCGCTTTCGCGAGCATCCCCTTCGAGCGTCCAGAAGTTAACAAGCAGCACTGTGGCAACAATGGTAAATACGATAAGTGCCCACGCTGACCAGAACGTATAGGCCCCAACCATAAACGCGAGTCCAGCAATGGTTTGCCAGAAAGTGCCGAGCAAGAGCACGGCTTTGGGCATTGGTATGCCGCGCGCCGCGATCATATTGGTGAGTGCCGGGATTGCAAACATGTGATGGATTCCACCTACCACAAACAAGCCGCCGAGCAACAGGCGGCCTGCGATCCATAATATTCTTTCA
>JAZKES010000115.1:27764-54237 GCA_040386995.1 Pseudomonadota bacterium | reverse complement strand
TACTGGTATGGGGTTAGTACTCCCATGAAAACTTTTCTGGACCGGATTAGTGACTGCCTCGATTTGCCAGAGCTGCAGGAGCAGGGAGACACTTAAGAGGCAAATGCGGGTTCATTGTATGCACGTCTCATCAGGTCGAGGTGGCCCCGTCTTTCATCAGTGCTCTGCAATAGACATTCGAATATCTCGGAATGAAATGTGGTGGCAGTCTGCATGTTAACTGTCAGGATAGGTTTTCTGTTGAAAACCATGAAGGGGACATTGCAAACTTTGCAGCGCTTGTGAAAGGTAGTGATGGTCGCAAAAGCCCGTGATTATCCTGCGTTTGACATCACAACAATTCACGCTCGCACGGTTTATTATTCACACATTCCCGTAGAATGTGGCACATGTTCCTCGAACATTTATCCGCATAAATCGCTAAAGATGACTAGCAAGGTTCAGATCTGATGAACGGTATCAAATGATAGACAGCCTGGAGTCCAGAAATTCAGGCATTCACGCTCGGCATAACCCAGGCATGGAGTTCAGAAAAGATATCGAGGGGCTGCGGGCTGTCGCGATATTAGCGGTAATTGCTGCGCATGCGCACCTGCCTTTCCTTGATGGCGGTTTTATCGGCGTAGATATCTTCTTTGTACTTTCGGGATATTTGATCACCGGCCTTCTTTTTCGTGAAATTGAAACAACCGGCAAACTGGATTTTGTTGCTTTCTACGCGCGTCGTTTCAAACGTCTTTTGCCGGGATTGATGTTGATGCTGCTTGTGACGATGGTCGCTGCAGCTGTAGTGTTTTCTCCCGCTGAACAATTTTCGCAAATTCAGACCGCACAAGCGGCTTTCCTTTGGCTCAGTAATTTCTACTTCATCGTCGCCAACTTTGGTTATTTTGATGCGGGCACGGAAAATAACTTGTTCCTGCATACGTGGTCATTGGGAGTGGAAGAACAGTTTTACCTGTTGTGGCCGTGTCTTGTGCTTTTGCTGATGACCGGAATGGCAGTGCGTGATGGGGACAAGACCAAAAATTTACTCAGTGGTTTTGTCGTTATTTTTGCGGTTAGTCTGTTTGCCAGTATCGCGCTTTCAAGCCTTAGCCCGCTGTGGGGATTTTATTCAATGCCTTCGCGTGGTTGGCAGTTCGCACTTGGCGCCATTATTTTCCTCCAGATCAAAAAAGAACGCAGCAGCGCAGAGGCAAATAGCAGCACTCCCCTCAACCAGCTCCCGAATAATATACATGCCATCGCGGGATGGAGTGGGATGGCGTTGATTCTCGGCAGTGTTGTGTTGATTGATGCAAACATGATTTATCCCGGTGGTTTGGCACTGGCACCATCAATAGGTACGGCGCTGATGCTCTTCGCAGGTTCAGGTTCTGCGTTGCCGGGTATTAGCAAGATGCTGACCACGCGGCCAATGCGTGCAATCGGCCGAATATCCTATTCATGGTATCTGTGGCATTGGCCGGTTCTGGTCATCGGTAACGTGCTTTTACAGAATGACACGATCGTTTTCCAACTGATGTTGGTCGCCATTTCCCTCCTTCTCGCCGTCATCGCGTTTTACACCGTTGAGATGCCGGCGAGGAATAGTCGCTCGCTCGCATTGCGCCCTAAAGTGACGGTGATTGGCGCAGTGGTGTTGATGTTTGCCGGTGTCGGCCTTGGCAATACATGGAGAATTAATGCTGAAAAATGGTCCGCGATACCGTCACAAGTGACTTACCAGCAAATTCGCTCCAGCCTGCCGGCACCGTATTCCATGGGTTGTGATCAATGGTTTAACAATGCTGATGTCCGGGTATGCAGTTTTGGTGACGCGGCCGCCGAAAATACCGCAGTCTTATTTGGCGACAGTGTGGGTGTGCAATGGTTTACTGCATTCAAGAATAATTTTGCCGGGAAAGGTTGGCGTCTTCTCGTGCTGACCAAATCGGCGTGCCCGATGGTCGACAAGCCGATTTTTTATGCGCGCATTGGCAGTGAATACGTTGTTTGTGAAGTGTGGCGAAATGCATCAATCAAATTTTTGGCAGGACTTAAGCCACAACTTATCTTCATGGGTAGTACTGCTACCTATGCTTTTTCGGAAGACGAGTGGGCAACAGGCACGGAAAGTATTCTGGGCAAACTCGCGGCTACAACTGGAGAGATTTTTATAATTCGAGGCACCCCCAGATTGCCTTTTGATGGGCCGGGTTGCCTGGCGCGTCATGACTGGCAACCTGAGTTCCTCGCAGGGCTCTCTGCATGTACTTCCAGAGAAAACCTGGACCCTGATCTTCAGGTTCTTGCAGCGCTCCAAAAAGCTGCGGCTAGTTTCCCCAACGTAAAAGTCCTCGATCTGAATCCACTGGTATGTCCGGATGGTATCTGCACAGCACACGATGGCAGCAATATGGTGTTCAGGGATAACCAGCATATTTCGGACAGGTTTGTTGAGTCAGTGAGCCAGAAAGTGTTCAGGGCGATAGGAACCGTACAATAAATCAGCAAGTCGCCTAGGCACCTCAAAATCCTTCAAATCACAGGGTTCACGACATTCGGGCTCCATGATCCCGCCCGTGGTAATCCTGCAGAGCCTTAAACTTTCCTGAACCCGGATTGGCTTACAACTGGCTGCAAAATAAGGCGTTGTGATGATCCCCGTGTCTCCCAACTTCGCGCAGAAACGAGAGTGGGCGCCCGCCACCATCTTCGGTAGAATGCCAGGCTTCATTCCCGTCACGCAGTAGAGGAACAACATGCAGTTATTAGATGGCAAAGCCACATCCGAACAACTCAAGCAGGAAATCGCCGAAAAAGTACGCGCTATCAAAGCACGAGGTGGCAAGGTGCCGCATCTGGCAGCAGTGATCGTGGGTAACGATGGTGGTAGTCACACGTACGTTAACAACAAGGTCATGGCCTGCAAGCAGGTTGGTTTCGACTCAACACTCATTGCGTTACCGGATACCACGACCGAAGCAGAGCTGCTCGCCAAGGTTGATGAACTGAATAACGATCCGAACATTGATGGTTTCATCGTGCAGGTGCCGCTGCCGAAACATATCGATGAAGACAAAGTGACTGAAGCAATTTCCGCGCGTAAAGACGTCGATGGTTTTCATCCGGAAAATCTCGGTCGCATGTTGCTTGGTTTGCCGACTTATATTTCCGCTACGCCGAACGGCATCATGGAACTGCTCAAACGCAACAACATCGATACATCCGGTAAACATTGCGTCGTTGTCGGCCGCAGCAATATCGTTGGTACACCGATGTCGGTATTGATGTCGCGTAACACCAATCCTGGCAATGCAACCGTTACGCTGGTTCACAGCCGCACGAAAAACATGAAGGAAATCTGCGCGAGTGCAGACATTCTGATCGTCGCAATTGGCAAGCCCGAGTTCGTCACTGCTGACATGGTTAAGGAAGGCGCGGTCGTGATTGATGTGGGTACCACGCGTCTGACCGATCCGAGTAATGCGAAAGGCTGGCGTCTATGTGGCGATGTTGATTTCGCCAACGTGAAAGACAAATGCAGTTTCATCACGCCAGTGCCGGGTGGTGTTGGTCCCATGACTATCGCGTCGCTGATGCAGAACACACTGCTCGCCGTCGAGATGCACAAGAAGTAAACGATGAGCGACACTCCCGTAGCACTCAAACCCGCAATTGCGAAAATCGTTGCGCGCGAAATCCTGTCGTTTGACGAAGCAAGACACGCTTTTGATGTGATCATGAGCGGTCAGGCTTCGCCTGCGCAGATTGCTGCGTTTCTCGTGGCGTTGCGCATGCGTGGCGAATCGGTCGATGAAATCAGTGCGGCCGTTGACGTTATTCGTAGCAAGGCTCTCGCGATCAAAGTTCCGGCAGGCACTATGGATATCGTGGGTACCGGTGGTGATGGCCTCGGAACTTTGAATATTTCGACTGCTACGGCGCTGGTCACGGCTGCGTGTGGAGTACCGGTGGCGAAACACGGCAATCGTGCGATCTCGTCACGCTCAGGCACTGCCGATGTACAAACGGCGCTTGGTTTGAATATCAACGCGGATTTCGCATGTATCGAACAGGCGCTGCTTGAAGCCAACTACGCATTCCTGCTCGCGCCGCGGCATCACGAATGTTTCAAATATGTCGCGCCTGTACGCGCCGAACTTGGTGTACGAACACTCTTCAATTTGTTGGGCCCGCTCTGTAATCCTGCGGGTGTGAAACGTTACCTGCTCGGTGTTTACGCGAAAGAATGGGTGCGGCCGCTGGCCGAAGTTCTGGCCAAGCTCGGCTGTGAACGTGCGTGGGTCGTGCATGGCGCTGGTGGTCTCGATGAGCTAAGTACACTCGGCAGTAATTTTGTTTGTGTGGTGGAAGGCAATACAGTTCGCGAAATGACGGTCTCTCCAGCAGATGCGGGTTTGCCTGTGGCATCGCTTGATGGCATCAGAGGTGGCGATGCCGCTTACAACGCAGAACGTTTGAAGGCTTTACTGCTGGGTCAGCATGACGACTATCGTGACATCGTTCTGTTCGGCACGGCTGCGGCATTGATCATTGCCGGAAAAGTGTCCGATCTGCGTGCAGGTGTTGCGATTGCAGCAGCGGCCATCGACAGTGGCGCAGCACAGCAGACGCTGGAAAAGTTGATCCGTATCACCAACAAGGTCTAAGGTTGGCACATAGCAATTCAGTTGTGGCTCACAGGAAGTAAGCATGTCGGAAATAATCATTTATACAAAAGACTGGTGTGGTTACTGCAGTGCGGCCAAAAGCCTGCTCAAGCAATTAAAACTTTCGTATAAAGAAATTGATGTGACTTACGACCATGCTCAATACGCAGAGATGCTGAAGATTTCTTCAGGTCGCACCAGTGTTCCGCAAATCTTTATCGATGGTGTTGGAATTGGTGGTTACACGGATCTGAGCAGACTCGTTCGTGAAAACAAATTGCCGTTAAAGACCGAGTGATTTTTTGTTATCCAGCTTGAACGTGCAGCAACTATGCAAGCCGGTTTTTTCTGCATAATCTTTCCCTTATTCACTGCATAATGCGACTCGTTTCGCATTAAAAAACAAATATAAAAACAATTATTCATAACTCAAGTCAACGCAGCAGAAACTGAGCCGTTAGATAGGCCAGCCAACTGGATTTAGAATGGCTTTGGTTAATCAGGGTGAGAGCAGTTATGGCAGGCACAAATTCGTCCGACATTGGCATGGCCGATGACTTCACAACGGGCAAACGCAAGCGCAAAAGTAAACGTGGCCTTGTGCTTGTTGCGCTGGTTGTTCTTGTTGGAGCAGGTTGGTGGTACTGGCAGAAAACCAACACTGTCGCAGAAGAAGACGAACCGCTTATTGCCACAGTTGAAATCGACAGCATTGAAAACACCATTGCCTCCGCTGGTACCTTAAAAGCCAGTCGCCTGATTGAAGTTGGTGCGCAGGTTTCAGGCCAGTTGCAAAAGCTGCATGTAAAAGTCGGCGACGTTGTAGAAGAAGGCCAACTGCTCGCCGAAATCGACGCGCGTGTACAGGCCGGCAGAGTGGATGCGAGCCGAGCCAGCATAGCGGCGCAGGAAGCACAGCTTGATGCGCGCCGCGCCGCGCTCGAACTTGCCAAGGCAAACAGTGCCAGGCAGGAACGGTTGATGACGAGTGATGCAACCAGCCAACTCGAATATGACAACGCGGTAAACAATCTCGCCGCGGCTGAATCCTCCCTGATACAACTGCAAAGACAGATCGAGCAGAGTCGCGCAACACTCGCGAGCGACGAGACCCAACTCGAGTTCAGCAAAATCTACGCACCTGCAGCGGGCACTATCGTCGCCATCGACATGATCGAAGGTCGTACGCTCAACGCCACGCAGCAAGCGCCTACCCTCATGCGAATCGCAGACCTCGGCACGATGACTGTCGAAGCTGATATTTCCGAAGCCGACATCGCGAGTGTACGTGCAGGCATGGATGTGTATTTCACGACGCTCGGTGGTGGCAACAGACGCTGGTACGGCAAGCTGCGCCAGATACTGCCAACACCGGAAGTGCTCAACAACGTTGTGTTATATACAGGTTTGTTTGATATCGATAACGCCGATGGTGCACTGTTATCCGAAATGACTGCACAGGTTTATTTCATTACATCGGCCGCAGAAAATGTCTTAACAGTGCCGATGGGTGCATTAACCTTCCAGGCGCCTGGCGGTCCTCCCAATGCCGCAAGAGTTGCTCCTGCCGCGGGTAGTGTGGCTGCTCCTCCAGGTGCTGCGAGAGCAGGCGCAGCGCGAGGACCCGCCGGCCGTGCTGCTGGTGGACCTCGTCCAGCTACCGTGAAACTGGTTGCAGAAGACGGTACTGAGCGCGAACAGGAAGTGTTGGTCGGTGTAACGAGTCGTGTTTCTGCTGAAATTATTTCTGGACTGAAGGAAGGCGATAAAGTTGTGGCGGGCATCGTTCAACGCACAACCGAAGAACCCGCGCAGCAACAGAACGGCCCGGGTAACTTCCAGTTCAGGGGCAATTTCAGGTGAGCAGCGCAAGCCTGACATCAGATGCAGGCGCCATGCCTGATCCCGCTGCTCGATCTACAAGTGGCGAGCAAGCGATTCCACTGATTGAGCTACGCAATATTCATCGCACGTTTGTCACGGGCGGCGGCGTTGTTGTAAACGCGCTGCGTGGAATCGATCTCAAAATTTATCCGGGTGAATTTGTTGCGATTGTCGGCCAGTCAGGGTCGGGCAAATCGACGTTAATGAATTTGCTAGGTTGCCTCGATCGTCCGACTTCCGGCGTTTATTTATTCGCAGGACGCGACATCAAAAGTTTCGATGCCGATGGGCTTGCCTGGCTGCGCCGCGAAGCATTTGGTTTTGTGTTCCAGAGCTACAACCTGCTCGCTGGCGCAAGTGCGGAAGAAAATGTCGAAGTGCCTGCAATTTATGCGGGCCTGTCCAAGGAAGAGCGCGAAATACGCGCACAAGCGTTGTTGACTTCACTCGGCCTTGGCGCGCGTATGGATCACACACCGAGCCAACTTTCTGGTGGTCAGCAACAGCGTGTATCAATCGCGCGTGCGTTGATGAATGGCGGCAAGGTAATTCTTGCCGACGAACCTACCGGCGCACTCGATTCGCAGAGTGGCGTGGAAGTAATGGCACTGCTCGAGAATCTCGCGCGCGAAGGCCACACCGTTATCCTGATTACGCACGACAATAAAGTTGCATCACACGCCGACCGAGTCGTGGAATTTCGCGACGGCAGTGTAATTTCCGACACCGGCCATGCCGAAGGCGCTGTTGATCCGAAACAGAATGCCAAGCTGCGCGACCTGTTCCTGAGTCGAAAAGTGGCAACACCGTTCGCCGGACTTGGCGAAGCAATACGTATGGCGCTGAGATCCTTACACGCGAATATTTTCCGCACGATCCTGACACTGCTTGGCATCGTGATTGGTGTGGCGTCGGTTGTCGCAATGCTTGCGATAGGAGAGGGTGCTCGTCGCGATATCGTCGAGCAGATCAGTTCCATCGGCACCAACATGCTCAACCTGCAACCTGCGCGTGGTGAAGGCCAGCGGCGTAATCTACCGTCAACACTAACGTATGAAGACGCCGATGCAATTCTCGAAAATGTGCCGAACCTGATCGGTGCGCTGCCGGAACAACAGGCCGGATATACGATTCGTTATCAACGCCAGGATCATACTGCGCAGGTAACTGCCACATCCGAGGCGCTGCCGGAAATCCGTAATTGGCCACTTGCGAAAGGCGTATTTTTTACGCGCGACGACAGTGAAACCTACACAGCCGTTGCGGTGCTTGGCGCCACGGTTGCGGAAGCATTGTTTCCGGGTGATGCCGATCCACTGGGTGAATACGTACTCATCAGCAACATCCCGTTCCAGATTATCGGTGTGCTGACGACCAAAGGTGGTTCTTCCGGGTTTGGCGGCGGCGACCAGGACGATGCAGTATTCGTTCCGTTCAAGACAGGTGCATTACGCTTGATGGGGCAAAAATTTGCGCGCTCTATTGCGGTAGCCGTAGATGACGTGAGCAAAATTGACCAGACCGAAACTGATCTTATCCAGTTCATGACAGCGCGTCATGGCACCGAGGATTTCCGAATTTTCAACAGCGCGGAATTGCTCGATACCGTGAGTGCTTCGCAGGATACGTTCACGATGCTGCTCGGTTCCGTTGCAGCGATCTCTCTGCTCGTTGGTGGTATCGGCGTGATGAATATCATGTTGGTGTCCGTGACCGAACGTACGCGTGAGATCGGTATTCGCATGGCTACCGGCGCGCGGCAGCAGGATATCCTGTCGCAATTTCTTGCAGAGGCAATTGTGGTATCTGGTGTAGGAGGTGTGATCGGCGTTGCGTTTGGCATCGGGGTCGGATTGATACTCATGGCGTTCGGTGTGTCTATCGCATTTACATCCGGCCCGATGATTCTCGCGTTTTCCTGCGCAACTGCGACAGGCCTCATTTTTGGTTTTGCTCCTGCGCGTAAAGCCGCGCAACTTGATCCTGTAGTAGCTTTGGCCAACGAATAACAATATGCAATCGACTAACTTATTGAACCTCATCGTCCTGAATGCAGTCGCTGCAGCATTAGTGTCGTGCGCAACACCCGCGCCACCGTTGCCCGCTACCGATGTGCCGATGGTATGGCAAAGCCCCATTGTCACCGACGCGCCAGTGTGGCCCATAGCAGACTGGTGGAACACGTTTTCGGATCCTGAACTCAGCAATCTCATTACCGCGGTACAGGCGAACAACCTCGATCTTGCGAACAACCAGCGCAATCTCGAAGCCGCGCAGATCGCCTTGCGCGAAGCAGGATTTAATCTGTTGCCCACACCGGTAGTCACGATAGGCACGGGTGCTTCGTATACTGATGGTGAGAGCAGCAGTACGTTAAGCAACAGCTCCGGAATCACGCGCGACCAAAACCCTAACACTCCCTTAACAATTGGTGCGAGTTTTACGTACAACGATATCCTGAGCAAACCGGCCACGTATACGCGCGCTGATGCCGACTACGATGCGCGTGTTGCGCAGGTAGCGGACGTTGCGCTCAATACACTTGGCACCGCGTCTTCAACTTATTTCCAGTTGCTTTTGACACGCGACAAAATTGAAGCCTCAACGCAAAACGTGGCAAACGCAGAAGCCATTGGCAGGATCGCGCAGGCACGTGTCGACGCGGGCGTAGCAGTACCTATCGAAGCATTGCAGCAACGTATCGCAATCGACCGTGAACGCAACAATCTGCGTGGACTCATCCAGAACGATCTCGCCACACGTGCTTCTTTGGCGCTCTTGTCGGGCCGCACGGTGCAGGATTACAACCTCGCAGGACAAACCCTGCAGAACCTCGTGGTGCCTAAAGTACAACCGGGTATTCCTTCCGATTTGTTGCAACGCCGGCCGGACCTTGTGCAGGCGGAAGCCGCACTGCGTAGTGCCAATGCCAATATCGCGGTCGTACGCACCGATCTTTTTCCGCAGATTTCGCTGACTGGCGGCATTAACACGGCAAGTACGTCGCTGAGTGAACTTGTGTCATCGCCGGATACTGTGTTCACCGTCAGCACGTCACTCGTGCAGACTTTGCTCGACAACGGCCAGCGCATTCGTAATCTTGACCAGGCCAAACTGACGATGGAAAACAGTCTTGCTACATATCGCAAGACAGTGATCGGCGCGTTCAACGAAATCGAGGTATTGCTCAGCAACATTCAATTACTTGAGGCGCAGGGGCAGGTTGCGTTCGACAACCTCGGTGCGGCTGAAGAATCGTTTCGCATTGCCCAGGCGCGTTACCAGGAAGGTGTCGCAAATTACGAAACCGTGCTGGTGTCGCAGAACACGCTGTTTTCGTCGCGCAATGCCTGGCTCGACAACAAACTGCTGCAACTCAATGCCATCATCGGACTTTACCAGGCGCTCGGTGGCGGCTGGCAAGCTCCACCCGACACAGGCCCTGAATTCCCGTTTCCTTAATCAGCTTGTCCCTCTTATACTGAGGCCTGCTTTCCTTACCTAGAAGGACACGTGCATGGCCGAAGAAAGGTCACTGCCGCCCATATCCGAATCTGCCTTTCTGCAACCCCTGACACGGGACAAACACCGACTGTTTCAGTGGTTTTTTTTCGGGATGTTTGCGTTTCTTATCTATCAGCTGCTGCTGATTCTTTCGCTCTTTAGCGACATCATCATCTGGGCAGCATCGTTATCACTCGTATTCCTGCCAGCGCATCATTTTCTGTTAAAGCATTTGCCGGGTAGAAAAAACACGCCTGCTGCGCTAACCACACTCGGCGTGCTGCTGTTGGTACTGTTGCCGATGTTGTTCATCGGCTGGATCGTTGTTGTGCAGTCGGCCCAGCTCTATCCGACGGTGCTGATGTGGATCACCGCGTTTCGCACTGAAGGCATGGAAAACGTCGTCAGCAAGATGCCCGAGTTCATGCAGGAATACTGGCTACGCGCCAATGCCTACATTGAACAAAGTGCGTTGTTATCGCAGTTCGATCTCGAGGAGTTCATGTTATCGAACATAAATGAATCAAGCCGGATGATTGCCAACTTTGGTGCGGCCACGGCCGGTACGATCCTGCTCGGCTTCGTGAATGTGCTGGCGATACTGGTGCTGATGTTTTTTTGTTTTCGCGATGGCGCGCGTTTTGTGCAATGGCTATTGGCTTTGATACCCATGCCATACAACCATGCGGAAGCAGTTGCACTGCGCGCGTACCAGACTGTTACTGCGGTAATTCGTGGCGCGTTTCTCACTGCATTGGTGCAAGGCGCAATCGCGATGGTCGGTTATCTGATCGCCGATGTGCCACTCGCGATTTTCTTTGGGGTAGTGACGGGATTCTCCGCGATGATTCCGCTCGTGGGCGCGGCGTTAATCTGGTTGCCGATTGGTATCTTTGTGCTCACGCAAGATCCGACATGGGGAATTTTTGTGCTGGCTTGGGGGTTTTTCCTCGTCAGTCTTATCGATAATTTTCTGAAACCTATTCTTATCGGCAGTCAGGCGCGTATGCCGATTCTGCTGATTTTCTGCGGCATCATTGGTGGTGCCAACGTTTATGGTATTACAGGCCTCATCGTGGGTCCGATCCTGATCGCGGTATTACTCGCCTTCATTTCCATTTACCGTGAATATTATGTGCAGGAAGTTATAAGCAAGACGACTATCATCACGAGTTCGGAAAGAAACCAGACTACTTGATTCTGCAACCACTTAATTATTCTGCAACAGGGAACGCAGCCATGATAGATATTACTTTTTACACCAATCCGCAGTCCCGCGGTCGTATCGTGCGATGGATGCTCGAAGAATGTGGGGCTCACTACGAAACTAAAGTTGTTGGTTATGGCCCTGAAATGAAATCGGAGCCTTACCTCGGCATCAACCCGATGGGCAAGGTTCCAGCGCTGGTGTACGACGGTAAAGTCATCACTGAATGCGCCGCAATCATCGCGTTTCTCGCAGATAATTTTCCATCCGCAGGTTTAGCGCCTCCTGCGAATTCGCGGCACGATTATTATCGATGGCTGTTTTTTACGGCCGGTCCTGTGGAAGCGGCGGCTACCAACAAGTCGCTCAATTTTGTCATTCCGGACGACAAACAAGGATTCGCGGGTTATGGCAATTACGAATCGACGATGCATGTGCTTGCCAAGGCCGTCAGTGCGAATCCTTTTATAGCGGGTGCAAATTTTTCCGCCGCCGATGTTTATGTGGGCTCACATATTGGCTGGGGTTTGCAATTTGGCACCTTGCCAGATCGTACTGAGTTCAAGGAATATTTTGCGCGTATCAGCGAGCGTCCTGCTCGCATCAAAGCCGCGGCGCTTGATGATGCTTTAGTTAAAAATGCGACTTGAAGTATTACTGTACTGCGTATGCTGAATAGAATTTTTTGCGTCCACGGCGCATACATCGGGTTGTTAACATGTTGATCCGTGCATATCAGCATGCCGACGAGAGTGCTGTAGTTGAACTTTGGGAAGCGTGCAAACTTACACGCCCCTGGAATGATCCCGGCAAGGACATCGCACGCAAGTTGAGTGTGCAGCGTGAATTGTTTCTGGTCGGCGAGGTGGACGGCGTTGTCATGGCATCCATCATGTGCGGCTATGATGGCCATCGCGGCTGGGTAAATTACCTCGCCGTAAAACCAGGCTTTCAAAAGCGTGGTCACGGACAGGCATTGATGCAAGCTGCCGAACAGGCGCTGCTCGCAATGGGTTGCCCGAAGCTCAACCTGCAAGTGCGCAGTACCAATGCAGACGTACTCGCGTTCTATCGTCACATCGGTTACGTTCAGGATGACGTCGTCACATTCGGCAGACGCCTCATTCCAGATGTCTGAATTGTTACCAAGCGAGCTGCGCCAGATGTACAAGACGAGAGTTATCGACTCTGTAGCACAGTTCAGCAGCCTCGAAAGAGGCTGGGACAAGCTGCTGCCTCATAGCAAAAACCCCACCGTATTCAACACCAGTGCCTGGGCATCGTGCTGGCTGCAAATTTATTGGCAGCCGGATTACACACTCCAGATCATTGTTGTGGAGGCGGGCGACGATATCGTGGCTCTACTACCGTTATACATCCAGAGGCAGAGCGGCACGTGCTGGTTTGTGGGTTCAGGTGAGCCTGAAGCGGAAGAAGTGGCATCTGAGTATCTGGATTTTATCGTGCACGAGGATCATGCAAACAGTGCAGCACTTGCGAGCTGTATTACGGCGCAGCTCGACACACTGAAAAAATATCGGCTCCAATTCGTCAACTGCTGCGCGAGTTCATATGTGGTGAATTTTTTGCGTAATCACCGCAGGGCATTACATGCCGTTGTTGGTAATGTCTACAAGCTGCCGATAAAACAGGATTTCGCCGCGACCTCACTCAGGTTCTCAAAAAACCAGCAAAAAAAGGCGCGCCAATGTCTGAATCGTTTCAACGCGGCGCCTGATCTTGAGTATGTTTCATTCCACGATACAGCCTTTGAAGAGAGCTGGCACAGCTTGCAAACCCTTCATCAGCAGGACTGGACCTCACGTGGAAAAGCCGGTGCGTTTCACTCTGGAAAATTCAGTAATTTTCACGCGTTAATGCACTCGGAATACCCGCAGATCAAACAGGCCTTTGTTGAACTCAAGCAGCAAGATGCGACGCTTGCCATTCACCATTTTTATATTCTGGGGGCGAGTTATTATTTTTACCTGGCTGGTACTGAAAAGAAGCGGGAGGCTCGTTTATCACCTGGCCTGATGTTACATGCGCTTACGATGCAGGACCTAAGTGGCCAGGAGGTGATCTATGATTTTTTGAAGGGCGCAACAGGCAATAGCAGTTATAAAGCGAAATTCTGCGGGTCTGGCGAACCGTTTTATGACATCACTGTGTTTGAAGATTCAGCGCGAGGTGTTTACCGGTATTGGCTAACGCGCCTGAAGAATCATGTCAGAAAAATGCGTAGCGCGAATACCACGCATAAAAGATCCAGGGAGGAAGGTCAGGATTAAACGGCTTGTGCAGCGGCGATGTTAAATGTCAGCACTTGGCTATCATCAACTTCATCTACCCGCAAACTTCATCTAACAGAAACTTCCATCTAACAGAAAATTCTAGTTACCAAATTCGGTAATGTCCAACACATCACTTTGCAAAATGATGCGCAGCACGCGGTAACCACTCAGAATGATTTCACCCGTATGGCGATCCTGGCCTTGAAGGCAATAATCGAAGCTGTATTTGCGAACCAACGTGCGTCCTTTACCCCACGTGCGGTCAAAACTAAATTTTTCGAATAACAGCGTTTCATCAAGCAACTGCAGATTACGCTCCTTGCAATAAGAGCGAGCGGCAGCTAGTGCGATACGTTTTTGCTCGCTGCTGCGCCACCAGTAGATAACCAGCAGAACCAGCGGGATCCACGTCATAAGATCATAGATGTCGTACATGAATACCTGTATTGATTCAGAAGGTGACCCAAGTTCATGAGTGAGCTTGCCAGAGTGCACGGGGTGCAGCAGCTGCCACGGCACTCACCACGCATGTATATAAAAAGTGTTCATCGGGCGAGGTTGAATACGTTTTCTTGTCCGCTACCGACAGGCTTGTGGTGTGGACCACATCGATCCGCGCCCACTTGGAGTAACTAGCGGAAAGGTGGGGTCTGGTAGTAGTAAAGTCAAGCCAGCTTGCTCAAGGTTTACGGATTGTGCCGCGAACTTGCAAACCGGAACACGCAGGTATTTCGCCCGGCACTCGCAAAAGCTCATCTTGCAGAGACCTGATTTTCGACGGCTGGATTTACTGCATCCCAGATGATTTCCCCGCGAGGACTAAGGGTAATTTGCATATAAAAAATGGCTCACGTGGGGTTTGTTACAGATATCACGAGCAGGCTGGCAGCATTAGGCAGAGTGCAACGTCGGGCTGTCGTCATTACAATATTGGTGTGATATTCCTCGCAATTCTGGCTATGCTGGCAAAGGAGACGTGGGAAACTCTCCTTGATTCCAGCTGCGGTCGTTTGTGAGGTTATCAAGATGGGATACCATTGCCGCCGCTTTAAACTGGCTGCCCAATGGCGAGAATTGCGAATCAGGTTCAGGTCCGGTCAAGTCAGAATCGGTAAAATCGCAAGTTGAATTCCTGAAATATACCGCCCCGCAAAAACAGAGAGACAAGATGGACCATTTGGACTTTCAGCATTTTGAAAGGGATTTTCAGGACCAGGCCAGGAACATTGGCCGCTTTCTTCGTCAGTCGCGTAAATGGCTGATAATGTTCTTATTTTTAACGCTCCTCGCTCCGCTTGTATCGTTTTGGTTGTATTACTCGGTCGCCAGTTCCAAGGTCAAGGAAGAGTTCTTCAATTACGTAGAAGGCATCGCAATCGCTGCGGCCAGTCAGGTTGATCCTGTTGCCCATGCACACATGATTGCTGTCACGGGAGAACAAGGTCCTGAGCATGAACAGATTCTCCAGCAACTCGCGCGCTTGCATAAACGACTCCCGGAAGTGCACTACCTCACGACGCTAATCGTCCGCGACGGTGAAGGCTTTATCGTTACAGATACCGCAAGTGTTATCGACATAGCGAAAGACGGCGTAAAGCTGATTCCGTCTTCTTATATGGAACGGTATGTAGCGGCTCCCGAAGATTATGAAAACTATGCGGCCGCCACGGCGCAAAAAAGTTATGTTTTCAATGAGCCCTATACGGACAAATTTGGCACTTTTGTGGGCGCATGTGCACCGGTAGATAAAGTCGCCGATGCGTATCCTACGATGGTTTGCGTGGACGTCGATGCGAGCGACTACAACGGCTATCTGGAGACCTTCAGAAATCGTTTCATCTCGATGTCGGGTATAAGCGCGTTGTTATGTGCATTGATCATGTTCAGTGTCTATCAGCACCAGGTGCAGGTTAAACGCTCCTTCGGATTGATGCAGCAGCAGCGCGACTTCTATCTGCGCAGCGCCAACAGTGATCCTCTCACGGGTGCGCTCAACCGGCGGTCGTTTAATCTGCTCTATCATGTGGCCGAAGCACAGTTCAAACGTAAGCAGACGAATTTCGCGCTGATTGCCATTGATGTGGATCACTTCAAAAGTGTCAACGATTCGTATGGTCACGACTGCGGTGACCGCGTATTGATTCAACTGGTGAATACGCTCAATCACTCGGTGCGCGTTGGCGACAGCCTTGCTCGTATCGGGGGTGAGGAATTTGCGATTATTTGTATGCCGACGGAGTTGAATGATGCGTTGCTTGTCGCCGAGAAGTTGCGGGTGTTGGTTGAAAACATGACCTTCGATGATGCTGAATGTAATCCGGTCGACCTTACGCTGAGTATTGGGGTCTATTATGTAAACCCCGAAGATACGATGGAGACAGCCATGAAGGCGGTCGACATCGCGCTTTATCACGCCAAGTTCCTTGGTCGTAATCAGGTTGTACTCTACAGTCCTGATCTCGAAACGCAGCTTGCATAAATAACGCGCTTTTTGCTTTATGAAAGTACGATACCTTAATGCCGAAATTCTCGGTAACCGCAGGAGTTCTGCCATGCTCAAGATGCTGAAAAACAATGCTGGTTTGATCGTCGTTTTCGTCAGTATGCTGGTGTTCCGCACGGCTATCGCTGACTGGAGTCCCGTACCAACCAGTTCAATGGAGCCCACAATCCTTCCGGGCGACGTTTTGCTGATCAATAAAACCATCCTTGGGCCAGCGATTCCGTTCACGGAAGCACGGCTGTTTGCGTTCGCTCAACCCCAGCGTGGCGACATCATTACTTTCACGCCACCACATGAAGAGATTACCTATGTGAAACGCGTCATTGGTGTGCCGGGTGATCGTATCCGTACAGAAGGTTTGCAGGTATTTGTGAATGGCCGACCGCTGGCATTGGAAATTACCGATGAAGGCCAGAACAGCGGCATGCTCAAGGCAATCGAAACGATCGATGGCCATGCTCATCAGATAACGCTGGATACCAGTCGCGGCATGCGGCAACAGGAGATGGAGATTACCGTTCCACCTCACGCCTATTTTGTGATGGGAGACTTTCGTAACAACAGTGAAGACTCGCGATACTTTGGCTTCGTGAGTGAAGACAAGCTGATTGGCCGCGTCACCCGGCTTGCGGTATCGATTGCCGATGACAGGGGATTTTTTTCCAGCATCGGACAAACATTGCAGTAAAGCTACTCTTGTTGTTTCTGAAATCGACGCAACAGTCAGCGTATATTTCGTGCGCTGACTGATTTAGGGCTCGCCATTTCTGCTCTCCAAAATCTCTAATCCTGCCAAGTGTTGCGTTTGTATTTAGCAACTCATGTAGTGTGATCCCGCAGATATCACAGCGGTCCCGTAGCTTGTGCCCACGCCCTTGCGCGCTGGTATACTCAAGCTTACTACTAACGCGTCGCCACTGATCCACGCGTATTTTCCGGGGGGAATATATGAATACCAGAATGCTGTCGTTAACAGCTCTCACACTCGCTTGCATCACACCCATGCTCGCACAGGAGCTGCCGAAGCTGATGCCCGCTGACCTGTTTCGCCGCAATATCGGTACGCCCGAACAACTCGATAAACAATTTCCGCCACACCAGATCATCGACAATATCTATTACGTCGGAACCGAATCGCTGGGCTCGTTTCTGATCACCACGGATGCAGGCCATATCCTGGTCAATTCCGACTACGAACGTACGGTTCCAACTATCAAGGACTCCGTCGAGAAGCTTGGGTTTAATTTCGACGATATCGAAATCATCATCGGCAGCCATGAACATGCCGATCACATGGAAGGGGACGCGCTCGCGAAAGAACTGAGCGGCGCGCAGGTTGTCGTCGTTGCCGAGCAAGTGCCTGGTCTTGAAGCAATGCGGCCCGGCGACAAACCACATCCGATGGACAAGATCATCAATGATGGTGATCGCGTAGAGCTTGGGGGTGAAACTCTTGTTGCGCACCTTACACCCGGTCATTCCGATGGTTGCACAAGCTGGGAACTTGAAGTCGAAGAGGGTGGTATGAGTTACAAAGTGGTGATCATTTGTAGTGTCGGTGTTAATCCCAATTATCAGCTCTACAAAAATCCCGACAACCCGGGCATCGTCGATCAATACCGGGAAAGTCACGCCAGGCTGCGTGCGCTTGCGGCAGACATTCCACTTGGCTCACATCCAGCCATGTATCGCATGATGGAAAAATATCCATTGATTGGTCAGTCGCCCAATCCGTTCATCGATCCAGAAGGCTACATGCTCGAGATTGCGATCAACGAACAGGCGATGAACTTGAGGCTTGAAGAACAACGCGTGGCGGCAGAAGGCAAATAGTCAGATAGTGAAATCTGATTGAATATTCGGGACTGCGAGTGCGAATGGCTGTGATGATATTCATGCGGAAACTCGCTGCCATTAGCCTTGCAGGTTATTTCACCTGCAACAGCGTGACGGCTGCAGCACAGAACAATCAGCTATTTATCGATCCGCGAATACCAGCGATAGATTATTTCAGCGCGCCATCTGATGTGGTCACCAAGCTGGACGGCCGGCTCGGAGCGCGCGAAATCCAGCTCGCTTATGCGGAAAATACCGGCTATTTACGCGCGTTGCTGGACGCGCTCGACGTGCCTGTTGAATCACAAATCGCGGTGTATTCGAAAACCAGTCTGCAAAAATCTCTCATCACTTCCACAAATCCCAGAACAATTTTTTTTAATGACGACGTCGCGGTCGCCTGGATGGCGGGTGGTTTCATTGAAGTCGCTGCACTCGATCCGCAAAAAGGTGCAGTGTTTTATTCGCTGTCGCAAGCGCGTAATACCGCGCCGCGGTTACGCCGCGAACTGGACTGCCTCAACTGTCATGTTGCTGGCCAGACAGGGTCGATACCCGGTTTTCTCGTCAACAGTATTCCAACCGCAGTTGATGGCGCCATCTTGCCGTGGCTCGGCAATTCATTGACCAACCATCGCAGTCCGTTAGAAGAACGTTGGGGCGGTTGGTATGTCACCGGTGAAACCAGCAGTCCGCATCAAGGCAATATGATTGTCACCAGTAATAACACCGCACAGTTGCCTCAGGAGAGACCACCACCGCTCGCATCACTTGCCGGGCAGCTCGACACCAAAAACTATCTATCGGCATACAGCGACATCGTTGCGCTGTTGGTGTTTGACCACCAGATGCAAATGATGAACCTGCTGGTGCGAATCGGCTGGGAGGGCAAAATTGCGCAGCAAGAAGATCCAGCTGAGGCAGCATCAGCTTTACGCGCGACTGCAATTGATGTGGTCGACTACATGTTGTTTGTCGACGAGGCGCCGCTGACTGAAGTGCGTGGATCCTCGGGATTTACGGAGTTATTCAATACACGTGGTCCGTTCGATAACAGGGGACGGTCGTTGCGTACACTCGAGCTACAAAGTCGGCTCATGCGATATCCCTGCAGCTACATGATTTATTCTGCTGCGTTCGCAGCGCTTCCGGATGTAGCAAAAACTGCAGTTTATCTGCGCCTTGCGGAAGTTCTGTTTGGTGCTGATCAGTCAGCACGTTACGCCAGATTTACGAAACCGATGCGGCAGGAAATCGTCGACATCCTGCGAGACACCATCGTGGATCTGCCTGATTATTTTGCTGGGCCTCTCACATACTAGTGCGCTGGTCGAGCAAACGGTATTAAGTAACTCCGGGTATTACAACGCTGCTGTCTGCACCGTATTGCGCACATCGGTGAAGTAATAACGCATGGATACTTCTGATTCGACTGTTTTGCCTTCTTCGATGCGTGGTCGAAAGGGTGATGCACGCATGAGACGTCGCAGCCGCCGCTCCATATTTTTCGTGACACTGCCGTTCACGTTGGTGATTTTCAGGTCATGCACGTTGCCATAACGACTCAGCTGGAAACTCACATCGACGTAACCGGAAAAATCGAGCGGGGCATCAGGACCAATCGCGAATTTTTTGCGGCTGTGTGGCAGTGCAGTAAATTGCGGCAACTGATGAGGGAGTTGGGGATGTAACAACTCTGCAATGACGTCTTCCGGAATATTGTGATTGTGCATATAGGTAAAAGCTTCTTCATAAGCCCTAAGCGCGAGAGGTCGACGATTGAACAGCAGACACCAATCGGCCAGGCCAATAATCGCCTGCGCAACTTTTACGGGATCGGCATTCTCCTTGTGTTCTTCATAAAGGCGTAATCGCTGGTAGGCATTGCGGCCGTTAATATAGCTGATCGAAAAACCCCGGAAGTCCATTCGTATGCGCGAACCAGTGCTATTTATGCGCCTGTCCATGTAAAAGTCAGGATTGTCGAGCAAGCCCTGGCGGTTGGCCGAGAGGAAGATGGCTTCAATTAATTTAGTCTCGAGATCGTCTAATTCAGGATCGTTGTAGCGTCTGTTGGCAACCAGGTTAGTGATCGCGCGGTAGTAGCTGTTTTGCGCCAGATACAAGTTGCCGAACGCGAGATCGCGAGGTGAAGAATTGGGACCGGCGTTGATGCTGATCGTAAAAGGTGTCTCGCCATAAATGACCGAGGAGAACGCGGCCATCTGCCAGTCGCCGAGTTTACGCAGGATCGGCACAGCCTGTGCACTTTCTCTGCCGAACGCCTGCTGACTGAGGAATAGCAGATACTGCATTTTTTCGGATGCTTTGTCCGGTTCACCATTCGCGAGATAACTCGCAATCAGATTTTCCACGATCACGAATTGTTCAGAGTCATACAGGCCGCTATTGATGCGACTTATGTATTCGGCTTTCTCCAGGGTTTCAATTGCTTCGGCAGGCATATCGTTCTGCTGATAGGCCTTGCCAAGACTCAGGTATTGTTCGAGTAGCACCGATGCAAACGGGCCGTCGTTTGCTTCCGTTTCAGTGATGCTGTCGAGGTATAGGTCAATGGTGGTGTCTGTTGCGGGTTTTTCATCTGACGGGAAAATATATAAACCAGCTTGTGGATCTGACGCTGGTGCCTGGGCAGGCTTCGTGTAGCCACTCAGTGGATGAGCTTCGAACAGAAGGTATTCAAACGGGATAGGATCTTGCGCGTAGACGTGCGCGCTAACCAGCAGGTGAAACAGCACACCATAGGACAGCGTGCTAAAGAATATGTGATGTCTGCAACTTGGCACGGCAGTCTCCTGCGGCGGCAACAGTTCACTGGAAGAAGCACAGCGTGCAAACCACGCTGTGCTTCCTGATTCTCATATACTATTCATCTCACAACTATTCATCTTACAACTATCCATCTCACAACCTGTCTCAACGCCTGGCAACGCGCTGATCTACAACGGTGCGTCCGGGTTGATCATGCTGCGCCACATGTGCGCGACATCGCTGTTGTCATAACCGAGCCCTTCTGCAGGCTGCTTGAAATGGCGCCCGATCAAATCCATGAATGGATCGATTGATACTTTCGCCGAGTCATCAAACGCATACAAATCACTGACGGTTACTTCACGCGCTGCAAAATACCATTTGTGTCCTTCAGCAAACGTTTTCGCTGCCTGGATGTGCGGCGGCGGTACGTAGTCCATGCCGTACATACGATGGTAAAGATCCGGGTAGTGATAACCCGCTGCTTCATCAGGAAAGAAACGCAGCGCCTGATGATAACGGATCGCCCATGAGGTGATTTCCGGAACGTACGGTGCATACATCTGCGCACCCCAATAGCCGTGATCAGTTTTCATGAGCTCCTGAACTGTGTCATGCAACAGACAGGCCAGAATTATTTCTTCTTGTACACCGCGCTCCATCGCCTTGTTGGCACTTTGCAGACAATGGTTGCTGGTACGTGTGAAACGATAGGCGAAAAAGTCGGCGAGTGTCGGTTTGGCCGGCATATCGGGCAAAAATTCCACGTTCTTGCCGGGCTGTGTTGCAACAAAAAGTCCGCCCACACCGCGGCGATAATGCCGGGTAGGAATCTGTTCGTGAACTTCTGCAGCGGTCGGAAATGTTGCGGTGCCAGAGCCGCCGCCTTCACCACCTTCGGCTTGTGCGTAAAGGCGTTCTTCGAGGTAGTGTTCAAGTGCGTCCGCGCGTGCCTCATGCGACATGAGGCCTACTGCGGCGGCACCGCCAAGGCTGGCGATAAATTTACGACGGTCTATCTGGATCATGATGTTGCCCCCATTTGGATATTACGCTGAGTTTTCAGCCTTATTTTAGTGCTCTTTAATTCTGAAACGATTTTGCCTGATTGTACGACCGCTCCTTTAATGTTGGCTACATTACTGGCGAGATTGTCGTGTCGATCTGCGCGTCATGAAATACGATTTCAGCAAACATCGCCTGCAACGCTTCGTGTCCGAGCTCATACTGAGCTGCGTTACAGCGTGACCAGGACATCAATGGCTCTCGGCGTGATGCTGCCTGAGAAGGTCGCCACCAAAATCACCTGACTTGCTGCGCCATACCGCATGTACGTGGTTGCCCATGCCTTGCACCAGATCATATTCGAAGAAAAAATCGGGTCCTTCCAATCGGTAATAATGCGCTTCGCCATCGTTGGTGCCGCCAAACCATACAAACCGCAAATCGTTGACGTCGATTTGTTGCAGATACGAGGCGGAAATTTCGGGCCGGTAAGTTGTGATGACTTCATCAAGAATACGTTGCACAAGATCTTTCTGGCTTGCATCGAGCGCCGAAACTTCGATGCCTTGCGCAGGCAGGTTTTTCCAGTCGTCCCAGGTTTCCATCGGCACGTTGAGGTGGCCCGAAAGAATGTCGTTGGGTGGGTTACCTTCGGCAACAGCGACCGCGCGCTGATCGGCAGTCATCGCATTAATCAGCGCAAGGCCTGCTTCATGAGTACCGCGCTGATTACGAAAACCCGCCAATACTCCGTTTGGTATTTTGGCAGGCGAGGCGCCAAAAAATGCGGGCGTCACACTGACTTCTCCGGGCGCGACCGAAAAATTCAGTGACAGATGATGGCCTTCAAAACGCCAACCCCATGCAGCATTTGCCGAAGGCTCACCGAAAAAAGCGATGGTGTAGTTTTCAACGCCGCGTGGAAAACCTGTCACTTCGGTATCCTGCAGAATTTTTTCCATCTGCATCACCTGAATTGCACTGAGGTAACCTTTTGCGCTCAGCGCAGTATTGAGCATGTCGTGTACGAGGCTGCGCTGGTCTGCCGACATATAGTCCAGCGGTAAACCTTTGCGCAAATACGGCCAATACACGTAGTTTTCGCGCGCGTCGTCTTCGTATGGCAAGGCAACGAGCTCACGGCGATTGTAACCAACCGCGTTTTCTATACCACCAGGTTCATTACCCAGCGTGGCCATGAAAGCTTGCGCAATACGCGCCATCTCGGCGGTTACTTGCTGCATATCACTGCTCGCAACATCCGAGGCATCGCCGGCATGATCTGCAAATGCAACCGGCGCGAGGGCAAGTATCGCCACGATGCTGCACGAGGTCAGCAATGAGGTAAAAAACGGGTTACGTGAGCGGCGCATTTGGATCGTTTCCTTCAGTTGTTATTTGATTTCTTTGGCGAGATTGATGATCACCTGAGCGAGTTCCCCGTTATTTGTTTCAGCCATCATGAAGTGACCGTTACCAGTGAAGCCGAGGTCGGGCAGAAACGTGTATTTCACATTCACACCCGCTTGGGTAAGTGCTTTTACTGCGCACGGGATGCCGGCAATCAGCCCCATCTCGGCGCCCACGATATGAATGGGTTTGTCGACATAGTTGCTCAGGCGACTCGGGTTTGCATTGGCCTGCATATCACAACCGTCGGCATCCTTGGTCGGAGCAAAGCCAGCTGCGAGCTCGGGTTCGAAGGTCAGGCCACTACGCACTCCATTGCCAAGCGGATTCGCGCCAGCAGGTTCAATCGCAATCACGCCCGCAACGTTCGCGGGGTTTTGATCGAGCGCCCACCAACCGGAAATACCACCTGCGGAATGGGTAACGAGAATCGCTGGACCCGTCTTATCAAGCAGCTCGCTGATATCTTCCGCAGCAATTTCGTTACCTGCGTAGGGGCCGGGAGTCGAGCCCGCAAGCCAGTTCAAAATTGCGGGATCGTTATGATCGGCAGAATCACCAGGCCAGTGTTTTGAATTAGCGAGGCGCGTGATGAGTTGCGAACTCGTCGGAGCGCCAAGTTCGCCATATGCGTTATTGGCAGGAGAGCGCCCGAGGCCGGGGCGATCTACGAAATATACGTCGAAGCCCGCTGCAACAAAATAATCCAGCCAGCCATCACGGCCATCGGGAGTGCTGAACCAGTCACTCGCCTGACCACCACCGCCGTGGATCAGAATCAGTGGATAAGGATGTAATTTTTCGGCCGGCAATTGAAAACCCACATACATCTGATTTTTGATCGTGACGGATTTATCTTCCGCTGGTGCACTTATATCGAGACCAACATAAAAATGGCCTTGCCCACGCAAACTGATAATGCCGGCTTCGCCTTCGGCGTTAGCTGCGCTGTTGCTCAAGATACTTGCGACAAAAGTGAGGACTGCGAGACGGGTTTTGAGCATGACGGACTCCTTGAGATTATTATTATTCTGAGCGCGAAGAGTGGGCCAAGTGTACTCCACTGTTTTAAAAAAGGCAGGCTACGCCGGTTCTTTCCGACAAGGTTTTAAACAAACCCGCTACACAATTTTTCCACGATTGTTTGAAGCCCTCGTTATTAAATAACGTAACAATCAGCGCGTAATTGGTAAGCGCATAAGTGACGATTTTCGGCGCTCGCTGATTGGCAGCGAACCCTCTGGATTACGTATTGGCTGCTGCCTCTTACCATGTCATTCATGCGTTGAACGATTGCTGGCGTAATTTTCCAACAGACCGTTGGAATCAACAGAAATTGCAGGGTGATTGTTGCGGCTCGATCTCGCGTTGAGAGCTCTCATCAGGTTATTCGACCTATTGTGAACCGCGGCGAGCAGCAAGCTTATTCATGGTCGACCGGCATTTATTCTCGTCGAAACGAGCACTCCGTTTCCTGAAAAAATGCAATTGCTGCGGGCAGGGCAGGATGAGACCATGTTAAAAAGCGGCGGTTGTTATTGCTTGGTAACGACAAGTCTGGAACAACTGCGTAAATTTTTCAGCCGGTCCATGCAGGAAATTATTTGATGACGACTCTCGCTCCCGTTTTGTATTTGCCACATGGTGGTGGACCCATGCCTTTGCTGGGTGATCCGGCTCATCACAACCTGATTGAGTTCCTGAAAACTCTTGCCTCTCATTACAAACGGCCGGACGCCATTGTGTTGATCAGTGGTCATTGGGAAGCGGCTGTTCCGAGTGTCACCGCTGACCCTCATCCTGCGTTGCTGTTTGACTACTATGGCTTTCCGCCGGAAACCTATAAATACAGTTATCCGGCGCCAGGTCATCCGCAACTTGCGACTGAGATCAGTGCGCTGGTAAAGGCGGGTGGTTTCGACTGCCAGCTTGTCAGCAATCGCGGTTACGACCACGGCATGTTTGTGCCAATGATGCTGCTCTATCCAGAGGCCAAAATTCCGTGTATCCAGCTTTCGCTTATCAAGGGCTTGAATGCTGCCCAGCACATTCGACTTGGCGAATGCCTCGCAAGCTTACGTGAAAAAAATATCATGATCGTGGGTTCAGGTATGTCGTTCCATAATCTGCAGGCGATATTTGCCGGTGAGCAACCGCAATACCGCGCGGCTAGTGACCAGTTCGACAAGTGGCTTGTGACGACCCTGAGCGATGCGGGCGTGCCACGTGACGAACAGCAACACGCACTTGAAAATTGGGATGCGGCGCCTTATGCAAGGTTCGCGCATCCGCGTGAAGAACATCTACTGCCGTTACATGTTTGTTTTGGCGCAGCAAAGGAAAGTAGTGAACATGCGAGTGTATTATTCAATGAGCCCTTGATGGGACACCGGGTAGCCGGGTTTGGCTGGAGTTGACGGCGTCCGCCAGCCGGGCACTTCGTCACACATGGAGGCTGCGCGAGTTTGTCAAAAGAGCTCTTGTGGCTGGTATCAGGCAACAGGAGCTGATGTGATGTTGAAGAGTAATCCGGCGCGGCTACCTGGTTTGGCTTGAATGTGCATCAGTCGGACGCGGCAGTTTTGAAGGTGCCAGCAAGACAGGATTTATCCGGCTTGCTGGCAGGTTGGAAATTAAAATTACTGGGCCTCTGCTTCGGGTTGAGGTGCTGGTTGTGGCTGCAGGCCCGCAGCCTGTAGTTTTTCCTGAATGTCTTTCTGGATCTGCGGCACACGTTGCATAAACAAGGTCTGACCAAACTGCGCGGATTCAAGCGCTATCTGCGGACCTTCCTGCATCATCTTCAAGCCAATGGGCGAATTGTAAAAATCGATCAAGTCTTTGATCTCTTCATGCGAGTAATGCTTCGCATAGATATCGGTAAGACCTGCGACGGATGCGTCGCTCTGAATGAAGTCGCTTATGTGGCCACGGACGACTTCTATAACCACTGCTGTTGCTTCAGGCGGTACGTTGCGCGCCTGCATGTTCATTGCAGCGATGATCTGTTGCGAGATCATGCTGCCCATCTGTTCGCCAATTTTTAACGCGCCGGTGACGTCGAGCAATTTATGAATGTCATCCTTCATGTCATCAGAAATGGTCTGGGCATTAACGATGGTCGAGAAAAGTATTGCGATACAGCCGATTAATACACGCATCAGTGAACTCCTTTTTTTTAAAATTAATTCAGTTGCACAACATTCCTGTTTACTGGCGCATTGCGATATCAATCGGGGTGGGCTGCATCAACGTGTGAGCCGGCTTTGCAGGCGCTTTGAGTCGCCACGCTGATTGCAATAAATCCTAAGTCCTGCACGTCGATCCGGTTTGACGTGGCTAGACTGACCCGCAAACCGGCCACTTTCTTGCCTCACCACAATTTTTCGCACGCCTCTGG
>JAZKES010000115.1:0-27664 GCA_040386995.1 Pseudomonadota bacterium | reverse complement strand
TGACCCGCAAACCGGCCACTTTCTTGCCTCACCACAATTTTTCGCACGCCTCTGGATGCAACGTTATCATTGTTTCCTGGTCGAGTTCAGCAACGAACAAATGCAAATGTGTGTTGCCAGCAGCGAACTAACGTTATCCGGCCATCATTGGGTCATGATTTACAATTCAGGTAAGCTTCTCTGTACGCCCGGTCGAAACACGCAAGCAGGTTCTCCACAACTTCCATATTTGGTGGCCAGGAATCCGCTACTGAATTGCCATTTTGATCAAGTTCCGCATTCTGCGGCACTGGTAAATTCGCCAGTGCGACGTAAGCTTTTAAAAGAGATGCTTTGTCTTGCTTCATAAAAGCAATGGTGGCATCGACGTAGAGGTTCCACCCGAACGTGTCATCCAGTGCGGTAGTGTAGGACATTGCAAACAATTCAGTGGCCTTTGCAGCTTCGCCACTTAACGCACGCACCTGGCCTTCGTGCCAATAAAGCAGGTAAGACTTTTCAGGTTGGGCTGCGTGATAGTCCCGGATTAGCTCTGCTGCAACAGGAAGGCAGCCGTTTTGATTTGCGAGCGCACGCCAGCCACCTTCGAGATCCTGGTCGAATCCATTCATGTCGAGTGCAAATAATCGATCGCGGTCATACTCGCACGTAGCTGTACCTGCGGTTGGCGGTTGAGCAACTACATTTGATGAGGTAGTTGTGGCGGTGCCAGTTGTCGAAGTAGCACATGAGCCAAGCAGACAGAGCGGCATTGCCAGGAAAGCGTAACAATATTTTTTCAGCGCGCGGTAATACATGATGACTCGCTTTGTGATCTGACAGATTGGATGATAGTCGCAATCATGACGCATTTTATTGGTCGCCAGCTTGCAGAAAGCGTTTGTAGCAGCCCTGTACTTGACGCGTCTATCAGTAAATTGTTTTCTTGAGGTATTCCGGATAATTCTTGTCGTAGCTCTCGCTATCGAATTCAAGATTTCTGGTTTCAGCGAAAAAGCTGGTCATTTCACCCGCCGTGGGTAATTGCTCGCGATTGATATAGGTTGACGCATCCCAAAGTGTGGATCTCGCTATGGCCTTCTGGCATTGATAATAAACCTTGCTGACCCTGATGGATATCACGCTGCTGGCCGCAATGCCGTTGATCGCAAATGACTTGCACAAATCTTCATCGATCAGAATTTCTGCATGCCCACTGAGTCTGATGGTTTCACCCACATTGGGAACCAGGAAGATTATGCCAACAGATGAATTGCCGATTATGTTACGTAGTGAATCGAGGCGATTGTTGCCACGTCTGTCAGGGATCTGAATGTGAGTTTCATCGACGACCCGTACGAAACCTGCGGGATCACCGCGAGGAGAACAATCAATGCCATTCTCTCCAGTCGTCGCGAGAATCAGAAACGGACAGTGTTCAATAAATTTACGATAGTGTTCATTGATATAGTCAATTTCTTTCCAGAGTGCGCGGTCGAGCGGCTTGCCATATCGGCTTTCCAGTTGATCGATGGTCGCAAGTTTTTCCATAACGCAGATTCACTATTGAGTAGCCTTGAACGATTGTGGTGAAGGCATCACCACAGATGACTAACGCGCAATATTTTACTGAATATCACATGCCATGCTCGGGGAAAAATTCTGCAGATATCTACAGCCACGCAAAAATACAGTTTCCTGTGAGTGTATTGCGCTGTCATTTGTATTCCCCCTGACGCTATTTTTATGGTGCCGTGCTGCGCAGTAGCTTCGCATTCATGAACCACCGATCATATTTTAGAAACCTGCAGAAAATCCGTCGGTTTTCGTAGAAACGCAGATCATCAGCATCAGCGGTAGTGCGGTTAGATTGAAACTCTTGCCTTCATTTTTGCTGCCAGGGTCCCGCACGCGAGCGCCAATTCTGTTGCACGCGGCTTTCCCTGCTCGCAATGTCGAGTTGTTTTTTGACATCGTTATGAAACTGACCTTGATTAAAGTCAGTGCCCGAACGAAATTTATCGGGCAGAAGTAGATCCCTTCCATCCGGTCCAGATTCTGCTGGTCTCATTCGTTGTTGCAGCCATAGCCGCAGCTTTTTCAGAGCTGACATTACGCTTCTCCATTAGGCCTGAACCAATGTGGAACAGGGTGTTAATGGCCGGAGGCAGAAGCGGATAAAAGAAAGAAAAGCGAAATATCGGGGAATCTTTACAATCGGGCCGCTTGAGTTTCGCGGCCTGATTAAAGTCATTCAGCCAGCGTAACTCCATGTGCATGGGTTTTATACATGCGCACGCAATTGCCTTGCTTGCGCAAGGAGCTAATCGGGGACAAGTTGATTGAATGGCAGGTTTTCATGATTTCTTCACTGGAAGACGGCGCGAATGTTACGCCCCCGGTGTAAAAAAAAGAAGCCGTAATGGAAAAATAGTTTGCACAAGTTATTCTGGTACAGACGTTATCGACAGCGACCAAAGAAAATCGCAGCACTGCTACGCGCATTTGCAGTCGAACGTTTTATATCGCTGCGAAACGGCTCGCGACATATCAAGTCAGATCATCAAACAGTAGGCGCAGATGTGTGCGATAGCCAAGGATCTGATTGTAGAGCGGCGCATTGCTGTTAAAAATTCTGGCCAGAATGATGCCACCTTCGAGTACTGCGGTGAACATATCGGCAAGTGCTTCGACATCGACAGGCAAACGCGGGGTACGTTTGACGAGAATGATGTTGAGCCTGTCCGCGATCATGCTGCGCCACGCCAGAATACCGTTGGCGAGCTGGTTGCGGATCTCATCATCGAACTGCTGGAGTTCATAAGTGAAGGCTGCTGCAAGACAACCAGGATGGACCTCATTCATGCCGATCGCGGCTTCGGCCAACAGATGCAAGAAAATCAGCAGTTGTTGTAGTGGGTCTTCACTAAGTCCATCAGCGCGCTCCTGCAGTCGGTTAAACATTGCCTGATCTTCTGCAAGGTAACGCTGAACAAGTGCGCGCGCCAATTCACCTTTGCCATTGAAGTGGTAGAAAAAACCGCCTTTTGTTATCGCGGCTTTGTCGAGGATTTCATCGAGCGATGTGCCTGTATAACCTTTCTGCAAAATGATGGCTTCTGCAGTGGCCAGAATACGTTCGCGACTGCTGTTTGCCCGTCCTGCCATTGTTGCCGCTTCCTGAAATTTACTGTTCGGTCCCGATTAACTATACCGCAGGTATAGCTAAGCGGGGTACCAAACCGATGTTTGTCGCCACATTGCTGCTTTGCAAAATAACTCGCTGATCCTGCGGGAAAAAAACGATCCCGCAAATTAGTACTGTTAGTTCACTGGTTTTCGCCATGAGGCAAATCATAAACTGCGCACCTTTATTAAATCAGTACATAAATTGTCAAGGAGACTGCCATGCCCACACCATTTGAAATATTCATGAATCCTGTAGCGCTTATCTGCCTGGGCATTTACGGTGCGTTAATGTTATGGGAATACCTGTTCCCGGCTCGCA
Organism: Pseudomonadota bacterium; assembly: GCA_040386995.1. Taxonomy (GTDB): domain Bacteria; phylum Pseudomonadota; class Gammaproteobacteria; order Pseudomonadales; family Pseudohongiellaceae; genus CAILUG01. Next base: position 24,177 of record JAZKES010000115.1, on the reverse strand, counting down.
AGCTGCCGGTCGCACCTTACTGGCGGTTACGCGGGCTTACCGCATTCGTTGCATATTTTCTGCTGTCGTCGTATTTGCCCCTATGGTGGGATGCGAGCCTGGCGCAATACAAAATATTTAACACGGTAGCGTTGCCAATATGGCAACAGGCTGTCATCGGTTTGCTGGTGTATGAATTCGGTGTGTATTGGTGGCATCGCACTATGCATAGTATAGGTTGGCTCTGGCGCAGTTTTCATCAACTGCACCACAGCGCAGAACGCCTTGATACCTTTGGTGCGTTCTGGTTTAGTCCACTGGATATGATTGGTTTTACGTTTGTAAGCAGTCTTGCGTTGACCCTGGTGGTTGGTGTGAGTGCAGAAGCTGCGGTGTTCGTGCTTTACGTGACGTTTTTTCTGGCGGTTTTTCAACACGCGAACATCCGCACGCCACAGTGGCTTGGTTATTTTGTGCAACGCCCGGAAAGTCATTCGCGCCACCACGCGCGCGGTATCCACCGCGATAATTATGCTGACCTGCCGATTTTTGATCTGCTTTTTGGCACTTTCAAAAATCCAGCGTTGCATCAGGAAAATGGCTTCTTTGCGGGCGCAAGTAGCCGTTTGGGAGAGATGTTGTTGTGGAAGGATCTCAATTCGACTGCGGTGAAGTCGGATCTATTAACGAACAGAGCAGAAGCCTGATTTGTTGGGGAGATACGCAAGAAAGGAAAGAGGAACGAGTTGGAACTCGAAAATTGATTAGTAGAGCCCGGCCTTTCTGCAGAATGTCGGGCTTCAATTGTAGCCGGAGAAGCCGCTATAGCCGTCTGAACTTTTCTCCGCATATTGTTGTAGCCGAAGCTTGTTGTTTGTTACACGGCGTAGTTGTCAGCATGCTGATCTGCGGACCCGAAAAAAATAATGAAGATTTCTTTTTTGTTTTTCCTCTACGCCTGCCTGGATGGTTTATCAGCGATCTCCCGGCCACGAAGAATTCTCGCGATGATGAAGTAGCTGACCGTGCCGACCAGTCCACCATAAAGACAAAGTTTATGCAGCGTTTGCACTGAAGCCAGACCGAGCAGATTGTTAGACGCGGAAAACGGAAACCATGGTTGAACATCGCCATGCATGATGCTGTCGAGAATAACGTGGCTATACGTCCCGATGAAGGCGCTAAGGAATGCGACAAGCCAGCCGATAAACACTACCGGCCTTAACCGGATAATGTTCACGAGTGCCCACTGTGCGAGATATTTACCCGTGCCGGCCGAAAAAATCGCAATTATCGTCGCGCCAAGATAGGTGTGGGAAAAACCATGCAGGCGACCGTTTTCACTCACGATTGCGATCAGCGGCTGCAAATCCATCATGACTTGAGCCCAGCCGAACACCATCAGACTGAAACTGCCTTGTAGCAACGCCTTGAATAAAATTCCTGGTCCCATGTGGTAGGGGGTAAATGGCACAGCTTTGCTCCTAAACGTCTTTGACGAGGTATTTAGATAGACAGTTTTGCATAGCGACGTTCGCGCATAACTCCCGACACGTTACCGGGCTCAAGTTGCGTGATTGTAGCCTGCCAGGTCGAAGCATTGCTGATGTTTGCTTATACACGGCTGATCAATATGCCAGTGATCACTGAGCTCAGCGATGAGCACTAATCCGGGCAGGAGCAGCAGAACAAACTCCGGTCAATTGTGATTGGGACGAGGCTTGTTTCGATTATCTGACATCAAGCACTTTGGTTGCGGTAACGGTCCGGTTTCAATCTTAACTTATGCGCGTGCACATGGCGTGTTGATGGTGTGATTTCATCAATGTTTGCCAACCGTTTAATCGCAATAAGCAAAAATCGGCAAGAAGTTATCGGCCAATAGTCGAGTAAGCGGGGAAGGATTCGGAGTGGGAGGTATAACACCCAGCACAACCTTGGGAGTCGTGTTGTTTAATTATTTTCTATTACGTGATTTGGGGCTGAGGAGCATTGTTAAAACATCCGGTTAACACGCCTGACATTGCGACAGTGTATTAACCGGGTGTGATGTGCTGCAAGAGCACAGTGTTTCGAACTTACTTAGATCGGTTTAACGTTGTTTGCGCATGGACCTTTCTGGCCCTGGCCAACTTCGAATTCAACTGCCTGGCCATCAGCAAGCGTGGCATAACCGCCACCACTTCTGATTTCTGAATGATGAACGAAAAGATCTTTTCCGCCATCTTCAGGAGTAATGAAGCCAAAACCTTTGTCTGCGTTGAACCACTTAACTGTACCTTTACTCATCACACTTTCCTGTAGGGGTTTGAAAATTACTTATTTTGTTGGCATTTCTTTCTGGCATTTTTTCTCACTTCTTATTATTGCCAAATGCCAGGCAATAGTAGCAGCATCCCTGACACATGACATTGGTTGGCATGTGCCTTTTTGCTCGTATCGCGGGGGGCAAAGTTAATGCGCAATTGTTTGATCTGCAAGGAATAAATCAGCATGGCCCGGTTTTTTACTCACTAAAGTCAGAGAAAGTAGGGTAAATACTGGAATTTTTGACAAACAATCGAGGGGTAAATAATTCCTGCATCGCGCGAATTCAGCCTGAGACGCCAATAACTTTGGTTGAAACCGAGCGCGCGGTTGCAAGCTCAACAGCAGGATCAAACGGCTGACAATTTGCATATGTCCTTCCGTGACGACGGCGATCGACCCGCAGCAGAAGCATCCCAGTAGTTGGGGGAGATTGATTCCTGGAAGCCCGATCAAGCGGCGAAGGCGAATCGATAAATCAGATACAGGACCAGGACGGCGGCGACGGCAATGCGGATTACGGGTGCCTTTTTGGGTGAGGGGGGCGGCGCCAACGCAACTGTCAATCGATCTTGATATTTAAGCTCCTTTGCGAGCAGCTTCTCATACATGGAAACAATTTCTGGACCAGCGTCAGAAGGAAGTTCGGTCAGCTTGGTTTCCAGTTCCAGAACCCGTGTCCTGGATTTGGTAATTTCTCTCTGAATGCTTTGCGCCGGGTCTTTCATGCAATTCTCAACTTATACCTTATCTGCAGATAGTTAGGTTCGGTGCTCGCGTTGACTTCAATATAACATAGAGGAGTCAGCATCTCTGCTGGGTCTTCATCGGAAAAATCCCGATCATCGCAACTCACTCATGCGAGTTGGACGACTCAAAAATAACGCATAACGAGATACAGTATTGCTGCTATGCAGAACAATATGCCGGGTACCGCGATCAGCGTGACGGTGCGTTGCCGCTTCAGCGCCAAGCGCTGCAAATCTACCGACTCGGCCACAGTAGTGCGGCTGAGTTCTATCTGCTCTTTCACAAGTGCTTGTTGCGCCTTCATGGTCTGCAACGCTTCAATCTGGTTATCGCGGATTTCGCGCAATACGCCGAGGATCTGATTCTCTGTTTCAGGATTCATAGTCTTTCGCCAGCATGGTGTTAGATCAGGTTTTGTTGTGAACAACACCAGGAATTGTATGCGGCTTTGCTGCGATTGCAGACCAATCGAGAGCACAAAACCAGCAAATATTTCGCTGATTGATCAATGAGTATTGCGGATTTTAGTAACGAAGATAGTCAGAAAAATCGGTAAGCCTGATTCAACTTCGCTATGAGAAGAGGTCAGGCAAGCGCCCTTTTTGCGGCAGTTTTTACCGCGTAAACAAACACGACGAACAGCAGGCAGGCGCTGACGGCAACGAGCTGTTCATGGGGATTGGGAGGAATAATAAAAATGAAATTATTGCCCTTGATCAACGAAGAAAAACTCGAAACCGCAAATGGCATCATGAACAAGCGAAATAACTGCCAACGATCAGTTACATGATTGTCGGGTCTCGCGACACTCAACAGAAGGGCAAAACCGATGATGGCACTGATGCCAACTGAGTTGAGCCAAAGACGTGGTGACGGATCAAAGTAGAAGTAGACGGTGACCAGATACCAGATCAGGTAACACCACAGTGTGATTTTTCCTTTCGAGAGGCTGGTGAGATAAGTGAGCATTTGGTCATAAGCTCCTGGTTGCGTGCATTAACAATCACAACTGTATTCGCCTTGAAAGCAACCCGCACTTTGCATCCAGCGAACTCATGCACTAACGAACAACGACGCACAATAGACGCTAGGGATTTGCGACTATGTGAACAAGGTGATCCGTCATATCGACTTTTTGTCAGCCCGTCAGTATCCATTTACAACATTGAGCAATCGCCTGCACGTGGTAGCGATGTTGCCGAATAGCAGCTGCAGATCACGCGTGATATGAAAAATTGCCGCGCAAAAACCAGTCGGGAACCAATGCCTGCAAATAACGACCAATATGCCTGGGATCACAGCAGAGAATAGCAGTTTCATGATCTGGTATTTTACCTGGATCGAGTTTCACAAAGTCTAGGCTTCGCAAACCTCATGTCAAATAAGCAGTCCAGCTTATTGACATATGTATACGAGTGCGTCGCAACCTATCGCAGCGCGTCACACTCCGGAAGTGTTCTTTATGACAGGGATAATTTCATCGGGAACGTTCTGGGTTGGTAAATTCTGGCTCGTTACTTAGCAGTGGACGCAATGGGGGCGGGTGTTTATTCTGGCTCTCGATGATTTTGCATCGCCTCGCCCGGAGTTACTCATGGAAACTTATCAAGCCGACATGCCACCGATCATTAACGATAACCATAAAAGCTGGTTTCAACGTATCTCGTGGTTTCGTATCGGCGCGGTTATTCTGTTGCTGCTGATTGTTCCGGTGCTTGGTCTGATGTGGTGGTGGGATACAGAACCGCAGGCAATAGATGGTATCGCGACCGCTGAAGCTGAAATTGCTGCGAGCGGTGGGCAGATCGTAACGGGCACCATGACCACCGAAGCACTCAAACAAGTGGTAAACCAGATGCTGAACAAGCGGGGAGGTTACCTTTCCAACGATGTGTTATCGCCAGCTATTTTTATGGACAACCTGCCGAACTGGGAATTCGGGGTGCTCGTGCAATGTCGCGATCTCGCGCGCGCATTGCGCAATGGATTTTCGCGTTCGCAAACCCAGTCGGTTGAAGATCCTGATCTGCAGGAAGCCGAACCGGCGCTTTCGTTTACCAATGATCGCTGGCTGTTTCCTTCCAGTGAAAGTCAGTATCGGGAAGCAATCGAATTCATCGAAAGCTACCAGACCCGTTTGCAGGATGCTGATTCTCAGGATGCGCGCTTTTTTGCGCGTGCCGACAACCTTGCGGATTACCTTGGTGTAGTGGAAAGCCGGTTGGGCAGTTTGTCGCAGCGTTTGTCAGCGAGCGTTGGCGTAGTAGGAATCAATACCGAAACAGCTGAGGTAAGTGTCGCTACTCGTACGTCGCCGCTACCGCAACAAGGGCTTGTGCGCACCTCCTGGTTTGAAATTGACGATGTGTTTTATGAAACGCGCGGCACCGCGTTTGCGTTAGCGCAATTTCTGCGTGCAGTTGAGGTGGATTTTGCGACTGTACTCGAAGACAAAAACGCACGAGTTTCATTGCAACAAGTGATTCGGGAACTTGAAGATGCGCAACAACCCGTATCGAGTCCCATGATTCTGAATGGCTCAACCTTTGGCTTGTTTGCCAACCATTCGCTGGTACTCGCTAATTATATTTCGCGCGCCAACGCGACGCTGATTGAGCTCAGAAAGCTTCTGGAGCGCGGTTAAGCTACGGAGCGCACAGCGCATCGCAGTGGTCATCCACGCTGCGGACAACAAATAGAAAAGATAGAGGGGTTTGTTGAATCTGACCAATGCGGCATATGGTGCAGATGATCACGGAGAGAATTATTCCGGCGATTACATCAGTGCTGCTGGTTATGGCTCGTCATTGGCGCGATCACGGGCGCGATCAAGCCAGAACACACCTCAGTAATCGGAGAATAGATCAGTAGAAAGCGCCAGACGCTGTTGTCAGTTTTCTCTTTACGGGTAATTGTGAACTGTCAGTGAAGGCGGTCTGGTTCCTGCCAGCATTTTTTGCGCAATAAAGTGCATCGTCGGCGCGGGCGATTACCGACTCAATGTCATCACCAGGAACAAATTCTGTAATTCCTATCGAAACGGTTACCGTACTAATGACCTGATTGTTGCGCGGGTTGACGATCCTCGCACCCGCAATGGTTTTCCTGATCATCTCTGCCACGACGAATGCTCCTGCACGATTGGTATCGGGAAGAAAAGCGATAAACTCTTCGCCACCAAACCGCGCCGGGAGGTCTTTTCCCTTCGTATTGTTCTTCAATACTTTAGCAACGGTCCTTATGACCTTGTCACCAAACAAATGACCATAGCTGTCATTGACGGTCTTGAAGTTGTCGATATCCAGCATCAACAAGCTGTGACAACCGGTATGCAGCGCGCCCGTGCGTTCGAGGTCTTCGAGCTCATCGAAAAACGCCTTGCGATTGGCAAGTTCGGTCAGTGTGTCGGTTTTTGCCTGTTTCTTGGCGACATGTAATTGGTCTTGTAACGCGGTGACTTCCGAACGCGTCTTGTTGAGATCGTCCATCAATTCCTGATTGTTCTTGAGCATAATTTTCGTGGATACGGCCATGTCATTAATCAGAAACTGGAGCTGCTCCAGGTCTAGGTCAGCCTTGATGCGATTGTTGTACTGATCGAGTGTGTTGCCATACTCTGCCGTTTTGCCTACAGCGACGTTCAGGACAGTGGTTATGCTTTCATGCAACACTGCAAAGATTTTTTGCGCCTTCTCCAGCTGGTTGAGTTCATGATTGGTATCTATGTATTCTGCATACAACGCTGACACGAACTCGTTATTGATAGGCGCGCCGGTATTAATCAGATGATCGATTTTCTGATTGAGAACCATATTGCTGCCGGAGGCATATTCGTACCACACCGCATAATTACGCGGCGTAACCGGAATTTTGTATTTCGACATTAGCGGAAGTGCCAGCCGTAATATTTCGGCACTTTCCGGTAGAGTTTTAGTGGTGTTCATTTGGCAAATCTCATGAGTACTTTTCAGATGTAAATTGCTACTGCGCTTTACCTTCTACTTCCCTGAAAAACTACTTTCACCCTATTTGGAATCGTTATCCAGATCGTCATAAATTTTTAATTCGGCCTGCAGGTCGTTGACGTGCATTTTTTGTTGATAGGCATAAAAGCCAACACTAACCAAGGCAACTGTGAGTAATAAAATTGAAAATAACATGACGCGAATAACACCTCTGTTTGAATTAAGTGGTTCGGCGGGAGTATTCGCCACCGACTCAGTAACAGTACCAGTAACCGCAGGAACTTCGCTGTTGGCTGGCAATGCCGCGTTGCTGCTGTCTTTGTAAAATTCACCATCAAGTATGGCTGGGCCATGGTCGCGAATTTTGTAGATGACTGAACTCACATGACAATTCGTCTGTGCAGTATCGTGCTGCGCTTTTAACAAATTTCTACCACCTGTACCAAAATCGCTGGCAGCGGAAGTGTTCATAATGGTTCCGTTAGCCACGGTCAGTCACCGGTAGTTCTTCGTGAGTTACTGGATCCTTGAACGCATCCCTGATTGAAACTATTTCGTCCAGCCTGCGATTGAAGATCTCCATTACCTGAGGATCGAAGTGAATGGATGTCTGCGTATTCATGAAGTCTTTTGCTTCAACAAGTGGCCATGCTTTTTTATAAGGACGTGTTGAAACAAGAGCATCAAATACGTCGGCTACCGCAACGATCCGACAGGATATTGGGATGTTTTCACCCGCAAGCCCGTGGGGATAACCCGAGCCATTCCATTTTTCGTGGTGAGACAGTGCAATCTCGCTCGCCATCGTTAACAGGCGCGAGTCTTCGCTATACAAAATGTCGTGGCCCATGGTGGTATGGGTCTTCATGATTTCCCATTCTTCCGGGGTGAATTTTCCAGGCTTTAGAAGAATTTTGTCCGGGATCGCGATCTTGCCTACGTCGTGCATCGGGCTTGCGTGAAGTAAATTCTGAACATACTCATCGGGAAAACCGAGGCTCTCTGCAAGCAGAGCAGAAATATTGCTCATGCGTAGAATATGTCCGCCAGTTTCGTTGTCGCGGTATTCGGCGGCTCTGCCAAGTTTCTGTACCACTTGCAGCTGGGTTTTACGTAATTCTTCAGTACGAAGTGAAACGGTATATTCGAGTGAGTCTTTCTTGCGCGTCAATTCTTGATGCGCGTGCTCAAGCGCGAGTAAATTTTTTGCGCGAGATATAAGTTCAAGGCGGTTAAACGGTTTGCTGATGAAATCGAGAACGCCACTTTCAAACGCCTTCACGCGAAATTCAGCCGCACTCTGCGCAGTCAGAAAAACGATTGGTGGCAAATTGCCGGCACTCTGCTGTTTGAGGGTTTCGAGCACTCCGAACCCATCTAGCCCTGGCATGTTGATATCAAGCAGGATGAGGTCAGGTCTGTTTGCTGCGTACATCGACGCAACTTCCTTGGGATCCTGAATTGAAAAAATATTGGAAAAACCCTCATTTTTTAGGATTCTTTCAATTAATTTCAGATTGACCGGCTCGTCGTCTACGACAAAGATGGGGGCGGCCTTGATTTCATTATGGTTCAAAACTGAGAGCATAGGAGTTCTTCTTAAAATCCGTCTAAGAAACTGTTATCGATTATTTTGAGAATGTCTGTGAGTTTAAAGCTGTCTGGTAATTGCATTTTTACCAGCTGCGTATACGAGGGATTATTTTCACTATAGTTCTTCTCCTTCACGACAATCAAGCTTAGATTCCAGGGCAAATGAATAGTGTCAGCGTGTTTCGCCAATTCATGGGCAATTGCTTCGCTTATAAACACACACGCCCTGGAGGTGAAACTAATGCCTGCAGTGGCTTCATCCATGTTGTTGAAAGTACGTATCTGAATTCTTTCGCGAATCTTCACGAGGCGCTGGAGCAGCGCAGCGAAACTAGTGTCTTCGCCGATGTAACTTACCTGGAAGGGCTCTGGATGAAATGGCACGCGACTCGCGGCTGCTTCATGAAAATATTGAAACTCTACTGTATCCAGACTTACTGAGGGAAGTTCAAGCCAGAATACGCTGCCATGTCCGGGCTCGCTGAGAACATCGATTTTTCCGCTCATCAGTTTGGTCAGACGGCGAGAAATCATCAGGCCGATACCACTGCCTTCAACTTTTTTGTCATCGACACCGAGAAGTTCAAACGGCGAAAAAATATTGCACAACAACTCAGGAGCAATACCAGGGCCGCTATCCTGAATTTCAATCCTGATGTTGTGATCATCAAGGTCGTGACAATGCAATACGACGAGGCCATTGTCGGTATTATATTTGATGGCATTGGACAGCAGATTGAGAATGACTTGTTTCAGTCTCACATGATCAGTGTGCAACTGTCGTTCTGTAGTCAGCACACAATTCAACTGAATATTCTTTTTGTCGGCTATGGGTTTTACCAGGGTCAGACATTCGGAGAGTAATTGTTCGAGATAAACAGTGTCTTCACTGAGTTTGATCTTGCCGGATTCGATTCTCGATAGATCAAGAATTTCATTGATCAAGGTCAGAAGGTAATTGCCGGCGGATTCTATTTCTTTCAAATTGTCTTGCTGCAGCTCAGAAAGGTCGGTTGCAATATTCATCAATTGCGTAAAACCAAGAATGGCGTTGAGTGGAGTTCTGAGCTCATGGCTCATGTGCGACAGGAATCGCGACTTGGCCTTGTCGGTTTTCTCCGCGAGCGATTTGGCGGTTGAAAGCTCCTTCAGCTTTTTATAGTCAGCGGAGTAATCAATGATTACCAGTGGGTAAATAACGTCGTTAGCTGAATCGCCATCGAGTAAGGAGCTTTCGCTACGCTTTATTTCGATTCTAAGAGCGTGATTAGTGCTATGGATTATGCCTTGCCAAAAATTTCGCGCTGACAGTTCACTCGTAATGTGAGAGCGCAAATGGTTATCGACATCCAGGAACTGCAGAAAGTTTTTGCCGACCAATTCCTGCTCAGTACTCGAAAGCAGGTTTTGCAGATACGGGTTGCAGAGTTTAACTTCCAGGTTGCTGTTAAGGACGCCCAAGCCAATTGAGGCAAGTTCCCATGCTTCTGATTTGCTTGTATCAGTAGCTGGGTTCATGTCTGGTTTGGGCTCATTATTGAGGGACAAGTACATTTAAATTTCTTCAATTGTGAACTGGTAATCAATTCAGTCAATGTGGATGTATATTAATACGACACTCTGAACGAGAAACTTGAGGCAAATTCTTGGCGCTTTTTTCAGCATAGGGCCGTTTTTGTATGCCTAAGCGTGGTCGAAGCAATTTGCGGGCCACAAGAATGAAGCTTGTGATGGCCCAAACGATTAAGACCGATCGGCCTTATTAAGGGATATCCAACTATACTGAACAGCAGGTGTCTGCTTGAGGACCGAGTGCGTGCCCGGTCCTTGTTGGGAAGGGCCTGGTTATTTCGTTAGTTCTTCGAGATTGGCAAGCAACTGCTGAATAGAGAAGGGTTTTGTTATTACGGTTGTGACGCCCCACTGCCTGCAACTGGCGAGGGAAATTTTTTCGCTGAACCCCGTGGTCAAAATGATGGGTATGTTGGGATTGATCGCAGCGCAACGCGAGGCGAGTTCGGAACCACTGATACGCGGCATCTTCAAATCGGTGATGATGATGTCGAAGTCGTACGGATGCGCCTGGAAATATTCGAGTGCTTCGTTGCCGTCAATAAAAAACATCGCGCGATAACCGCTATGAGCAAGGATATGACTCGCCATTTCCGTGATCGCGGGTTCGTCATCCACAAAAAGCACACGTTTTTCGCTGGATTTTCTTGGTTTTGCTACGGTCAACTGCGGCGCTTGGGCATTTTCTGTCATCACTGGCAGGCATATTTCAAAAGTGGTTCCTTCACCCGGCGCACTGTTAACGAAGATGAAACCGTCTTGCGAAGTAACGATGTTATAGACGGTCGTCAAACCAAGGCCTGCACGTAAGCCGGATTTATCTTCCACTCGTGAAGTCGTAAAAAATGGGGTGTAGATTTTTTCGAGTGTCGAGAGTTCCATTCCCGCGCCATTGTCTTTAACAGTCAGTAGCGCATAACCTTGTTTCGGCATTGCGGGGTGATCAAGCAGAAAAGCACTGTCTTTGTTGATGGTTTGCAGACTGACCGTTATTTTGCCACCACTCTGTGGCATGGCCTGCAGACTGTTGTTGCACAGGTTTGTAATGATCTGGAAAAGTTCAGTGTCGTTGCCCATGATGAAGCAGGGCTCTGCCGCAACATCGCTTTGCAGCTCGATACCTGGAGGAATGCGATCTGCAACATATTTGAGGCCGCGATTTATCGGCTTCACTACATCGATACGTTCTTTTTTGAGCTTGGCGCGATTACTGTAGGTCAGGATGCGGGAGACAAGTTCCTTTGCTCTGTCACCTGCTGCGAGCACATGTTCAAGGTCTGAGCGCGAACGTTCACCTTCAGGAATTTCGCTGAGGGCCATTTCGACGTAGCCAAAGATCAGGGACAAAATGTTGTTGAAGTCGTGGGCAATTTCGCCCACCACGATGCCGAGACTGTCCAGGGCCTGGTCCTGCTGAATGTCAGTGACGGGTTTGTCGCTGTCAGGCCTGTTTGTTCTGGATGTCATTCGCCCTCACTTGTGTTTTGAAGCCACGTTAATCGTTATTTTGTAATTCGGCCGGCAAGTATAGCTTTAAAGCAATTTTCAGACCAAATCATGCCGCTGTATCTACCTGAGTGTATGTAAACCGGGGTGCCACGCCCAACATTACGCACGTTCAATTACTGGCGGCCTCGTCATCGCGCGCCTTGTGTTCTTCTTCCAGGATAAAAATAAAATCCAATACCGTGGTGAGTGCCTTGAAAATACTGTCGGGGATCACTGCTCCAGGCGGTAATGTACTCAGTTTATGGCTCAGCGTAAAATCCTGAATTACAGGAATTTCATGTACTTGCGCCATTTTTAGCAGAGGTTCAACACCGCTGCCACGACCCTGCGCCAGAATTACGACACCGGTATCAGACTCTCGCTTCAAAGCGGTCGCCAGAGCCTGGATTGGTGGAGGAAGTTTGGCCTTGTCCATCAGAAGTCTTCCGTCGCAATACAGCTGAACTGATCCAGTTTCAGGTCCTGCAGCTCCAGAAGCTGACGTAGAAAACTCATCTGACCACTCATATGCTGGCGAGTGTCCTCTCGATTACTGCCAAGTGCCACTCTGACAGACGGATTTTTGACAGTAATTGTCCATTCCATCCTGCCGGATTTGGGTAACTCAATGCTGAAGCTCGCTTCCCAGAACTCGGTGTCACTCGATATACGTTGGTTGAGTTCAAGTTGTAGTGGGACAAAGATCTCTCCATGCTCAATCATCAAATTCATAACAAAACTTCTGTCGGTGTCGGTGCTTTTGTCTCGGGCAGCCAACTGTGAAGACACGATTTGTAACAGAGTGCTTTCGGCATTCTGCGTGATGATATTTTTTAGATCGCGCGCAAGAGAGTTGTCGTCCTGTGCGGTGTATTGGGCCAGTGATGTTGCGCTGTTGGGCAGGCCGGGTCCGGGCCTGTTATCGATGAATCCGGGGCGGCCGTTGAGCAGTGCAAGAGTGCGCCTGTTATTCATCAACCCAAGCAACTGCAATAGCAAACCTTTGAGGTCAATGTCTGCCCCATCAATACCCGCGGCCTCATGACTGTCATGGAAAAATCCTGACGCAAGAACGTGATCCTTGAGTTTGCCGGGCCTCGCAAGATCAGCTGTAGCCAGCGTATTGCCGGCGATTGCTGCCAATAGTGGCTGCAATTGCGATGAAATACGCGCGAGCTGTTCGGGGTGTTGCAGCAGCGTGTTGGCGAGACCTTCAATACCCGAATTGAGCTTGGCGAACATTGCAATTGTCGGTAATGACGAGCTTTGGACTGCAACGGCTGCTTGCGCTTCGGGGGCGATGGTAGCCAAACCGGTAATTGCAAAGTGAGGCTCGGGCGTAGTGCCAAGCAGTCGCAGATTCAATAGGTCGCCCGAATGCACAGGGATATGCGTGATCGCCTGATACACCTTGTTATTGATCAGAACCGCAATGCTGCCATTCCCCAGAATCTCCTGAACCACCCCTGCATAGACGTGGTTGGGCACCCAGTTACGGTTGCCTGAAAGTACCGATTGCAAAACCGGCCTGAGTTGATCGCTGATTATGTTGCTCACGAAATATGTGCCTTCCAGTGGCTGGCATGCGGGATTGTTAAGCACCTTTGCGTCGGTAACGACACCTTTGAACAGAAACTTGAGCGGCAACTTTCTGCCGGTGGCATACCTTTTGCTCAAGCCATACAACAGAGCGAATTATCGGTAAAAAGAGTCAAACATTTGTCGCTCTGGTCGCCGTCAAAGAACGGCTGTCAAAGAGTTGACTCTATTACACCAGAATTGAGAGTTCCCGATGAACGAAGTGACCAAACGCAAATATACCGCAACCGGAACTGAAAAAGCCGCGCAATTCCTGATGGTCATGGGCGAAGACCGCGCCGCAGAAGTTCTCAAACGCTTATCGAGTGAGGAAGTGCAGAAGATAGGCCTGGAAATGACCCGCATGAACGGCATGAACACCGAAGACGTCAACTACGTACTGAATGACTTTCTGAGTGAGTGCGAAGTAAAAGGCTCGATCAATATCGTAGCCGATGAATATACCAAAAACGTGTTGGTGCAGGCTCTTGGTGCCGAAGCTGCCGAATCAGTCCTTGAGCGCATTATGCTTGGTGGCAACACCAAAGGCCTTGATTCACTGCGCTGGATGGAACCACAGCTGATAGCCGGCATCATCCAGAACGAACATCCCCAGATTCAAGCCATCGTTATTTCTTACCTGCAGCCTGAGCAGGCCAAGGATGTGCTGCAGTACCTCCCCGAAAACATCGTAGTCGAATTGTTGATTCGTATGGCGGAAATGGAATCAGTCGATCCGAAAGCCTTGCAGGAATTGAATTATTCGCTCGAAAAACAGGTAGAAGGTGTCGTGACCAAGCAGAGTTCTGCGATGGGCGGCGTCAAAAACGTGGCCAACATTTTTAACACGATGGATCGTTCTACCGAAGAAGCATTGATGACAAAACTCGGTAAGGCCAATACCCGCGTCGCTGAACGTATCCAGGAATTGATGTTCGTATTCGAAGACCTCAAGAAAATTCCAAACAAGGATTTCCAGCTACTGTTGCGCGAAGTCGCCACTGACAAACTGGCCCTGGCATTGAAAGGTGCCGAGCAAGTTCTCACCGACAAAGTCACGAAGAATATGTCTACACGTGCGGCTGAAATTTTCCTCGACGACATGAGCAACATGGGTCCTGTGAAAGTAAGTGACGTGGAAGCAGCGCAGAAGGAAATTCTCGCAATCACCAAGAAACTGGCCGACGCAGGCCAGATTATCTTGTCCGAAGACAACGCAGCGATGATCGGGTAATAACAGATGAGCGACATACTTTCCCAAAACGAAATCGATGCGCTACTCCATGGGGTCGATACCGGCGCCGTTGGCGAAGACGACCTGGTCCTGCGCAATCAGTATGAGATCTACGACCTTACCAGCGGCATTCACCGCGTACAGGGCTGGATCCACGACATCAAACTTGTGGATGAAAGGATTCAGAGCAATCTGAGCCATAGCCTGCTAAGCCTGTTGCACAAAAGTGTGGAAGTGCGCCGCGAAGAAATCCGTATCCAGAAATTTGGTGAATACAGCAAAACGCTTTATGTACCGTCGAGCGTTAACACTTTCTCGTTGCGCGGTTTGTCCGGCTACTCAGCCATCGTGCTGGATGCGAAACTGGTATATGCCCTCGTCAATATCTTCTTTGGTGGCGGCTCGCGCCTGATCCAGATCGAAGGCCGCGAGTTCACGGTTACCGAACAGCGTGTAATCCAGCTCGTTCTCAAATCGATCATCGATGCAATCAAGAGCGGCTGGAAAGCGCTGGCTGATGTCGAATTCAAACTTGTTGAAACGGAGATGAATCCAGCAGCTATTTCCTGCTATTCGTCTACCGACGTTCTAATGGTTCGTCCCTTTAAAGTCACTTTCGACGGCGGCGGGGGCGAAGTCCAGTTGCTTATGCCTGGTTCAGTTATTGATTCCATATTCCGGAATAAAAATAACAAGGCCACAGAAGGCAGGCTTGAGCAGATCCTCAAGAGACGAGCACTGGGCTTCGCCACCAATGTCACCGGCGAATTGAGCGGCGCCAACCTGACGATTGGTGATCTGTTCCGACTTGCGAAGGGCGACATCATTGCGGTCGATTCTCCCGAACAAGTGGATGTCAAAGTAAATGGCGTACCAAAATTCAAGGCCCGCATGGGTGAAGTGAACGGCAAAGTAGGATTAAAAATCCTGCAGTAGATTTTTTCATCGATAGTCAGATCAAACACAAGTGTTAACAAAGGTAAGCCGGTAATGGAAACAAAAAACAGCAGCGCGCCAGGCAAGAAAAACGGTGATCCCGTATTGCCCATGCCACTTTCCAATATCCAGATCAACAAAACTGATCAGAAACGCCCGGTAAATCCCTTGCTCAGCCAAAACGGCACACTGCCGTTTTCTGCGATGCTTGATGTGCCGATAGAGATGATTTTCGAAGTTGGCCGTACGCACATTTCCATCAAACAGCTCATGGAGATGACCCAGGGCTCTTTCGTAGAACTCAAGCAGATCTCAGTGGATATTATTGATATCCGCATCAATGACACGCTGTTTGGCTTTGGTGAAACCATCGCTCTTCAGCAGCACTACGGCATCCGCTTCAGCGAACACGAAATTATTCCGGGAGTCGATGATGCCGAGAAATAAGCAAAAATTCGGCTGTTTTATGCAATTTTGGTCCGTGCGTTTTTGCTTGATGGCTCTGACACTTACAACGGTCACACCGCTTTTCGCCGCAGATAATCAAGCCCAGGCCGAGAGAACCCTGGGCCAACAGTATCTGAGTGTAATGCCCGCGTTGATCCTGATCCTTCTGCTTATCGTCGGTCTTGCGTTTCTCGTCAAAAAATTTAATCCCGCTCTCGGTCGTGGCAATCCGCTGATTCGGGTTGTTGCTACTCTGCCTCTCGGCGGCAAGGAAAGACTGATCATGGTACAGACTGGTGATACCTGCCTGTTGCTCGGTGTTACGCCAGGCCAGATCCAGACTTTGCATGTCGTGAACAAAGATAGTGTGGATGGCCTGAATGAGATCACATCTTCAGTCAATCCCGCTGCAGGTTTTGCAGGCATTCTGCAATCCGTGATCAGAAGGTGATGCTGATGTCTAATTTCTGGATCAAGGCCATTACGCTTCTGCTGTTGTGCGGGCCACTACTGTCACTGCCAACATTTGCCGCAGAAGATCTCACCCTGATTACCCGCGAGATGGATGAAAGTGGGGTAGCAAGTTATAGCGTCAGCCTGCAGATTTTGTTTGCGATGACCATGCTCAGCATGTTGCCCGCGATCCTGATGTCGATTACGTCGTTCACCAGGATAGTTGTAGTGCTGGCCATTCTGCGTCAGGCACTCGGTCTTATGCAGACACCTTCCAACCAGGTCATTCTTGGGCTCGCCTTGTTCACGTCGCTGTTCATCATGGCACCCGTGTTTGAAAGTTCGTATCAGGATGGTATCTCGCCCTACATGAACGATGAACTGCCTTTCGAAGAAGCGGTAGTAAAGGCAAGTACACCTTTTCACACCTTCATGACGAACCAGACTCGCGAAACTGATCTTGCGCTTTTTTCCGACATGGCTGGCTACGATGGTTTTGCCACCGCGGACGAAGTGCCTTTCAAAGTGCTTGTTCCTGCGTTCATGACCAGCGAGTTGAAAACCGCCTTCCAGATTGGCTTCCTGATTTTTATTCCGTTTCTGGTCATCGACCTCGTGGTCGCAAGTGTGCTGATGTCGATGGGTATGATGATGTTGTCGCCGATGCTGATTTCGCTGCCGTTCAAAATAATGTTGTTCGTACTCGTGGATGGCTGGGCCCTCGTGATGGGCACGCTGGCCGCCAGTTTTGTCGTAAATTGAAGGAGCAGGGCAATGGACGAAAGTGTAGTTCTTGATGTAGGCAACAGCGCGCTTTATCTGATTATGTATTTGTCGGCGCCGTTATTACTTGCCGCACTTGTAGTCGGACTCATCGTCAGTGTGCTGCAGGCAGCCACGCAGATTCAGGAGCAGACACTGAGCTTTATTCCCAAACTCGTCGCGATCGTAATCGCGCTCGTGATGATGGGACCCTGGATGTTGCAGCTGTGGCTCACTTTTACGCATGACTTGTTCATGAATATTCCAGCGATGATCGGCTAACCAGATACTACGATGACATTCGCTGCAGACGACATACTCCTCCTCGTTGAACAGTTTCTTCTGCCGTTCATTCGTCTGGGAAGTTTTTTTCTGGTAGCACCAATTTACGGGGCTCAGAGTGTCCCTGTGCGTATCCGTCTCATTCTCGCTGTAGGTGTTACGGCGCTCATATTTCCCTCGATGAACATGCAGAACACCTTCGATGCCTTTTCTCCGCAGAGTCTAATCGTGGTAGTTCAGGAAGTTCTAATTGGTATTGCGATGGGCCTTATTCTGCAATTCACGATGGCCGCGATAGTCATGTCAGGTCATGCAATCGCGACTGCGATGGGGCTGGGTTTTGCATCGAGTGCTGATCCGCAGAACGGTGTACAGGTAACAGTCGTTGGGCAGTTCTACATGATTCTGGCGACGCTGGTGTTTCTCGCCATCGACGGCCATCTGGTTGCACTTGATATTCTTGCTAACAGTTTCACGCGGTTTCCCGCAGGTAATTTTGCAATTGATGCACTTTGGCTGTGGGAAGTGGGCCTGTTCTCCACGCAGATGTTTGTCACGGGGGTGTTGCTTGCACTGCCTGTCATGACAGGAGTACTGCTCGTTAACCTGGCGTTTGGGGTGATGACACGCGCTGCTCCACAACTGAATATATTCTCTATTGGTTTTCCGATGGCCATGCTGGCCGGTTTTATCCTGATGTTGTTGAGCCTGCCGGTGTTCATGCCGCTGCTCGACACTGCCTTTACGCAAACATTCAATGACCTCAACGGGATGTTCAACTAAATGGCAGATACCGATCAGGAAAAAACTGAAGCCGCGACCCCCCGGCGGCTAGAAGAAGCCCGCAAAAAAGGTCAGGTTCCGCGCTCACGTGAATTGAATGTTTTGGCATCGCTGCTGGTGTCTGGTTTTGCACTGCTGGTGCTGGGACCCATGATGCTTGCCGGCATTCGCAAAATGCTCGTGCGCGGCCTGAGCTTCGATCACAACCTTGCGTACGACACCTTCGCCATGGGCGAAGAATTAATGTCCGCCGCGTATGCGACCATGCTGCTGATTGCGCCATTTTTCCTGCTGATGTGTGCGGTGTCGCTGTTAAGCCCAATCGCGCTGGGTGGCTGGCTGTTTGTTGGCGATATGGCGATGCCAAAATTTTCGCGCATCAATCCGGCTAGTGGCCTTGTGCGCATGTTCTCGGTGAAAAGCCTGGTCGAACTTGGCAAGGCAATCGCCAAGTTCCTGCTTGTCGCTGTAGTGGTTGTGATGATTCTGGGCAGCATCCTCGAGGACATCATCACCTTGCCGTTGCTCGAACTCGAAATCTCGCTCGATCACACCGCCCATCTGCTGATCAAGTCATTCCTCGGTTTCAGCGTGGTATTGCTGATCGTGGTCATGATCGACGTGCCTTACCAGTTATGGGATTACCAGAAACAGGTAAAGATGACGAAGCAGGAAATCCGCGAAGAGATGAAAGACACGGAAGGGCGCCCCGAAGTCAAGATGGCCATTCGTGCGAAACAGCAGGAAATTGCGCAGCGCCGCATGATGGAAGAAGTGCCGAAAGCCGACGTCATCATCACCAACCCGACTCACTACGCTGTTGCGCTGAAATATGATCAGTCCGGCAGTGGTGCGCCGATCGTTGTTGCGAAGGGTAAAGACCTCATTGCGGCAAAAATTCGTGAGATAGCTAAAGAAAACAAAATAGTTATCTTCTCGGCACCACCGTTGGCACGCGCTTTGTATAGATCAACTGATCTTAATCAGCAAATACCCGAGAATCTATTCGTGGCCGTCGCCCAAGTTCTAGCCTACATATTCCAACTGCGCCAGGCAGCCACGTCATCACGCGTGATTCCACAACCGCCCGCCAACATTCCGGTGCCGGTTGAATACACTCTCCAGGAGCAACTCTAATGGCTGCATTGCCTAATCCTGCTGTGATGCCGGCATCGCAACTTGGCGTGAATGGCAAAGGTCTCGGTACGCCGATTCTGATCGTTATGCTGCTCGCCATGATGGTGTTGCCACTGCCACCGTTTTTGCTCGACTTCCTGTTCACGTTCAATATTTCACTGTCGCTGATCGTCATGCTGGCCGCCGTTTATATGACACGTCCACTCGATTTCGGCGTATTTCCGACGGTTTTGCTGGTAACTACGTTATTGCGACTCGCACTTAACGTTGCTTCGACGCGTGTCGTTTTGATGGAAGGTCATAACGGCGCGGGTGCGGCAGGCCAGGTAATCGAAGCGTTCGGCCACTTCGTCGTTGGTGGCAACTACGCAGTTGGTATCGTGGTGTTCAGCATTCTTATCATCATCAACTTTGTGGTGGTAACCAAAGGTGCTGGCAGGATTTCAGAAGTAACCGCACGTTTCACTTTGGACGCGATGCCAGGTAAACAAATGGCTATCGACGCAGACCTAAACGCCGGTCTTATCGACCAGAACACA
Source organism: Pseudomonadota bacterium (assembly GCA_040386995.1). Classification (GTDB taxonomy): domain Bacteria; phylum Pseudomonadota; class Gammaproteobacteria; order Pseudomonadales; family Pseudohongiellaceae; genus CAILUG01. The sequence continues at coordinate 4,372 of JAZKES010000115.1, read as the reverse complement.
GCACGTACTCGCCGCGCAGAAGTGGGAAAAGAGGCTAGTTTTTACGGTGCAATGGACGGTGCGAGCAAATTTGTACGCGGTGACGCGGTCGCCGGCATCCTGATTCTTTTCATCAACATGATCGGCGGTTTTACGATCGGTGTATTGCAGCATGATCTCTCCGCTTCACAGGCTGCAACCAATTATGTCCTGCTGACAATTGGTGACGGTCTGGTCGCACAAATTCCTGCGTTGCTGCTCTCTACGGCTGCTGCATTGATCGTAACGCGTGGCAACGACTCGGGCGATGTCAGCGGCGAAATCATGACGCAGCTTTTTGACAGTCCCAAAATTTTCATCATCACCGGTAGTGTGATTGGCGCGTTGGGCTTGATTCCGGGCATGCCGAATTTCATTTTTCTGTTGATCGCAGCAGCGATGCTCGGTTGGGCGTACATGCTTCACAACCGGCAGAATGCAGAGGAAGTTGCGGCCGTCGCCAAAAACGATGTTGTCCACGATGCGCCAGCTGTTGCTCACGAGCTCGGTTGGGATGATGTTCTAAGCACCGACATTATTGGCCTCGAAGTTGGCTACCGGCTGATCTCACTGGTCGACCAGAACCAGAACGGCGAGCTGCTCGGCCGAATCAAAGGCGTACGCAAAAAACTCTCTCAGGAACTCGGTTTCCTGGTTCACTCCGTACATATCCGAGACAACCTGTCACTGGCCCCAAATGCCTATCGCATCACGTTGCACGATGTACCGGTGAGCGAAGGGGAAGTACATCCTGGCCGCGAAATGGCCATCAACCCTGGTCAAGTTTTTGGCGACCTCGACGGAATTGCCGGCAAAGATCCGGCGTTTAGTCTCGACACCATCTGGATCGATGCTGCGCAGCGTGAAGAAGCGCAATCAAAAGGTTATACGGTGGTCGACTGTAGCACCGTGATAGCAACCCATCTGAGTCACACCCTCAAACAGCATGCTTTCGAGCTGATTGGCCATGACGAAGTCCAGAAGCTGCTCGACTCACTCGCCAAGTCCGCGCCAAAACTCGTGGAAAACCTCGTTCCGAAGACTTTCAGCCTCGGTACCGTCCTCAAAGTCATGCAAAACCTGCTCGAAGAGAACGTGCCGATTCGCGATATCCGCACTATCGCCGAAGCTTTGGCGGGGCAAACGGCAAATGGCCAAAATTCTGACGATCTCACGGCAGCAGTGAGGATCGCATTGAGCAGGACAATCTGCCAAAACCTCATAGGAATGAAGGGCGAAATCAAAGTTATTGTGCTCGATGCAAAGATGGAACAGTTGTTGCTAGATGTCATATCGAATATCAGGAAAGGCAGTCCTGCAGCACTTGAACCCGGCCTGGCAGAACGTTTGCTGGATGAATTGAGAAGCCGGACTCAGGAAATGGAAATGAGCGGTCAGATACCCGTGTTACTGACCAGCGACGAGATGCGGTTGTGGATGTTCAGATTCTCGCGCAGTGCTTGTCCTAACCTGAAAGTGCTTGCCTACAGCGAGATCCCTGCGAACAAGCAGATCAAGGTAGCGGCAACGATTGGCAGAATTCCCCAGGTAGCGAAGAAGTAGCGAACCAGGAAACAACATTGAGTTCCGCACATAAAGATGCGGAAGGAGAACGACAAAGTGCGAGTCGAAAAATTTACGGGAAGTGACATGCGCCAGGCGATGGCCAACGTGCGCGAAGCGCTTGGCAGCGATGCTGTGATCATCTCCAGCAAACGCGTCAACGACATGACCGAGATTACCGCGGCGATGAACTATGATCCCAAGGTGCCCGAGAGTGTGCGCATGGTGGCGGAAATCCGCAGCGACAAATATGTTCCCGTGCCGCCAAAAGAAGACATGACACCGGCAATAGTTGAAATCCAGGATGAGCTGGGCCGTCTGCGCCAGTTGTTCGAAGGTGAACTTGCACAACTCGCATGGCGCGACATGAGCAAACGCCAGCCAAACCGCTTTGCATTAATCCAGAGACTTGAAATGTGCGGCATCAAACGCACACTCGCAGAAAAAATGGTGGATCGCGTATTACCTTGCGACAACCTCGAACAGGGCTGGCGGAAAACGCTTGGCATGATCGGCGGTTCGATCACTACTTACAAACCAGACATTCTTGAAGAAGGCGGCGTTATCGCCTTACTGGGTTCTACTGGCGTCGGCAAGACTATTACGGCGGCGAAGTTGGCCGCCCGTTTTGCACTGCGTCACGGCCGTCGTCAGGTGGCCTTTATCAGCACCGATAAATACAAAGTGGGCGGTCAGGAGCAGCTTGTTTCTTTTGGCAGCATTCTGGGCATTCCTGTTCAGATGGTTGCCAATGCCGAAGAAATGCAGCGTACGCTGGAAAGCCTCTCTGAACGCAAACTTGTGATCATCGATACGGCAGGCATGAGCCAGCGCGATATGTCGCTTGCCGATCAATTCCAGACCTTGTCGGCAGTCTCCAGAATTCAGCCGATGCTGGTGTTGCCTGCAACCGCGCGTGAATCGATCATCAACGAGACCATCAAGGCATTCTCCAAAGTAAATCTCGCTGCGGCCATCATCACCAAGACTGATGAAGGCGATGCACTTGGCCCAATACTGTCATGTGTTCTCGAGCACAATCTGCCGTTGTCGTTCATTACGAATGGTCAGAAGGTGCCCGAAGATCTTCATGTCGCGGAGCCGAAACTGCTGCTCGCAGAAATCATCCGCAGCTATAAACAACAGCAGAAGTTGCAGGAATTTCCTGCTGCTGCAATGTCCATTCACTAGGCGGCAATAATGATCCTGGCAGAAAAACAACTTATGAGTGAAAGCAAGGCTGCGCCACAGGTACGTGTGCTGGCAGTCGCCAGCGGCAAAGGCGGAGTAGGAAAAACCAACGTCTCCGTCAACCTCGCGATAGCTCTGGCGAAAAGCAAACATTCGGTCCTCGTGATGGATGCGGACCTCGGCATGGCGAATATCGATGTGATGCTTGGCATCCGCCCTGCGTACGATCTTTATCATGTAATCACCGGCCAGAAGACACTCGATGAAGTTATCGTCGATGGGCCTGAAGGCATCAGCATTATTCCCGCCTCATCCGGTGTAAGCCGCATGACGGATCTCACGCTGAGTGAACACGCCGGTCTCATCAGTGCGTTTGATGAAATAAGCCGGCAGGTGGACTTCCTGATCATCGATACTGCGGCCGGCATTGGCGACAGCGTCATCACCTTCAGCAAGGCCGCGCAGGAAGTGATTGTGGTGGTGTGTGATGAACCAGCCTCGATTACTGACGCATACGCGCTGATCAAGGTGTTGAGCCAGGAACATGGCGTCAAACGTTTCCAGGTGTTGGCCAATATGGTCCGCGATGCCGACCATGGACGCCGGTTGTTTTCCAAACTGGCGAACGTGGCAGAAAATTTTCTCGATATTTCACTCGGTTTTGTCGGCAGCATTCCTGCTGATGAAAAACTCAGGGAAGCAGTCAGGAGCCAGACTCCGGTCATCCAGTCCTTCCCACACAGCCCATCGGGCGTGGCGTTTTTTCAACTGGGTAAACGAATCAGCCAATTACCGAGGTTGCCCTCAGCTACGGGTTACCTGGAATTTTTTATCGAACGTAGTCATCAACAATATGCCGTCGCTAGGGGTGTAAGCTAATGAATAACATTGCAACTGAGAGTAGTCGTGCAGCTCATTACTGCAACAGCAATCACTTATTTGAAAGCAATCTCAAACTGGTCAAATCTATTGCCCATCACATTAGTGTGAGGTTACCAGCCGGGTATTCCCTCGACGACCTGATCCAGGTGGGCATGATTGGCCTGTTGGAAGCTTCCAAGGTTTATGACTCATCGCTTGGTGCAAGCTTCAAGTCGTATGCCTGCATACGCATTCGCGGTGCCATCATGGACGAGTTGCGACGTCAGGCCTGGGTGCCACGTTCGGTTCAGCAGAAATCACGCCGTTTGTCGGCTGCGATTCACAAGGTGGAAGGGCGGATGGGCAGGGCGGCGACTGACCGCGAAATCGCCGAAGAGCTCGATGAAACTCTGGACGACTACCACGAAACCCTCGAAATGGTGTCCGGTTGTACCGTTTTCAGCCTCGACGAAGAAGATAATACGTTCGAACCCGCATCTGAAGACGATATTCAGCTAAATATTATTCAGGATGATGCCGTTAAAAAGAAGCTGGCAGAAGTAATTGGCAGTTTGCCCTATCAGGAAAAGATGGTGGTGGCGCTTTACTACGATAAAGAACTGAACCTGAAAGAAATTGGTGAGGTGCTGGAAGTAAGCGAATCACGTGTCTGCCAGATCCACAGCCAGGCAGTAAGCAGGATGCGCGCTCGTATGCAACGCTGGTTGCAGGAGGAGCC
>JAZKES010000114.1:0-3860 GCA_040386995.1 Pseudomonadota bacterium | reverse complement strand
TTAACGGCCGCTATTTCAACAGGACGTTGTTCGCCTATTGGATCGACTATTGGTTCATCTACTGGAGTTAACGATTGCGGCATTATCAAATTGGGCGACACTTCCGCGGCAGGCGCTTGAGGCTCTGCAAGAGTTTGCGCTGCAGAGCTCGACAAACCAGTAACTGTATTTTCTGGCGGAACACTGGCAACGAGAGGGTCGGCATCAACCCAGACATATTTGAACAAAACAAAAATAAGCACTGCGAGCGTAACGGCAGCAACCGCATAACCTGAATACGGCACGTACTTTTCAGCGAATCGACTGCCGTATGCACTGTCAACAATCGCGGTTTTAACGTGCCTTGGCAGCACCATTGGCAGAATTGCACCTGAACTGCTGCGCGGCTCCTGTCTTGTCGCGGGATCGGCATATGAAGCCAGCAGTGCTTTATCAGCGAGAATGTTTACGCGTCGGGTCAGACCCTCCGATGCCTTCGCGAGCATTTTTTCTGACTTCAGACTGAAGAGTTGCGGCCACGGACAACCCGCGGTTTGCAGCCGAAAATGCAGATACTCTCGCACTTCATCCGCAGTCAGCGGTTCCAGATTAAAACTGTGAGTGATGCGTTCGCGTAATTGCCTGATGGATTTATCCTGCAGCTTGCGATCAAGTTCAGGTTGCCCGAACAGCACAATCTGCATCAGTTTATGACGATGCGTTTCGAGATTACTGAGTAAGCGAACTTCTTCCAGAGTTTCCAGCGGCATGCTCTGGGCTTCTTCAATAAACACCACGACGCTTGCACCGTCACCATGCCGTTGCAAAAGATAATCCTGCAACTTGTGCATGACGACGAGACGATCAGTGTTTGCGTCCACTTCGAGCTTCAGTTCGAAGGCGATGGCATAAATGATGTCGCGTGCACTGAGGTTGGGATTCGCCAGATAAACGATTTCTACACTCGCCGGGAGGCGCTCTTCCAGCATGCGGCACAACATGGTTTTGCCGCTGCCGACTTCGCCGACAACTTTCAGAATTCCTTCACCGGTTGTTATCGCATACACCAGCGCATCAAGAACAACGCCCCGACCATGTGCACCACCAGCAAAGAACAAAGAGGGATCCGGCGTTATGCGGAATGGATGTCTCTTGAGTGAAAAGTAATCAAGATACATGTAGAAATTTTACCGGCGGCAAGGAGGCGTATATCTCGGAAGCAGGCGAAATTGATTCGCTGCATTGGTCAATCAGAATTCTTGACTGACACTAACACTCGCATTTTTAAGCGTCAAGCTGCGGTACAGGCCTCGGCTGCAAGCGATCACGGCACCGCAAAATTAAAGCGCCATGAATCGCGTACCGCCAACAACTAATCTTTTTTCGCACAGCATTTTCCTTCGGTATTTTTGGGTCTCTCCGTGTAAGATCAACGCCAACCAACGGATTGGGGCGTTCATCCATTATCTTATTTCAGTTGGGTATATGACAGAAAACCTGCCGACGAATTCTTCTGCTCTTGATAATCTGGTATGTATGGGTCCGGCCAGCTCGATAGTGGACGTGCTGTACCGGATGCTTGGCCACTCAAAATTTTTTGTGGATTTCACACGCGACAATATTATTTCGCTAGCTAATTACATGCAGGTCTACCATGCGGCTCCTGGCGATACGATCATCCGGGAAGGCGACACCGACGACTACATGCTCTTCATCATGGAGGGACGCATCAACATTGTTAAAGCGGATGAGCACGGTGAACTGCGCGCAATGACGTCCGTTGGTCCGGGTGCCACGCTCGGTGAAATGTCCATGATTGACGGGGAACCGCGCTTTGCATCCTGCATCGCGATCGATGCCACCACGTTTTCGGTTTTCAGCCGCGACAGCATGGTCGATATAATCATGGCCGATCCCGCTCTCGGCGCAAAAATCCTGATCAAGCTCGTTACACTGTTATCGCAACGCCTGCGGGAAACGAGTACCAGTTTGCTGCCTTACCTCGAACGTTCGGATACTGTCTGAAGGGAACAGTTTTCAAATCCGTTCATATTTTTGCTAAACGTTAATTGAATATGGTCGTAATTGATCTTAAGAGGCTGAAACTACAACAAATAAATACGCTTGATACGAACACCAGCCCATGGTTTCGAATTGGATTAGATAGACGCTGCAACTATTTGTATACAAAGACATTTTCTGATATAGAATATCGGTCGAGTTAGCCGGCAGACGCAAGTATGAGCGTCGCCACTTTTTCTTGAAGCGAAGCAGGTCGAATTCGCCTCCTTGTGACCATGCCTGACGCGGAGAATCTACAGTTGGCACATCACATAAACATTCACGATAACAAACGTCACTTCTCTTTGTGGACGATTGTGCTTGTTGTATTGACGAGCAGCTGCGGGACAAATTTACCGCCGAGTGAAGAGAACAACCGGCACATCAGCGAAGCTTCCGTTGATTCAGCTTCACCACCTTCCGATATTCCTTCGATTGTTGCGCCAGTCCCTTTAGTCACCCCGCCTGCACCGCAGGTTGAGCCCGAACTCTACACAGTGGTCGCCCAGGATGTGCCCATTCGCGACCTCTTGTTCTCAATGGCGCGTGATGCCGGCATCAATATTGATGTGCATCCAGACGTGCAAGGCAATATCAGCATTAATGCAATCGAACAAACTCTGCCACAGATCCTCGAACGTATAGCCAGACAGTCTGATATTCGCTGGAGCATGGACAGTTCGAGCAACATGGTAGTGGAGCCGGATTCTGTTTACTGGAAAAACTATCAGGTTGATTACGTGAATGTCGCACGTAATTCCACGACCGCAGCTGATGTTTCTACGGCAATTTCCAGCGGCGTTGGAGCGGAAGGAGAGGCTGCCGGAAACAATAATTCAAGTACAAATCTGACCCAGAATTCCGCGAATAATTTTTGGCCGACGTTATCTGCAAATCTCAGCAATCTTCTTGGTGAAGCCTCTGCGAGCGGCGCGGGTTCATCGTCGGTGGTAGCCAACCCGGAGAGTGGTGTCATTTCTGTTCGTGCCACTTCGCGACAACAAGCAGAGGTAGCCAGTTTCCTTGAAAGTGTGCAGGAACGTTCGCTGTACCAGGTGCTGATAGAAGCTACGGTAGTTGAAGTTGACTTGAATGACAGATACCAGGCCGGAGTAGACTGGCAAACAATCAGCCTCAGTAGTGGTGGTGTAAGTTTTGCGCAAAATCTGACGCCACCCGATCTCGACATCGGGATACCACCCGCGAGTGTTCTTACTCTCAACCGTAGCAGTGACCCAGGAGATCTCTCCGCAGTTATTACGCTTCTTTCGCAGTTCGGCAACTCACGCGTACTGTCTAGCCCAAAAATCATGGCATTGAATAATCAGACTGCCATGCTCAGGGTGGTGGACAACACCGTTTATTTTACTGTTGATGTTCAAGCGGGAACTCAAGAAACAGCCCTGTCTCCAGCGATACAACCTACCTATACAACAACAGTGCATACAGTCCCGGTTGGATTCGTCATGACAGTAACGCCCCAGGTAGGTGATGACGATCAAGTCACTCTGAATGTAAGACCAACTATTTCAAGAATAGTGCGTTACGTGACTGACCCGAGCCCCGCACTTGCACAAAATGACGTGGTAAATGAAATACCCGAAGTTCAGGTACGCGAAATGGAATCCATACTGAAAGTGTTCAGTGGCCAGGTCGCCATTCTTGGCGGACTCATGCAGGACTCGCTGAATACAGGCGTAGATGGCGTCCCCTATTTGTCGCGCTTGCCAGGCATTGGTGGCTTATTCAGCTACACGGATGAACGAGCCAGCAAAACAGAGCTGATTATTTTTATTCGTCCTATTGTCATCAAGCAGGCA
>JAZKES010000113.1:0-8929 GCA_040386995.1 Pseudomonadota bacterium | reverse complement strand
CTGGATACCCGCCTTCGCGGGTATGACGGAATTTGATTGACGGCGTTAACGTCGAGGGACTATTCCGCGTCCTTGGGAAAAACATACGACACCTTGGTGCCTTCGACCTTGACCATACCGCGTTTGATTAATTCCTGGATCACCGCTTCGATCTCTGTCTCAGGAACACTCTTGCCACATTTCGCGTGCACGGTGCTCAAGAGTTTTCCGTAAGTGCCTGGCGGCGCCTTTTTGCGTTTGATCAGATCGGAACTCGCTTTTTCTACCAATTGTTCGAAGTGTGAAACTGAAACCGGAGCAACTGCAGTGGCTTTTTTTGCCTTCGCGGCCGCACGGGTTTTAGGGGCAGGTGCGGGAGCTGTGTCGAGTTTGGCGAAACAGGGCATCTGTTCGATCGAGATGGACCGTTTGCAATCGATCTTTTTCAGTAACAAGTGTTTTATCAGCGAATCGAAACCCGTGTCTTTGGAGATGATATGGAAGCTGCCACCGGGATCGTCGGCTACGAGTACGCCGAGGTAATACGTGATATGGAAATCGAGCGCGTTTGCACTTGAGGTTTCGAGACGGATGTAATCGGCCTTGTCACCGAGATCTTTCATCGCGAGCACCAGATCAACTGGCAGGCGTGCGTTTTTCGGACCGAGAAAAACTGTTACGTGAAAGTCGCCCCCTTGCAGCAACAGGAGTGATTTGACCTGCACATTTTCGTAATCGATCAGGACGTAACTGGTTTTCATGTAGTGCCTTGGTTGGTGTTTGCAGAGCGTCTCTTGCGGGGCTGCGCTTCGAGGGTTTTGTAGGCTTCGATCTGCATCAGCAGTTCCTCGCGACGCGTCGCAGCAATTTCGCGCCAGTGTTTGTCTTCCAGAGCCGCAAGCATGCCATATAAAAAGTTCAGACTGATATTTTTATATTGGCTTTTGAGCTTCATATAAACGTGTATCGCGCCGTAGTCGAACAGGTCTTCCTTGTTGTGTATGCCAATGGATTTGAGTAGATAAGTTGAGCGGGGGCCGAGCCCATTCAGGGAAGTAAGTTCGTTCGTCATAAGTAAGATCTGCCGATAGAAGCCCTTAAAAGAACAAGGCCGCATTAAGCGACCTTGTAAGTTTTTGATTCAGTCAGCATTAGTACTGTTGCTGCAGGCTGATTCCTCTCGGCTTATTTTTCTCGACTAATTTCTCAACTATTCTCTCAGTAATTTTTCCGCTTATTCTTCCCGACTGAGTCTACGGAAATACTCTGCAACTGATTCTTTATATTGCTCAGGAATATTGTCACTTGTTGCGGTGCGTACGTTATCGCCGCTGTTTGCGTCACTGTCGATCGACAGGCCAACTTCGAGCTGTTCGATCAACGCGAGCATGTCGCCGTATTCCTGTGCAAGGATCGAATCGTTGCGATTGGTCTGCTGGAATTCGAGCTGACGAATCAAGTCGTTCATACGTGCGAGTTCTTCGGCATTAAGATCCATTTCCCGCACGGCGTCGCGTGCGTCCTGCGTGAACTGACCGACGTTGTCGAAGAAATTTTCGGGCAGGTCGATAGGGCCGTCGTAGAAATCATCACCATTCCACGCGCCACCATTGCGGCCACCGAAACGTGCGCCACCGCCGCCATTATTCTGGCCGCCGGCCTGAGCCTGTTGCTGCCCTTGGCCCTGGCCTTGTTGTCCTTCCTGGCCAGGTTGTTGTCCGGGTTGACCCTGTTGACCGGGTTGTCCAGGCTGGCCTTCCTGAGCCTGTTGATCAGTTGCCTGTTGTCCCTGACCGGGTTGGCCACCTTGAGCCAATTGCTGCAACTGCGCACGCAGATCCTGGGCTTGCTGACGCGCACGATCAAGATCGCTGTCGCCAGGGGAGTTGGCTGCAGCCGCGAGTTCCTGCGCTCGTTCGAGACGTTCGGCAACATCACGCATGCCGGCAGTCACCGCACTTTCGTTGCCTGCGATATAAAGACCATAACCTGCATCGATGTAGAGCGCGGCATCGGCGATCGCCTGCTCGAGTTCAGCGTCCGCAATTGTGTTGTTGGCGCGCTCGAGTTCGCTGCTCGCGGCAGGAACCTGACCACCAAAATTCTGGCGGGCATCGAGCATCTCTTTCTGCAGATCGCGCAGTTGACCTGCGAGCTGCTGTTTTTCCTGCGCGAGTTCGGCTTCTTCTTCCGATGTCATGCCACGGCTGTTTGGATCTGCACCACTTTCGCGTTCCTTCACGGCTTTCTCGGTCGCTGCCTGCAGTTTCTGCTCCATGCTTTCCTGCGCGCGTACCATTTCTTCGCTCAGGCTTGCCATGTTCTCGAACGACTGCTGAAGGCCGGCCAATTGGTCTGCGGCGATTTGGTCGCTCGCACCTTCGAGCTGACGCTGGGCTTCATCTGCCGCTCGTTGCATTTCTTCAGGGCTCAGGTTGCCCTGCATGCCGTCGGCGGCTTCTTTCATCGCGCGAATGGCACTTTCCATGCGGCGTTGTAATTCGCTCTGCGCGATTTGTTCGCCTTGTTGCCCTTCCTGTTGCTGGCCCTGCTGGCCTTCCTGGCCGGGAGAACCTTGTTGGCCTTCAGTGCCTGCTTGCTGTTGACCACTCTGACCGCCCTGACCACCTTGGCCGGGCTGACCCTGTTGTCCGGATTGGCCTTGTTGCCCTTGCTGACCTTCTTGTCCCTGCTGCCCCTGCTGTCCTTGCTGGCCCTGTTGCCCAGGTTGATTGCTGGCCTGCTGCTGATTTTGCTGCTGGCGGGTCAGTTGTTCGAGGCGTTCTTGAAGTTCTTCGGCTTCGCGACGCAGCATTTCCTGCTGATAACGCTGTGCATCAGTCATCTGCTGCTGATTGCGCATATTGTTGGCGAGTTGCTCCTGACGTTTCGCGAGTTCGTCGAGCTGCGACATGATGTCTTCGGCTTCTTCTTGCTGGGCCTGCGGGCTGACGTTGTTGCCGGTTTCGTATTGATTCAGTTCGCGGTCCATTTCGAGTTCGAACATCTCGGCAAGATCTTCACCCGCACGGCCACCGCCACCACCGCCGCCACCACCTTGTTGCTGCTGGATCGTGATGTCGTTGAATACGGCTTCTGCACGCAGCAGATGTTGCAGGGCTTCTTGCGCGGGTTGCATTGCTTCGTTGATTTCTACCACAGCAAAACGTTCGGACGCGGGTTGCATACTTTGCACTGCGGCATCCATGTTGCCGACGAACTCGGCTATCTGCGGATCGCCGTCGAGCTGCCGCGCACGTGCACGTTCGGTCAGCGTGGCGGCTTGTTCGGCCAGGGTTTTCTGCAGATCGGCCAGCAGCTTCGAATTGATTTCGACCTGCGGGACTTTGTCGCTTTCGGCCTGGTCACGAATCAGGTTCCACGCAGACACGATGATCTGGCGCTGACGTTGCGAAATTTCGTCTTCCTGAGGACCGCCACCGCCGCCACCACCACCGCCACCAGATAACTGCGACTGGGAGTAACGACGATTGAACGGCTGGATCTGGATGAAATACATGTCGGTGCGCACGGTGTTGCTGCGATCACTGGCTTCGGCGTAGTAGGAAATGATGTCGCCGGGCTGGAGTGGGATCTGGTTTGCGGCGGGATCTTCTGCGGGTTCACCTTCAGTTGCGGGCGCTGCCACTTCTTCTTCGTCACCGATCACAACGTTGAACTGACCAACATTGGCAGTCACTTCTTTGGTTGCCTTGGCGGTCATCTCTTCAAGCATGAACATGTGATCGGCGGTGATGTTGCGTTCACCCGCAGCAAGATCGACTTTTTGCAGAGGTCCGCCGTTGACCGAATACTGCAGCGCCACGGATTGCACGTTGTAGTCGTCTTTGGCTTCGATACGGGTCAATACTTCTTCGATGTTGCTCGCGTTGTAGTCACCACCGGGCCGCGAGATTTCGATCTCGGGTTTGCCGTCTTCGGTGATACGAATGAAATAGTCGTCACTCAGGCGCACTTCTTCGCCGCCTACGATTGCGGCGATGTAATACTCACCTTCTTCGAGTACGGTGAATTCGCCAGTGGCTTGATTACCATTCAGCGTCATGCCTTGTTTGGTGCTGTTGAGTACAAGTTCACCCTCGCTTAGCGGCGCGGTGGTGGTGACAGTCAATTGCACGCGGGTATCGGTCAGCGCGCTTACATCACCTTCGGTAAAGGTTTCGGGATCACGTTCTGTCCATTCGGGATAGTTGTAGGTGAGCGACAGATTCTCGATGCTCGGTACATCAACCACACTGATTGCAAACTCGGGGCTGCGCAGCCCGCCATTTGTGCTGATGTAATAATTCATGTCCTGCTGCAGCGTGAAGAAGGTGAACTCGAATCCAAGCGGGCTTTTGCCCATCGCGATTTCCTGCCATTCACCGTCCGCGTTTTGAATATTGATCACGGCTTCATCCGGATCGAAACCCTTCATGACGGACGTGATCCTGACATTGGCGCCACGGCGCACACTTTCATCACCGGGTGTTACGTCGATGGATTGGGGTGGCAGCAGGTCGCTGAACGCCCAACCAGCCAGTAAATTGCGCAGCGAATAATTCAGGAAGCCAGGTCCTGCAATCAGCAGGTACAACATCAGGATCGCAACAGCCGCCAGAACGCCGCCGGCCTTGGTGATTTCCTGTTTGCTGATACGTTCTTCAACTGGATTGACTGCGCTGATTTTCAACGCGTCTTCAGCGAGCAGATCGATGAACGGATTATTGCTGGCCTGCATCTGGGTGTAGGTTTCGATGCGGCCATCAAAGCCCGGTACACGTGATTCGACCTGACCACTAATACTGTTTCTTATGCGGCGCAGCGGATCAACCAGAAAACGCACGATAACCGCGGCCAGCGAAAGCACGAGTATCACGCGGAACACGTTTGTCGTCGTGCTCGCAAAACCACTCTCTGCGGAAAACCACGCGCCAATAGTCGACACCACCAGCAGCACGACGGCCGTGGCAGCAGCGCCTTGCAGCAGGGTCAACTTGCGCAGGCGTGCGCGAAACGAGTCGAGGTATTGGTCGAGCTTAGTGGATGCGTACATTGGGCACCTCCGGGTATCAGGTTGGCGCGGAGTACCCCGGCCTTATCGCCCGGAACCGCACGACTGCAAAAGTGCAGGCGTCATCGTCATACAGTTTGCCAGTACCGTCTACGCAAGGCGGTGTCTGGCTTTAAATAATGCACGCTTTCAAGCACGCATGAAGCCGGCAAGGCTCCAGAACATAAACACAAATAAGTTACTGATCAGAAAGACCCTGTCTTCATGTTCAGATAACGATTACCAAGCAAGGACTCGGCCAGAACCATTATGGCAAGCAGGATCAGGAAGAAGCGCCAGATTTCGACTTCATCCTGGTCGCTCACTTCGGTCGTAGTAGAAAGGCTGGTCGACGGTTCGGCAGTGGCCGTACCCGCTACAACATTCTGCCAGGTTTGCAGGGTTTGCACCGGCATGAGGGTGAGATCGGATTCCCTGATGTCGGGGTTGACGGCAACAAGTACCTCCCCTGCAGGAGTAAAGACCTGATAATAGCCAGTTTTATTCAATTGCACGTCCTGATCGCGGGTTGTGTCTTCGAGCGACAACAAGCTCGTGCCATCCGGATCGATCACCTGGCCCGAACTACCACCGGTCAGGGTCAGTTGCAGGAAGCTGTCGGCGACCTGTTCCTTCACGAGTAATTTTTCGTTCGACAGATACTGGGCCACTTCACTGATAAAACTCACGAACACGGGTTTTACCGGGAGATCGGAGTTGCTGTTGTCGAGGCTGGAAGCGAACAACATGATGCGGCCAGCGCCAATGTTGCGTTCGATTAATACGGGACTACGTGCGCTTTGGGCTACCAGTACGCGGTCTTCTGGACTCAGTGCGAAAGGCACCGCGCGCACATTCACACTGGACCAGCCACTGCTGTCGTTTAACGCCGGATGGGTGGTATCGATCTGCGTGATCTGTTGAACCGCCGTGCGCGTACTTGCCGCGACTGCATCGATAGCGTTGCCAAGAATAGGGAGGGCAGTCAGGCTTGTGCTACGCGGACCTGCGCCGGCGAACACGGCGCCGCCGCCATTGATGTAGTCACGTAGTGATGCTTCGAGTCCGGTGCCGACCGTGCCGATATCTTCCACGATCAGCCATGGATAACGCTGCATGATGCGCATGTCGAGGTCGGCGATGTTCACGGCTTCAACCTGATAACCGCGCGGCGCGGTTTCGAGTGCTGCTTTGATGTAGGTGACACCGAGAGAAGCGGGATCGCTCGTCAACAGCAACACAGGTGCTGGCGGAGAGTTATCGAATACGGTGTACCGAACGTCATCTTCTGCGAGTGTGTCCTGCGGAGCGAGGCTCACATTCACGCGATTGTCGCCTTCCGCAAATACCACGTTATCGAACTGCGCGAGGAACACCCCGTTGCCGGTGGTGGTAAGGGTTTGCTGCTGTTGCGCTTCGCCGTTGACCATCAGGCTGATGTCTTTCTGAACGGGTTCTGCCGCGGCATTAAAGGTGCGAATGCTCGCAATAACGGTGGAGCGGTTCTCGACGATAACTGAATCCACCGCCCAGTTTGCGTGAACGTTGGTGTCGACTTGCTGGACATCCAAAGTCACCGGGCGACCGTTGATCACATCGGGAACCATATCCGCAAACCGCACCGCCTGGCCGCTCTGCTGGAAATCGCCGACTACATGCATGATGAAGTTGGCTTCGCTTTCTTCGATCAAACCATTGAGTGACGAAATCATCGCGCCGAGATCAAGCCGGCCATTGTCGGCTTCTACTGTTGTGAGCAGTTGATTGAGTTCGGCGGCATCAGCGGTTGGTTCGGCTATTGTCTTAACACCCGTGCTTGCTGAATAGATGCTCGCGATGTCGTCGGCGCCCATGTTGTTGATGATGGACGTCGCCATGCTGCGCGCCTGCGCAAGGTTGTCGCCTTCTCGCATCGAAAACGAGGTGTCCATGACGATGATGTGGTGGGTGGTATCTTCGCTGACCGCCACTTCTGGATCGCTGAGAAATATCGGCCGTGCAAACGCAAATGCGAGCAGCGCAAGGAACAACATACGCAGCGCCATCAACAAAAGGTATTTCAGTTTACGCTGTACGTGGATGCGTTTTTTGGAGGCTTCCAGAAAACGCGTCGTGCTGAATTTTTCACGCTCAGTCGTTTGAGTCTCGAGCCGGTGCAGCCACCAGGGCAGCGCAAGGCCGAGCAGACCAACAAGAAAGAGTGGAGTAATCAGGCTCATCCGCGTTTTTCCCTGAAGGTCAGATAGGAGTGCAGTGCTTTATCGAGCGGCGCGCCCGTGTTGATCAACACATGGTCGGCATTCATACCGCTGGATGTTTTCTGGATTGCGGCAATGTGTGCCTGAATACGTTCGTGGTATTCCTTGTTCATGAAGGTTGGCGACACTTCGATCGCGTGACCAGTTTCCATGTCTTCATACAAAGTCGATTGTTTGATGTTCGGACTTAATTCATCCGGGTCCATCAGGTGGAACAGGATCACGTCCTGACCTTGCATCGCAAGCGGCCGCACGTTGTCGAGCAATTCCTGGGTGTCGCAGTAAAAATCGGAAATCACCGCAACGAGGCCGCGGCGTTTGATACGTTCCTGGAATCGTGTCATCGGATGATTGAGCTGGGTGCCTTTCGCTGGCTGTGCGCGATCAAGCGTGTGGATGACACCTTGCAACGAACCACTGCGACTGGTGGGCGGCCGGTATTCAATAACCTCATCAGCAAACACCATGACACCAACGGCGTCGTGTTGCCGTGACGACATATACGCAAGGCTCGCACCGAGATATTTGCCGAACTGCAATTTGCTTGTGCCCTTGCTGCCGAAACCCATCGAGGCGCTGCTGTCGAGCATGATCATCAAGTGACTGTTGGTCTCGCCGAGGAAACGTTTGATGTAGGTTTTGTCGGTGCGCGCGTAAACGTTCCAGTCGATGTAACGAGGATCGTCGCCTTCGCCGTACGCGCGGTACTCAACAAATTCCTGGCTGAACCCGAATTTGGGCGAGCGGTGCAAACCAATCACAAAACCTTCCACGACGGCCTTCGCAACCAGCTCCAGATTAGCGAGGCTGGCCAGCACCGTGGGATCAAGCAGGTTTGCGGTGGGACGTTGCGCAGTCGCGACCATTGCTAGTTACCTTATGCTTCGTCAGAAGTCGGGACAGGCAGGCTGTCGAGCATGGTTCTGAGAATCTGGTCGATCGTGACGCCATCGGATTCTGCGTAATAGTTGGGTAACACACGATGACGCAGAATCGGCAGTGCGAGTTTTTTCAAATCGTCTGCAGTCACGTGATAACGGCCTTCCATCAATGCGCGTGCTTTCGCGGCAAGCACAAGGTTCATCGTTGCGCGGATACTCGCGCCGAAGTTGGCGTATTTACGAATGATGTCGGGCGCAATCGGATCAGAAGGACGTGTTGCACGCACGATGTCGACAGCATAACGGTTCAGTGAATTCGAAATTGGCACCTGACGCACAAGCGCCTGGAATTGCACGATCTCTTCGCCATTGGTGCAGGCTTCCACCTTCGGCATTTCAACTGTGGTCGTGAACCGTTCGATAACTTTTACTTCCTGTTCAGTGTCGAGATAGTCGAGTAATACGTTGAACAGGAAACGGTCGAGCTGGGCTTCAGGCAGTGGGTACGTACCTTCGAGTTCGATCGGGTTCTGCGTAGCGAGCACGAAGAACGGACGCGAGAGTTTGTGATTCACACCGCGCACCGTGACGGTTTTTTCCTGCATCGCTTCGAGCAACGCGGCCTGGGTTTTTGGTGGTGTTCGGTTGATCTCGTCAGCGAGCAATACGTTGGTGAACACAGGACCGGGCACAAAGCGCCAGTCGCGTTTGCCGGTGCTCTGGTTTTCTTCAACCATGTCGGTACCGGTGATGTCGGT
>JAZKES010000112.1:0-8583 GCA_040386995.1 Pseudomonadota bacterium | reverse complement strand
TCCATCGTTCCATCCCTCCGTCATTCCCGCGAAGGCGGGAATCCAGCAATTCAACACCTGGATTCCCGCGTTCGCAGGAATGGCGAGTTAGTCAAAGGTTCGTTAAGTAATGGAACAGACCACAGGAGCAACCGTGGATGCGCTCCGTCTATACGTTCGCGCTACATGTGAATACCGCGAAATAGGCCTGAATTATCGATACGGATGGTGCTGACGAAAAAGCCATTCGCGAATACTGAAGTCTCCTAGAAACCATAACGCCAACTTGCTGCGATCGTACTATCGCGCTCAAGTTGTATTCCTTCGTAGTTTTCATACATCGGTTGCAACCACTCTATAGAAACGTCGTTGCCCGCCAGGTTAACCGTTAGACCCAGGCCGAGGTCCATAAACCGACCACCCTGATTAGCAGGAAAATCCATTGGGCTGCTCCGCGAGTTGTACACAGTGAAATCATCTTGAAGTTTGCCTTTGCGCGACCAGACAGTACGCAAACTTCCCGAGAGCCACGTATTCAGCGCATGGCCAAGCCATCCCGAAACCTCAACAACATCACCAAGCCGATAGCCCGAACTATTTTTTTCTTCAAGCCGCTTGATACCGCCTAGTTGCATGCCCCATTGCCAGGATTGTGCGGTGCCTGACCACGTGAGACCTGGCAGTAAATCCCACGTGCCACTGCCGGTCTGCATATCGAAGTGTTTAAGGCCACCGTCTGCCTTGAAGCTGCGTTCATATTCCAGGTCTACCTTGCCAGTTGGAATGCTGACGCCCAAGTTGAAATGCAGGGACTGTGTAGCAGATTCGTGCAAACTGATCAGTGCTGCAGCGACGGTATCGCCGAGATCGGCACTGACATGAGAACTCATACTGCCATGTTCATGCACACCCGGTATCGGGGCAGGGCGACCCGCCAGCGCACGCGTCTGCATATCCATGCTCATGAATTGCGGCATCAGCATCACCGTCACTGAGTCTGTTGGCGCGTACATCAGATCCAGCATGTGCATTGTCATGGTCATTCGTGATGGTGCGTAACGGCAAAGCACTTCAGCGCTGCACGCGTTCTGCACTACGTTCGTGTCAGCGACTGACCTCGTTCCGCGCATCAGCGCGCCAGCCTGCCGGGCATGAGTTACGCGATAACCCGCCATAAAAGTGCCGGCCGCGGTCAATCGATGCGCGAACATCACACCTGCCGGTGCCTGATGATCGGCCGAATGCGTGTGTTGATTGTGTTCGGCATTCCCAGAGTGTCCCAGTGCAACGTCACGCTGCTCGCGACGCCTGGTCGCTTGCAGATCAACTTGCAGTGAAATATTCGCCATGACGTAATCTAGATCAGCAAACTTGCTGTCGTCATCGCCACCTGCATAAAGGCCACTCGCACGTTGATAATATTCAAGACCTGCTTCCACGCTGAAGCCACGCGCAAAACTCTTGCGCACGCCCAATCCCGCACTCAACGATCCAAACGCAGCGAGACGTGGGTCACTCGAAAAATTTGCGGGCAATTGTGCCGCGGAAAAATTCACGAACTGCGGTTGCAAGTCCAGCACGTTCGCATCCACGGGATTATTTGCGGAATCAAAAAAATCGCCGTTGGTGGTGCGAAAATATCGCATCTGCTGCGTGCTTTGGCTGACCCAGATTTCTCGCCCCGCGTTATCTTTTTCGGTGCTGCGATACGACTGGCGGGACACGAGATACGGTTGATAAAAATCCGCGCTACTCTGCGTGTAGTAGCGCACGCGTGGTGTGAACGTCCAGTCACCGAACGGTTGCACCCACTCTACTTCTACAGCGTGTGTATCAATTTTCCAGTCGTCAGAAGAAAACTGGTAATCCAGATGCAACGCAGCATTCATTGTCTCGATGTGTCTTACGTAATGTGCGCCGAGGGCTGTTTGTTCGCGTTGATCGGGGCGTTGTTCGAGCAGAGCGCGTACATCGCCGTTCACGACTTGTTGAGTCGGTGAAACAAACGCATCCGCGCCAATAAATATCACGGTCGTCGCTTTGTAAGGGTTTTCCATGAAACCGCGGCTGTTCGTATAACCGACGTTGAAATCGATTAGCGATTCAGCATCAATGACCTGGATGAGCCCGAGATTTGCAGTACGATCACTACGTTTGCCTGTCAAACGTTCCGAGTCTTGTTCGCGCTGCAGTTGCGCCGTGTATGCGTTGCGGTTGAGATACGGCAACAGGTCGCGACTGAGCAGCGCATCGGTCCTGCTGTTTGTGTAACCCACGCCAAAATTTACGGTGGTGAGTTTCTGGTTGAAATCCAGACGCGCACCAACATTGCCGTAACGCGAGAAGTAGTCGTCTTCATCGGATAGACCGACGCCAATATTGACAGCGCTTTCACGTCCGGAGAATTCGAGTGTCGAATCCACTTGCTGACGTATTTCGGGCGACGCGGACGACATGATCAGAACATTGCGAGTGTCTTTTTCAAGTGTGCCGCTCGCAGCGAGTTTTACCGGGTTCAATTGGCGGTCGAGTAATACCTGGCCATTCACATAAGGTGACGCACCAGAGGTGATTAGACGGCCACCCGAGTTTCTGAGTATTGCGCGATTGCCACCGGCGAGCAGCGGTGCGGTAGCAACAGGCGAGGCGCCCGACCAGCTATCCTGCGTCAGGCTCAGCGAAAAATTGTAGTTGTCAAGAAACCTCAGATTGCCACGGGTATGCAAGGTGTCGACCGATATCGGCTTCAAGCGACTTTCGACATCAACAAGATCGCGCTCACCTTCTTCGTAGTGGGAATATTGCAGGCTCAGACTGTCACTCGTCGCCTCAGCTGCGTTTGCGTGTGGCAACAACAAACCAGGCAGTACCAGCGCGGCGGTGGTCAGTGCCTGCAGTGTGCGGGACAAACCAACTGACTGCGGCGGTTCCTTGCGACCGTCAGTAACAGCCACACCCACCGCCTCCGCCTGCAGCATTAACAGGTGCTGCGGCTTCCCGACTTCTGCGGATATGCGCCTGACGGTCTGTTAGCAGCGGGGATGTTTCGAGCGCCATTTCGGGCTGAGCCAATACGCCGCGTTGCCAGGCCTCTACATGTGTGCATCCAGATAAAAGCACGACGCAGACAATCAGCAATGGTTTCACTTGAACTGGTCCAGAATTATTTCCGTACCGGTGTGTGCGCCATCTGCCGCTACGCAATGCCACTCGATCTCGAAGCTGCGCGCACCAGCACGGGTTTTATTTAACATCATGGTGTAAACGCCGTTACCACCGGGCAGGGCGATGGAGTCGCTATAAGACGCATCACCCGAGGTGGTATCGGTTGCGCTGATTGCCATGGTGCCTTTTATCAGTTGCAGGTTGATAAAAAGGTCGGGCATTGCCGGCGAATTGTCCCGCACACGTGCAGTCAGATATGACGTGTTGCCGCTGCCATCATTAAAACAGGTAACACGTGCGAGAGCCGTAAAATTGGCATTGTTTTCGGTTGAATCCAGTATAGAGCGGGCACTGTGTGCGCTTGCAGCGGACGAGTAAATCGTAAGCAGAGCCACGAAAGTGTATGCCGTTTTCTTACTGTGAGTATTCCAACTGACCATATAGCGAACCATTTTTTGCGTATCGTGAAGTTTCGTATTCGAATCTGAGCAACCGATCCTGCTGCTGCAAAAAATTTTGTTACTTCTTGCGTTACTTCGGCCAGATCCTTGTTCCCTGTATTTTTATCGGCATGTCGCGTTCAAGTTGTGTCGGTGAAACTTTTACTTCAACGGTAGTGCCGGTAGCGCCGCAACTTGCAGGCAACGGATTTGTTACGAGGTTGCGCGTTATGGTGAGCCTGGCCGCATCATCGGCGCTTGTGTTGTCGTAAACGGTGCCAAGTGTGTTGTGGGTCCAGAA
Organism: Pseudomonadota bacterium; assembly: GCA_040386995.1. Lineage (GTDB taxonomy): Bacteria > Pseudomonadota > Gammaproteobacteria > Pseudomonadales > Pseudohongiellaceae > CAILUG01. The sequence continues at coordinate 4,698 of JAZKES010000112.1, read as the reverse complement.
ATGTGCAACACCATCCTGATGCAGTGATGCTGCATCGGTAATCTTGCAGACATCAACAATGGAAACATAAAAACGTACACTCGTGGCACACGACGCCGGATTGATGTTGGTCGCGTTCACGCGGAACGGTACGTAGCCAACCATGTGATCGGGAATTCCTGCGCCGCCGCCAGCCCACAGTCCTACCACGTTACCTGAAGGCCCATTTTTTTCATCGATGTTGGTGAACACTGAACGATCAACAAGCGGTTGAATGTTCGGCCCCCAATTAGTGATGAAATCGGTTAACAGTCCTGTATGTACCACGCCATTCTCGAGCAGGGTGGAATCAGCACCATCCGGAAATACTACCGACGTACCAATCACACTTGTGCTGGCTCCACATGCGTGGCCGACCTGTATATTGTTCAGCACGCGAACACCTTCCGACATCGAACTGGTTTCGAGCGTGGTATGGGCACTGGCATTCGGGTTCATGCCCGCGAGGAGTAGTGACACACTTGCAAACAACACGTTGAACGGAACTCGGGAAACCGGCGACTTCATCTCTATTATCCTTATTAAGAATGGGAGAAAACCGACGCCATGATCCCGGCATTAAGCAGGAGGAGCAATGTGACAAATTGTCGCACTTGATGGGGGTAGGGGGCGGAAGTTGTGTGAATGTTTGGCTCGGATGTTCTGGTTGGTTGAAACGCCATGTAACGCAGAAATATGCGGTAAATGCTGCATAAAACGTGATTTTATCGCCACGAGGGAATACCAGGGTTAATCGCCAGAGTGGGCAGTAAAATTTGCACAGGCACACCGCGATTCTCTTCACGGCGCAAGCAGGTGATGACTTTCTGACGCATGGTCCTTCGGGACACGCTCCTGTCCGGAGTACAATGGCCAACCGCAATACCAATGTATATACGCGAAGTGACATAAGCCCACACGCATGATGCCGAAATTTTCCGGAATGCCGACCATGACCACTCTCAATGCCCTGCAGGTAAATTTGCAGCGTCTGATGATCATTCGCGTAATTGTTTTTGGGTGTCAGCTGGCAGCCTTACTTTATGCGCGTTATGTGATGGCACTAAACCTGAACTACGCCATGATCATGAGCACGCTTTTTTTGCTCGCTGTTATCAATGGCGCTTTGTACCTTCGTCTGAAACAGGATAGGGCGCCCGCGCAGCTGGAATTTTTTGTGCATCTGATGCTGGATGTAATCGGCTTGTCGTTAATGCTGTATTTCGCAGGAGGCGCAACCAGTCCCTTCGTTTCTTATTTTCTTGTGCCTGTAACAATCGCGGCGGCCACACTGACGTCAGCATACACATGGATATTAACCGGTGTGTCGCTCGGCTGTTATTCGCTGTTGTTGTATTTTTATCAGCCATTGCCGCCGTTGATGCCGTTGGCTGCAGACCTACATGCGGGCATGCCAGGCATGGTGCATGAAGCGGCGCCGGAGTCGGTGAACCTGCATATCCTGGGCATGTGGTTCAATTTTCTGGTGAGTGCGGTGTTAATCACTTATTTTGTTACGCAAATGGCGGCCGAAATTCGCAAACAGGAAACACGGCTGGGTCGTTATCGCGAAGACACGTTGCGTAATGAACAGATACTTGCGGTTGCGACGCAGGCGGCCGGAACTGCCCACACTCTTGGCACACCGCTCGGCACCATGGCGATTCTGCTCAAGGAAATGCAGCGTGGTTACGCGAGCCAACCTGAATTACTTGCCGAAGTGCAGCTCTTGCAGCAGCAGGTTGTGACATGCCGCGATGCGCTGAAAGAACTCGTGCAGATTGCGGACTTCAAGAACCGGCAAACGATCGACATTCCACTCGTCATATTTATTCACACACTTGCGGACCAATGGCAGTTAATTCGCCCCGAAATAAGCTGCACGCTGCACGTGGCACAAGGCGACGCGCCTCTTGTCGAAGTCGACAACATGTTGCAGCAGGCACTGATCAACATTCTGAACAATGCGGCCGACGCGAGTCCGCAGGGCATTACGGTTTCGCTTAGTTGGTCTGCGTCGCAATGGACGCTACAGATCCGCGACTTCGGAGCCGGTATCAGCCGTGAACTATCGGAACAACTTGGCACGCGTATCGTTAGCACCAAGGAAAGTGGCATGGGTGTCGGGCTTGTGTTGAGTCAAGCAACGATTAATCGGCTGGGCGGCTCGGTCAGCATTTATCCGCATGCGAAAGGTGGCTCACTCACGGAAGTGATCATTCCGTTTCACCTCGACGCGGCCGTACACGCAGAGTGAGCTTGATGAACACACACGCACAAACTCCATTAGTTGGCGCCAGGATATTGTTACTGGACGATGACGCGAATTTTGTGGCCGTTCTCGGCAAAGCCATGCGCACGCGAGGTTATGAAGTCTTTGAAGCGACCACGCCCGGTGCGGCGCTCGAACTCGCAACACATGCGACACCGGACATGGCAGTTGTTGATTTAAAAATAGAGCAGGAATCCGGCCTCAATTATGTTGCACCGTTACTCAAGATCAATCCACAAATGCGCATTCTGATTTTGACGGGTTATTCGAGCATCGCCACTGCTGTTGTTGCGATCAAGGCAGGCGCATGGGACTACGCGTGTAAACCGCTCGATGCAGACGAAATTTTAGTGAAGCTGGGTATCAACGCTGACATCGCAGAGAATTCCAGTCACGTGACCGCGCCGCTGTCTGTCGAACGTCTCGAATGGGAGCACATCCAGCGTTTGCTTAACGAAAACGCGGGCAACATTTCTGCCACCGCGCGCGCCATCGGTATGCATCGTCGCACCTTGCAGAGAAAATTGCAGAAACGGCCGGTGAAAAAATAGATAGAAGGATGTTAGATTTTCTGTTCAGAGAGCAGTTTGTAAATGCTGGCGTGAGTTAGTAGCAACGCTGAGACAGTATAGGAACGGTGAGATAGTAGAAAAGTTTCTGTAGCTCGAGGAGAGATCTCCAACATCAGCTGTGTAAGTTACCTTGAAGGCAAGGCTGTCTCAGACCGCCAAAGATTTTACTGCCGCTGTTTCAACGGCGCTTACTCTGGTTCCGGCAGAATATTTCAAACACGAACACTGCTGATAACCTGCGATTTACTAAGCTGGAACCGCAATCACCAGCGCCGATTCTTCCACCAAAGCCATCGCAACCTGTTCCACCTTGAGTCCATGTCCGGCTTCTGCAAAACCCACGAGTTGTAAGCCGCCGGCAAGCTGCAAACTGATTTCTCCACCGCGTGCTGCCGACGTACTGCGCGTCACCTTGCCCTCGAGCAGATTGAAGCCATCCTGTTTTGCAAGCTGCGCTGCAACCGTCACCGCCGTGGCCTTGCACAACGCAAGCACGGACTGGCCTGCAACAAGGCCGAGCAGTTCAACACTTTCACTGGTAATTCGCGCGAACAGGCTCGTGCCATTGCCGAACACAAGTTCGACGCGCATCGATCCCTGTTGTTTCTTCAGCTTGCCAACGGTGCACGGGAACACGTTACGCATGCTGGTGCGCAGGCCTAATGCCGACAGGCTTGGCATAGCAGTTTTTTTGTTGGCCTTTTTATCAAGCTTTTGTAATACGGACTTGCGCGCGGCATGCAATTGTTCTGATGCGACCAGAAGACGTTCGCCCGCATCAGTCAATTTAGCGCCACCGCCACCGGTACCGCCGACCACTTTTTCAACGAGCGCTTCACCGGCCAGATTGCTGAGTGTCTCGATCGCCTGCCAGGCTGCCTTGTAACTCACACCCGCGCCGCGTGCTGCCTCCGAGATCGAACCTGCGCTGCCGACGCGCCGCAAAATGTCGAGGCGTTTATCCGTTACTTCATGTCCGAGGGCACTGCCGAATGCTTTCTTTGCCATGATTGTCTGGTTCACATTACGTTGAGTTTGTTATGCCATTCAGGAATAGCGACGGTTGGGTTGTTCTCAGCGCAAGTCTACCATGCAGGTCCGTTAACCGCGGTTGTCTGGCAATGGACCTACGGCAGGGAAGTGCCCCTTGGATGAAACAGGCCGCATCAGCAAGTTAAGCCAAATAAAATGTGCGGGTTGCAAAGGGACGGTCAGGTTTCACTCAGATTTCTAAGGTCTGGTTCGGACACTTTTTATTTGCCAACATCCAATACCCGCATCCTTGGCAATGTTTCTTTTGCCGCAACAAAATCAATGCCCGACCGCACCTGCCGGTTCGCTGGCCTCAAGACCACTCCTATGCGCAATTGGTATCAATACCAAGGTGAAAAGTTAGAACTGCTCCACGGTATTGGTTGCGGCTCCATAGTATTTTACGGTCATCAAGTTGCTGCTGGATTTCCAATGTTCGTCAATTACCAATACCAGATTTTGCTCGACCGCTTCTTTATCCTTGCCCGCATGGAAAAGCTCGCGACCACCAAGTTAGGTTGGGCAAACGAAATGCAGGGCGACGATAATCTGGTGATCTCGCTTAATGAAGAACTGCGCAAATTGCATGACGAAAAATTGCAGCTTCTTGTAAGTCTGCAGGAATTCATGCTCGCCGGAAATAATGCTTTTGAGTTTGCTTCAGTGGCACATCAATAAACGCACTGATCAGCGCAAGTGATAGTGCTATTTTTTTGCCGCAGTTGAAACCGTCTTCGTTTGTTTGATCAAGTCAATTGCGATGCCGGGCTCTGTCAGCTTGTAGCTTCCATGAACCCGGCATCT
>JAZKES010000111.1:0-4232 GCA_040386995.1 Pseudomonadota bacterium | reverse complement strand
ATGATAAAACCCAACTCATGCAAAAGCGTGCCGGCAAAACCGCAGACAGTAAAACCTTGCGAGGGCGAGTAGTCGGATGCCGCACACTGCAGATGGAGCGCAGCGGAATGATCAACGCGCGCCTATTTCAGAATACTCAAAATAGCACGCACGATTGCGGATCTCGCTGAGGTCAAAAACATCGCCAGAGTACACCTGCTCGAAGCTATCAATTACCGGAGGTTCGACATCTTTAGAAGTACTCGTCGATTTTCTGTGTTCACGTGACTTGCTACCAAATTTCTATATGGGATAACGCCAGCTCTGGTTGTAAATGTTCGACATAACAGTGGGCTTCCCACGTTTTCAGTGTGGTATTTTAGTGGGATGCAGTATTGGTTTGGACGGCCGAAGAAATTGATTCATGACTTTATATAGGGAACTGTTCTTTAGGTTATATAGTTTCTTCAAAAGGACAGAATCCAGGTACGACGACACCGTTTTGAAAACGGTGCGAATGATTAGCCTGCTTCTGTATATCAACCTTGTAACGATCATCGCCTTGGTTTATTTATTTACTTCAGTGATTGTTGAAGTTGGTAGCATTGAAAAACTAGAAGTTGTTGGCTTCAGCGTAGTCTTTGCTTTTACGCACTGGCGGCTGATTAAACGGAACAATAATGACATGAAAATAATTAATCACTACAAAAATGAACCAAGGGAATACGGCGAAAAGAGAGAAAAGTTAGTGGTAACGTACTTTTTGCTTTCCCCACTGGTGATGGCAATAGTCAGCGTGTTGGCGATTTATTTACATAAGTAGAACATCCGTCGGATTGAAATCCATACTGCTGTATCGTGCGACGCGTCTCCTTTATGAGGTCACACATGATATCCACCCGTTCAAGAGTGATTGTTCAAGTTTCGACACAATCCATCTCAAAGAAAATTCTAAATCAGTTTTCAGTGAGTGAAGCAGACGGCTTGCGTAACCACTTGTCACCACCCGCGATCGGAGCATCAAGGCTGAGCAGAAACGCTTGAAGCTGATGCAGTTGTCTGTTGTTCAAGCCGAGGGGTTGCGCTTCGTTGTGGCCGATGAGGGCGAGTGGTGCGCGGTTGTAATGTTCGAGTACTGCAGAAAGCGTCTGCATCTGGCCTTTGTGCATGTAGGGTTCGGTGCCGGCGAGATTTCTGAGTGACGGTGTGCGCATCGCGCCGAGGAGTTCTGGTCCTTTGCGCATGTAGATCAGCTCCGAGCATTGTTCTTCGGTGGCATCACTGAAATCACCGAGGCAATTGAACACATCGGTGGTGAGTGCTTCGAGCACCTGGCTGCGTCCTTCGTCAGGCAAGGATCCTGATGGTGGCAGCAAGCCGGTGTTGTGGAACTCGTTGTTGGTGAATAGCGGCCCGTTGTGACATTGAATACAACGCGCGTCGCCGATAAAAAGCCGCAGGCCCGCGCGTTCATCTTTGCTCAGGATAGTTTCCGCTGTTGGCTCATTTTCGGCCAACGCAGCGACGTACGAATCAAAGCGCGATGAAGACGGCATGAGTCGTCGTTCATAAGCCTCAAGCACTTTGCCGAGATTGACGAATATTGCGGCGATAAGCTGCTGATCTTCGTGAGGCAAGTTTTTCCATGTTGCATCCCAATCATCCGGCGCAGCTTTTGCGCTGATTGAGTCAACGACGTGGAATTCCGGCCATCCATTAAACAAGGCGTGATATTCGTTGCGATAAAACTGGTCGTCCTGCAGCAGCTGCGCAAATCGCATGCGATGGCCGCCGTGTTCGGCAGGATCTTCGAGTGGCGCAAGTGCCTGTGACCATAGGCTGTCTTTGCGTCCGTCCCAATATAGCCATGGGCTGTACGCAACGCCGACAAGGCTTGGGGTGTTGCGTCGGGAATTGCCGATTGCTTTCGCTGTTGGTAATCCGTCCGTAAAACGGCGGTCGGGTTGGTGACACGTAGCGCAGGATACTTCGCCGTTGCCGCTCAGGCGTGTATCGAAAAATAACATCTGCCCAAAGTTAGCCGCTCTCAAGTTGTCCGCAATTGCATTGCCAGGATCATTCGGAAGTGGCGGTAACTGTTCCAGCCAGAGGCTTTCGATGAGCGTGCGCTCAGTCGCAGTCCAAGGCGCTGCTTCGACTGTTTGTTGGCGCCACCAGAACACGCCGTAACCAAGTGTGGCAAGCATTGTTAGAACGAGGATGCGTGATATCCAGACGGAGCCTACATGCTGAAGTAGGTGTTTCATAACGTCAGTGAAACGAGAACAGTGTCGTGCTGATTGTTGCCATCAGTGATGGAAACCTCCAGCACCCAGTCACCCTGCATGTGAAAACGCACCCCTTCGACGCGGTAATTGCCGTTGCCAAGATATTGCGTGACGACCGGGTCAGTCGGCAAGCCATGGTTGTGCGCCGGCATGCCACCCTTGATGTACACCTTCGCATTTTCGATGGGTACTCCAGAAAGTGTTTCGAGATGCAGAGTCCATTCATGAATCCGGTTCAGCGGAAGTGGTTCAACGGCGCTGCTGAAAGACAGTTTAATATTTCCACTTTCCGATAACCAATTGGGACTATCGGCGTTCGCCGCGAACGTCAGTAGTAGAGCAGGTACAAACATCAGGAAGCGTACTTGTTTTAGCAAAGACTTTTTACGCGCTGAGTTGTTAAGTCGTGATTTGTTTAGTGATGCTTTGTTCAGCCATGACTTGTAGTGCAGAGGATGGTTGTTCGCTCGTTGAACTCTGCGAAAACGTCTAAACGCGCCGGAAAAAAACAAATAGCCAACATGGCTCAGGATCGCGATGACCGCCAGCAGCGGCAGATATCCCCAAGCTTTCGCGCCTACGTGGAACGGAAATACCGCCGAGTAATGTTGTTCGGTGTCAGGATGTTTCACCGTCACGATGCCGACAAAATCTCCTTCCTCTGCAAAGTCATGCAACACGCTAAACACCTGCGATTCAATAACTGGTGGCTGATGGAATACGGTTACTGCATCAAGGTCGGAAATTTTTTCGATATCTTCAAGACGTGCGAAACGGCCGAGTCCTGTTGTGTCGTGGATGATGCGGAATTCGATTGGCACTGCGCCGAGCGACTGATGTAGATATTCCATGACAAAAATAGAAGAACCCGCTGCAGGCAGATCTTCGCAGAATTCTTTTTCCTGGCTGGTATCCGGCTGAAAGACTTTGAAGTGGGCGGTGTAGAAACCAATACGCAGTACACATAAGTCGCCTTCGGCCGTGATGCTGCCGTGGGCCTGGAGCTCGGTGCAAAATAATGCCTGGACAAGGCAGACGAAAATAACGGTTTGAATAACTTTCATCGTGTTCTCCACTGCAGAGCACGGTACTGCATCTGACTTATGAAATGGACGTTATCAGTGACTCATTGGATGAGGCGCCTTCCTGATTGCATATCTTCCAACGAACTCAGTCGATGCAAGCAACACTTTCTGCCGCGGGCGTCGCGTACAAATTCGCCAACGGGTGTGTTCCTGATGTTGTCCTACCCGGATGACTCACCCAAGCACGCAAGTTTCTCAACCAAAGGCTTGATTAATGCTCCTCGCCCAACACTTCACTGACATGAATTCTTTCTGCTGCTTCGGGCTGGCCCAGGTGATCTACGCGTGTGCCAAACGTGTAGTCGGCTTCCGAAGCCATCAAGCCGATTAATACCAACAGTACTGTGGGTGGCCCGAGAATCGTGGCGATCAACGCCATGCGTTCCCACCAGACATGCATGAATATCGCGACGATGAAACCAGCCTTCAGCAACATAAAAATAATGATCAACGACCAGCGCACGTAACCCTGAAAATCAAAATAGTCGACCAGATAAGAGAAGGTGCTAAGGACGAACAGCAATATCCAGACCTTCAGATACACACCGATAGGATGTTCTTCAGCGACCGCGACACTTGCCTCGGAATTATGGATGGGAGGGGTGCCATGAGATCCGTGTGTAGTTTCCATAGTTGTCTCTGCTTAAGCCTGTGTGATGTTCCTGTTTACCAAGACCGAAAATTACCAAAGATAGAAAAATGCAAAGATGAATACCCAGACCAGATCCACGAAGTGCCAATACAAACCCGCGATCTCGATGATGTCGTAATTATTTTTACGGTCGTAATCACCTTTGAGCACCTTGATTGCCACGGTAGTGAGATAAATCACGCCAACTGATACGTGCATACCGTGGAATCCGGTGATCATGAAAAACAC
>JAZKES010000110.1:0-1134 GCA_040386995.1 Pseudomonadota bacterium | reverse complement strand
GTTAACAATCCACCACCTAGTGGTGACCAGGATACCGCAGCGAGATCAAATGCAGTCGCCATCGGAAGAAGTTCACGATCCGCAGTCCGCTCTACCAAACTGTATTCTAGTTGTACTGCTGAAATTCGCGCCCAGCCACGCAATTCCGCAATTGAAGCAGCAGTGGCAACACGCCAAGCCGGAAAATCCGAAAGGCCGGAATAGAGAATTTTGCCCGCGCGTACCAAGTCATCCAGACCCCGGGCTATCTCGTCTATAGGCGTCACGCCATCCGGCATGTGTACCCACAGTAAATCGATGCGGTCAGTGTTGAGACGTTTCAGGCTCGCTTCTACCGACTGAACCATCGACTTCCTGCTGTTGCCTGTATGTTGCAGACCACTGGTGGGGCTATCACCAAGCGAAAATTTGGTGGCAACTACGATGTCATCGCGCTCATGATTGATAAACTCACCTAACATCGTTTCGGATTGGCCGAATTGGTACTGATCAGCTGTATCCAGAAAATTTCCGCCCGCTTCCCGGAAACCCTTATAAATTTTATGCGCTTCTTCGCGATCGGAACCGTAACCCCAGCCCTTGCCAAAGTTGCCTGTGCCAAGCGCGATCGCGGAAACCCTCAGACCTGTTTGACCAAAAATCCGATAGCGCATAAATAATAGACTCTTAAGTTTGAGAGTCACAACTCTACCGTGTTACCTGAGCACTGGAAATGGCATCAGTTTTCCTCGTCTGAGAAGGACAAGAATCAACTTGCTGTCGCAGCATCCTTAAAACGGTACAGCCAGCCTTTCGGAGTGGGCCATTTTTATTGGCCCCTTAATTTTTTCTTTTCTCGGCTCATTGCTGCGAAAAACCAGGCATAGCCGTTTGCCCTCTTCTTAAAATTCCAAAGACAAACAAGCACGTCTCAGCGCCGCATGTTTACTTGCTATGATCGAGCCAAGCTTTAACGCTGGAAGATTAGGAGGATCGTATGAGAGCTTCAAAAGTGGATATAAACCCCTTCGGTCAGTTGCTGCACCTGCCGCTATCCTCTTCAGGGGTACGCGCCGGTTTTGCTGGATCAGCCGATGATCACGTGGAATCCTTGGTCACTAACTGCGTCGAAGGTATGCAGTCGCCTTAAAACAC
>JAZKES010000109.1:11150-38354 GCA_040386995.1 Pseudomonadota bacterium | reverse complement strand
TTGTCACCATGGCGGTGATGCTGGCAACTATTATCCAGGTGCTTGATACCACTATAGCCAATGTTGCGCTGCCCCATATGCAAGGCAGCTTGATGGCAACACAGGATCAGGTTTCGTGGGTATTAACTTCCTACATAGTTGCCACGGCCATCATGACGCTGCCTACTGGATGGCTAGCGGGTCGCTACGGACGTAAAACTATTTTGCTGCTCTCCGTTAGTGGATTTACGCTTATGTCAGTTTTATGCGGCATGGCCACTTCGCTTGATCAGATGGTGCTGTTTCGCATGCTTCAGGGGGTGTTCGGAGCTGCTTTGGTGCCGCTTTCGCAGGCCACTTTGCTCGACATCAACGAACGTGCGAATCACGGCAAGGCCATGGCGGTTTGGGGCATGGGTGTGATGATAGGTCCGATTCTCGGACCTTCGCTTGGCGGTTACCTTACAGAATTCTATTCGTGGCGCTGGGTGTTTTTTATCAATCTACCGCTCGGCATATTGTCATTTCTCGGGCTGATGTTTTATTTGCCGGAATCGCAAAAACTCGAACGTCCCTTCGACAAGATAGGCTTCCTGACCCTGAGTATTTGTATTGCCTGCATCCAGCTGATACTTGATCGAGGCGAACAGGCAGGTTGGCTCGCTTCACTCGAAATACAGATTTATGTGGCACTGATTCTCTCAAGTGTGTGGATGTATCTCGTCCATAGCCATCGGGTTGAACATCCGTTTTTGTCACCCGGCATGTTGCGTGACAGCAACTTGCGGCTCGGGCTGTTTTTTATGTTCGTCGTCGGCATGATCCTGCTCGCGACCATGGCATTGATGCCTCCTTACATGCAGAACCTGATGGGGTACAGCGTGCTGGACGTTGGTTTGATATTGGCGCCACGTGGCTTTGGCACTTTGGCTGCCATGATCATTGTCAGTCGGGTGACAGACAAAATCGATCCGCGCAAATTGATCTTTCTGGGTCTTTTGTTGACGGCGTTTGCGCTCGACCTGATGTGTGGTTTCAACGCGTTTGTGCCGGCACACGACATCGTCATCAGCGGCATGATTCAGGGCTTTGGCCTGGGCTTTGTTTTTATTCCGTTGAGCAATATTTCCTACATCACCCTCGAGCCACGCTACCGCGCAGAGGCCGCCAGTCTTTTTAGCCTGATACGCAACCTCGGCAGTAGCATAGGGGTGTCAATTGGCTTTACGCTATTCACGCGTAATACCCGCATCCAGCATGCCTATCTCAATGAAGACATCACTCCCTTTACAGTTGGCTTGAATCTGGAACTTGCGCCAGACACGGTAGTCGGAGGCTCCAACGCGGTGTTGGCAATGTTGGACGGGGAAATCACCCGGCAAGCCATGACCATCGCCTACATCAACGATTTTCATCTGATGATGTGGATCGCCTTGGCCCTGCTGCCTCTGGTGTTTATTCTGAAAGGTAAAAGTCCAGAACCTGTATTGTCGTCCGCTAAAGCTTAATAGCTATTTCATTGGCAGTTCAAAGAGCTGGCAGTCCGCCCTGCGCACGACTTATCAAAGTGGGTTCAATTTAATTATCTAATCAAATCGCCAGTTTGCCTCGCTCGATAGTCATCACTCTGCATTCTGTTTTCCCAATACGCCCGCCGGATGCTGAAAGGCTTGAACATTTCAAGCACTTTGCAGTGTCGATTATTTTTACAACTATGCGGACTTAATCACATAATTCGTAAAAAGATAATACACATAGCTTTTTGATATCAGGAAATAATCCTGATTTTCCTATGTTTTTTTCTTGGCACGGTTCGTGCTATGTCTATATCAACACACTATTAACCTGACATTATTAGGATGATAAAAATGAAAAATCATAATTTGATAGCTATTGCAGTAACCGCAGCGTTGAGCATGGGCATTTCGAGCTTCGCTACAGCAGTGCCGCTTGAGTGCAGTTCTTCAGGCAGCGGAATTGACAGAACCTGGACCTTCGATGCGGCGGATGCTTGCGGTACTGGCCCGGGCAACCCCAACAGTTCTGCAGATATCGAGGCCTTAGGCGGCGTTTTTGACCTTGGTGCAGATGATTGGGCCAACGACGATACTATTACAACAAGCGGCGGTTCGTCTGATTGGTTGACTGTCACACTTACTAGCGGTAGCTGGGGTGGTAAAGACATCGAAGCCACTTGGGAGCTTGCTGATAATTTTTGGGAAAACTTTGGCATGGCAGTATTTACAGTACATGTCGGTGGTAACCCACAAAATGCCCCTGATGACTTTGGTGCATTCTTCATTACCCAAGGCGAATACTCAGGCACTTGGACCTTCCTGCAGGATCCAAATGAAGGTGGTGGTGGCGGACTTTCCAATGCACGCCTCTGGTTCGCTGGTGATGGCGAAATCGAAAACCCACGTGAAGTTCCAGAGCCAGGCATTCTTGTCCTGTTTGGAACCGCACTCATGGGTCTGGGCTTGAGCAGAAAACGCAAGGCATAAGTACCCACGTAATAGGTCATACCAAAAAACCCGCTTCTGCGGGTTTTTTGCTTTTAGAACTTTCATATTTTTATTGAATTTGTGGCGTCATAGGTTTCACTGTATCTCAAAGAGCGAGTTTCGTTAAACCAGATCATTACCGGATAACGGTTAAGCCCAGCGATACGTTCTCATAAAAACACCATCGATTAACTGTGAGCAATCGACCTTGAAAATTCAGCCAGTTGCCAAGGCCGCTTTCAGTTCCTAGTTAGCGAGCGGATCGGGGCGCAGTTGAAAATGATAGACCTTTGGTGTCGTTCCTTCCCCTGTTTCCATGTGAAAGGGTGCGCGCCCACTAAACGTTGTCCACAAACCCCGGCCTTTCCAACCCGCTGACGCATCGTCGATGCGCCCATCCAGCCACTTGGTATAAAAGCCAAGCGGGTAGGGAACAGTCAGTCTCACCCATTCACCCTCATTGAGCGCCAGCAGCGCACCGCTTTGATTGCCAGTATTGATAGGCGTGTTCTCGCCGAGCCCGAAGGTATCGAACTGATCAACCCAGGTGAAATAACTGCCCTCAGATGAGCCAGAACGGTCTACGTTTTTGAATTGGGGCAGGGGCTCGGGATAGAAGGTCCAGCCTTCAGGACAATGCTGGCCAGTTGCGTTCGGGCCATTCAATGCTCCTGTACAAAGCCGGCGATCAAAGCTGGCCATATGGCCACTCGCGAGCGCGATCCAGGCGACTCCATTGCGGTCAATGTCCATGCCGCGCGGAGAGAATCCTTCAACAGGATTACCTGTCTCATCAAGCGGCGGTTGGTAATACTCGGTAATTGCCGTGTGAGTAGGATCGTCGCCTGGCACTAGCCGCGCTACTCCGCCAGGAAAGCCCAGGATTGAGCCCCACACTGAGCCATCCGGCGCTGGATTAACCGAGTAAAAGCCAAACCCTGGCAGCAGCTGTGTATCTTTAGAAGGATCAGCGTCCTCACCCGGAGCGACAAAAGCATCTCGAACACCGTTTCCGTTTGTATCCAGGATGAACGGAGTCCAGCCCTGAGCCGTTTGGTAGTCGCCGGTCAAAAGATATTGCTTGGTGTCCAGCCAACCAATCACCGCGCCACCGCCACTTGTCCAGAGAGTGTCGTTGGCGTCTTCAGCAAACATCAAATGATGAGTGCCGAAGCAAGTGTCGATGTGTTTGTACTGGCCTGATTCAGGATCGTACAGTCCTAACTGACGGCCGCTGCGCTCCAACGGATAAGCTACCGCTGACGGGTGGGTCGAACCTTGCTGACACCAAGCAGGATTGTCATTGCCACGCACGCGCGCGGTTATCCATAACCGCCCATTTTCGTCGAGCATAGGGTTGTGCACGTTGGCTTTCGAATCCCAAACATCTGTGGTTCCCCAATGGGGTGATTCTGCCAGTTGTGGTCCCGGAGCCGGTGGTGTTGATTCATCCATCATGGTCAACGGAATACGATCGATTTGATTGGTTTGCGGATCGAGGACGGGGAGATAGTCGTGGCTTTCCTCCATAGACCCATAAAGTTTGCCGTATGCGTTCAAGGTTGGATTGCGGCGGTCAGTAGAAACGGAGTCATGCATATAGGCAGTTGGATCTGCCCAGTCCCATTCGGTGATCACTACGTTGCGTTCAAAGCCTGTGGGACGTTCGGGCACTGGCGGAAGTTCCCCGGCAGCAATGCGATCTGTCCAGTTGCCGAACATTCTGGTCGTAGCTTCCAATCCCATTCCAGTCAGGGTGCGGGTCATGAAAGCGCCAGCTTGCCCGGACTGAATCCTGCGTGCCCATGCCGCTTCACTTGAATCATAGCCGTTGAAAAACTCGGGAATGGTGCGCGTGGCTTTATTGCCAATCTGATGACATACGATACAGCCACCAGAAGTAATCTGCCGGATGTAGTCGGCCTGGTGTTTAACCAGAGGACTAATCCCATTACCAAGCGGACCAGTACCCGGAAATTCCGACTCCGCCGGCACCTCTAGCAAAGAAAGCCAATAACCCGCCGGATAATATTCCGCAGCGGATGCAGCATCGGGTGCGACAACTGCACTCAGATCCAGTGTGTCCCCGGGCATCGCTGCAACCTTTGCCGAGTCGACTAATCCATAACCACGAACCCAGACATTGTATGAAGCAGCAGGTAAGTCCGGGATCAGATATTGGCCGTTGTCATTCGTCACAACAATTTTTGCAAAAGGTGTCGAGAGATCTTTGGTTTCAGCAATCACCCATACGCCGGCTTCGGGACCAACACTGCTCGTCACTACTCCGGAGATGTCCTCTGTAATAGTTGCAAGGTTCTGATCTGGAGCTGTTGTCCCGGAGGAAGTATTTTCAGTAGCAGGAACAGCAGTTTCTTGTTGTGAGCACGCTGTTAATACAAGGCTGGCTAACAGTAGAAATTCTTTTCGGGGCGCTTTCATTTTGTTTCCTCAATTGAAAATTCAGGGTGGAAGCCTTGACGAAAAATCAACTGCAGGCGCGTAGTGGAACAAGAGCCTAACAAAGCATCTGTATGCACACAACGTTAACAGACCTGCAGATATACTGCTTGAACTCACTTTGGTCGGGTGGGAGAATTCCGCCGTGTTTATAAAAAAATAATTCTAAATAGTTTTAATAAACGCCGGAGAAGTCCGGCTACCAGGGAGCAATCAATGAAAGTTTTAATTCGTACTGTACTAGCTTGCGCCGTTGCTGCCGGTTCAGCTCAAGCATTAGCCCATCACAGCGCAGCTGCATTCGACACTCAAAAAGAAGCAACAATTACCGGCACCATTACTGAATATAGTTTCCGTAACCCGCACGTCTATATGACACTTTCCAGAAAGCTCGACGACGGCACAGAAATAACTACCGAAGTTGAAGCCGGTGCTGGTTCGGTTATTGGTCCACTTGGTTTCACTCGTGATTCCGTAAAAATCGGCGACGTCGTAAGTGTTGCAGGCAACCCCGGTAAACGTGATCCCGAAGGTTTGCTTCTAGGCAAAGAATTGTTTAAGGAAGATGGCACCTATTTGCCGCTGAATATTTCATCGCGCAGCGCTGTTCCAGAAAGCACTGTTGCTGCTACCAGCATTGAAGGCACCTGGTTTTCACCACGTACTTCGTTCTTCGGATTTTTGGGTGGTGCGCGTGACTGGAAAACTACCGATGCCGGCAAGGCGGTACTCGCCTCTGCAGCCACTGCGTCAACCCCAACACCTGCAAAAGATTGCGTGCCAATTGGTTCACCTGCATTGATGTTCTATCCTGTCGCGAACGTTATCGACGTGCAGGATGACAAGGTTGTGATGACTATCGACTGGCTGGATTCAGTACGTACGTTTTACCTCGACGGTCGCGAACATCCAGCCGCAAGTGAAACTTCACTGCATGGCCATTCAACGGCGCATTGGGAAGGCACAACACTGGTAGCCGACACAACAAATTTTGCAGTAAACCCGATAGGCCTTTCCACCACATTGCCTAGCAGCACACAAAAACATCTCGTTGAGAGGTTTGAATTAAGCGCTGATGGCAAGGGAATGATTTACTCCGGTAGCGTCGAAGATCCAGAATATCTGGCAGCACCGATTGAATGGTCTGGAACTTGGCAGTATCGTCCCGACATGCAGCTTTCAAACGAAACCTGCGATCTGGAAACTGCACGCAAGTTTCTCGACGACTAAACATCGCTATGCAAACGTACTTATAGTTCAATCAATTCCCGCCTCTGAGCGGGAATTGTTTTTTTGCATCATTAAAAATAAACCCGACGTTGAATCGAACTGCTCACTCAAGGGGAACACCATGATGAAAACCAAGTTGCCACTGCTTTTGGCCTGCCTGTTGTTTGCCACTTGCGCGCAAGCTCAACTACCTGTGCTTCCAGGTCAGCAGAGTGAAACTGCACCAGTGCCGGATGCAAAGGCACCCATGTATCGCCACACCGGCGAACAATATCGTGTTTACGAATTTCCAGGGACCGGCGAACCAATTCCGTACCGTTTATTCGTGCCGGAAAACTGGACCCCTGAGCAACAACTGCCTGTGCTGATTACGCTGCGCGCAGGTACCAGCATCAATAACAACCATCGCGACAACAATGACCTCATCAGGCTCGCGCGTGAACGTGGCTATATCGTGATCTCCCCGCTTGGTTATCGTGGTTACAGGCAGCCCTATTACGGTAGTCCTTATCCCGTCGACAGACCGATGGGACCATCTGTACCAGCCGAAGGGTGGACAGCAGAAGAGAACATGCGTGCCGAGCAGGATGTGATCAACGTGTTGAGTCTGGTTTCTGCTGAATACAATGCAGATCCGGCGAGAGTATTCGTCCATGGCCAGAATCCCTCGGGCTCATCTGCATTTCACTTTGCTGCAAAATATCCCGACCTGATCAGTGCGATAGTGGTTAGTTCGGGTCCTATCATCACGACCAACTATCCTTTCGAAAACCTTAAAGACAAAGTTGCCGTGATGATGCTGCACGGTGACAAAGATGTGATGAATACGGTGGCGGCTTCAGAACGCGTGACGAAGGAACTTCAGGAGCATGGCGTAGAAGCCGAATATCACACAGTGCCGGGTGGTGAGCACCTCAACGCATATCTTCTCTATGCTAAGGAATTTTTTGATTTTCTGGATAAACACTAAACGTCTTCTGTGCGCATTTTACATTGCAGAATTGCTGAAAATCTTTGGCCAAACCCGGAATAAAAAAAGCCCCACAATTGCGGGGCTTTTTTCAAACTGCCTGCATTACTCCTTAGTATCGTAAGTATGCCAGTTATCATAATTGGGTGGCTTGATTCGGCCTTCCCACATACTTTTATTATTTTCCTCACACGAGTATTCGATCAGTTCGAAATCTTTCTGCAGCGTAAATACGCGCTTGTTCGTCCACGGTGCGGAATAATAAATCGGATCGTTAATGGTCACTTCATAATCCATGGTTTCGAGATCACGACGTGTCAGTCTTTCCGTCACCGTCAACTGATCGCTGTGGGGATGCCCAATCGTATCCAATCTGGTTTTGCCATTGAACTCTGAGGTAGTCAGAACAAGTGTATCGCCTTCCCATTTCGCGATCGTATTACCGAACCACGTAGCCACGCCTGGAGAATGATTTTCACCATCGGTGTTAATCACTTTGAACCAGGTATTTTGTTCATACAGAAGTGCGAAGTGAGTATCGGTCTGCATGAACTGGATAGGGTCAGGTGAGTTCATCGCACGCAGCAGCCCGAAGGGCAGGCATGTGCCGGTGTAATCACCAGTAGATGGATTGTAATTGTCGAAATTCCTGCGGCCAGCTTCCGTGAACGGTAACTCACCTGGGCCAGTCTGGTTGCGGCCATTACCTGCTGCACCCATGTCTGAAACGTAAGGGCGCGCCCATATGCCGTTCATGTCGGGTTTGCCATTATCAAGGCGTGGAATGTCTTGCGCGTGAAGCTGAGCGGCAAAACCCAGTAACAGAAAACAAGTGCTGATTTTCTTCAGTGTTAATTTCATCGAGAGCGTCCCCTAAAAGTCCTAATGCATCCAATTGAACGTGTTTTTTTATTTATAAGGTACTAACAGTAAAAATTAATTTGTGCGTGTTTCACCTTTGGTGCCACTGAAAATCGGCGTGCCGTCATCCAGTGTTATACCGCCAACGATACAGGTGTTTGATTGATCCCTGGCAGGGTTGGAGCGGATGGTGCGAATTACGGCGCCGATGGGCAGATCTTCTTTTTTCCAGCCGGACCGCAGCAGACGATTTGGATTCTGGCCTGTAGTGCATTGCCATTTCTCAACCGAACCCGCTTCGTTGACTACGTCCAGGTAGTACCACAGATGCGGGTTTGTCCAATCCAGCTTCGTCAGTGTGCCGCGAAGTTCAAATGTTACTTCAGTGTTGAACTCGCCCGTTATGGAATGATGTGCCTGTGCCGGAATCTGTATTACAAGTGCGGCCGCCAACACCAAAAATGTCTTTGTCCTGCCTGCGGGTTTGAACATGGTCTTACCCTCCGTAATTACTTCACCAGAATTTCTTTTAGTTTTAGTTACCAGGCCCACGTGAAAAAACAGGTGTGCCATCGTCAAGTGTGATACTGCGTGTTGAACAGGTTTTGGAACTATCGCGCGCGGGATTAGCCTGTGCACGAATTACGGTTCCAATGGGCAGGTCTTCTTTTTTCCAACCTGCACGCATCAATTGGTTGGGAGAGCCCATTTCACATTGCCATTTTTCGACGTCGCCATTTGCTGCCGTTACATCGAGATAAAACCAGATGTGAGGATTGAACCATTCCAGTTTGGTAAGAGCTCCGCGTAATTCAAAGCTTTTTGACGTATCGAATTCACCGACGAGGGAGTGATGAGCGCTGACTGGATTAATCAACAGCATTGCGCATGCGATCGACAGTCCGGCAATCAGTTTGGAAATGCGTGCGTTCATGGTTACCCCCTTACGCCAACGGTGCGAAAAACAGCCCATATTATGCGTTATTGTTCTGGCAATGCGAATACATAAATGGTGTTGTCGCCTGCAACTATTGGCGTACCACTCAGTCCTGCCATTTGTGCAAGAATTAAGTTATCTCCTGTCATGACTGCAATATATTGGCGGCCATTCACTGCGTAACTAATCGTGCTGGATGAGACTGTACCGCCCACAATTGTTTCCCACAATGTTGCTCCGGTTTCATCGTCGAAAGCGCGCAAGCGACGATTGGCGTCTCCGTTAAAGATCAGACCACCCGCGGTCGCAAGAGTTGCACCAATTGAGGGATGAGTACCTTGATTAAAATAAATGATCTCACCTGTTTCAACATTTACTTTCGCCATGCCTGCAAAACGCTCGGGATCAGCGCCGGGGCGAAACAGCTGTTGGCGATTACGCGGCTCGTCACCTTTCTCGGATTGATAGTCGAGACACGCGTCGTACCACGAGGTATAGACTGAATTTGTGCGAGGGCTATACGCCGTGGGCCAATAGCTGCGCGTATTGAAGAAACATACAAAATTGCGGCCACCGGGTTCTTTTATGAGCGCATTTTCGTTGATATGAACAGTGCCATCCTGATCGATCTGCGAGATCAAAAATTCCGGCGTATCAAATGGAAAAGGCGACGCCCACAAAAATTCGCCAGTGGTACGATCGATCACGAATATCCCGCCACCTTCACCAATCATGACGGAGGTTTTGCGATTCTCGCCGCGCGCGCTTTCATTGATCCATTTTGCATGCGCCGGATCTGGATTGATGGGACTGTCTATCAGCGTGCGTTCGTTTGTGTAGTCTTCATCCCAGTCATCGCCGGGTAGATGCTGAAAATACCATTTGAGCTCGCCTGTTTGCGGGTCGAGCGCCACGGTGGAATCGCTGTAGAGGTCAGCGGGTGAGGAGAGGGAAGTATTGCGATAGTCACCGCCATGCCGATCCTGGCGATTGTATGGAGACGGATTAGCGATGCCCCATAAGACAGTTTCGGTATCTGGATCATAGGAACCTGGAAGACCCCAAGCCGCGGCTCGCATCTCATCATGACTGGGCGAAATGCCCCAACTCTCACTGCCTGGCTCTCCCATGGCAGGAATGGTATGGAAGCGCCAGAGCTCTTCACCCGTCAGCGCGTTGTGGCCGGCGATGAAGCAACTCTCCCGGGTTTCCCCACAACCGCGCGATGAAATCACCACATCATCGGCTATGATGAGGCCCGAGATGTGGGCGCCACCACCCACTACTTCGGTTTCCCAACGTAATTCTCCGGTGCGCGCATCCAGCGCGATGACATAGCCATCCGGCGCAGTGTGATAAATCATGTCGCGATAAATGGCCAGGGTTTTACTGCGCGCCTGGCCGCGCTCAGCCGCAGGCACCATCCGTTGGTAACTCCATATCGTGTCGCCGTTGGTAGCATCAAGTGCGAGAATCTGGGCACCCGGCGCAAGCACATACATGACACCGTCATAGACAAGCGGAATACTTTCAACGCGGCCTTGATCCATGCCGCGTGACCACACCATACGCAAGTCTTTTACATTTCCCTTGTTGATCTGTGTGAGCGGACTGAAGCGCTGTGCATCGTAGGTACGGCTGAACATCAGCCAATCGGATGGGTCTGGATTTTCCAGCATATCCGCGGTTACCGGAATGAAACTGGAAACCTCCTGCGCTCGAGCAACGGATGTGACGACCGGCAATGCCAAAACGAATAGCAGGACTGGCCTGGAAAGCGAAGGCATGGTTTCCCCCTTGGTACGCATATAGTCGTTATTATTTTTGATATTGGTGCGCCATTTCATTCTATCGACATGCTGGTCCAGGCGTCACATTTTTTCATTGTGGGGCTTTTTGATAGCGACTATCATCCAACGCGATTGGCTGCGGTACAGCTTTTTTTCAGTGAGCTTTATCTGTAAACCTCAGCACGTGTTCGCAAACAACGATTCAGTAGCTCACACAATTTACCTGACCACTAATAATTAAATTCTAAAGAGAAGAGGGGAACATATGAAATCGCGTCTGCAAAAATTTGTGTTACTGACAGTTCTGTCCGTCACTTCATTCAATCTTTACGCCGCTGCCGAAGGGAATGCCCCACCAGCACCCCCAGCGCCACGTGCAGGTTTGTTTTTTGAGGAAGCCTGGCAGCAGTTGCCAAAAGGTGGCGAGAATCCGTTGTCTCAGGGACATGTTTCTAACGCGAATCTCGAACTGAAACTATATGGACCCAAAAGTGAAGAACTGCAGGTTACCGGATTTGATGGCAACGACACCAACCCGACACACACGTGGTCTGGATTGTGCGGAGCAGGCTGTACGTTTGCACTCAGAAACAAGGAAGCATTTGCCGATCTTACCGGTTCGGCTCGTGTCATGGTTCAGAGCAAAACATCTGGCTTCCACAAGATTCATCCGTTCATCAAACTTGCAGATGGCACAACCTATATCGGCGACATTGAATTGGGTCAGACCACTGACTTCCTGTTCGAGGAATTCAGAATCCAGCAAGTGAAGTGGATTTCATTCAATACCGAGCTCGGCGTAACCAAGGGCAATCTTGTAGACACGATTGATCTGAGCCGCGTCGATGAAATTGGTTTCACCGATTTGCAGCCTGGCGCGGATCACGGTCCTGGCGGTTGGTCAGACGTGGCGATTGTTCGCGTCTACGCGAATGCGGTGCCACGTTAACCAGCAAATATTTGCCGGACACACGTTACGAACCAGACCCCGGTTGTTATGCAGCCGGGGTTTTATTTTAAGGACTGCAGCACATCTCGTTATAAGTAATGCGAAGGCAGTCCTGAATTTACCAAGCCAGATTACGGAGTTTTTATGCGATCCCTGAAATTGCTGTTGGTACTTGTCCTGGCTTATGGCCAGTCAGTACTGGCCCAGGATGCTGAAGCGCTTTTCAACACGCGCTGTGCAGCCTGCCACTTGAATCCCGATCCGCAAGCCAATGCACACACACCCAGCAAGGCTGACATGGCTATGTTCGCCCCAAACTCGGTATACGCCGCGATCACCGATGGTGAAATGCGTCTGCAAGCAACTGGAATGACTGATATCGAAAAGCGCGCGCTCGCAAAATATCTGACAAGTCGCGATGTGATTGATCTTCCTCTACGAATGACCACGAATCTCTGCACGAGCAATCCACCGATGACGGATCCAGCGTCGAGCCCTGGCTGGAACGGCTGGGGTCCCGACAACACCAATACTCGTTACGTCAAAGACGGTGGGATCACCGCTGAAAATGTATCGAAGCTGCGCCTCAAATGGGCTTATGGTCTTCCAGGTGAAGGTCAGCCTCGTGCGCAACCGGCAGTAGCTTCGGGTCGCCTTTTTGTCGGTAATCGTGCGGGCGCGTTGTATTCGATTGATGCAGCGAGTGGCTGCACGTACTGGAGTTATCTGCCACGCTCTGGCATACGCAGCGCATTAAGTGTCGGTGAGATTACGCTTGCAGATGGCAGCAGTGGCTACGCCGTGTATTTCGTCGACATCATGGCGAATGCATATGCAGTGAATGCACAAACGGGGGAAATGATCTGGGTAACACGTGTTGAAGATCATTCTGCAGTGCGCGGCACGGGTTCGGTTACTTTGCACGACGGTCGGTTATATGTACCGATGACCGGCGTCACAGAAGAAAACACCGCGTCGAATCCCGATTATTCATGCTGCACTTTCCGCGGCAGTATTTCTTCACTCGACGCAAATACGGGTGAAGTAGTCTGGAAGTTCTACACCGTGGCTGAACCACAACCACGCGGCACAAGTGCGAACGGTGCAGAGTTGTTTGGTCCAGCAGGCGTTGGTATCTGGAGTGCTCCCACCATTGATGTGAAACGAGGGCTCGTCTATGCAGCAACCGGAAACGCATACGCCGAACCAACACCACCAACAGCCGATGCAGTGATTGCGGTCAGCATCGACAAAGGTGAACTTGTGTGGACAAAACAATTAACACCTGACGATGCGTGGATAGGTGGCTGCAATCCAGCAACACCAAATTCAAACTGTCCGGACGCGATTGGTCCCGACTTCGATTTTTCGGCGTCGCCCATTTTGACCACAGGTCCTTCAGGTCGGGAATTACTGGTTATTCCGCAGAAATCGGGCATGGCCTATGCGCTCGATCCCGCTGCAAATGGTGAACTAGTCTGGCAATACAAAGCGGGTGATGGCAGTCCGGTTGGTGGCGTGTGGGGAGCCTCAGTTGCCGATGGCATAGCGTTCGTCGCAGTTGGCGGTTATCGCGCTGCATTGACGGGCGGCATTCACGGTATCGATGTCGAAACCGGTAAACAACTCTGGTACACACCACCGCAAACACCATTGTGTGCTGAAGGCCCGGGATGTGGTACCACGCAATCGGCTGCAGTAACCGCGATTCCTGGTGCTGTGTTTTCTGGAGCGCAAGATGGCGGTATGCGTGTTTATGCGGCAAAAACAGGTGAAATATTGTGGACCTTCGATGCCAACCAGATGTTTGAAACAATCAACGGAGTTGAAGCAAATGGTGCTTCGTTCGATGGCTCTGGACCGGTAATTGCGGATGGTATGGTGTACATGCTTTCTGGCAATGCGGGATTTGTTGGTCGGCCGGGCAACGTGTTACTGGCATTCGAGATTGTTGAATAGCGGTAAGCGTGTTAAAAAAAAGGGTGCTGATCAGCACCCTTTTTTGTGTCCGTTAGTTTTACTTACGATCTCGTAGTCTTTCGATCTCTTCGGCAAGGCTGTCGCTCTTGTGATTATCCGTTACAATTTTCTCCAATACGGCAATACGATCTTTCAAGTCCTGCACTTCTCTATCTCTGTCTTCCATCGCCTTTTCCATCATCTTCTGGAACATGGGCGGTACATTCATGTTGCGTTGTTTATGCCAGCCTCCCTCAGCGAATGGACCCTTGATGCCGTAGGCGGCTCTGATCCACGTAACACACACCCAGGCGAACGCAAAAGCAACCGGTACGATGAAAGGACTGTGAAACATGGGGAAATCCTCAAAAAGTTATTATTAATTTTGCAAGTCATCCTGCAATGAATGATCAATTGCAGATCGCATGCCAATTTGGGAAAAAGCCACAAGCTATTGAAATACAGCGCAAAAATAATCTGGTAGCCAACCTCGGTCCGATCGTCTTGGGCAAATTCACCTCGCATCTGGTGAAATTCACCACCCGCAGTTTCGTCCGGCCTTGCAAGTCCCGGAAATCGGTCTGGCGCTGCCGGTCTTTCAAACCTCGCATGGAATCATACCCCTTTTAATTTCACGGTCATAAGCCTGCTTTGAAAGTTGTGTTCGAGATCCATGAACTTTTTGCCATCTTGTGTTGTCTTACCTATAACTAATAGGTATGGGCCTGTTGGAATCGTAAAGAGGGTGTGTTCATGGCAAAAACCAATGCAGCATTTATGTCGGGTGTTCCCGAGTTGTTGATCCTGCGTCTACTGTCTCGCGAAGAAATGTATGGCTATCAACTTGTACGTGCTATCCGCATAGTTTCAGGTGAAGCGCTCGATCTCGCCGAAGGTGTTGTTTACCCAGTGTTGCATAGCCTCGAGCAACGCGGCTTGCTCAAGGCGAAGGAAAAAGTGTTCGATGGCCGCAACCGGATTTATTACGCGGTAACTGCCAAGGGTCGAAAGCGCCTGCAGGAATTGACCAACGACTGGCAACGCATTCAGCAAGGAATCAGCAACGTATTGGGTGAACACCATGGCTAAGATTAACCTCGTCGCTTATAAAAATCGCTTATTGGACGCCGGCGTTCCGTATGCACTTGTGCAAAGAAATCTGCGCGAATTGCAGGATCATCATCATGATCTGCAACAGCTGGCACTGTCCAAAGGGTTCAGTAACGCAGAGGCGTTAGCTGTTGCTTCACAACAGTTAGGAGATTACGAACAGCTTGCTGCAGCAATCATCGAGCGCCCAGAATTGCGCAGCAAGTTGCATCGCTTCCCGATTGGTACAACCGTTGTACTGCCTTTGCTCGCGCATTTTTTTGCTTGTGTACTTTTGGCGCTTGCGCTTTTGTTGCCGGCGATCACGATTGAATCAATGGGTATAGTTGACCTTATGCGGTCCCACCCGCAATGGGTCACTAACCTCCTTGAGCTGCTCAAAATATTGCTGATGTATATCATCACGCCGATAGTGGGGTGTGTTTTTGCCTTCATCGGTATTCGCAACCATGTACCCAGACGTTTCTGGATTACAGGACTAGTGCTGTTATGTCTGCTCGGCAGCAGTCTGAATGTTCACCTCGAATGGCCTGATCCCGAAACAGCTAAACAAGGTACCGTTGGTGTGAGTTATAGCGTTGGCTATTTACAATCATATGGAAAGGCACTGACATACACGCTTCGGTTAGCGACCAACGTATTACTGTGTGGCTGTTTTGTGTTGTATTACCGCAGGAAGGAACAAACTGCCGGTATTCCCGGGCAGTCACTATGACACCAACAAAAGTAGTTCTCTGCAGCCTGCTTTTGTTGCTGCCAACCATTGTCGTGAGTCAGCAAGAAGCGCCCGAAGAAATCATCGTCGTCGGCAAACAGCCCGGTCCGCCGCTCTGGAAAGTAACTAACGGCGAACATGTATTGTGGATATTTGGTTCAATTTCACCTATCCCCGAAGACATGATCTGGGAATCACAGAAAGTAGCAACAGTCATCGCACAGTCACAAGAGTACCTGAGTGGCCCCTCTGTTAATGCGTCTCCATCCATGCGCCTGCTGCTCAATCCAATTAACATTCTGCGTGCAGTCCGGCTCGCTAAACGCTTAAGTCGCAATACTGATGAAGCAACTCTCGAGCAAGTTCTGCCAGCTGATCTTTATCAGCGTTTTGCTGCGCTGAAATCGCAATATTTTCCGGATGAGGAAGATATCGAATTATTACGCCCCATAGCGGCTGCTGGCACGATGGTCGGGCTGATCCAACAGGAAGCGGGACTCACATCCAATGGCGATGTCATGAAGGAAATCCGCAAGCTGGTCAAACGTAATAAAAAAATCAAAAAGACAGAAATTGAACTCGAACAAAAGATAGAGGGAAATTACCGGTCTCTCGCCAATAGAGCCGAAACATTCATGGATGAACTGTCTGCTGAACTCGAACGGGCGTGTTTCGCGAGTCAACTGGAGCGGATGGAAAAAGATCTGGATGGCATGAAACGACGCGCGAATGCGTGGGCCGCTGGTTATGTCGATGAGCTCAGGTCTATCCACCTGCCTGCCGAAGAAAACGTATGTGAAAGATTGTTCCTTGAAAGCACTGAGGCGGGGCTGATGCTGACTTTGACGCAGCAGGCAGACGCACTGTGGCTCGATGCCGCAGAAAATGCCTTGAAAACCAATCAAAGCACTTTCGCAGTGCTCGGCATGAATGACCTGTTAAGTGACGATGGTTTATTTGCTGAGTTGAAAACACGCGGTTATGAGGTCGTCGAACCTTAGACAGATCTGGACACCAACCATGCTGCGCAACTTGTCTTGACGATTGTGATGAAGCTCTTCACGCGCGATCAATTGATTTTGAGCAAGGGAATTGCGGCGAGTATTTTGTTGCATGGCGCGATCATCGGGTTCGTCTTTTCTGCACAACACAATAACTCAAATGCTGAGCAGGCCATTACTTCGCAAGTGCCACGCACTTATCTTGTTGTGACTACATCGCAGCGTAGACCAGCAGAGAAAAACCCAGCGGCAGAGTTGACTGGTATTCAGCCGCCTTTGCCGATCACGCGCGCTGTCGTTACACCGCAAGAGCTACGGCGGGAATCGGAGCAAGTCGAGCCTTACAGCAGCGTCACTGAATCACTGGTTGCAACGGCTGTTGTGAGTCCAGGCATTGATCAAACAACAACGACTGAAGAATCACCAAGCGCCGGTATGCCCATGACATCCGGAGATGAGGCTGGAATAAATCGGGGGTCCATGCGCGCGGCGGTGACGGCTTATGTGCAGCGTCAGAGGGGCTCCTATTCACAGCAATGGACAAGTGCCTGCGTCATCTATCAAAAGGAGCATGGGGTGCAGGATTGTCCCCAACAGCAGGATCAGGATTATTCAGGTCATAAGGAAGAGCGGACTTTGGTGACCAAGCTGATGAATGACGCAAACCGAACCCAACGATACACGCGTATGACTGAACAGTTCATGGCCGAGAACAAGGAGCTCAAAAAGCTGATGGAAGGATCCGACCCAGTGCTGGCCGAACTCGCGCGCACTCGTCATTCCCTTAACCGTGAATACATCACTTACCTTAACGGCAATTTTGATTTCAAAACCTGGGCATTTGTGCAAACAGCTAACAGCAACATGGGCAATCTCGCTTATATCAGCAATTTCATGCAGGCAAGTTGCAATCCGTCACCATGTGTTTGGGAATACAACGGATTCACCGTCGTTAAGCCGGAGGTAGAGGAGTCAGTGACTGAACCGGAGTTCAAAATTTCGACAACCGTTCTGGGCACAAAAAAATAACTATCCGTTTGATCCCGTATCCTTTTCATTTCGTACCTGCATTGCCTCGTTAGCGATAACGTCGCCCCTCCTTTCCCAGCCTGCAAGACGCCCTGATTTGTTGATGCCTGAAAGTTATTTGCCTGCGAATCGTGATCGGGGATCCGAACAATGAAAAAGGTCGCTGATGGCAAAACAATATTGTATATAAATACCAATTCCACGATCATATACAAACAATAATAAACCGGAACACTAACCTCTATGCTCGGTACCAAGCCGGACTCTGTAAAACGTATAAGCATTCAAGGAACAGAGCCGCTTATCCCCCCAGCCATTCAAGAGAAAGTCAGACTGCCTTTCTATAATCTCGCGTCGAAACTGCCTGGCCCGAAGAACACCGGTGTGCGGATTTTTATGTTCTCGTTTCTGGGCACACAATTGCCGCTGTTTGCGCTGTTGATCTATGTTCTCGTCAGTGTTGAGCTCACGAATGAGGTAATGACAACGTTTAATATCGTACTGATTACTGCACTCGTTGGATCCGCCTCGACTGTCATCGCGCTTATTGCTTATGCCGAGCCGGTCAACGCGATCAGCAAGGCGATGCATGATTTCACCGTACATGATCATCTACCTAATCTTCCCGAAGGCTATAGAGATGAGATCGGTGAATTGATGGCGAATACGCAAGGCGCGCTCAAAAAACTTCACAGCATGCTGCACAACATGCATGAGCTCAGTATCCGCGACGAACTGACTGGTCTTTATAACCGGCGGTTTTTCGGCGAGCAGTCCGAACAACTACTCTTGCGCGCCGCACGTTATGGCGAACCCTTCACGCTCGTCTTCATCGACATGGATAATTTCAAGCAGATCAACGATCGCTACTCGCATCAAGCCGGTGATCATGCGCTGCGCCAGATTGCGAGCCTCATGAGTGATACTGCGCGTGGCACAGATCTTACGGCGCGTATCGGTGGCGACGAGTTTGTCATCCTGTGCCCTAATACAACGATAGAAAAGGCGAGGATGCAGGTCGATCGCCTGTGCAACAATATGAGCAGGTTTGACTGGTCCGCGTTGTTTGCTGATTTTGTTCCCACCATGAGCATCGGTATTGCACAAGCCATCGAAAACGATAACATCGAAAAACTGATGGACAGGGCCGACGCCAATCTTCATAAAGCCAAGAACGAGGGCCGCAATCAGATAGTCAGTTAATCCCGGGGGGGAATTAGTGGACCACAAAAACATTTCTGCACATGATGCAGATATCCAAAACTCCAGCACAACTCAAACCACCATCAGCAGACGCAGCCTGTTGCAGACAGGTATCTCCGCAGGTTCTGTGAGTCTGTTGCCGTTGATCGCCACTTCATCCTGTTCCGCGCCCGCAACTGTTTCGCCAACCGTGCTTGATGAAAACATGGCGACCACACTGGCTGCGTTCAGTAATCGTATTGTTCCTGCCGATGCAAATGGACCTGCGGCTGTCGACTGCGGTGTGGTTACTTACATTAATCGCAGCCTCGCCGAATGGAACCAGGCCGATATTCCGCTGCTCACCGTCGGTCTGCAAACTCTCGAACAAACGGCGATCACACGGCATGGAAAAAGTTTTGCGCAACTCACCGAGACCCAACAGGACGAACTGATGCTCGCGATGGAAGCAGGCACGCTCGAAAATTTTGCAACCGCACAGGCTACGTTCAATCGTCTGTATCGCTTGACGCTTGAAGGTATGTTCAGCGATCCGTATTACGGGGGAAATGTGGGTTATGCGGGCTGGGATCTGATCGGTTATCCCGGCGCGGTATTGGGTAGTACCGCAGACATGCAGAAGATGGGTGGTCGTTTGCCTGCCATCCACACCTCAGCTTACGGAGCAGAACACGATGGCCATTAATCTGCCCGAAACAGATGTTGTAGTTGTAGGGCTTGGCGCTGCGGGCGGGGTTGCCGTGCTGCCGTTGACACGCGCGGGTTTGCAAGTGATTGGTCTCGAAGCTGGCACATGGATGAATCCCGTGCAGGATTACAAGCCTGATGAAATTCACAACAACGTACGCTCACTCGTCACGACAGGTGACAAGGTCAGCAAGGAAGTGCCGACCTTTCGCACAAGTCCCGATCAGGTTGCGCGCCAGGCAGCACGTCATCCGATGATGAATGCAGTGGGTGGTACGTCGATTCATTATCATGCGCAAAGCTGGCGCCTTAATCCCTGGGATTTTCGCATTCGCAGCTCCACGCTAGAGCGTTACGGCGCTGGATATCTTCCTGAAAACTCTACCGTTGAAGACTGGCCCGTGTCCTACGATGAGCTCGAACCGTTCTACGACAATATCGAATATGAAGTAGGTGTGAGCGGTAAAGCAGGCAATATTCAGGGGCAAATCGATCCAGCAGGCAATATTTTCGAAGGCCCGCGGCAGCGCGAATATCCAATGCCTCCGCTGCGTTCCTGCGACTATCTGGATCTCATGATGCAGACCGCGAAGGACATCGGCTTTCATCCATACCGTGGTCCTGCCGCAATCAATTCTCAGCCTTACGAAGGGCGTGCCGCTTGTGCATTGCATGGTTATTGTGACCGCGGTGGTTGTCATATCCGCGCCAAGAGTTCGACTGATGTAACAACAATTCCGAAGGCGCAAGCTACCGGTAATCTGAGCGTTGTGGACAACGCAAACGTGCGCCGCATCGAGTGTGACAACACCGGCAAAGTGACGGGTGTGACGTACTTGCGCGATGGCGAAACTTATTTTCAGCCGGCGCGCGCCGTGTTGCTCGGTTGTTATACCTACGAAAACATTCGTATGTTGCTGTTGTCGCGTTCCACCTTTCATCCAGAAGGGCTCGGCAATAATCGCGGACAGGTTGGTCGTCATTACTTCGGCCATTGGGACGCACAGGCAGGCGTCGGTGTGTCGGCCTTGTTCCCGTTCGATCTCAATATCTGGTACGGCGCGATCGCGCAAGGTGTGATGGTCGACGATTGGGCCGATGACAATTTTGATCATGCAGGCATGGGCTTCATCGGCGGCGCAAGTTTGCATGCGTATACCGAGAAACATCCGATCGGCGCTGCGGGCATGCAAACCTATGGGCGAGTGACGAGGCGCTGGGGCAGTGAATGGAAAAATTTCATTCGCGAAAATGCCGGTCGCTGGACGTCTGCATACGTGCAGACCACCACACTGCCGTATAACAACACCTGGGCAGATCTCGATCCGAACATCACGGACCCATTCGGCGATCCTGTGCTGCGTGTTACATCGGGCCCCAAACCCAACGAGCCACTGGCCGCTGCGCATGCTGCGGGCAAAATGATTGAATGGTTTCGCGCAGCTGGCGCGATTGAAGTCACTGGCGGGCAGGGTGGTAATGGTCCAGCGTTGTCGACGCACGCGCATGGCGGCACACGCATGGGCGTAAATCCTGACACGAGTGTTGCCGATGCCTACGGCTTTGTTCATGACGCGCCAAACCTTGGCCTGATCGGCGGTTCGGTGATGGGCACAGCGGGTGCGCGTAATCCTACGCAAACTTTGCAAGCGCTCGCATGGCGCACCGCCCAACATCTGGCTGATAACTGGGACAGCCGCACAGCCTGACGATCAGCACATTCGCCAGCACTTGTTTTGTTGCACTGTGGAAGGTGGACAGTGGACTGTGGGTAGTGGTGATTGACGTCGGGATTGAGCGTAAGCCCGACTCTCCAAGAGTCAATTGTTCTGCGCGGGGATAACTTTCAGGGAAGCTCTGAATAAATCGTTACTCCCTCTGCTTTCAAAGTTTGTCTCCGCGAAAGCAAGGACAAGCTTCAACACAGCGGGTAGACGCAATTTGAATTTATCAGAGGTTTCCTGGTCAGGGCGCGTTCAGTTCCGTGGTGTATTCTTTCGTTAAAAATTTTCGCTCGAATAACCAAATCCTGAGTTCTGTTTCAGCGGAAAATTTTAATTGTCCGCACTGAATGGGAGCATTCGCGGAAAACATAGGAATTTCCGCACAATATGGCGTTAAGGTAACCGTTATAAACGGTTAATTTCTTATTTTTTACATTTTAAAATGATAAATATGGCGCCGTTTTTCCAGTACCGTTCATTACATCGAGCGGTATGTAATACAACTACCAGCCTGCTGCTGGAACGGGGGAATTTTTTCGTAATGCTCAAGCGTCAGCCACATCATCATATTCTACAAAACCGGCCTGTTCGGTATGTCGGTTTAACCCTGGCACTCCTTGCACAAATATCTTCCGTCAACGCACAAGCTGCTGACGCGAGTGATGCAGAACTCGGCAAACTTGTCGAAACCTATTGCACCGAATGTCATAACTTTGAAGACTATTACGGCGGTCTCGATCTCGAAGGTTTCGATTTTTCGCAAGTCGGTACGCAGGCGCAAGTTGGCGAAAAAGTTGTGCGCAAACTGAGTGCTGGCGTCATGCCGCCTCCCGGCAAACCGCGTCCAACTCCCGAAGAACACGAATTACTCGTCAAAGGCCTTGAAGGTAAACTCGATGCTGCGTGGGAAGCTGCGCCGGTACTGATACCACCCGGCATTCATCGCATGAACCGTCAGGAATATGCGAACGCAATTCGCGACATGCTCGCACTCGAAATTAATCCTGCCACGCTGTTGCCAGTGGATGACACCAGTTACGGCTTCGACAACATGGCAGGTTCGCTTGGTTCATCACCTGCCTTGATCGAAGCGTATGTGTCCGCTGCCGCATCCATCAGTCGCCTTGCACTTGGTCATGAAATGGAAACCTCCAGCAAGGAATACCACGCGCCGCCCGATTTCTCACAGAACCGCCACGAAGAAGGCCTGCCATTTGGTTCACGCGGTGGTTTGCTCGTCGAACACTTTTTCCCTGCAGATGGCGAATACGTTTTTAACTGGACACCCGTGCGTTCGAATGCCGGTGGTTTGTTTGGCGCATCAGAAGGTGAACAACTCGAACTCACGCTGGATGGTGAGTTGATCAAGACCTGGAATGTAGCTGACGAAAATCCACGCAACATGACTGACGAACGTTTCGTGGTGCGAGTGCCAGTCAAGGCCGGTACCCGCGAAGTTGGTTTGTCGTTTATCTCGCGCACTCATCTGCCAAGCAACGACTTCAACCGCAAGTTCGAACGCACAACACTCACGCAAGACGTTGTTGGTTTCACGTTCGCGCCACACGTCAATGCAATGTCGATCACGGGTCCGTTCGATGGCAAACGTCCTGAACAGACTGAAAGCCGCGCCAAAGTGTTTACCTGTACGCCTGCTAGCGCAGATCAGGAACAAGCCTGCGCTACCGAAATATTGACTACACTGGCGGCAAAAGCATATCGCCGTCCCGTTACCGAAGAAGACAAGGCTGTATTGCTGAGCTTCTTTGATGCTGGTCGCAGCGAAGGTGATTTTGAAACAGGCATCGAACGTGGTCTGCAATTGATTCTTGCCGATCCCGAATTTATTTATCGCACTGAAAGTGTTCCTGTTGAAGCTATTGGCACGAGCGAATATTACGCAGTCAGTGATCTCGAACTTGCTTCACGCTTATCGTTCTTCCTCTGGAGCAGCCCTCCCGACGATCAACTGCTTGAGATCGCCGAAGCCGGCAAGCTGCGTGATGACGGTGTGCTCGAGCAACAGGTTGAGCGTCTGCTCGACGATCCACGCTCTTCGTCACTCGTCAGCAACTTTGCAGGTCAATGGTTGCAGCTGCGCAACCTGCAATCCGCTTCGCCGGTTGCAGACTTGTTCCCTGATTTCGACGACAACCTGCGTCAGGCGTTCCGCATCGAAACCGAGATGTTGTTCGATAGCATCATGCGTGAAGATCGCAGCGTCACCGAACTGCTCGACGCCAACTACACGTTTGTTAATGAACGGTTGGCCAAACATTACGGCATCCCGAATATCTACGGCAGCCAGTTCCGTCGTGTTGAACTCACACCGGATCTTGACATGCGTCGTGGTCTGCTCGGCAAAGGCAGCGTATTGACAGTAAGCGCAGTAGCAGATCGCACTTCACCTGTGTTACGTGGCAAATGGGTATTGCTGAATATTCTTGGTGTGCAGCCGCCAGATCCACCGCCAAACGTACCGGCTCTTGAAGCCAGCGATCAGCCTGGTGCGGGTCCGCAAACCATGCGCGCGCGCATGGAACAACATCGCAACAATCCTGCGTGTACGTCATGTCACCAGATGATGGATCCGATTGGTTTTGCACTCGACAGTTTCGATCGTATCGGCCGTTACCGCACAACCGAGTTCAATCAGACGCTGGACGTTTCGGGCAAACTCGTGGATGGCCAGGCGTTTAATGGTCCAACCGAATTGCGCAACGCATTGCTGCATTATTCACCGCAGTTTGTGCAGACGATGACTGAACGCCTGTTGACGTATGCACTGGGTCGTGGCGTCGAGTATTTCGATATGCCGGTAGTGCGTGGCATCGTGCGTGGTGCTGCAGAAGACAATTACAAGTTTTCGGATCTGGTAATGGGCGTTGTTGAAAGCAAACCGTTCCAGATGAACCAAAGGGTCAGCGATACCATTGCTGCGCAATAACGCGAAACATTAAGCAGTAAACAGCAAAAATTACGATTCAATTGTCAGGGGAGCATCAACATGTTCAACACTAAAAAATTCTTGTCGCGTCGTACCATGCTGCGCGGAGTGGGCGCCACAATAGCGTTGCCTTTCCTTGACTCGATGGTTCCTGCGCACACCGCGCTCGCGCAAACCGCTGCTAATCCGGTGCCGCGTTTTGTCGGTATTTTTTCAGCGCATGGCTGGTCACCCACGTATTGGCATGACGGCCGTCCAGACATTGCACCGACTGAAGGGCGCAACGTTGGTCTCGGTTTTGTGCATGAGCCACTTGCACCGTTTAAAGATCAGCTGACAATTTGTGCGGGCCTCGATGCAACGTCATCCATGCCGCCACAAGGTACCAGCGGAGGCGACCATGCACGGGCTGCTGCGTCACTCACTGGTGCATCACCACGCAAAACCGGCGGTCCGGATATTCAGTGTGGCACCAGCGTCGATCAATACATTGCGCAGAAATATGGTCAGGACACGTTGCTGCCATCGATCCAGCTTGGCATCGAAGATCCGGGTTCGAACACTGGTGTATGCGGCTGGGGTTACAGCTGCGCATATTCCAACTCTATTTCATGGGCTGGCCCCAACAAGCCATTGCCACATGAAGTAAATCCACTCGTGGTATTCGAGCGCCTGTTTGGTGATGGCGCTACGCCGGAAGAACGTATCGCGCGCCGTAAGGCCAATGCCAGCGTACTCGATGCAGTCTCCCAGAAAGTTACGGGGCTCAAGAAAACGCTGCCAAACAATGACCGCATCAGACTTGATGCGTACCTGGAAAACGTACGCGAAGTCGAGCGTCGCCTGCAGATTGCCGCGAGCAGCGCAAACGCAGCACCCGACGTCGACATGCCGTTTGGTCCACCACAGTCCATTCATGAACACATCAAGCTGATGTGGGACATGCAGGTGTTGGCGTTCCAGGCCGACATCACACGTGTATCCGCGTTGCTGTATTGCCGCGACGAAAGTGGCACGACCTATCCAGAATCCGGTGTTACTACCGCGAACCATTCTTCATCACATCATGGCGAAGATCCCAAACGTCGCGAAGACTGGGCGAAGATCAATCGTTATCACATGCAGACATTTGCATATTTCCTCGAGCAGTTGAAAAACTCTCCGGATGGCGAAAGCAACCTGCTCGACAACTCACTCGTGCTTTGGACCAGCAACATGGGCAACGCCAACCAGCACAGCCACGTGAACGTTGGCCAGTTGATTGTTGGTGGTGCGGGTGGTAGACACAAACCAAAACAGTTGAACGTGATGGATACTGGTCCTACCTCCAACTTCCTGCTGTCCGTGCTGCACATGTACGGCATCGAGAACGAAACAATTGGCGACAGCACCAGAGCAACATCGCTGAGCTAAGCTCAAGCTTGTTGCCAGTATTGGCATTTCACTGAAGCACGAAGAGTTTTTGAAGAGAAGGGTAGAGGGAAGAGATTATGCGCAAATCGTTACTAGGCATCGCACTGGCACTTACTCTGCCGCTCGCAACGTATCAGGCTCTGGCAGCAAGCGCCGTCGCTGATGCTGCAGAAAAACGCGACTTTACAACCGTAGCGCAGCTTCTGAATGACAAAGCCGACGTGCTCGAAACCCAAACCGATGGCAGCACTGCTCTGCATTGGGCAGTGTATTGGGACAATCTCGAACTCGTGAATCAGCTACTCGCCGCAGGTGCGGATGTTGAAGCGGCTACGCGTCTTGGCGCAACACCACTGTACCTCGCCGCAGTCAACGGTAATGCGAAAGCGCTGCAAGCGTTGCTCGCCGCTGGTGCTGATCCGAAAGCAACAATCCTGCAATACAGTGAAACTCCTCTGATGTTTGCCGCACGTTCCGGTGACGTAGAAAGTGTGAAAGTGTTGCTCGATGCCGGCTCCGATATCGAAGCAAAAGATGATTATCGCGGCGCAACACCTTTGCTGCTCGCAGCAGAACAGAATCATGCTGCTGTCGTACAGCTGCTGATTGATCGTGGCGCGAACATGAATGCCCGCACCAAGACTGTTGTTTCAGAAGGGCGTCGCGGCGCCTCAGCTCCTGAAGGTGGTCTTAGTGGTTTGATTCTCGCAAGCCGCGAAAACGGCATTGAAACCGTCAACGTGTTGCTCGCTGAAAAAGCACTTATCAACCAACAATCCGCTGGTGGTCACACAGCTCTGATTACGGCAATCCAGAACGCCAACATCGAGGTCGCGAACTTGCTGATCGAACATGGCGCCGATGTGAGTCTTGCGAACGATGCAGGCTGGAATCCGCTTTATATGGCGGTAAAAATGCGTTCACTTGAAAAAGGCACGATGCCGAATCCTGTGATCGATATCGACGCGATGTATCAAGTCATCGAACAACTGGTCGCCAAGGGCGCCAACGTCAATGCACGCCTGAATGGTGATACTGAAGTGCATAACGCAATTCGTTCCACCTGGCTCAATGAAGCCGGTGCTACACCTTTCTTGCGCGCTGCTTTTTGCGGCGATCTCAAGGTGATGAAATTATTGATGGCCAACGGCGCTGATCCGCTGATTGCAGCAACCGATGGCACAACTGCACTGATGGCATTAGCGGGCGTGGGTTACACAAAAGGTTTCATGAAAGATGTCGGCACTGTCGAAGAATCCATGGAAGCCATGAAGATGTTGATTGATGCGGGCATAGACATTCAGGCGCGCAACACCGACCTCGTGCAGGCTATTCACGGCGCGGCACACAAGAATTTCGTACAGGGCATTCAAATTCTGGTCGATGCCGGTGCGGATCTTACGTCGCACAGCAATCGCAAAGGCCAATTCCAGGGCGAAGGCACACTCGAAGGTAACACTGTGCTTGATTGGGCGGACGGTTTTCAAACCGGTATGGAGTCTGCTATCTACAATGCAGAAGCTGTGGAGCTCGTGGAAAAATTACTCACCGATCGTGACCTGCCACTCGAAAGACTCGCTGGTACGATTGGCGGAAGAGTGGCGCAGCAATAATTTCCAAAGCGCATCATTCAGTAGTTCTTAAGGAACCTCTGATAAATTACTAATAAGTCATACCCGACAATACGTCATACCCCGAAATACGTCATACCCGCGAAGGCGGGTATCCGGCAAAAT